>NZ_LZIR01000008.1 GCF_001667035.1 Mycobacterium sp. 852002-51057_SCH5723018
GCAAGACGTGTGATGAGCAGTCCAGTTGTTGGCGGATCAGACTTCCCCATGAGGAGGCGGCGAAGTTCGACGCGGCGCTGGCGTCGCATCGTGAGGCGCTGGTGGCCCAGTGGAAGCAGGATCACGGCGATGGGGAGCGCGCCTCAGAGCAGCGCCCGCCGTTGCCGGGCACTGTGGAGGCGTTTTTGCGCTTGGTGGAGGCGGGCTGGGATGCCGAGGTGGCTCGTCGGCCGCACGGGGCTCAGACCACGGTGGTGGTGCATGTCGATGTGGAGCGGCGCGCTGCGGCGTTGCATCTGGGTCCGCTGCTCAGCGAGGCCGCACGCCAATACCTGACGTGTGATGCCACGTGTGAGGTCTGGTTTGAACGCGACGGCGAGGTGATCGGTGCTGGGCGCGCGACGCGGGTGATCAACCGGCGGCTGCGGCGCGCGCTCGAGCATCGCCATCGCACGTGCGCGGTGCCCGGTTGTGGTGCCAGCCGTGGTCTGCACGCCCACCACATCCGGCATTGGGAAGACGGCGGCCCCACGGAGTTGTTCAACCTGGTGTTGGTGTGTCCGTATCACCATCGGTTGCACCACCGGGGCCTCATCACCATCGCCGGATGCGCCGACGATCTGATTGTCACCGACAGCGCCGGTCAACGGCTGCGCGCGGGATCGCTCGCGCGTCCGCCCAACCTTGCCCCGCCGGCTGTTCCCCCGTGGCCCGGGCCCACCGGCGAGCGCGCCGACTGGTGGTGGTATGAACCGTTCCAGCCGCAGCCACCACCGACAAACAACTAAGTCGGTTATCCGGCCAAACGGGTTCAGGCATAAAGAAATTCGTGTGCACAGGCCCCGCTACCCGCTAATTTGAGCTAAGTCGTGCCCCGAGTAGCGCGTCGTTGTGTTGGCCGACGGCGGGCGGGGGATCGGTGACCGCGGCGTCGAAGCTGGAATACCGTGCCGGCATGCGGATCACGGTGACGGCGTCCGCACCGTCACCCACCGGCAGCGCCAGCTCGTTCTCGGCGAACAGCGGGGTGTCGACCACCTGCTTCCAGGTGTAGGCGAGGCAGGCCATCAGGCCGCCTTCCTGCAGTAGTTCAACCCATTCGGCGGCGGTCTTGGCGGCAAGCGCCGACTCCAATTCCTCGGTCAGCTCGGGGTAATTTTGCGCCCGCGAGCGCTGGTCGGCGAATCGCTCGTCCTCGATCAGGTCCGGCCGGCCGATGATCTGGCACAGCTTGGCCCAGTGCTTGGGCACGTACGCGCTGATCACCAGGTAACCGTCGGCGGCCCGGAACGCGTCGGATGGTTGGGTGGCAAACCCGACTCCCTTGCGCTTCTTGGCCTTTGGCGCGGAGTCGGGTTTGGGGCCATCGCTCGGCTTGTTCAGGTGAATCGTGAGCTGGCCGGCCTGCAGCGCCACCGCGACGTCGTACATCGCGACCCGCACCACGTCGGCCACCCCGTGGCGCTCGCGGTTCAGCAGCGCGGCCAGCACCGCCTGGGCCAGCACGTGACCGCTCGCCGCGTCCACGAGCTGGAACGGGATGATCTGCGGCTTGCCGGTCGGCGTGGGCATCCCGGTGGTCATGCCCGACTCGGCGGCCACCATCAGGTCGACGCCCGGCCTGCTGCCGTGCGGACCGTTGCCGCCGTACGCCGAAAGCCGCGCGTAGACGAGTTTGGGATTGCGCGATCGTAGGTCGTCGGGACCCAGGCCCAGGCGCTCCATCACCCCGGGCCGAAACCCTTCCAGCACAACGTCGGCGGTGTCGGCGAGCTGCAGTATCTGCTGCTTGGCCTCGTCGGTGGTCAAGTCCACCGCCACCGACTTCTTGCCCCGGTTGTGCGGCAGAAACAGCGTGGGCAGCGGCGGTCGCCCGGGCAGGACCGCGGTGATCTGGCGGGCCGCCTCGCCGCCGGGCGCCTCCACCTTGATGACCTCGGCGCCCAGGTCGGCCAGCACCTGGCCGGCCAGCGGGCCGGCGATGTTCTGGGTGAAGTCGAGGACCCGGAAGCCTTCAAGAGGCTTGGGCGCCTCGCTGTTTGGCATATCGGCCATTCTTTAACCTGCCTTGTGCAGCACCGCGGTGCAGTAGTAGTTCTTGGCGAACGGTGCGTCGGGGCCTTCGGGTTGCAACGGTAAACCGTTGTCCGCCAACAGCCGATTCAGCGGCGTGCGGACCGGCCGCCAGCCACGGTCGGCCAGGTATGTTGCCGCGTCGTTGCGTTCGCCGGGGAAGCCCAGGTCACCGAGCGCGATGTCGAGGCCGTTCTCCCGCCACTTCTCGCTGGCGGCGTTCAGCGCGTCCCCGCTGACTCCCGAGTTGAGGAACACCTCGGCCACCAGCCGGCTGCCGTCGGCGCTAAGCTCGGTGATCTGATCCAGCATCCGGTCCTGCGCCTCGGCCGGCAGGAAACCGAGCAGGCCCTCGGCGGCCCAGGCGGCCGGCCGGCCCGTGTCGAACCCGGCCTGCCGAAGCGCGGCCGGCCAGTCGTGGCGCAAGTCGATCGGCACCGCCCGCACCTCGGCCGCGGAGTTGGCGCCGAGTTCGGCGATGGTGACGGCCTTGAAGTCGATCACCTGCGGCTGGTCGATCTCGAATACCGTCGTGCCCGCCGCCCAGGGCAGCCGGTACCCGCGGGCGTCGAGCCCTGAGGCCAGGATCACCACCTGGCGGATGCCTGCATCGCAGGCGTCGCCGAAGAATGCGTCGATGAAGCGCGTGCGGGCGGCCATCATGTCGGTCATGCGCTGCATGCCCCAGGGGGCGCCGAGGACATCGACGTCCGCGGAGCTCAATTCACCGGCGGCCCAACGGGTCATGAAGTCGACGCCGACGGCCCGCACCAGCGGCTCGGCGAACGGATCGTCGATCAGCCCGTCGCGGGTGGCGCGGGCCCTTCCCGCGGCCACCATGGTGGCGGTGGCCCCCACGCTGGTCGCCAGGTCCCACGTGTCATTGTCGGTGCGCGCCATGTCGTCCCTTCTTCGCTCTACTGGTTAGCCACAATAACGATACGGTCTCCGGCCGGTTCGGCGTCCGAGCGGGAGCCCCGCTCGTTTTGGCTGACCGCGCCGTACATCGCCGCCGAATCCATTCGCGAGCTGACCGGCGGGCACCACGCCGAGACTTCGGTGATCGGCATCGGCTTGACGGCCGCCGCCCTGGTGGCGATGCCGATCCTCGGCTGGGCCGACCACGAGCTCGGGTCGCGGTTGGGGTCGGAGGCCACCGAGGGCGCGGGGAACCAGAACTACCTGTGCGCTGCCCAGGCCGCCGGGGTACTGGTCGGCCTTGCCGTCACGGCGCTGTGGGCCGGCGGATGGTGGCTGGACCCGGCGATCGGGCTGGCCATCGCCGGTGTTGCGGTCTGGCAGGGCCTCCGCTCCTGGCGTGGCTACGCCTGCTGCTGCTGAAGCTCCGTGGCCGGGCTCACTGCCGCCCGTCCAGGGATGAGAAGGTGGGTTGCCTCGGCAAATGCCGCAGTCGTGCAACGCGATTCGCTGGCCGGCCCAAGTGCGCGTGATGCGTCGCGAGGATTTGGCCGTGGTCGAAGATCGCCAAAAAGTCACTTCAGGCCAGCGTCCACATGCTCGTGCGTTACCTCAAGCCGTCATTCCCGCTCAGGCCCAACAGTGCGGACCCACCGGTGCCGGGGATACCGAGCGCCGGGCTAACGCGAGCCGGGTGAACGCAAGGATTTCGCAAGCGGTGTGGAGGATCCTCAGGTGGTCAGGCACCGCGGCCCGACCCCCCGGGCAGAGAATCCACTCTTCACCAAAGGGAAACAGATCCATGAACAAGCACACCCTGAAGGGGACCATCGCCGCGACGCTGCTGTCGGGCGGCGTCGCCATGGCAGGATTCGGGCTTGGTGCAGGCACCGCCTACGCAGACCCCGGCTACATAGAACCTGTTGGGCCGTATCACTGGTGCCCGGGAGGACCGCCCATGAATGTCAACTGGGACCAGAGTGTGTGCCACACCTTTTGGCACGTTGGTACCGGCGCCGGCAATGTCGGCGGCCCCGGCGATCTTCATAACAACCTTTACGAGGGCCCCAATCCACCGCGGGTACCCGTAGGTCCGTGCTTCGCCATGTGGATTCCGGCGCCTTGCCCCAACGGTTAGAAGATCGCCCCGCCAAGATTGCTGGGCCGTAGTTCCCCGGCTCGCCGCGTCGCGATTGCCGTTCAGTCCAGGCGGTACCGGATCAGCCGAGAGCTGTTGGCCACCACCGCCACCGACGACGCGTTGTGCAGGATCGCGGCCAGCACCGGGGACAGCGCGCCGCCCGCGCCGATGATCAGCCCGGCGGCGTTGACGGCGATGGACATGCCGTAGTTCTCGCGGATGACGTCGACGGCCCGGGCACCCAGGTCGCGAACGTCGAGCAGGCGATGCAGGTCGTCATTGGCCAGTGCTACGTCGGCGGTCTCGACGGCCACGTCGGTTCCGGCCAGGCCCATCGCGATCCCGATGTCGGCGGCGGCCAGCGCGGGGGCGTCGTTGATGCCGTCGCCGACCATCCCGACGACAAAGCCGTCGCTTTGCAGTTCGCGCACCACCTCGAGCTTGTGCTCCGGCATCACCTCGGCGCGCCACTCGTCGATCCCGAGCTCGTCGGCGACCACCTCGGCGATGTCGGGATGGTCGCCGGTGAGCATGACGATGCGGCGAATCCCGTTGGCGCGCAGCTTCTTCAGCACCTCGGCGGCTTCGGGACGCACCTCGTCACGCAGGCTGATCAGCCCCACCAGGGTGCCGTCCACGGCGAGCAGCAACGGCGTCTCCGCCTGGCGCCGCAGCTTGTCCACCCATTCCGACGCCTTCTTGGACACCTTCACCTTTTCGGCGCGCAGCAGCGACGGGCTGCCCAGCAGCAGGGTCCGGCCGTCGGCCCAGGTCCGCATGCCCAGGCCCACCAGCACCTCGCACTCCTCGTGCGGGGGGATGCTGATGTGGCGCTCCTCGGTGGAGCGGATCACCGCCTCGGCCAGCGGGTGACGGGAGTGGATCTCCGAGCTGGCCGCATACGCCAGCACCTGCTCGGGCTTCCAATCCTTGTGCATGGCAACGATATTGGTGACCACCGGCCGTCCGACGGTCAGCGTCCCGGTCTTGTCGAAGACGATCGCGTCGACCTGGCCGGCCTGTTCGAGGTGGGAGCCGCCTTTGATCAGGATGCCGCGGCGCGCGCCGTTGCCGATCGCGGCGCTGATCGCGGTCGGGGTGGCCAAACCGACCGCGCACGGGCACGCGATCAGCAGCATCGTCATGGCCCGGCGGACGTCGCCGGTGATCGCCAGGGTGATCGCGGAAACGATGAACGAGGTGGGAACGAAACGGCGAGAGAAGTTTTCGCCGACCGTCTGGATCGGTGCGCGGTCGTGCTGGGCCTCCTCGACCCGGGCGATGATGCGGCCGATGGTGGTCTGGTTGCCGACGGCGCTGGCGCGCACCACCACGCGCCCGCGCACCACGACCGACCCCGCGTGCACGGGTGAGGAGACCGTGACGCTGACCGGCAGGGTTTCCCCGGTGATCGCGGACTGGTCGACGATCGCCTCGCCGTCGACGACCTCGCCGTCCACCGGGATCGCGACGTGGTCGTGGACCACCACCTCGTCGCCAATCTGCACGGTGTCGATGGGCACCTGGACCTCAGTGAAGGACTGCGGGCCGTCGGTCAGCCGGATCCAGGCCGTGTCCTGGCTGCCGCGCAGCAGCTCGGAGATGGCCCGCCGGGTGCGCCGCAGCGTCAGGTCCTGCAGGTACTCGCCGATGTTGAGCAGCCACAGCACGGTGAGCGCGACGACGTTCTCCCGCAGCACAAGGCTGGCCACCGTCGCCGCCGAGACCAGGGCGTCGGTGCCGGCCCGGCCGGAGCGCAACGACCGCAGCGCCCCGCGCAGGAAGGGGTAGCCGGTGAAGACGGTGACGCCGGTGGCGAAGATCCGGCCGCTCGGGCCGAGCAGCGGCGGCCGCGCGAACACGTAGCGGCGCACCCCGAGCAGGGCCAGCGCCGCGCCGCCGATGACCATGCGAAGCACGTCGGTGTTGCGGATCTCCTCGGAGTGCGGCGCGCGCGCCGGGATCAGCTCGGCGGCCACGCTCGCCGCGCCGCCGATGGCATCGAGCACCGCGGAGCGGTCGCAGCGCCGGGGCGAGTACCAGACGACGACGGAGCCGGTCCGCGGGTAGGCGTGCACGACCCGCACCCCGTCTTGCTTGGCGACGGCCTCTTCCACCGCGACGGCCCGCCGCGAGTCGGATCGGACCCACTCGACCGAGACCCGCATGCGCCCGGCCGCATCCGAAATGACTTTCAGTGCGGGGACTTCGGCGGTGTCGACCGACATCTCCGCCGATCAGTGGTCGTGCTGGTGGGCGTCGGCCACGGACGGCGTGGGCGCCTCTTCGCCGATGCGTTCCCGGGCCTCGGCCATGACGTCGGCGAGCTTGAGCCGCGCCGACTCGGCGGTCTCCTCGGCCTTGCGGGTGCCGCGCAGTCCCAGCTCGGCGGCCGACACGGCGGTCTCGTGCAGCGGGGCCTTGGCCATGGCCTTGCGGACCACCTCGTAGGCCGTCACGCCGACCAGGCCGGTGACCACCGTTCCCGCCGCCTTCGCCAAGAGACCGTAGACCGCCATGACCGCAACCCTTCCTGTCGTCACACCGTCAGCCGACGTTGGCACGACGTTAACATTGAAATATTGCGATATCAATATGAATCGGCGCCTACAGGACCCGGGTCACCTTCTCGGTCTCGATCCTGCGCGCCTGCGATGACGGGTCGGGATTGGCCACCTGCACCAACGACGCGCCGACGGCCAGGATCGACAGCAGGCCGTCCACCAGCTCGCCGGCGTGGGTCCACGAAGCGGTGGAAAGCACCCGATCGTCGGGCGTCAGTCCCCTTGCCGCAGCGGAACTTTGGCATTCGGCCAGGATCTCGTCGGCCGATCGGCCGGCGAGCGCGGGACCCGGACGGGCTTCGGGAACGATCTGATCACCGTGCACCCGCACCGCGGTGGCGTAGTCGGTGACCCCGATCGGCAGGTCGGGCGCGGGGCGGCCGAACGGATCCAGCGACAGCACCGCCACCTCCCCGCCGGCCGCCAGGGCGTCGGCCTCGTCCAGCCGCTCGGCGGTGCACAGCGCGAAATCGGCCGCGCCGTCGAGCACCGCCTCGGCCCCGATCCACCACACCCCGAACAGGACCGCCGCGGTCTGCCAGTGCGCGGGCAGCAGGATCGCGACCCGGCTGGCCGGGCCGGCGCCCATCTCGTCGCGCAACAGATTGGCGGTCTTGGCGGCCCAGTTGGCCAGCGTCACGCCCGACAGTTCGATGCGCTCGGCCGTGGCGTCGTCGTAGTAGGTGATGCGCGGGCCGACCGGGTCCGTCCGCAGGATCGGCGAAAGGATCGCTTGGGAAAGCGTGGTCAGCGTGCTCAGTTGATGCACTCCGGCTTGTCGGAGCCGGCGGTCAGGATCGGCGACGGCGGCGGGACGTTGGGATCGGCCCCCTGTCCCGGAGCGGCTCCGGCGTTGGACACGCGGGCGGGCATGATGGTTCGGTCGCCGGACAGGCCCGACCCGGGACCGGTGTAGTCGTTGGCCAGCACCACCCGCACGGCGCCGGGCGCCAGGGAGGCGTCGGGGACGATGGGCAGCCCGCCCAGTTCCTTGGCGATCTGCTGCGCGCCCAGGTCGTCGGTCTTGGCGGCACGCACCTGGCTGGTCTTGACGTGGCCGCTTTCGTTGTTGCCGACGCTGCCGCTGGTGAATCCCTTGGAGCTCAACACAGCCGACACGGCCGCCGCCAGCCCGTTGATGTCGGTGTCGTTGACGACGTTGGCGGTGGTCTTGGCGGGCGTGTAGGCCAGTTCCTCGGTCTTGCCCTGGGCCTGGTCCTGCAACAGGCCCCCCACCCAGTCCTGGACCTGGTGCGCGTCCACCCGCACCACGCTTTGCATACCGTCGTCACTCCAGCCGGCGCCGTCGAGCACGGGGATGGTGGCGAAGGCGACGTTGCCGCCGGCCAGCTTCTGCAACTGCTGGACGAAATCCATGATGTCCCAGCCCGACGAGAGCACCACCGAGCGCTGGATGGCGGCCTCCAGCCGCTTGAGCGTGGCGGGGCTGGACAGCGTCTGGTTGGAGATGACCCGGTGGGCCAGCGAGGCCATCACCGCCTGCTGGCGCACCACCCGGTCCAGGTCACCGCGGGGCAGGTCATGGCGCTGCCGGACGAAGCTGAGCGCCTGCGGGCCGCTGAGCCGTTGCTGGCCGGCCGGAAAGTCGGCACCCGAAAGTGGTTCGAACACCGGCTCTTTGAGGCAGACGTTGACGCCGCCGAGCGCGTCGGTGATCAGCGCGAAACCGAGCAGCCCGATCTCGGCGTAGTGGTCGACGGTGACGCCGGTCAGATCGGCGACGGTCTTGATCAGGGCCTCGCGGCCGGCCTCGGTGCCCTGCGCCGACGCGTCCTGCGCGGAAACGCCGGCCTTGACCAGGCTGGCGCGCTTGGCCTCCCGTGTCTGTCCGTAGACGCCGTTGATCTTGGTCTTGCCCAGGCCCGGCGCCGCGACGTAGGAGTCCCGCGGAATCGAGATCGCGGTCGCCGACCTCCCGTTGTTGGGGATCCGGATCAAGATGATGGTGTCGGTGTTGGTCGCTTCCTCGTCGCCGGCCTTCAGCGTCGCCAGCTCCTCGTCCGACAACGGGTTGCCGTGCGCGTCGGTGCGACTGTCCAGGCCGACCAGCAAGATGTCGATCGCGCCGTCGTCGCCGCCCTTGCCCAGCGAGGGCGCGGACATGTGGAAGATGCCGTCCTCGAACGAGCGGACGTTGCTCCACGCGATCCCGGTCCCGAAAACGACCGCGACGGCCAGCACAGTGGCAATCACACGAATCACACGCTGCACAGGCATCACAACAGATTACTTGCGACACAGCAGCTTCTCGGGTAGCCCGCGGCGGCGCGCCCGACCCGTGCCAAACTCGAAACATGTCGGGCAGGTCAACTCGGTTCGTGATCAGCGGCGCGGGCGGCCAACTGGGCGGCTGTTTGGCGGCGATGGCGACCAATCAGGGGCGCGACGCGCTCGCGCTGACGTCGTCGCAATGGGACATCACCGATCCCGCCGCCGCCGAACGGATCATCCGCGCCGGCGACGTCGTCATCAACTGCGCCGCCTACACGAACGTCGACGGCGCCGAGAGCGACGAGGCCGCGGCGTACGCGGTCAACGCGACCGGCCCCGAACACATCGCGCGGGCCTGCGCGCGCGCCGGCGCTCGGCTGATCCACGTCTCCACCGACTTCGTCTTTTTCGGTGACCGCGCGGACTTCAACGGCGACCCGCCCCGGCCCTTCGAGCCCAGCGACGAAACCGACGCGCGCGGCGTGTACGCGCGCAGCAAGCTCGCCGGCGAACGGGCCGTCCTGGAAGCGCAGCCAGAGGCTGTCGTGGTCCGCACCGCCTGGGTCTACACCGGTGGAACCGGCAAGGACTTCGTCGCGGTCATGCGCCGGCTGGCCGCCGGGGACGGCCCGGTCAACGTGGTGGACGACCAGACCGGGTCGCCGACCTACGTCGCCGACCTGGCCGCCGCGCTGCTGCAGGTCGCCGACGACCATGTGCCAGGCCCCATCCTGCACGCGGCCAACGAAGGGGCGGTGTCGCGCTTCGAGCAGACCCGCGCGATCTTCTCCGAATGCGGCGCCGACCCGGCGCGGGTGCGACCGGTCAGCACCGCGGAGTTCCCGCGGCCGGCACCGCGCCCGATCTACTCCGCCCTGGGCAGCCGGGAATCCGCCGCCGCGGGCCTGGTGCCGCTAAGGCCGTGGCGCACGGCGCTTGTCGCGGCACTAGCCGCGGCGCAGACCAACGAGTCAACCGACGCCTCCGCCGATCGACCGTTACCCTCTACGCGTGACTGACGTCCTGCCGGTTGTGACGGTGACCTACTCGCCGGGCCCGCACCTGGAACGGTTCCTGGCCTCGTTGCCGATGGCCACCGAACGGCCGGTCAGCGTGCTGCTGGCCGACAACGGCTCCACCGACGGGACTCCGCAGGCGGCCGTGGAGCGCTATCCGAACGTGCGGCTGTTCGACACGGGCGCCAACCTCGGTTACGGAACCGCGGTGAACCGCGCGATCGCCCAGCTGGACGAGAGCGCAGGGGTGGATGACGACTGGGTGGTGGTGGCCAACCCCGACGTGCAGTGGGGTCCGGGCAGCATCGACGCCCTGCTGGACGCCGCCACCCGCTGGCCGCAGGCCGGCGCGCTGGGCCCGCTGATCCGGGATCCCGACGGGTCGGTGTACCCGTCGGCGCGCCACCTGCCGAGCCTGATCCGCGGCGGCATGCACGCGGTGGTCGGCCCGTTCTGGAAGCGCAACCCGTGGACGGCGGCCTACCGGCAGGAGCGGCAGGAGCCCAGCGAACGCGTGGTGGGCTGGCTGTCCGGCTCGTGCCTGCTGGTGCGCCGGTCGGCGTTCAGCCAGGTCGGCGGGTTCGACGAGCGCTACTTCATGTATATGGAGGACGTCGACCTCGGCGACCGGCTGGGCAAGGCCGGCTGGCTGAGCGTCTACGTCCCGTCGGCCGAAGTCCTGCACCACAAGGGCCACTCCACCGGCCACGACCCGGCGAGCCACCTGGCCGCCCATCACAGAAGCACCTATATCTTCCTGGCCGATCGGCATTCCGGGTGGTGGCGGGCACCGCTGCGCTGGACGCTGTGGGCCTCGCTGGCGGTGCGTTCGCGGCTGATGGTGCGCAGCGCGCTGCGCGGTCGCCGGCGGAACCGGGCGGAAGGGCGGCGCTGAGGTGGGAGTTCTCCAAGTCGATGCGGTGGTGCTGGTCGGCGGCAAGGGCACCCGGTTGCGGCCACTGACCCTGTCGGCGCCCAAGCCCATGCTGCCCACTGCCGGGCTGCCGTTCCTGACTCACTTGCTGTCGCGGATCGCCGCTGCCGGCATCGAGCACGTGATCCTGGGCACGTCGTATCAGGCCGGGGTGTTCGAGGCGGAGTTCGGCGACGGGTCCAAGCTGGGCCTGCAGATCGAGTACGTGACCGAGGAGCGGCCACTGGGGACCGGCGGCGGCATCGCCAACATCGCGGGGCACCTGCGGCACGACACCGTGATGGTGTTCAACGGCGACGTGCTGTCGGGTGCGGACCTGGGCCAGGTGCTCGACTTTCACCACACCCATCAGGCGGACGTCACCCTGCACCTGGTGCGGGTCGGTGACCCGCGCGCCTTCGGTTGCGTGCCCACCGACGAAAAGGACCGCGTCGTCGCCTTTTTGGAGAAGACGCAGGACCCGCCGACCGACCAGATCAACGCCGGCTGCTATGTCTTCAAGCGCGGCGTCATCGACCGGATTCCGCGGGGCCGCGAGGTGTCGGTGGAACGCGAGGTGTTCCCGGCCCTGCTCTCCGACGCCGACGTCAAGGTCTGCGGCTACGTCGACGCCACCTATTGGCGGGACATGGGCACGCCCGAAGACTTCGTTCGCGGATCGGCAGACCTGGTGCGCGGGATCGCCCCGTCGCCGGCGCTGCACGGCCACCGCGGCGAGCAGTTGGTGCACGACGGCGCGGCGGTGTCGCCGGGCGCGGTGGTGATCGGCGGCACGGTCGTTGGGCGTGGCGCCGAGATCGGCCCCGGCGTGCGGCTCGACGGCGCGGTGGTCTTCGACGGCGTCAAGATCGAGGCGGGCAGCGTGATCGAGCGCTCGATCATCGGGTTCGGTGTGCGCATCGGCCCGCGCGCGCTGATCCGCGACGGCGTGATCGGCGACGGCGCCGACATCGGCGCGCGCTGCGAGCTGCTGCGCGGTGCCCGGGTGTGGCCCGGAGTCACCATTCCCGACGGCGGGATCCGCTACTCGTCCGATGTGTGACCCGGCAGCAGCACTTCGATCACAAAGGTTCCTAGCGTGACCCTTGTGTGGTCGCCCGGGCGACCAGGTACGCCAACGCGTGATCGGTTCCCGGCGGCAGCGCGTCGGCCGGCCACCAGCGCAGGTCGTCCGACTCGTCGCTGATCACGATCCGGGCTCCGGCCGGCGCGTGCGCCACGAATTGCAGGTCGAGGTGGCGGGTCGGCACGCCCAGCGAGCACGTGACCGGGTGGACGTGGACGGCGGCGAGTTCGGGCACGATCCGCAGGCCTGCGATGCCGGACTCCTCGGTGGCCTCGCGCAGCGCGGCCGCGACGATGTCGGCGTCGCCGTCGTCGCAGTGCCCGCCGAGCTGCACCCAGCGGCCCACCCGCGGATGCAACGTGAGCAGCACCCGGTCACCCGCGTCGTCGAGCACCAGCGCCGACGCGGTGACGTGGCCCGCCACGCACTCGCGCAAACAGGCGTCGCGGCGCGCCTGCACGAAGGCCAGCACGGCATGCCGCAACGCATCCTGGGCCGGGTCGGGGGCCCGCCACTCGGCGAGGATCGAGAGGGCCGAGTCGCGGACGGTCAACGGGATCCTCGCCTGGTGCGGCGGCCCCGAAGCGAAACCCAGGCCGCGCGGCACGCCGCGACCGCGTCGCCGGACAGCCCGAGCCGGTCGATCAGGACGTGGCGGTCGACCAGGTCGAGCGCCTTGTCGATTTCGCCCGCCTTCAACAGCAGATCGACATCGCGGGCGAGGTCGGCGCCGGCCTGCGCCGGCGGGGGAATGGGCAGCTGCTCGGCCTCGGCGGGTTCGAGCTCCAGGATGCCGCCACCGTAGCTGCGCCCGAGGATTTCGGCGAAGGCGAACGTCACGCTGTTGTGGAACGCCGTGGCCAGCGCGGCCGGGTCGACCCCGTCGAAAACCCGGACCCGGTGCACCGTGTCGGTGCTGGTGGCCGCGGCGGCATTGACGGTCAGCCGTGGCGCGAGGTGGATCTGGCGCAGCATGAACAGGTCGGGGATCCACAGCGACGGCGTGGTCCACCACGGGTTGCGCAGCGAGCACTTGTAGCCGAGGTGCACTCCGGCGGCCTCCCCGGCGTCGATGTGGGCCGCCAGGTGTGGATCGGCCGGGTCGGGTGGGGCGTTGAGCAGCCAGGTGCGGTGGCCGGCGGCCACATCCCCCGCCCGGCAATCGGTGTCGTAGACCAGCCCGGACAGCTGGCTGCTGCGCGCGACGAGCGGCACGCAGTGCGGCCTCAGCCGCAGCTCCTCGGTCTGCGCGTCGGTCAAGGTGAAAAAGCTGTTGCGCCCCGTCACGATCCCGACGTCCACGCCGGCGACCGAACCCAGCCGGGTCAGGGCGTCCGAGCGCTTGAGCGCCCGCAACAGCCGGATCGCGCCGGGGTCCAGGAAGTACTTGGTCCACTTCTCGTTTTCGTGCAACAGGGCCGGGGCGAACTCGACGTCCAGGTCGGCTTCCGTCAACCCGGCCAGCGCACAGGCGTCGGTGAGATGGACGGTGCGGATCCGGGCCGGCCCCGCGCCGCCCGTGTCTCGGACGCCACAGAACAACACGACCTCCTGCAGGACGCCGTCGAACACCAATCGGTGGAACGTGATCAGCGTGATGTCGCGGAAGCGGGCCAGCAGGAACTCGCGCAGCTGCGCCGCAAAGCCGACCTGAAGCAACTCGGCGGGAAGCACCAGCCCCACGCGTCCGCCGTCGCGCACCAGCAGCGTGCTGGCGACGACGAAGGGGACCCAGGCGTTGGTCAGCCTGCTGGGCCGCAGGCCCGCGCGCCTCATCAGCTCCAGCGCCGGGTCGCGCTGGTCGGACGCCCAGTTGCCGAAGCGGATGTAGGGCGGGTTGCCCGCGACCCCGTCCCAGCCGCCGGCTTCGGCTTTGGTGGTCCCGGCCAGCCAGGCGAACAGGTTCGCGGCCTCGACGGGAGCGAAGCGCCGCGCCTTGGCCGCTTCGTGCGCGACGAGTTCGACCCCCTGCACGTCGCCGCCGAGAGCGGCCAGCTCGCGCAGGATCCGGCCGTCGCCGCAGGAGGGCTCGACGATCCGCGGACCGGCGTCGCGGACCCAGCGGGCCAGGAACCGGGCCACCGGGGCCGGCGTGTAGTAGCCGCCGCGGACCTTGTCGGCCGACGCCGCCGCCTTGCCCGCGAACGTTTTCATCGGCTTAAGTATCCCTTCCGGGGCGGCTCACTTGCGGATCAACAGATCCCCGGCCTCGGCGGGGTCGCGCAAACCGGGTGGCTCCTCGGCGTAGCCGATCGCGATGGCGCCCAACGGCTCCCAGTCGGCGGGCAGCCCCAGTTCAGCACGGACCAGGTCGGCGGCGAAGATCGTCGAGCCGATCCAGCAGCTGCCCACCCCCCGCACCGCCAACGCGACCAGCAGGGCCTGCACGGCCGCCCCGACGGCGACGGTGAACATCGTGCGCTCGGCGTCGGTGCGGGCGGCATCGGGATAGGTGTGGGCACCCTCGGGGACTCCGAAGGGGATGACGACCTCGGGTGCGTCGTAGAGGATCTGGCCGCGGGCCACCCGCCGCTCGATCGAGTCGGCGGGCCGCCCGTCGCCGGCGAGGTCGTTGCGCCACTTGTCTTTCATGCGGTCCAGCAGCCGGGTCCTGGTCGCGCGGTCCTGCAGCCACACCAACCGGACGGGCCGGGTGTGGTGGGGCGCAGGGGCGGTGAGCGCCTCGGCGACGGCCTCCTCGACCAGCTGCGGCGGGACCGGCTCGGCGCTGAACCGGCGCACCGACCGGCGCAGCAGCTGCGCCTGCCGGCGGCCCAGGTCGATGGCCTCGGCCGTGCCCAGCCAGAACAGGTCTTCGGAGCCCGGCCGCAGCAGTTGCCGGGCCGTCGCGCCGTCGTCGGTCACCGCGTGCCGGGGCAGCCCGCGCACCACGGCGACCGGCATCGCGGTCAGCTTGCCCTTCACCAGGTCGGCGGCCGCGGCGACCTCATCGGCGATCGCGACCTCGGTGACCAGCAGCTCGTTGCCGTGCCGGTCGACGGCCCCCGAATAGCTGTGCAGCACAGTCAGACCGGCGGAGCCGACCGCCGCGTCGATCTGGCCGTTGCGCCAGGCGCGGCCCATCGTGTCGGTGACGACCACTGCGACATCGACGCCGAGCCGCTGCCGCAGCCCGGCGCGCAGCGTCGAGGCGCTGGCGTCGGGGTCGACCGGCAGCAGCGCCAGCTCGTCGCGGCCGACATTGGATCCGTCCACGCCGGCGGCGGCCTGGACCAGGCCGAACCGGTTCTCAGTGATCAGCGTTCGGCCCTTGCGCGCCAGCACCCGCACCGCCTCGTCGTCGACCAGCTTGCGGCGCAGCTCGTCGCGCTCGGCGGCGTCCAGCGGCGCCGGGACCAGCCGGCCCTCGCACTTGGACACCACCTTGCTGGTGACCACCACGACGTCCCCGTCGCGCAGCCAGGGCGCGGCCGCCGCGACGGCCGCGGCGAGGTCGTCACCGGGCCGGAACTCGGGGAGGCCGGTGACCGGCAGGATCTCGACGGCCGAGCCGGTGCCATGCTCGGTCACGCTCACGCCGCTCACGCTCCCAGGCCCGCAAGCTTGAGCCCGGCGCTGACCATCTCGGCCGTCGCCTTCGGGTCGCTCATCAACAGCTGGACCGCGTGCACCGCGACCCCTTCGATGTCGGCCGAGTCGCCCTCGTGGATCAGCCAGCAATCCAGAATCCCGGTGGCCGCGCGCGCCCCGTAGTGCCGGCCGACCGCCGCCGCGGTGGACTCCACCCCGATCACCGACAGGCACGCATCGGCCATGCCGCGCAACGGTTTTCCGCCGATGATCGGTGAATAGCCGACGACCGGCGCGGTGGCCGCCCGCAGCGCGCCGCGGATGCCGGGGACGGCCAGGATGGCGCCCACGCTCACCACCGGGTTGGACGGCGCCAGCAGGATGACGTCGGCGTCGGCGATGGCCTGTACCACTTCGGTTGCGGCGCTGGCATTTTCCGCGCCGACGAACGCGAAGCTCTGCGTGGGCACCTGGGCCCGGTAGCGCACCCACCACTCCTGGAAGTGGATCGCCCGGCGGCTGTCGTCGGCCGGATCGGTGATCACCGCGTGCGTCTCGCAGCGGTCGTCGGTGGCGGGCAGCAATCGCGCGCCCGGTTGCCACCGGTCGCACAACGCGGCGGTGATCTGAGACAGCGGGTAGCCCGCGTGCAGCATCTGGGTGCGCACCAAATGGGTGCCCAGGTCGCGGTCGCCCAGCTGGAACCAGTCCGGCTGCACGCCGTAGGCCGCCAATTCCTCTAGCGCATGCCAGGTTTCGTCCCGGTGACCCCACCCTCGCTGCGGGTCGACCCCTCCACCTAAGGTGTACATGCAGGTGTCCAGATCCGGACAGACGCGCAGCCCGTGAATCCAGGCGTCGTCGCCGACGTTGACGACGGCGGTCAGCTCGTGGCTGTTGGCATCTGGGCGCTGTTGAGTCTGGAACTGCCCCAGCCCGAGCAGCTGTTGAACACCCAGCAGGAAACGGGCGCCCCCGACCCCACCGACCAGAACGGTAACCTTCACTTGAGCTTCACAGGGCTTGACAGTACTGCCCCGCGATGGGGCGGTCCGCAGGCCGGTTTCGAGGTGCCGTGCACACTGTGATCGACACGCCGACTGCCCAAAACAACAGAAACGCCGAAATTTCGTCACAAGATGATATGGAAATACGGCATAACGCTTGACGATGCAGGTCAACAAGTGTCTAATCACATCAGTGTCATTTCCCGGTTGGCCAGCCGATTCCGGTGTCGCAGACCGAGATTCGATCACTTGTTCGAATGGTCTGTACATCAGAACAGCGGGACACACTCACTCTCCCAAAAATCAAAGCTGAGGAGGCGGACGAAGCATGTCTTATGAGCACCTTCGGGGCGTTATGACAGGCACACCGCACACCACTTTTGGCTCGGCGCCGGCGGCGTCCGCCCGTCCGCACTTGACCGTGGTCCCTGACGCGCCAGTGGCTTTCGAACCCGAGCCCTTGCCGCCGGCGACACCGGACCAGTGGCAGGACCGGGCGCTGTGCGCGCAAACGGATCCCGAGGCCTTCTTCCCGGAGAAGGGCGGCTCCACCCGGGAGGCCAAGAAGATCTGCCTCGGTTGCGAGGTGCGTCATGAGTGCCTGGAATACGCACTGGCACATGACGAACGCTTCGGCATCTGGGGCGGTCTCTCCGAGCGCGAGCGTCGCCGCCTCAAGCGCGGCATCATCTAACCAGCGAGCCCGCGGCGCAAGCTCATTCGTCGTCGATCGTCGGGTCGATGACTGACGGCTCGACGTCTAGGTAGATGGCCACCTGAGCCACCAGGATCTCGTGCAGCAGGTCGCCGAGCTCGACGGTGTCCTTAGCCCGTCGCTCAATCGGCTTGCGAAACAACACAATTCGTGCACGCGTGGCGTTGCCGCGCACGTCCACGCCCGCCGGGATCAACCGGGCCAGGGCGATCGGCCCATCGGCGATGACCTCCGGCGGCCACTGCACGCTGTCGGGGTCCTTGGCGGCCATGCGCGGGATTTCGTCGACCGCCACGTCGAGGTCGGAGACCCGGTCCTGCCAGCGCCGCTCGATGGGTTCGTAGGCCTCCAGCACGGCCATGTCGAACCGCTCGGCCCGGCTGCGCCAGCCCGGCACCGTCGGGGGCAGCAGCGGGCCGCGCATGTCGCGGCCCCGTCGTGATGCCCGCCGCGCGGCCGACCGGCGCCGCCACCGATCGCTTTGCGGGGAGCTGCGCGAATCGCCCACGCGCCGATGGTAACGGTTGGGAATCGCGGGTCGAGCGGATGCGCGTGTCCAGCGCTTCGGCGGCGTTTGTGCACGATAGCCTTTCGGTCGTGAACGTTCCCCGTCGCTGCTGCCGGCCCGGGTGTCCGCACTACGCCGTGGCGACTCTGACGTTCGTCTACTCGGACTCGACGGCGGTGGTGGGCCCGCTCGCCACCGCGCGTGAACCGCATTCGTGGGACCTGTGCGTGGGCCACGCCGGCCGGATCACCGCACCCCGCGGGTGGGACCTGGTGCGCCACGCCGGGCAACTCCTTTCTGAGCCCACCCATCCCGACGAGGACGACCTGGTCGCCCTGGCCGATGCGGTGCGCGAGGGCGGCCCGCGTGAGCGCGCCCGGGCCCACGGGGCCACCGGCACGCCGCTGAACGGCTTCGATGGCTTTGCCGATTCCCACATTCAGCACGCCGGGGCCCACGCCGCGGCGCCTTGCAGTAAGCCCAGCGCTGGCCTGCTCGCGCCGGCCGAGCACCGTTCCGGGCGCCGCCGTGGGCATCTGCGGGTGTTGCCCGACCCCAGTGACTAGAGCGTGGCCCCTCCGCCGTGCACCGTTACGGCGCGCACTTTTCCCGGGCCGATAGGCTGGCGCCAAGAGGCGAAGGTATCTATGGCGTCAGGAGGCCCGCATGTCTCGGCCTGCCGCGACCGTCCGCCGTGTCGTCAAGGCGTATGACGTGCGAGGGCTGGTCGGCGAGGAGCTCGACGAGCCGTTGGTCGCCGACCTGGGCGCCGCCTTCGCCAAACTGATGCGTGCCGAGGGCGCGCGGCAGGTGGTGATCGGCCACGACATGCGTGACAGCTCCCCGGCGCTGGCCGCCGCCTTCGCGGGCGGGGTCACCGGCCGGGGCCTGGACGTGGTGCGCATCGGCTTGTCGTCCACCGATCAGCTGTATTTCGCCTCCGGGCTGCTGGACTGCCCCGGTGCCATGTTCACCGCGAGCCACAACCCGGCGGCCTACAACGGGATCAAGCTGTGCCGGGCCGGGGCCAAACCGGTCGGCGCCGACACCGGCCTCAGCCTCATCAGCGACGACGTGATCGCCGGGGTCGCGCCCTGCGACGGACCCACGGGGGCGATCGCCGATCGTGACGTGCTGGCCGACTACGGGAAGTTTCTGCGTTCGCTGGTCGACACGTCGGGGCTGCGGCCACTGCGAGTGGCCGTGGACGCCGGCAACGGGATGGCAGGGCACACCGCCCCGGCCGTCCTCGGCGCCATCGACTGCATCACCTTGTTGCCGTTGTACTTCGAACTCGACGGCTCGTTTCCCAACCACGAGGCCAACCCGCTCGACCCGGCCAACCTGGTCGACCTGCAGAACTTCGTGCGCGACAGCGGCGCCGACATCGGGCTGGCCTTCGACGGCGACGCCGACCGGTGCTTCGTGGTCGACGAACGCGGGCAAACCGTGTCGCCGTCGACGGTGACCGGCCTGGTGGCCGCCCGCGAGCTGGGCCGCGAGATCGGCGGGACCGTCATCCACAACGTCATCACCTCGCGCGCCGTGCCCGAGCTGGTCACCGAGCGCGGCGGCACCCCGCTGCGATCCCGGGTGGGGCACTCCTACATCAAGGCGCTGATGGCCGACACCGGCGCGATCTTCGGCGGCGAGCATTCGGCGCACTACTACTTCCGTGACTTCTGGGGCGCCGACTCCGGGATGCTGGCGGCGCTGTATGTGCTGGCCGCCCTCGGCGAGCAGCAGGAGGCCCCGGGGCCGCCAAGACCACTGTCGGAGCTGACCGCCGACTACCAGCGCTACGAATCGTCGGGCGAGATCAACTTCAAAGTCGCCGACGCGTCGTGTTGCGTGGATGCCGTGTTGAAGTCGTTCGGCAGCCGCATCCAGTCCATCGACCACCTGGACGGGGTGACCGTTGATTTGGGCGACGACAGCTGGTTCAACCTGCGCAGCTCCAACACCGAGCCGTTGCTGCGGCTCAACGTGGAGGCCCGCACCACCGAGGAGGTCGACGCGCTGGTGAACCAGATCAGCACTGAAATCTCTGCCGTCACGGCCGGCCGGAACGGCGCGACGTGAGCGCCACCCGGGCGATCGACCTCGAAGACACCGACGGCCTGCTCGCCGCCGACCGGGAGGGCCTGCTGCGGGCCACGTCGTCGGCGGGTGCGCAGGTCCGCGCCATCGCCGCCGCGGCCGACGAGGGCGCGCTGGACTTGCTGCGGGTGGACGACCCAGCGCGCAGCGTGATCTGGGTGGCCGGCCGCGGGGCGGCCGAGACCGCCGGGGCCATCCTCGCCGCGACGTTGGGTGCGGCGGCCTCCGAGCCGATCGCGCTCGTCGGCGAGGCGCCGCCCTGGGTCGGCCCGCTCGACGTGCTGATCGTCGCGGGCGATGACCCCGGCGATCCCGCGCTGGTCTCCGCCGCGGCGACCGGCGTGCGCCGGGGCGCGCGGGTTCTGGTGGTGGCGCCGTACGAGGGCCCGCTGCGCGACTCCACCGCCGGCCGCGCCGCGGTGCTCGAGCCGCGGCTCAGCGTTCCCGACGACTTCGGGCTGTGCCGCTACCTCGCCGCCGGCCTGGCCGCCTTGCGAACCGTCGATCCCAGGCAGGGCACCGATCTCGTGTCGCTCGCCGACGCCCTGGATGACGAGGCGCTGCGCAACAGCGCCGGCCGCGAGTTGTTCACCAATCCGGCCAAGGCAATCGCCGCGCGCCTGGCCCATCGCCGGTTGGTGCTGGCCGGCGACTGCGCCGCGACGCTGGCGCTGGCCCGGCACGGCAGCTCGGTGCTGCTGCGGGTCGCGCACGAGGTGGTCGCCGCCACGGGGCTGGCGGACGCGCTGGTGGCCCTGCGCGCGACCTCGGCACTCGGCGATGCCCCCTCTTCGGTGGACGCCCTCTTTCACGACGACCAGATCGACGGGCCGCTGCCCGAGCGACTTCGGGTGCTGGCGCTGACGCTGTCCGCCGAACAGACGGTCGTGGCCGCCCGGACCGCCGGGCTCGAGGACGTCTACCTGCTCGCCGCCGAAGACGTGCCCGACGGGCCGGGCGGGTCGGCGGGCTCCACGGTCGCGCCCGCGTTGGGGGGCGCCATCACCGCCGAGCAGCAACTGGCAGTATTGGCCGTCCGGCTGGAGATGGCCGCGGTTTACATGCGACTGGTGCGGGGATAGATAGACAAGTGGAACTGCTTCGCGGGGCCTTGCGCACGTACGCCTGGGGATCGCGCACCGCCCTCGCCGAATTCACCGGGCGTACGGTCCCGGCGGCTCATCCGGAGGCCGAGCTCTGGTTTGGCGCACACCCCGGCGACCCGGCCTGGCTGCAAAAGGGCAACGGCAAGAAAGATGAGGTCTCGTTGCTGGAGGCGCTGGTCGCCGACCCGGACGGGCAGCTCGGCCCGGCGTCGCGGACCAGGTTCGGCGACGTGCTGCCGTTTCTGGTCAAGGTCCTGGCGGCCGACGAGCCGCTGTCGCTGCAGGCCCATCCCAGTGCCGAGCAGGCGGTCGAGGGCTACCTGCGCGAGGAGCGACTGGGCATTCCGGTGAACTCGCCGGTGCGCAACTACCGCGACACCTCCCACAAGCCGGAGTTGTTGGTGGCGCTGCAGTCGTTCGAGGCGCTGGCCGGGTTTCGCCCCGCGTCGCGGACCGTCGAGCTGCTGCGGGCGCTGGCCGTCTCCGACCTCGACCCCTACATCGATTTGCTCAACGACCAGTCCGACGCCGACGGCCTGCGCGCGCTGTTCACCACCTGGATCACCGCGCCGCAGCCCGACATCGACGTGCTGATACCCGCCGTGCTGGACGGCGCCATCGCCTACGTCAGTTCCGGCGCAACGGAATTCGCGGCCGAAGCCAAGACGGTGCTGGAGCTGGGCGAACGCTATCCCGGCGACGCCGGCGTGCTGGCGGCGTTGTTGCTCAACCGCATCACGCTGGCCCCGGGCGAGGCGATCTTCGTGGCGGCCGGTAACCTGCACACCTACCTGCGTGGGTTCGCCGTTGAAGTAATGGCCAACTCCGACAACGTGTTACGCGGCGGGCTGACCCCCAAGCACGTCGACGTCCCCGAGCTGCTGCGGGTGCTGGACTTCAATCCCACCCCCGAGGCGCAGCTGCACCCGCATGTCCGCCGCGAGGGATTCGGCATGATCTACGAGACGCCCACCGACGAGTTCGCGGTCGCCCTGCTGACGCTTGAAGGCGACTACCTCGGCCACGAGGTCGACGCGTCCAGCAGCCACGAGGGCCCACAGATCTTGTTGTGCGCCGAGGGCTGCACGGCGGTGCACGGCAAGTCCGGATCGCTCACGCTGGAACGCGGGATGGCCGCCTGGGTCGCGGCCGACGACGGACCCATCCGGCTGGTGGCACGCGAGCCGGCCAAGCTGTTCAGGGCGACCGTAGGGCTGTGACTGCCGCCGATGAGGGCGAGCCGCTTCGCCCGGCTCCGCGGCGCTCGCGATCGCCACGTCGGTCGCGGGTCGCCTCCCGGCGCTCGCGCAGCCACAGCCGCATATTGTGCGCCATGGCCCGGCCGACGATCCGCGGCGGCGGGACCATGTACAGGCTGTCAAGCAGTGAGAACCGGCGCAAAAACCATTCGGCCAGAACCGCTTCCGTTTCGGCGGCGCCGAGGAATTGGTCGAACAGCGTCGCGGACGGCCGCCACCACCAGGGCACGTGGGCCTTGGTGGTGGCGTGGTGGAAGTGCAGGTCGGCGACGCCGTTCATCATCCACACCGGGTAGGTCGTCCTGGCCGTCGCGCCGTTGAGCGCCGCGGCCACTTGGTGATCCGGGAACTGCAGCGCCCACTTCAGATGACCGGCCTGCAGCGACGTCATCGTCATGCCCTGCCCGAAGGTGGGATTGAAGCTGGCGACGGCGTCGCCGAAGGGCACGATGCCAACCGGGAAGCGGTCCAGCTTGTGGTACCGGCGCCACCTGCTGGCCGGAAACGCGTGAAACGCCGGCTCGCCAATCGGTTCGGACCGCGCCAGCGCGGCGCTGAAATGGGCCGGCAGCAGCTCGTCGGCCAGCGCGAGCATCTCGGGAAACGTCCGGGGCGGTTTGGCGCCCGCCACCCCGAACGTCGTCAGCACCCAGCTGCGGTCCTCGTAAAACAGCATGCCAAGCCCGAGCGACTGGTCGTGGGAGGCGCCGGCGACCACCACCTTCTCTGCGATCAGGCCCTCGGGCATCCGGAATCGGTGGGTGGCGTAGTTGATGCCGATGTCTATCGTTTGCTCGACCGGGCGCGCATAGCCCCACTGCTCCAACCAGACCGGCAGCCGGGTGCCCCGGCCCGCCGCGTCGACCACCAGGTCGGCGGGCACGAACTCCGGCTCCCCGCCCGTCACGCGATCCACCAGCACACCGGTCACCCGCTCCCGCGCCGGGTCGAACCGCGGCTCGGCAACCGAGCGCCGCACGATCTGCGCGTTGTCCAGGTCTTGCACCCGCCTGCGAAGCTGCCACTCGAGATGCGGCCGGCTGGGCACGTAGGCGGTGAACTCGTCGCGCAGCGTGTGCCCCGTGCCGAGGACGTGGCCCGCCGCGCCCAGGTGGATGCAGTCCGGCCGGTTCTCCAGCATGGGCACGCCCGCGTCCACCATGTCCTCGAGCAGCCCGGGAAACAGGCTTTCGAACTCGTTCGCCCCGCGGGCCATCAGCATGTGCAGGTGCCGGTCCTGCGGGACGGCCGCGCGGTTCGCCGCCCCGCTCGGCAATTCGTCGCGCTCGTAGACCGTCACCCGGGCGTAGTGATCCGAAAGCACCCGCGCGGCGCACAGTCCCGCGATGCTGCCCCCGATGACCACCGCGTGGTTTCGCGCGTTGTTTCTTTCCGGCATGCCCGCAGACTACCCAGTACTGTGACGGACCAATGGGTTCCCAGCGGATGGGAAGGCGGGTGGATGGCCAATCGCTGGCGCACGAAATCGGTCGAACAATCGATCGCCGACACCGACGAGGCGGAGACCCGGCTGCGCAGGGAGCTCACCTGGCGGGACCTGACCGTGTTCGGCGTCGCCGTGGTGATCGGCGCCGGCATCTTCACGGTGACGGCGTCGACGGCCGGGGACATCACGGGGCCCGCGATCTGGATTTCCTTCGTCATCGCCGCGATCACCTGCGCGCTGGCCGCGTTGTGCTACGCCGAATTCGCCTCGACGCTGCCGGTGGCGGGCAGCGCGTACACGTTCTCCTATGCCACTTTCGGGGAGTTCATGGCCTGGATCATCGGCTGGAACCTGCTGCTGGAATTGGCGATCGGCGCGGCCGTGGTGTCCAAGGGCTGGTCGAGCTATTTGGGTTCGGTGTTCGGATTCGCCGGCGGAACAAGCAAATTCGGTTCCTTCCAGCTCGACTGGGGCGCGTTGGTGATCGTCGCGGTGGTGGCGACGCTGATCTCCCTTGGCACCAAGCTCTCGTCGAGGTTCTCCGCGGTGATCACCGCCATCAAGGTGTCGGTGGTGGTGCTCGTCGTGATCGTCGGCGCCTTCTACATCAAAGGGGCCAACTACTCGCCGTTCATTCCGAAGCCGGAAGCCGGGCGCGAGGCGACCGGGATCAATCAGTCGGTGCTGTCACTGCTCACCGGGGCAACCAGCAGCCACTACGGCTGGTACGGCGTGCTGGCGGGGGCGTCGATCGTGTTCTTCGCGTTCATCGGATTCGACATCGTTGCCACCATGGCCGAGGAAACCAAAGAGCCGCAGCGCGACGTTCCGCGGGGGATCCTGGTGTCGCTGGGGATCGTCACCCTGCTCTACGTCGCCGTCGCCGTCGTGCTGTCGGGAATGGTGTCCTACACCGAGCTCAAGACCCAGCCCGGCGGGAAGCCGGCGAACCTGGCCACGGCCTTCACGGCGAACGGGATTCACTGGGCGAGCAAGATCATCGCCATCGGCGCGCTGGCCGGGCTGACCACCGTGGTGATGGTGCTGATGCTCGGGCAGTGCCGGGTGCTGTTCGCGATGGCGCGCGACGGGCTGTTGCCCCGGCCGCTGGCCAAGACCGGTTCGCGCGGCACGCCGGTCCGGATCACCGTGCTGGTTGCGCTGGTGGTGGGCGCGACGGCGTCGGTGTTTCCGATCAGCAAGCTCGAGGAGATGGTCAACGTCGGCACGCTGTTCGCCTTCGTCCTGGTGTCGGCCGGCGTCATGGTGCTGCGCCGGACCAGGCCCGACCTGGAGCGCGGGTTCCGGGCGCCGTGGGTGCCGCTGCTCCCGATCGCCTCGATCTGCGCGTGCGCGTGGCTGATGCTGAACCTCACGGCGCTGACCTGGGTGCGGTTCGGCGTCTGGCTGGTGGTGGGGACCGCGATCTATGCCGGCTACGGGTATCGGCACTCGGTGCAGGGGCGCCGGGACGCGGGGCTAGCCTTTACAAAATAATGGTCCGTGTCTAGACAGGAGACGCAGAGCGTCGTATTGTCCAACCTCAAGGTGTAGGACTCACGGAGAGGTTTTGGCATATGACCACACTGCGACCCCAAGCGGGCGGACAGGCCGAGGCGCCGCGCTGGCGGGACAAGAAACGCCGCCTGTGGCTCATGGGGCTGATCGCGCCGACCGCCCTGTTCGCGATGCTGCCGGTCATCTGGGGGCTCAACCGACTCGGCTGGCACGCGGCCGCGGAGGCGCCGTTGTGGATCGGGCCGATCCTGCTCTACGTCCTGCTGCCGATCCTCGATCTGCGCTTCGGCCCCGACGGGCAGAATCCGCCCGACGAGGTGATGGAGCAGCTGGAAAACGACAAGTACTACCGCTACTGCACCTACATCTTCATCCCGTTCCAGTACCTCAGCGTGGTCTTCGGCGCCTATCTGTTCACCGCGTCGGACCTCGGTTGGCTCGGCTTCCCGGCTGGTTCCGCCGGTGCCCTGAGCTGGGTCGGGAAGCTGGGAGTGGCGCTGTCGGTCGGCGTGCTCGGCGGGGTCGGCATCAACACCGCCCACGAGATGGGGCACAAGAAGGATGCGCTGGAGCGGTGGCTGTCCAAGATCACCCTCGCACAGACCTGCTACGGCCACTTCTACATCGAGCACAACCGCGGCCACCACGTGCGGGTGGCCACCCCGGAGGACCCGGCGTCGGCCCGCTTCGGGGAAACGTTCTGGGAGTTCCTGCCGCGCAGCGTCTTCGGCAGCCTGCGGTCGTCGTTGCGGCTGGAGGCGCAGCGGCTGCGCCGGCAGGGTAATAGCCCCTGGAACCCCAAGACCTACCTGTCCAACGACGTGCTCAACGCGTGGCTGCTGTCGGTGGTGTTGTGGGGCGCGCTGATCGCGATTTTCGGTCCGGCGCTGATCCCGTTCGTGGTCATCCAGGCCGTCTTCGGGTTCAGCCTGCTGGAGTCGGTCAACTACCTGGAGCACTACGGGCTGATGCGGCAACAGACCGGCACCGCTTCCGGAAAAGTCCGCTACGAGCGATGCACGCCGCAGCACAGCTGGAACTCCGACCATGTGGTCACCAACCTGTTCCTTTACCACCTGCAGCGGCACAGCGACCACCATGCCAACCCAACCCGCCGCTACCAGACGCTGCGCAGCATGGAGGGCTCGCCCAACCTGCCGAGCGGGTACGCGTCGATGATCGCGCTGACCTACTTCCCGCCGCTGTGGCGCAAGGTGATGGACCACCGGGTGCTTGAGCACTACGCCGGCGACCTCACCAAGGTGAACGTGCAGCCGCGCCTGCGCGAGAAGCTGCTGGCGGCCTCCCACAAGGGCGCGGCATGACGGCCGCCTACCACTGCCCGGTCTGCGACTACGTCTATGACGAGGCCAAAGGCGATGTGCGGGAAGGGTTTCCGCCGGGTACCAAGTGGGAGGACATCCCCGACGACTGGAGCTGCCCGGACTGCTCGGTGCGTGAGAAAGTCGACTTCCAAGACCTAGGAATGAGCCGATGAGCGACTACAGGCTGTTTCGCTGCATCCAGTGCGGCTTCGAGTACGACGAGGCCGTGGGCTGGCCGGAAGACGGCATCGCGCCCGGCACCCGTTGGGACGAAATCCCCGACGACTGGAGCTGCCCGGACTGCGGCGCTGCCAAATCCGACTTCGAGATGGTCGAAGTAGCCCGCCCGTGAGCGCCCCGAACGTTACAGTCGCGCCTGTGAAGCGGATGCCCTACGCCGAGGCGTCGCGCGTCCTGCTGCGTGACTCGGTGCTGGACGCGATGCGGGACCTGCTGCTGGCCCGCGACTGGTCCGCCATCACGCTGTCGGACGTGGCCCGCGCCGCGGGCATCAGCCGGCAGACCATCTACAACGAGTTCGGCTCGCGGCAGGGGCTGGCGCAGGGTTACGCCCTGCGCCTGGCCGATCGCCTGGTCGACATCGTCCACGCCGCGCTGGATGCCAACGTCGGCGACATCCATCAGGCGTTGCTGCGGGGCTTTCGCGCCTTTTTCGCTGAGTCCGCCGCGGACCCGTTGGTGACCTCGTTGCTGACCGGTGTGGCCAAGCCCGACCTGCTGCAGCTCATCACCACCGACAGCGCGCCGATCATCAACCAGGCCTCGGCGCGGCTCGTCTCGGCATTGACCCAGAGCTGGGTGGCCGCGAGTGACGAGGACGCCGGCGTGCTCGCCCGGGCCATCGTCAGGCTCTGCCTGAGCTACGTGCCGATGCCGCCGGAGGCCGACCATGATGTCGCCGCGGACCTGGCGCGGCTCATGACGCCGTTCGTCGAGCGGCACGGCGTCATCAACATTCCCTGAACGTTCCCCGGACCTTCCCTCGTCTAAGGCGCCGACTCGGTGCCGACTACAGTGGCGCAAGAACATACCTAAGCTAAGTACCGCTTGGGCCCAGTGAGCTTGAGAAGGATGACTAACGCTATGAATTCGTTGACCCCCGATGTCCGCAACGGCATCGACTTCAAGGTCGCCGACCTGTCGCTGGCCGATTACGGTCGCCGGGACATCGAGCTCTCCGAGCAGGAGATGCCGGGCCTGATGTCGCTGCGCCGCGAATACCACGACGTCCAGCCGCTCAAGGGCGCCCGCATCTCCGGCTCGCTGCACATGACCGTGCAGACCGCCGTCCTCATCGAGACCCTCGTCGAACTGGGTGCCGAGGTCCGGTGGGCGTCCTGCAACATCTTCTCCACCCAGGACCACGCCGCCGCCGCCGTGGTCGTCGGCAAGCACGGCACCGCCGAGGAGCCCAAGGGCGTCCCGGTGTTCGCCTGGAAGGGCGAGACGCTGGAGGAGTACTGGTGGGCCGCCGAGCAGATGCTGACCTGGCCTGACCAGCCCGCGAACATGATCCTGGACGACGGCGGTGACGCCACCATGCTGGTGCTGCGCGGCGCGCAGTACGAGAAGGCCGGGGTGGTGCCGCCCGCCGAGGACGACGACCCCACCGAGTGGAAGGTCTTCCTGGAGCTGCTGCGCAACCGCTTCGAGACCGACAAGGACAAGTGGACCAAGATCTCGGAGTCGATCAAGGGCGTCACCGAGGAGACCACCACCGGCGTACTGCGGCTCTACCAGTTCGCCGCGGCCGGCGATCTGGCCTTTCCGGCGATCAACGTCAACGACTCGGTGACCAAGTCGAAGTTCGACAACAAGTACGGCTGCCGGCACTCGCTGATCGACGGCATCAACCGCGGCACCGACGTGCTGATCGGCGGCAAGAAGGTGCTGGTCTGCGGCTACGGCGACGTCGGCAAGGGCTGCGCGGAGTCGGTCAAGGGCCAGGGCGCGCGCGTCGTCGTCACCGAGATCGACCCGATCAACGCGCTGCAGGCGCTGATGGAGGGCTACGACGTCGAGACGGTCGAGGACGCGATCGGCTCCGCGGACATCGTCGTCACCGCCACCGGTAACAAGGACATCATCACGCTGGCGCACATGAAGGCGATGAAGGACTATGCGGTCCTGGGCAACATCGGCCACTTCGACAACGAGATCCAGGTCTCCGCACTGGAAAAGTCCGGCGCCACCAAGGTGAACATCCGCCCGCAGGTCGACGTGTGGACGTTCCCCGACACGGGCAAGTCGATCATCCTGCTCTCCGAGGGCCGGCTGCTGAACCTCGGCAACGCCACCGGCCACCCGTCGTTCGTGATGAGCAACAGCTTCTCCAACCAGGTGATCGCCCAGATCGAGCTGTGGACCAAGAACGACGAGTACGACAACGAGGTGTACCGGCTGCCCAAGCACCTCGACGAGAAGGTGGCCCGCATCCACGTCGAGGCGCTCGGCGGCAACCTGACCAAGCTCACCAAGGAGCAGGCCGAGTACATCGGCGTCGACGTCGACGGCCCCTACAAGGCGGACCACTACCGCTACTGAGCCCGGCCGATAGGCTCGCGCGGTGCTGATCGCGATCGAAGGGGTCGACGGCGCGGGCAAGCGGACGTTGTCCAACGGTCTGCACGAGGCGTTCGAGGCGTCGGGCAGGTCGGTGGCCACCCTGGCCTTTCCGCGATACGGGCAATCGGTGACCGCCGACATCGCCGCCGAGGCGCTGCACGGCGAGCACGGCGACCTGGCGTCGTCGGTGTATGCGATGGCGATGCTGTTCGCGCTCGACCGCGCCGCGGCCGTCGCGGAGATCGAGGGGCTGGGCCGCGACCACGACGTGGTGATCCTGGACCGCTACGTCGCTTCGAATGCCGCCTACAGCGCCGCGCGCCTGCGCGAGGACGCGGCAGGGGCGGCGGTGGCCTGGGTGCACCGGCTCGAATACCGGCGCCTGGGTCTGCCCCCGCCCGACTGGCAGGTGCTGCTCGCGGTGCCCGCCGACCTCGCCGCGCGGCGGGCCCGGCATCGCGCCGAAAGCGAGCCGGGCCGGGCGCGCGACAGCTACGAACGCGACGACGAGCTTCAGCAGCGCACCGGCGCTGTGTACGCCGAGCTGGCCGCGGCGGGCTGGGGCGGGCGGTGGCTGGCCGTCGACGCGGACGTCGATCCGGCTGCCCTGGCCGCCACTTTGACCGCCGGATAGCAGATTTCCGGCCGTTTTGCGCCATATTTACGGTGATCGGCCAAGAAACGCCCGTGTGGTGCCCCAATTTTGTCCCGATCTGGTGACACCATGGAGTTCATGAGGCAAAGGATCCTGGTCGTCGATGACGACGCTTCGCTGGCAGAGATGCTGACCATCGTGCTGCGTGGGGAGGGCTTCGACACCGCGGTCATCGGTGACGGGACCCAAGCCCTGACCGCGGTGCGTGAGCTGCGGCCCGATTTGGTGCTGCTGGACTTGATGCTGCCCGGCATGAACGGCATCGACGTGTGCCGCGTGCTGCGGGCCGACTCCGGCGTTCCGATCGTCATGCTGACCGCCAAGACCGACACCGTCGACGTGGTGCTGGGGCTGGAGTCGGGCGCCGACGACTACATCATGAAGCCGTTCAAGCCCAAGGAGCTGGTCGCCCGGGTCCGCGCGCGGTTGCGCCGCAACGACGACGAGCCCGCCGAAATGCTTTCCATCGCCGACGTCGACATCGACGTGCCGGCGCATAAGGTCACCCGTAACGGAGAGCAGATCTCGCTGACACCGCTGGAGTTCGACCTGCTGGTCGCGTTGGCGCGCAAACCGCGCCAGGTGTTTACTCGTGATGTGCTGCTCGAACAGGTGTGGGGATATCGTCACCCGGCGGATACCCGCTTGGTGAATGTGCACGTCCAGCGTCTGCGGGCCAAGGTCGAAAAAGACCCTGAGAACCCGACCGTGGTGTTGACCGTTCGAGGAGTGGGATACAAGGCCGGACCCCCGTGATCCGGCGGCGCCCTATCAACGCCGACGACGATGCAGAGCGCAGCGATGCTGAGGAGTGGCGTCATTGATGTGGTGGGGCTCTCGGCGACGCACTCGTAGCCGCTGGGGGCGTTCGGGTCCCATGACCCGCGGCATGGGTGCGTTGAGTCGGGCCGTGGGCGTTGCCTGGCGCAGATCGCTGCAATTGCGCGTGGTGGCGCTGACGCTCGGGTTGTCGTTGGCGGTGATCCTTGCGCTCGGCTTCGTGCTGACCAGCCAGGTGACCAACCGCGTGCTGGACGTCAAGGTGAAGGCCGCGATCGAGCAGATCGAGCGGGCCCGCACCACCGTCGGCGGCATCGTCAACGGCGAGGAGACGCGCTCGCTGGACAGCAGCCTTCAGCTGGCCCGCAACACGTTGACGTCCAAGACCGACCCCGCCTCGGGTGCGGGGCTGGCCGGCGCGTTCGACGCGGTGCTGATGGTGCCCGGCGACGGCCCGCGCGCGGCGACCGCGGCCGGACCCGTCGATCAGATACCGAGCTCGTTGCGCGGTTTCATCAAGGCGGGGCAGGCGGCGTATCAGTACGCCACCGTGCACACCGACGGCTTCTCCGGGCCGGCCCTGATCGTCGGCACCCCGACGTCGTCGCAGGTGGCCAACCTCGAGCTGTACCTGATCTTCCCGCTGAAGAACGAGCAGGCCACGATCCAGCTGGTGCGCGGGACGATGATCACCGGCGGCGCCGTGCTGTTGGTGCTGCTCGCCGGGATCGCGCTGCTGGTGTCGCGCCAGGTGGTGGTGCCGGTCCGGTCGGCTTCCCGGATCGCCGAGCGGTTTGCCGAGGGCCATCTGTCCGAACGCATGCCGGTGCGCGGCGAAGACGACATGGCCCGGCTGGCGCTGTCGTTCAACGACATGGCCGAGAGCCTGTCCCGCCAGATCACGCAGCTGGAGGAGTTCGGCAACCTGCAGCGCCGGTTCACCTCCGACGTCAGCCACGAGCTTCGCACTCCGCTGACCACCGTGCGGATGGCCGCCGACCTGATCTATGACCACAGCGCCGATCTCGATCCGACGCTGGCCCGCTCCACCGAGCTGATGGTCAGCGAGCTCGACCGGTTCGAGACGCTGCTCAACGACCTGCTGGAGATCTCCCGGCACGACGCCGGGGTGGCCGAATTGTCGGTCGAGGCGGTCGATTTGCGCACCACCGTGCAAAACGCCCTGGGCAACGTGGGTCACCTCGCCGAGGAGGCCGGCATCGAGCTGCTCGTCGACGTGCCCGACCACGAGGTGATCGCCGAGGTCGACGCGCGCCGGGTGGAACGCATCCTGCGCAACCTGATCGCCAACGCGATCGACCACGCCGAGCACAAGCCGGTGCGCATCCGCATGGGCGCCGACGAGGACACCGTCGCCGTCACCGTCCGCGACTACGGGGTGGGGCTGCGGCCCGGCGAGGAAAAGCTGGTGTTCAGCCGGTTCTGGCGCTCGGACCCGTCGCGGGTGCGTCGGTCCGGCGGCACCGGGCTGGGCCTGGCGATCAGCATCGAGGACGCGCGGCTGCACCAGGGCCGGCTGGAGGCCTGGGGCGAACCCGGGCAGGGCGCCTGTTTCCGGCTGACGCTGCCGCTTGTTCGTGGCCACAAGGTCACCACCAGCCCGCTGCCGTTGAAGCCCATCCCGGACGCGGCGCAGCCGGCGGAACCGACCGCACCGCCGCGCGCGGACCGTCAGCGAGCCCGTGAGCCCGCCGAGAGGAGCGGCTGATGCGGAAGCTCGATTGCCCGGCTTCTCCTCGGGCCGCTTCGGCCCGCATCGTCGCCGGGCGGAAGCTCCTCGCGCTGTTCGGGCTGCTGGCGCTGGCACTGTCGCTCGCCGGCTGCGCCGGCGTGCCCAGCTCGTCGGCCCCGCAGGCCATCGGCACCGTCGAGCGACCGGCGCCGTCGAACCTGCCCAAGCCGACCCCGGGCATGGACCCCGACGTGTTGCTGCGCGAATTCCTCAAGGCCACAGCCGATCCGGCGAACCGGCACCTGGCGGCGCGGCAGTTCCTCACCCAGTCGGCATCCAACGCGTGGGACGACGCCGGTAGCGCGCTGCTGATCGACCATGTGGTTTTCGTGGAAACCCGTGCCGCCGAACGGGTTTCGGCCACCATGCGGGCCGACATCCTGGGCTCACTGTCGGACGTGGGGGTGTTCGAAACCGCCGAAGGCGTGCTGCCCGATCCGGGACCGATCGAGTTGGTCAAGACGTCGGGCGGGTGGCGAATCGACCGCCTGCCCAATGGGGTCTTCCTGGACTGGCAGCAATTCCAGGCGACCTACAAGCGCAACACGCTGTATTTCGCCGACCCGACCGGCAAGACGGTGGTGCCCGATCCGCGCTACGTCGCGGTGTCCGATCACGACCAGCTGGCCACCGAGCTGGTTTCCAAGCTGCTGGCCGGCCCGCGGCCGGAGATGGCGCACACGGTCCGCAACCTGCTTGCCCCGCCGCTGCGGTTGCGGGGGCCGGTGACGCGGGCCGACGGCGGCAAGAACGGCATCGGGCTCGGTTACGGCGGCGCCCGCGTCGATCTGGAGAAGCTGTCGACCACCGATCCGCACAGCAGGCAATTGCTTGCGGCACAGATCATTTGGACGCTGGCCCGGGCCGACATCAGGGGCCCGTATGTGATCAAAGCCGACGGCGCACCGCTGGACGACAGGTTCGCCGAGGGATGGACCACCTCCGATGTCGCCGCCACCGATCCGGGTGTGGCCGACGGCGCGGGGGCCGGGCTGCACGCGCTGGTGAACGGCTCACTGGTCGGGCTCGACGGACAGCACACCACCACCGTGCCGGGGGCCTTCGGGCGGATGGGTGATCAGACCGGCGCCGCGCTGTCGCGCAGCGGGCGGCAGGTGGCGTCGGTGGTGACGCTGCGGCGCGGCGCACCGGACCAGGCGGCGTCGCTGTGGATCGGCGACCTGGGCGGCGAGGCGGTGCAATCCGCCGACGGGCGCAGCCTGACGCGGCCCAGCTGGTCGCTCGACGACGCCGTGTGGGTGGTCGTCGACAACAACAACGTGCTGCGCGCGATTCAGGAGCCGGCCTCCGGGCAGCCCGCCCGGATCCCGGTGGATTCCGCGCTGGTGGCCAGCAGCTTCCCGGGGCAAATCACCGACCTGCAGCTGTCCCGGGATTCCACGCGCGCCGCGATGGTGATCAACGGCCAGGTCATCCTCGCCGGGGTGGAGCAGACGCAGGCCGGGCAGTACGCCCTGACCTACCCGCGGCGGCTGGGCTTCGGCCTGGGCAACTCGGTGGTGTCGCTGTCCTGGCGCACCGGCGACGACATCGTGGTCACCCGCACCGATGCCAGCCACCCGGTGTCCTACGTCAACATCGACGGCGTGAACTCCGACGCGCCGGCCCGCGGGGTGCAGATCCCGGTGACCACGGTTGCGGCCAACCCGTCGGCGGTATACGTCGCCGCCCCCGAAGGGGTGGTGCAGTATTCGGCGTCGGCCCCCGAAAGCCAACAGAATTGGTCGGACGTGTCCGGGCTGACGATGCCCGGAGCGGCGCCGGTGTTGCCGGGTTGAGGCAAACACGCTTTTTGGTCGGCCGGGCCACGTGGCGCGACCTCGACCAGGCCGCCGAGTCCCTAAAAGTGGTCACGTTTAAACCATTTCGAAGCTCATCGGCTGGCTGGGTTGTCCGGGTGGTAGCCGCGGTTGTGGTTAGCGGTTCGCCGTTCTGACGGTCCTTGGGTTGCTCCGGATGGCGCGCTCGACGGAGGCGAAATCATTGTTTGCGGTGACGTCAGTACGCGGGCATAGGCGGGGGCTTTCCGAAGTAAAGTCCGCCCGCCCATTCCCACACCCGTTGGTTGGTCAGGCCGTGCTGGGCGATCATGTTGAGATCGCGCAACTGTCGGCCCAGCGGAGATGACCGCTGCAGTGCCGCCGAGCCAACTGCGTCAACCAGTAATTGGGTCGCATGTCGACAACTTGTGCCGGTGTGAACCACACACCCCGCCCATTGCGCGCGTTGATCGAAGGGGGGCTCTGCACCCGCTTGCAGCGTCTCGAACAGAGCGCCCAGGGTGTCGTAGACGTAGCTGCGCGTCGACCCGATCAATGCCGCCGCCTTGGCCAATGCCGTTCGTACGGTTGGCTCTCCGGTCACACGGCCCATCAACGCTTTGCTGACCTTCGCATCCAACATCTTTCGGGCCACGTCAAGCGCCTCAGCGGCCACCCCGATTGCCACGCCCACGCCCGCGGCCGGCGCCAGCCCAAACCAGGAGTACAGCGGTTCAGTTCGCCTATACTCTCCCGGAATCCACGTGTATTCCTCCGGGACGAAGGTGTCGGTAATTGTGTAGTCGTGACTTCCGCTGCCTCCCAAGCCAGCTGGATCCCACGTCCTAAGCACCTCCCAGCGCGCCGCCGGCAGCATGGCCACCCTGTGGTCAAGCCTTCCGGCTTCGCCGCGACGGGGCCGCCCGTTCTCGATGACGATGGCGCCACCGACAATCACGTCGGCGTGGGTTACACCACTTCCGAATGACCAGCGCCCCGAGAGTCGATAGCCACCGTCGCAGGGTTCAAGCGTACCCGCCGGCCCCAGGAAGCCCGCATTGATGAAATCAAGGTCGGCATACAGTCGGCGCGCGGCTGACTCCTCAATATAGGACGCGAAAAACCCGCTCTCGGAGCCGATCATGGCGCACCATGCCGCAGACGCGTCAGCCCGGGCCAGCCTCTCAATGATCTGCACCTGCTTGCAGATATCAACCTGCGGGCCGCCCCACGCCGAGGGCATAGCCATCCTAAATACACCCGACCACCGCAGCGCATCGACGACTGCAGCGCTCAACTGGCCTTCGCGCTCGGCTTCATCGGCGTGCGCGCGCACAACCGGGTCGATCTTTTCGACGCGGGACAAGATTGCCGTGGCGTCAAGTACCGTTTGCACGTCCTGCGTCATGCTGCCTCCTGGTTGCCATTGCGGTGATTCCGACGCACGTCCGGCCTTCGTCGGGTCAGCTGTATGCGTCGGGCTTGTCAGCTGCGAGAACGAGGAAAGGCTTGATGGACTTCGATATGGCCGACGCGAATGTCGATGACGAGTCCGATGCATCTGAGAGTCGTGAGCATGATGCGAGGCGCTGGTCAGTCGAAGCCGCAACCGGGATTCGGGGCGTCCTCCGCGAGCGGCTTGCCGGGCGGGTTGACGTAGATGACTTGCAGGATCGTCGGGACGGCGCCGAGGTTGCGGCCGAGGTGAACGTGGTCGGCGCCGGCGGGCTCGATGATCGTGTCGCCGGCGTTGTAGACGCCGTCTGTCGAGCAATCCGACGCGTTATGTGTCAGGGTGCCCTGTCTGACGACGCCGATCAGTTTGCCGTCGTGCCAGTGCCAGCCGGTGCTGCCGCCGGGCGCGATGGTGATGTCGCCGGTGAGGTAGTCATTCTCGTTCAGCGACGTCTGGTTCAACATCACCGATTGGATGCCCCGGGCCGGTGTTGCGGACGCCTGGCACGCACAGAGTGTCGCAACGACGACGGCCAGCGCCGCCGGCCCACTCAAACGCACCTGCCGCCCCGCTCCCGGTGAGTGACCCACCTCAATCACCCCCGCAGCTCACCTGGAAGGGGTTCGCGCGCAAGCTGTTCGGTCGCTGTGGCGGCTGGATTTTCTGGCGACGGCGCCGAATACGCAACCGATGTAAGCGGCGGAACTCGCCCATACGCCAACGCCTGCCATTGTGGCAGGTACTGGGGGTGCGGCCACAGATGCACGTCACGCCCGCCGTTCTGTCAGATTAGCGGGCAAGACATTCGAGTTGTTCTTGAAGTCGGAAAGGCACTGGCCCGGAAGCGATTCGCCACCGCTCATAGGCTTCTTTCCAGCTGGGGTAAACGGCTTGTGACGCACGACTTCGACAGTAAGGGGCTGCCCGCATCTGACCTAGATGAATTGCGCAGCGCTTTGGACGAATTGCGCAGCCGGGCGGCGCGTCCCTGAATGTCGGTGAACGCCGAGTTCCAACGGTCACTTCGTAATTCGAGAGGTGGATGAAGACCGGATGACAGGCAGCGCGTCGACGATGCCGTCCTTCGGTGAGCATCGGACCGGCTTGTTGCGGGCGGGCTTAAGCTCGGGTGCGTCGATCCAGCTCACGCAGCGCGGATGACACAAGTTCGGGGACTTCGTACATGGGACTGTGTCCGCAACTTGCCATTATCAAGGAGCCGTCGGGAACGCTGGCGGCCATCACCCGCGCTTCGAAAACGCTACGTACTCGATCGTGCCGACCATGCACGACGGCAACGGGGACCTGCACGGCGCCCAGGCTAGGGAGCAAATCGGTTCGATGCTGGCTGTGTAACACGTCGAGGGCTGCACGTGGCGGTACTGCGAGACCGTAGTCCAGCAGCGCCTGCAGGTCATCGGGCGACGGTTGGATATGAAAGCACCGCTGCAGCACCGCGTGCACGGCAGCGGACATTCGATCTTGCTCGATGTCGGCCACCAAACCAAGAACACCATCATGGTGGTTCATGTTGGGCCCGGTATTGATCAGCATCAGGCCGCGGATCAGATCGGGCCGCAGCCCGGCCAGTCGCAATGCGATTGCTCCACCGGTTGAGTGTCCAATCAGAATCACTTTTCTGAAGTGCTCCTCAATGAAGGAGGCAACCCATTCAGCCAGCTCATCGATGCTCCACGCTGGCGCGTCAGTCATCCAAGACAATGCTTCTAGCTGGTACTCATCCGTGATAATCGCAGCCAGTCGAGCGAAGATCCTCGGAGCACAAAAAGTACCAGGCAAGGCGACGACCGGTGTTGTATGCGCCTTGATGAGTTGTGCCTCGCCGGCTTTGGGTCCGGAGCGCCCGGCTGCACTGAGCGTTGAATCGGCCGCAGGTGAACCCGGGATTGTCGGGCAGGGCGCCGAGCCGCACATCAATGGGGGAAGTTTCGAGAGCTGCTTGTTGGCCATGGCCGCCGTCGAGGGTGACTTCAACGGCTGGAAGCAACGAATGCGGTGCCGCTGGCCGTCGTTTCGAAGCCAGAGCTTCAGTCCATTGCGCATACCGACCGAATATCCAGTTGAGTTAGGCCTTCGTTGCGATCTGCAGTCCGGTGTTGCCATCGTTCAGCATGATGGGTTCGGACGCCGGTCGCAGGCCCGCATCGCGCTGCCAGCCGGCGATGTCGCGCGCGGTCCAGGTGCCGGATCGGCTGGTCACGCCGAAGTACAGCTCGTTCAGTGCGGCCAATTGGTCGACGGCGTCACCCGTGTCGGGTCGGATGGGCTCGATCACCGTGAACACACCGCCGGGGCGCAGGGCGCGTCCCAGCCGGCCGAACAAATCGGCATTCTGCGACTCGTCGAAGTGATGTGCGAGATTTGACAGCAGCACCACGTCGTAGGCATCGGCGCCGAAATCATGGCTCAGCGCGTCGGCCTCGAGGTGGATTACGCGAGGCCCCATCCGCTCGGCCGCCAGCAACGACGCGGCGGCCCTGACGGCCTCGGGCAGGTCCAGCACCACCGACTGCAAGCAGGGATGACGCCGGCACAGCGCAACCGAGTAGTGCCCGTGCGAGCCGCCGACATCGATCATGGCGGTGGCGCCGCGGGGCACCGGAATGTGGTGCGCGACTTCTTCCGCCGACTGGCCGGACAATGCGCGCATGCACCGCTGGTAACGGCCCCACTGGTCCTCGATCATGCGTTCGTGGATGTCAATCGGCGTCCCGGTGCGCACGTAGTTTTCGATGTGGCTCATCAGCTCCCATTCGTCGAACGCGAAGAGCACCGCGTCCACGAGCGAGCGGGGACTTCCGGCAGCCAGCCAGGTGCGGGTCATCGGCGTCAACGCATACCGGCCCTCGCGGACCGATAGGTAACCGGAACCCGCCAAGGCCGTCAGCAGCTTCTGCGTTGCCGCCGGATCGGTTCGGCACCGCCTGGCGGCTTCGGCGGCCGTTGCGGCCTGCAGCGCCAACGACTCGAATACCCCAAGCCTGGTTGCTGTGATGACCGTGTGCGCAAGCCCGAACGCGAAATGAATTTGGAAGAACGGCAACGGGACTCGACCAGATGTCAACGCCTGCCATTCCGCCGGATTGTCGGGGATCAGCCCGAGGTGCATGTCAGACTCCCGGGCCGTTCGTTCTGGCGGGCAGGATGTTCGGATTGCTGCTGAAGACATTGTCGGGGTCGTACTTGGCCTTGATCGTGGCCAGCCGTTCATACTTGCCGTTCCGGTAAGCCTCCCGCACCCGGTGGTCGTCGTCGACGGCCATGAAATTCGAGTACAGGCCTCCGGTCTGCCATGGTGTTATGCCCGCGAAAGTATCTCGCACCCAATCGATGTGGGGCCGCGCTTCGTCTCCTGGCCGCCATCGTCCCAGCACGTTGACGAGGTAATCGGCGTGACGGTCGGTGAACGCGGTGTCGTCTTCACCGAGTCGGTCCTGGGCGCCGTGTTGATAGCCGAACTCGATCGCTGAGAGCCCGTTAGGCAAGCAGTTCGCAGCCTCGATGAGCGCTTCGATGCAGCCGTCGGTCATCTCGCCGGCGTAGCCGCCTTTCGTGTAATTGCATGCGCCGGGCCCGAGGGCGCTGTCGTTCAACGACTGCAGCGCAACATACGGCAGGGTTTGAATGTTCTCGAACACTCTCGGCGCCCCCGCCCACAACTGCTCGTACACACCTGCGGCGTCCGCGGGATCTCCCGTCCAGACACTCACGAACATGCACACGGGCGCATTCAACAAGTCGTGCGGCACGCCGGGTTCGGCCGCTGCGCGACGCAGGTAAATCATGACTTTGAGGTCGTCGCTGGTGTGCAGCATCGTCTGTCCGTGATGACGGATCGCGTCGGCGGCGTCCTCGATGTGGTACAGCGCTACGCCGACCGGGAGCGTCGTACCCACGGTCTGCGCTGCGAATTCGAACTCCGTCACCACACCGAAGTTGGTCCCGGCGCCCCGCAGCCCCCAATACAGGTCGGGGTTCTCGCTGGCGCTGGCGGTCCGCACGCTGCCGTCAGCCAGCACCACTCTGGCCGCGATCAGGTGGTCGCACGTAAGGCCGTGCTTGCGGCTCAGCCAGCCCATGCCGCCCCCGAGCGCCAGCCCCGCGACACCGGTCTGCGACATGACGCCGGCCGGCGTCGCGAGGCCGAAAGCTTGCGTGGCACGGTCCATATCGGCCAGGAGAGAACCGCCACCGACTCGCACCCGCCCGGCACCCGGATCGACGCGGACCTGGCGCATCCGACCTAGGTCGATGATGACACCGTTATCGACCATGGAGTGTCCGGCGACGCTGTGCCCGCCACCCTTGACGGTCAGTCGAAGGGTGCACTCACGCGCGAATTTGATGGCTGCAGCGACGTCGGCATCGCTCGCGCAGCGGACAATCAACGCGGGCCGGCGATCGATCATGTGGTTCCAGACGCGGCGCGCTCGTTGGTAGTCCGGATGTCGCGGATGCACCACCTCGCCGGCGAGCCGAGAGCTCAACGAGGCAAGCTGGCGATTCGAAAAGCGCTGGGGAGTAGCGGATTTAGCGCATCTCATAGGCGCGGTCTCGATATCGGCTCGCGAGGCACGACCTCGACAGTAAGCACCCGCTCGTAGAGCGCCTAGCCGAATAGCGCAGCGCTGTGGACGTTTCGCGCAGCGTCGCTGTCGCCGTATAGCGCAGCAAACTCAGCGGCGCTAGCGTCGCCTGCGCAGGTGTGGAGAGGGGATCTGCGAACGGTGAGCGAAGGCGACCGAATGACGGGAGCGCCGACTGCGGACGCTACCAATACGAAACTATGGACACCGGCGAAGGAGTTCAACGACTTCGCCCTGGTGTGTTGCGGCCGCCCCCACCTGAATCTGCTGACTGATCCCAAGGAATTTTCGCTCACCCAGCGGGTGGGTCGGATGGGTCTGGTCACCGTCTCCGAAATCGTCCTCGGTGCGGATATGTCAATGGACGCCGGCGAGGTGTGCGGCGCCTATCGAATCGTTGTACCGCTGTCCGGCCGCATCGAGGGTGTGTCTCGTGGGTCGTCTCTCACCACCGGGCCGGGCGTCGCCTCCGTGTATGCGCCGGAGGGTCACACCGCAGCGCGTTGGGCCGGCGGCAGTAGGTTGATCTCTTTGAAGATCGACCGCTCGGCTGTCGACGATGCGCTCAGCGATGCACTCGGTCGGCAGGTGACGTCGCAACCCGATTTCACACCGGTGATGCCCACCAACGCGGCGCCTACCCGAAGCTGGGTCAACATGGTGGTGCTGCTCAAGGAGCAGTTGTTCCGGCCAGACGCCGTGTTGAACCATCCGCTGGTCGGATTGCCATTCGTCGACAGTCTGGTGCGTGGGTTCTTGCTCGCCGCGGAGCATCCCCACCGCGGCGCCCTTGGCAGAGACGAACGGCTGGGTGCGCCACGCGCGATTTGTGCCGCGGTCGAGATCATTGAAGGGGAAGCAGATTTACCGTTGACGCTGTCCTCGATCGCCGCACGTTGCCACGTAAGCGTGCGTTCACTGCAGCAAGGGTTCCGACAACACCTGGGCACTTCTCCGATGGCGTACCTGCGCGAGGTCAGGCTGCGACGAGCGCACCAGACGTTGCTCAGGTCCGACCCGTCGACGGTCACCGTGGCCTCGGTTGCTTATCACTGGGGCTTCACCAACCTCGGGAGGTTTGCCGCCGCCCACGCCGCGCGTTACGGTGAGACACCAACCGAGACTTTGCGGCGCAGGGCGTTCCAGCGCAGCGTCGGGGACCACCGATCCGCACGAGGACCCTCCGGCGCTGATCGGTGATCTCGCAGCAAGGTCCCGATACAGCCATGCCGAAAGAGAGGATCGCCATGGCAGACCGGATGACAGGTTCCGCGGTGACACTACAAACCGACACCTGGGTTTCGGTGCGGTCGGTGGACGACTTCGCCGAACTGCGCAGGAGCCAGCTGGAGTCATCGTCGTATTGGTGGCCAGAAATTGGGCCACTCGGGGACGCACGCTCCTTCGCGTTCGCGCACCGAATGCGTCGTCTCGGTCCAATCACGGTCCTGGACGCGGATTTCCACGACGACGTATGGGTGAACGGCGGTGAGACACGTCCCCACTATCACGTCACTCTCCCCGTCGCGAACCCCTCGACAGCCTGGGATAACGATCTTTCGATCGACGCTGTGCCCGGCTCCGTGGCGGTGTATCGGCCCGAGGGCAAAGCCGGCATGTCCCGCTACGTCGGCCGTCTGCTGGCGGTGATGATCGATCGTCACGCCGTCGAAGACGCTCTCGCTGATGCGCTCGGCCGCTCGGTAGCTTCCCAGATTGACTTTCAACCCATCATGCGAACCGCGACCCAAGCCGTCCGGAGCTGGATCACCATGGTGTCGGTCTTCGCCGAGCAGGTGTTCCGGCCTGACAGTGTCCTGCATCGCCCACTGGTGGGGATGCCATACACCGAGGGCCTGGTCCGCGGTCTACTGCTGGCCGCGGATCACTCGTACCGAGGGATCTTGGAGGGCGAGGCGACCGAGCCCCCGCCCGCCGCGATCCGCGCGGCAATCGAGCTCATCGAGGCGGAACCGGACCAGCCGTTGACGGTTTCGACCCTGGCGGCGCGGAGCTACGTCAGCGTCCGTTCCCTGCAGCAAGGCTTCAAGCAGAACGTAGGCACTTCCCCGATGGCATATCTGCGCGACGTTCGGCTGCGCCGAGCGCACCACGATCTGCTGGAAGCTGATCCATCGATCGACAAAGTAGCGTCGATTGCTTTCCGTTGGGGCTTTACGAACTTGGGACGTTTCGCCGCGGCGTATGCGGCCCGCTATGGCGAGAACCCCGCCATGACCCTGCACCGGTCGGCCTACCGTTCAGGCAGACGACAGTCGAGGTCCTTTGCGTAGCTGTGCCGAACCTTAGCGAGATGTCCTCAGGCAGTCGCGGGGCGCACGCTGGCCGCCCATCACATATGCACCCATGGAGGTACAGCAGCGCTGGCACGGGGACCGCGCGCTCAGCCTGCGAGTAGATACGAGCCGAAACGTCCGCAGCGTTTTGCTGGCCCGCAACGGTGATGTCCTGGATAGACAACGCGGTCCGGGCCTCGTATGTCGGTAGGTTGCCGACCACCAGCCGTTCGGCCTCGCGCGCCGACGCAAGATCCGAAGGGGCCATCCTCGGCAGGGCTGCCGCCACCACGGCGACCTCGGGATCAAGACCGTTGAGGTGGTGCCGCCCCTCGGAGCAAAAGCATCATCGGTAAAGCTAGCCGCGTCCCGGCCGAGAGTCCGGGCACCTCATGATCACCATGCTGCGCTCCTCCAACCCGACCCAGCTGCTCGCTGACTACTTGACGGCATTTCCGGCGTCGACCGGCAAGGTGATACCGGTGATGTAGCGGCCCGAACGCCCGCAGAGATAGACCATCGCGTCGCTGATATCGCTCGGCTCAATAAGGGAAACGGGCATAGGGCTTGCAAGTGCCACTTGATATTCAGGTTGATCGGCACGTAGCTGATTAACCGCTTCGTTGACGACCATCGGGGTTGCTACGCCGGTCGGATGCACTGTGCTGACGCGAATGTTCTTCTCCCCAAGTGCGTTCGCGTAATACCGCATCAACCCGACGACACCTTCCTTGGCCCCGACGTAGCCTAAGCCCCCGTGGCATTTCATGTTGAACCGCGCGTGCATGCCCGAAAGGGCAGCGGTTGAACTGGTGATCACGATGGCCCCGCCGTCACCGTGCTGCAGGAGGGAGGGTAGCGCAGCTTCGATGGTGTAATGCACACCCTTGAGCATCACGTCAATCGCGTCATTGAAGGCTGAAATGTGCTGAGCCTGGCTACCCACCATCGGCATGATGCCAGCGTTGGCCAGCACGAAGTCGATCCGGCCGAGTTCCGATACACCCTTTTCCACAACGGTTTTGAGCTTCTCAAAGTCCCGAACATCGGCCCGCTCTGCCACGATGCGGCGGCCGGCCTTCTCGACGAGGTTGACAGTTTCGTCAAGGTCCTCCGGCGTGGCCAACGGGTAGCCAACGCTGTCGATCTGCCGGCAAATGTCGACAGCGATGATGTCGGCGCCTTCTTCGGCAAAGCGGACAGCATGCGAGCGACCCTGGCCGCGCGCAGCGCCGGTGATGAATGCGACCTTGCCCTCGAATTCGCCGTTCAATGATTCCCTCTCAAGACTTTGTTCTCAGCTATACCGCCGACGCTAGGGCCGGCCCACTGATTGCAACCAGCCATCGCACGCAACGTGATGGCCAGCTTGCGCGCATAATGGCTACTGCGCCAACGGTCGCGGCGGCAGCTCAAGCCCGGTGCATCGAAGAGTGGAGCTGGCAATCGCGCGGGCCTTCAAAGCTAATGCTAGGAACGGTTTTCGTTGATAGAGCTGATGACGAGCATCCGCACCAGGTCGTTTGCGTTAATCGACCGTATCCCCGCGCAAAGTGGCTACCTAAGGGACGGGAGAGGGCCGTAGCGTCAGCACCGTGGATGGCGATGATCCTCGTTCGGCGGCGGGCACTGGGATGTGTGATCCTCGCGCTATGAGGGATCCTGCGCCCGAGTGCTTTTCGTTTTTTGCTGCCGCCTGCGCGGATGTGTTGGCGACCGATCGAGTCGGCAATCAGCCGGCCGACAGGGTTCTCTTCGGTCATGGCCTATGCAGAAGCTTTATCTGACAGTATGTTTCGCGATAACCATAGGCACCGGTCAATCTCAAGGTGGAAGATCGACGATGAACACGTCGCGAAACGCCGCAGGTGGGAGCCTCATCTGTCAAACCCGATCGGCGCGGTGGGCATGGGATTTGCGATGGACACACAGATAGCTCAAGCGCTCCGGCCGCTGCTGTCCGCGAATGGGGTCGTGACGCGGCCGCCGGCCGGTGATTGGCGGACTCGGCGTGCGATCTTGCAACGCACTTTAGACCGGGCGGCCGCAACGCTATTGCCGGTGAGCGGAGTCAAGGTCGACCAGTTTGCGACGACCGCCGACGACGGCACTCGGCTGCCATTGTTGCTTTACAGTCGCGCTGATACCAGTCGGCCTGGCAGCGCAGCGCTTTTTCTGCATGGTGGCGGGATGATCATGGGCTGGCACAGGATCTACGACCTGCTTGCGCGGGCATATGTCGCATCGTCCGGCGTTCCGCTGCTGTCCGTCGATTACCGTGTCGCGCCCGAGCATCCATACCTCATTCCGGTCCAGGATTGCTACACGACGCTGGTTTGGCTCGCCGAGCACGCCGCCGATCTCGGCATCGACCCGGCGCGTATCGCGGTGATGGGCGGTAGCGCGGGCGGTGGCCTCGCGGCGGGCGTAACTCTGCTGGCGCGGGACCAAGGCGGCCCTCCGCTGGCCCAGCAGCTGCTGCTCTACCCGATGCTCGACGATCGGACAACGATCTCTGATCCACGCCTGCAGCCCTTTCTCACCTGGGACTATGACGACAACATCACAGGTTGGGGGGCGCTTCTCGGGGATATGGCGGGGAGCGAAGATGTCTCGCCGTACGCAGTGCCTGCGCGCGCCGATGACCTGGCCGATCTGCCGCCCGCCTATATCGATGTTGGCGGCCTCGACATCTTCTGCGACGAGGACCTGGTTTACGCGAGAAGGCTTACGGCGGCGGGGGTGCCGACAGAATTCCATCTGCACCCCGGCGCCCCGCACGCGTTTGAAGTTCTCGCCTCCACAACCGAAGTGGCGCAACGAGTTATGAATGATCGCGTACGTCGTCTCCATTCGCTGTAGCCAAGCGCGACTTGAATGCTTCGACCGAGACTCGATGACAGGAGGGTGTGTCGATGACTCGACGGGCGCTTGTGTCGGGGGCGAACGGGGGAATCGGGTCTGCTATTTGCCAGCGGCTGCGTGCCGACGGTGTGGCGGTGCGAACGATGGACGTTATCGAACCGGCCGATGTCGTGCTGGATCTGACCGCTAACCCAATGCCGCAGTGGCCTGCCAGCGACATTGATATCTGTGTCGCGGTAGCGGGCGTCGTTGATACCTTCGCTCCCGCGCACAAGATGCGCGCCGAGCAGTGGTCGCGCGATATCGACGTCAACCTGACCGGGGCCTTCCGGGTGATCCAGGCCTGCTTACCGGGTATGCGAGAACGCCGCTGTGGTCGCATTGTGGCGATCTCCAGCATGGCGGGACGGATGGGAGCGGCGGGCAAAGTCGCTTACGCCGCATCCAAAGCCGGCCTGCACGGAATGATTCGGACCATCGCCATCGAGAACTGTGCCCATGGCATCACGGCCAACTTAGTGCTGCCGGGCATTACCGACACCCCCAAGCTGAGGTTGTTGCCGGAGGCGGATCGAGAGCGCCTTCGCGCCGCGTTGCCCAGCGGTCGGTTCGCTCGTCCTGAGGAGGTGGCCGATCTGGTCGCCTTTCTGGCCCGCGACGGTGCCGGATACATTACTGCACAAGACATCGGCATCGACGGCGGCCTGGAGCTCAATCCCCTATTTGTGGGACCGACGCACTAGGGCGCGAAGCCCTCTCTAGTAGCGCAGCAGCAGTCGGACTTGGTCATGTTGCCATAACGCCGGATTGGTAGCGCCGGTCGGAGATCTCGGCGGCGAACTCAGCGTATGCCATGCGCAATTCATCGCCGGGCCAGCGGACTGGTAGGAGGTTGTCCGGCAGCACAGGATCTGATATCAGATGTCGCATGATCGTTGCGGCAGCGACAAATTGGCCGAACTCGTCTGAAGCGTTGTTCAGTTCGTCAAGAAGCACTCGGCCGGTCTGCGCCCAACCGGGAAGATCCCACAACAGACCGGCGAGCTCTGCCGGTGCGTTGTCGTATGTGTACAGGATCCTTGCTCGCTCTTCCAGATCGGCGGGCAGGTCGAGCCTGAGATTGTCAGGCCGCATCCACACGCCCTCGCGTAATTCAGCTAACCGGTTGTCGTACAACACCTTCCGCGTATCGGCCCGAGTGCGGGGATCGATCCCGACGGTGGTGATCACGACCGTTAACCAGGCTCCACGCCACACTCGAGTCGGCGGCCGCAGAGCATCATCCTGTCTACGCTGGCGCGCCAATAACCGATCCGATAGGCGGTAGCCGTCAACCGATCGAACCAAGTCGCCGTTGCTGACCATCCGTGTAAGTGCTACCCGCATCGCGGTCTCCGTGATTGCATAGTCCGATGTAAGACGTATCAATTCAGCCGACGTAGCCGCTGGTGGGTGGAGTCCCAGTAACAGGCTCAAGATGACAGAGCGAGCCGTAAGCCGGTCAGAAGAAAGCAGCATCTCGTATACCTCTCAAAACGAGCGACCCCGGTCATCGGCGTCGCCGGCGCCGTTTTGCGGCTCAGCCTTTAGCCGAAAATCCTCGTCCACCCTGCGATGTCCCTGTCGAAGCGGCAGGCCTGTGGAGCGTCAGCGTGGTCTTGCTCGAATCGCCCGGATGCCGATCCGTGGCACGCGACAATACAGCCGCGGCATCCTGGGTTCCTCGGCATAGCGGTTGCCCCCATGCGCCCTTCTGGCATGTACACGATATTACAGTATAAAGACGATCGCACAAGATATGTAATCTGCGATTCGTAACCTTGACGGCTGGGTAGTGCCGTGCGCCCGGGCATTGGAAGGGTGCATTGGGAGCCCGACGCGTCCTGTTAGGGCACTATGCGAGGGGAAGCCGCAGTAGCACCGCCATGCCGCTCCCACGTGCCAGGGTTGATATGCCGATGAACGCTTCCGGGCATCTGGTGACGGGGGGTTACGATGTAGATATGGCTGTATGAAATATGTAAGACACGATGGTGAGTGTCACGCTCGGGGCCAGTCGCTGGCCATCACTACGCAGCGCTGGTGCGCCCCGGGCATCACTCAGGCGTCGTCGGTGCGCCCCTAGGCCGCCGGTGCTACTCGGCCGGTCGTTAGGCCCCCGACTCAATCCCCGACACTACGGGCCGCGTTACGCACCCAGCTGGCGAACTTGTTGAACCTTCGAGTGTCGCTCGAATCGAGTTCGGCTCGCAGTTCGGCAGATGTGGCGCAGCGGACCAGGCCAACGAGTTGTATGGCCTGGAACCGCATTGTTGCCGTCGCGGGCCGTCCAGCCTCGCGGGCGAGTTCCTCGGTGACGCGATCCTCAAAGGCAGACCATCGCCGCAATAATCCGGCCTGCAAGCCGGGCGACTCGCCATAGATTCTGTGCCGGTGAAACATGCCGGCGACAGCTTCGGGTTGCTGGCGGAAGTGAGCGATCAGTGCATCGGCTACCGCCATCGCGGGCGAAGCTTGCTCAGGCCTGGATGCCAATGCTGCCACCAGTGTGTCGAGCAGGTCATCGTCGGAGAAGACGAGGTCCTCTTTGGATCGAAAGTAGACGAAGAGTGTCTTTACCGAAACGTTGGCCGCATCGGCTATCTCGGCGACCGTCACCTTATCGAACCCCCGTTCTGCGAACAGGAGGTCGGCCGCTTCTAGGATCGCGCGGCGAGTCAGCGCTTTCTTGCGCTCACGCAGCGACATGTCAACTTCCATGGACCCTTCATCTGCCAACCGAGCGCATCCTGCGCAACACTAACTTAAGAAACCCGCTTTAGGTTGGACATACTGCTCGCCGAACGCGCCATGCGCTCAAGCTTGCAACGTAGCATCAACCCTAAAGGGTAAGTTACTTACTTTAGCGATTGACTAACCTTCGTTTCTGACTTACGCTAGCCTCGCGCCGTACCACCTAGACCTCATGACGCGAGCTTTGGTGAGGCCAGCGGCGGGCGAGGTCAATCACGGTGCCGACAATGCACGGCGGCATTCGTCGTATGCGCGAATCCGGTTCAGCCGCAAGGGGAGATGCAGTAGGTCATGAAGAGCACGATGCGCGAATCGCCACTGCTGGTGTCGGAAATACTTCGGCACGGCACCACGCTGTGCGCAGCCCAGACGGTGGTCACCGCAACCGTCGACGGTTATCGCGAGGCCACTTTCGAGGAGATCGGCCATCGCGTGGCTCAATTGGCGCACGGGTTGCGCACCCTTGGCATCAGCGGCGATCAGCGGGTGGCGACCTTCATGTGGAACAACCAGGAACACCTGGAAGCGTTTTACGCGGTGCCCTGTCTGGGTTCTGTGTTGCACACTCTCAACATCCGCCTGTCCACAGATCAGATCTCCTACATCGCCAACGAGGCCGAGGACCAGGTGGTGATCGTCAACCACTCGCTGATACCGCTGCTGGCCGATGTGCTGGCCCACCTCGACACGGTGCATACGGTGGTGGTGGTCGGCGACGACGATGTGGACGCTCTAGTCCCGGCCCGCAAGAACATCGTTCGCTACGATGACCTTCTGGCCGGACAGCCGACCGAATTTGATTGGCCAGAACTGAGCGAAACATCCCCAGCGGCAATGTGTTACACCAGCGGCACTACTGGAGACCCTAAGGGTGTCGTGTATAGCCACCGGTCGACGGTTTTGCACTCAATGGCGGTGTGCACAGCAAACGCCATGGCGATCGCGGCCGGAGACCAGGTCCTGCCTATCGTGCCGATGTTCCACGCCAACGCCTGGGGTCTGCCCCACGCCGCCATGATGGCGGGGGCCAGCCTTGTGATGCCCGACCGATACACCCAACCTAATCGGTTGATCGCCGCGATCGAGCAGCACAAGGTGACCGTCGCCGCCGGTGTACCGACAGTCATTAATGACGTCGCACACTATCTACGTGGTAACGCCGGCCACGACGTGTCGTCGCTGCGCCACATCATCTGCGGGGGCTCCACCGTTCCGCACACCCTGATGAAAGAGTTCGAGGACAACTACGGCGTGGCGATCCGTCAGGCGTGGGGGATGACTGAGACGTCGCCGCTGGCCGCCGTGGCTTGGCCGCCGACCGGCATCGCCGAATCTGAGCACTGGGAGCTGCGCAATACCGCGGGCCGGCCAGTGTGTGGCGTCGAGACCCGGATTGTGGCCGACGACGGCCGTGTGTTACCTCGTGACGGCGAATCCGTGGGCGAATTGGAGGTTCGCGGAAACTGGGTCACCGCATCGTACTTCGCGGACAACTATTCATCGCATTCTCACGACGGGTGGCTACGAACAGGCGACGTCGGCAGCATCAACTCGCGGGGTTTCATCACATTGACCGATCGTGCCAAAGACGTGATCAAGTCGGGCGGCGAATGGATCTCGTCGGTCGAGTTGGAGAACCACATCATGGCGCACCCCGCCGTCGTAGAGGCTTGCGTGGTAGCCGTGGCCGATTCGCGCTGGCAGGAGCGGCCACTGGCGGCTGTCGTTTTGAACAAGGGCTTCGAGGTCACCGCCGCAGAACTGCGTAGTTTCCTCAGCGAACGGGTGCCGCGCTGGCAGCTTCCCGAGCGTTGGACGTTCGTCGGCGAGGTCCCGCGCACGAGCGTCGGCAAGTTCGATAAGAAAGCCGTCCGTTCGCGGTATGCCCAGCGCCTATTCGACGTCGTGATCTGCCATGACTAGTGCGCCGAGATTGCCCTGCAGATGCTGCCCGTACTCACGCGGCGCTCTGAGCTGTTGCCTGCGAGCTTGATTGGCAGGCTCTCCTGCAATGTGCGGTGCCGCGTCACGAATTGGCCACACCCTTGTTCGCCGATACCAACCCTCCTCTCGATCCGCGTACGACACGCCAGGTAGATCAATCAACTCCTAAGGAGGAATGCACATGCTGAATACGGCCGCGACCCTAGTTACCGCTCGGGGGCCTTCCGCGACTCACCTCGTAACCAACCAGGTGCCGCCACTGGAGAGCCACAACCTTGCCCTCGATCCCGCACTTCAGGAGGCACTGATCCGCGAGGGCGGCGAATGGGGCCTCGACGAGGTCACCAAATTCGGCGCACTCTGCGGTAGCCGCAAGGCGCTGCGGTGGGGTGAATTGGCCGACCGCAACCGCCCAATCTTGCACACGCACGACCGGTACGGGCACCGGATCGACGAAGTCGAGTACGACCCCGCTTACCACCAGCTGATGAAGCTCGCAATCAGTAATGGCCTGCACGCGGCACCCTGGTCCGACGACCGGCCCGGCGCCCATGTCGTGCGGGCCGCCAAGACGTCAGTGTGGGCCGCCGATCCCGGCATTCTGTGCCCCATTTGGATGACCTACGCGGTCATCCCTGCGCTGCGACATAACACCGAGCTTGCAGCCGTTTATGAACCCTTGCTCACCAAGTGCGCATATGATCCCCGGCCCGATGCCGTCTCTGCGAAGACCGCTATCACCGCCGGCATGTCGATGACGGAGAAGCAAGGCGGCTCTGACCTGCGGGCCGGTAGCACCCAAGGAAACCGGGGCAGTGACAACAGCTTTAGCCTCATCGGACATAAGTGGTTCACTTCGGCACCGATGTCCGACATCTTCCTCGTGCTGGCCCAGGCACCAGGTGGGCTGAGCTGTTTTCTACTGCCTCGGGTGTTACCTGACGGCGGCCGCAACCGGATGTATCTGCAACGACTCAAGGACAAACTGGGCAATCATGCCAACGCTTCCAGCGAAGTCGAATATGACGGTGCCACCGCATGGTTGGTCGGTGAAGAGGGCCGCGGCGTTTCCACCATCATGGAAATGGTCGGCATGGGTCGATTGGACGTCGCGCTGGGCAGCGCCGCTCTCATGCGGGTCGCGCTAACCCACGCTATTCATCATTCCCAGCACCGAAAGGCCTTCGGCGCTAATCTGATCGAACAGCCGCTGATGCGCAACGTGCTCGCCGACCTGGCATTGGAGGCTGAGGCTGCCACCACCGCCACGATGTGGTTGGCCGGTGCGAGTGACAGGGCTATCCGGGGCAGCGAGCGCGACAGTCTATTGAAGCGTATCGGTGTGCCGGCAATCAAGTATTGGGTGTGCAAACGAGCGACTCAGCACGTCGGCGAGGCGATGGAGTGCCTCGGCGGCAACGGCTATGTCGAAGAATCAGGCATGCCGCGCCTCTATCGTGAGGCGCCACTCGCCGGAATTTGGGAGGGGTCCGGCAACGTCACTGCATTGGACACTGTCCGCGCCCTCGCCGTCCCTGGCTGTCTGGAGGTGCTGTTCGAGGAGCTGGCCGCGGCGTCAGGAGCTGACCCCAGGCTAGATGCGCATATCCAGATGCTGCGCCGACAGGTCCTCGATCGTGATCTCGTCGCCTACCGGTCACGAGTCCTCAACGAGAACATCTGTCTGGCCCTGCAGGGTTCACTACTGGTGCGTCACGGAAACTCCTCGGTCGCTGAGGCTTTCGTTGCCACTCGGCTGGGACGTGACTGGGGTGGCGCTTTCGGAACCCTGCCAGCGCAGCTGGATCTGACGACGATTCTGCAACGGGCAATGGCCATAACCGCGGACGGGCCGACGCAGTCGCCCGCCGTTGAGTCTGCTTCGCCGTGGCCTGATCGCGAACCATGATGGATGTTTCGGATACGCGTGTATGGGCGAAGGCGAAAACATTCGACGACTTTGCCGTCATCTGCTGTGAGCAGCCCAAGCTCAAGCTGTTGACTGATCCAGATTCGTTTGCGCTGAGCCATCGGGTGGCTCGCATAGGGCCGGTCACCATGTCCGAACTCATCGCAGGCTCTGACACTTCGATCAAGCGTGGTGAGCTTTGCGACACCTACCGAGTGCTTGTGCTGCAGTCGGGCCACGCGAAGTGTATACATCGAGATTTCGTTGTATCCGCCGATTCCGGTACAGCCGCCGTGTTAGCGCCTGAGGGTGACGCCGCGTCGAGATGGGCCGCGGGCACCCGGATGTTGACCCTTAGATTCGACCGTTGTGTCGTCGAAGATGCTCTCAGCGATGCACTCGGTCGGCAGGTGACATCTCAAATCGACTTCGCACCCGTCATGCCCACCCATGCGCCGTCGACCCAAAGTTGGATCAACTTGGTGGTGCTATTCAAAGAACAGCTTTTCCGACTCGACAGCGTGCTGCATCATCCGCTGGTCGGCTTGCCCTTCGTCGATAGCCTGATTCGGGGGTTCTTGCTCGCAGCGGAGCATCCCTATCGCGACGCGCTGACGAGAGACGAACGGCTGAGTGCGCCGCGCGCGATCCGGTCTGCAGTCGAAATCATCGAAGCGGAAGCGTGTCTGCCGTTGACCTTGAGTTCGATCGCCAATCGCAGTTACGTAAGTGTCCGTGGCTTGCAGCAAGGTTTCCAACGGCACCTCGGTATCTCACCGATGGCATACCTGCGCGAGGTCCGACTGCGTCGAGCGCACCAGGACTTGCTCGAGTCCGACCCGTTAACCGTCACCGTAGCTTTGGTTGCACACCGTTGGGGTTTCACCAATCTCGGCAGGTTCGCCGCCGCCCACGCCGCACGCTACCAAGAACCGCCGTTGAAGACATTGCAGCGCACTGTATTCCAGCGCAGCGCCCAGCTCGGTCAGCCATGAGGAATATTGAAGGTGATAGCGCTCCCGCATCGGGATGACGGCGCGCAGTGCTCGGGGCATGTGCCTCCGACGTCGAAACGGCGCAGCGCGAGCTTTCGGTCGGGGTTTCAACTGCGCGCGATGGCCAAGGCGCCGCGTGCGCTGGCTGGGCGGCACGGCCACGATTCGTTAGAGTTGGTGGCACAACCAGCCGATGGACCGCCTGAGCCGGCAGCAGCTTCGCGGAAGACGCGGCAATCGTGTATTCGCGAGCTGGCCTTCCACAATCAAGGAGAGACATGTCCTAGATTGTGGTTGGCGCGGGGACCAATGATCGCGGCGGAGGCACATTACACTGAATCAGGGTCTGCCGGAAGGGCTTAATCGTAGTGTTTGACGAGGACACCCACGCGAAAATGACTGCCAACGAGCGCAATTGGGATGCTCGCACGCCAATACATGTAAGCAGCGAGTTCTACGGTATTCACGAACGGGACCCGATGAGCTGGTTTGCTCCCTTCGAGTGGCGCGACCTCGGCCAACTTGAGGGCCGCGAGCTCGTCCATCTGCAATGCCACCTGGGGGCGGAGACGATGGCGTTCGCGCTCAAGGGCGCACACACCACCGGGCTGGACTTCTCGGGCGCCTCCGTGCGGGAGGCGCAGCGGGTCGCGCGAGAGGCGGCCCTGCCCATCGAATATGTGCAGGCCGATGTGTACGACGCGGCCGAAGTGCTTGGGACGGACCGTTTCGACATCGTCTACACCGGCAAGGGCGCGTTGTGCTATTTGCCTGATCTAAATGCGTGGGCGCATGGGGTAGCCCGTCTGCTGAAACCTGGGGGCTTCCTGTACCTGGCGGAATTTCATCCGTTACTCAATGCGCTCGGCCCTACCCAGAAGCCCTGTGCTCCCGACGGTCTGGTGATCCACTACGACTATCTCGGCGGGAGGGGCGCCGTGAAACGCGACAGCACCCATAGCTACACCGACGGCCCACCGCTGGCCGGCGACACCCTGCACTATGAGTGGGCACACGGCGTGGGCGACGTCGTCACCGCCATCGCTCAATCCGGGCTTGCCATCGAACGCCTCACCGAGACAAGTCATTTGCCGTGGCGGCGCTGGCCAATGATGGAGCGAACGGACAACGGTTGGTGGGCGATGCCCGAAAGCGCACCCCGGTTTCCCGTCATGTACGGCCTGAAAGCCGGCAAACCCGGCGCCACGACGTAATCGGTTAGTCTGCATCGCCTTAGCTCGAGACGTGAGGCCGAGGGTCGGCCTTCCCAGCTCCCAGGCACCCCAGCGTTGCCCGGTTGTTGATGCCAGTGTTGACGGTACGCCCCTAGCAAACAGCCCGGAATAGGGCGTGCTGCGCACCCTGGCCAAAGATTCGCGTATCGAGGCTAGGCGGCGCTTGACGCGCTCGTTAGCGTTTGCCGCATACCGTCCGCCTGAAGGGTATGAGCCATGAACGCCAATCGAATGTCTTCGACCGACAGCACCTACGTACTCGGGCACGGCACCGCCGAGATCCGGCGCCTGCTGCTGCAAGGGCGTCTGCACGACACATTCACCGAGCACGCACTGCGTCACGCGGGTCTTTCGCCGGGGATGCGGGTGCTGGATGTGGGCTGCGGCCCCGGCGACGTGTCATTCATCGCCGCGCGGCTGGTGGGGCCCGACGGCACGGTACTGGGGGTAGATAGGGCCGCGGACGTCATCCAGGTCGCCCGCAGCCGCGCCGCCGATCGAGGCTTGGCAAGCGTCCGCTTTGAGACAGCGGCGATCGAGGACATACGTATGGACGAACCCGTAGACGCCGTGATCGGGAGGCTGATACTCATGCATCTGCCCGACCCTGTCGCAATGCTTCGCCACCTCGCGGCCCAGGTGCGCGCCGGCGGCCGGATCGCGTTTTGTGAGAGCGACTTAACCGGGTTCTACACCGTCCCCGACTTACCGTTGTGGCGGGCGCTGAAAGGCGCTGTGGCCAAAACATTCGAGGGTGTGGGCTGCGACCCGGCGTTCGGCGCCAGCCTGCACACGCAATTTCGGCGCGCCGGTCTGGGCGCTCCGCGGCTGGCGCTCGGTGCGCCGCTGGGCGGGGCCGACGACACCGATATCTTGGCCTACGTCGTCGAAACCTGGCGGTCGATTATCTTTCCTGTCGCCGAGCGCCTGGGAGTCATCCCGGACGAACTGGCCGATCCGAACACCCTTGGCCAGCGCTTGCGGAACGAAGCCGCCGCCGCGGAAGCAATGCTGGTAATGCCGCCGCTGATTTGTGCCTGGGCCGAGGTGTGAGGCAAGGAGGGATTTCGCTGCGCGATCTGGCCAGCAGGCCGCGCCCTGTGGATAGTCGGCTTGCTTTGGGCTGCCTAGCGTTAACCATGTGAAGCGGTGGGGACTTTCACTGAGTATCGGCAGGAGGGCGGACCATTGCAAGTAATACGTTTACCCCGTACCGACAGCGCGGCCAACAAACATACTGCGCCGCAACGCCCTTCACAACCTGAAAGACGCTGTGACGCCTCCAAGAGCGGCGATGTGTACCAGGCATTGATCGCATCAGGAATCTTCGCCAAGACCCACCCCGCCGTGGTAGCAGCCCTCTCAATGCGGCTGCAACCCGAGCAACTCCCGCGCGGGCGCGTGGTGGGCGCTCAAAGCGACTTTGGTGATCGCGTTTACGTGATCGCCTCCGGGAAAGTCAAAGTCTCATACAGCCGGCCCGACGGTCGCGAGATCGTGCTGACGATCCTGGGCCCCTCCGAAATATTTGGCTTCATAACACTTTTCGACTCCGGCGTACAAGAAATGAGCGTAACGACCCTCACCGAAGTCCTTGCCGTGCCGATTGGACGTGACCAACTCCTCAGGTGGATGGCCGAGCATCCTGAGGTCAGCGAACAGGTGCTGCGCCTCTTCGCTCGGTGGGCGAAGCGCACGACAAACTCCTTGATGGACTTCGCGTACGGCGACGCACCGAGCCGCGTCGCGAGCCGGCTGTTGTTGTTGAGGAAGCGCTTCGGGCGGCGCGACGGCGAGGTCGTGCGTATCGTTCACGACCTGACGTTGGACGACTTTTCGCTTCTCGTCGGCGTCGCTCCGGAGACAATCGGCGCCACGCTTCGCGACTTCGAGCGTCGCGGCTGGATCCGCTTGGAGGGCAACAGCGTCGTAATAGTCGACGGGCAAGCCCTGAGCCGGCTACGTCCGATCAGCCTGCCGGAGGTTTGTTGTGTTTGACCGCTTTCAGTTGGCCGATCTGGGTGTGCGGGTACTCAGCGCGCCCATGGCCGGCGGGCCGTCGACGCCCGCTTTGGCCGCTGCGGTGAGCAACAGCGGTGGGCTTGGGTTTCTCGCTGGGGGCATGTTGGCCGCCGAAGAGCTGGCCGAGGCCATCCTCCAGGCGCGCAGAATGACGGCTGGTGCGATCGGCGTCAATCTCTTTGTGCCTCAACCCCCAATCTGCACCACGCAACAGCTCGGCGAGTTCGCGGCAGCTCTTGCTCCGGAAACCGAACATTACGGCGTGGCGCTTGGTGAGCCCCGCCATGATGACGACGAGTGGACCGCAAAGCTCGACGTCGTGTGCGATGTACGCCCGGAGATGGTCTCTTTCACCTTCGGTTCGCCGACCCAGGCACAGTGTCGCCGCCTCGCTGGTGTCGGCATCTCGATCCTCACCACGGTCACCACAGTCCGCGAAGCGGTGATTGCGATCAGTTGCGGTGCAGATGCTCTGGTGGCGCAGGGGCCCGGCGCCGGTGGGCATCGAGCGACGTTTGACCCGCGGGCCGCCCCGCCCGTCGACCCGCTTGATGATCTGGTGGCGAGCCTCGTCGCTTGTTTTGAGTGTCCTGTCGTTGCGGCCGGGGGACTGGGGACTCGCGCCGACGTGCATCGGCTGCGCCATGCCGGCGCCGCCGCGGTCCAGCTCGGTACGGCCTTCTTGCTCGCGGACGAAGCCGGAACCAACCCGGTACATCGCAAGGCGCTGCGCGACCCAAGATTCACTGAAACCGTGGTGACGCGGGCCTTTACCGGACGCTACGCCCGCGCCTTGCGCAACCGATTCACCGAATTTCACAACGGTCACTCAATATTCGGATTCCCCCAAGTGGCCATGATGACGGCCCCCCTGCAGGCGGCAGCGCTGAAGGTGGGCGATCCGCACGGGGCCGCGTTGTGGGCGGGTACGGCGTTTCGAAACGCGAAGCAGGGTCCGGCCGCGGACATCGTTCGTGAGCTGGCGGGCTGAGTGCGGCGCGGGAGGATACAGACAATGCGATTCGGCGACGAGAAGGTCGCGATCATCACCGGCGCGTCACAGGGAATTGGCGCGGGTTTGGTTGATGCATACCGCAAACACGGCTACCGGGTTGTTGCTAACTCACGGGCCATCGCCGTCTCTCCTCACCCGGAAGTCGCCACCGTCGCAGGCGATATCGCCGATTCTGCGACTGCCGATCGCCTCGTTTCCGAAGCGCTGGCACGGTTTGGGCGGATCGACACGCTTGTGAACAACGCTGGCATCTTCGTTGCCAAGCCTTTCACGCTGTACACGCCCGAAGACTATGCGCGGGTTACCTCGGTAAACGTGCTTGGCTTCTTTCACGTCACTCAGGGCGTCATCACCCGCATGCTCGAGCAAGGCACTGGCGGCCACATCATCAACATCACCACCACCTTGGTCGAGCAACCTTGCGCCGCCATCCCCGCAGCGTTGACCGCACTCACCAAAGGTGGCCTGGCCTCCGTCACAAAATCGCTGGCCATCGAGTATGCCGCAGACGGAATCCGGGTCAACGCAATATCTCCCGGCGTGATCGATACACCCTTGCACGCCGGCGTCGACGCCCCCACCGCCTACGCCGGGATGCATCCTCAAAACCGGATAGGTGCCGTCAGCGACATCGTGCACGGGGCGCTCTATCTAGAGACGGCGCATTTCGTCACAGGCGAAATCCTCCACATCGACGGCGGCCAGCACGCGGGCCACTGATCGCGACAAATCACATTCCAACTACCGAAGGGATAAGCGGTGCTGACCGACTTCGACCGGCGCGTACGCGCGAACCAACGACGCCTTGCCGCTGATTTGACGCACCACTATGACTTCATCGTCTGCGGTGCCGGATCGTCCGGCTCTGTCGTCGCCCGCCGGCTGGCGGACGACCCGGCAGTCAGTGTGTTGTTGCTGGAGGCGGGCGGCGCCGACGAGTTACCCAGTGTCACCGACGCAAACCTCTGGCACACCAACTTGGGCGCTACGACGGATTGGGCCTTCCGGGCCGAACCGAACCAGCATCTCAACGGCAGAATATTAACGCTATCCATGGGCAAAGTCCTCGGTGGTGGCTCCAGCATCAACGTTATGGCATGGGCCCGTGGCCACAAGGCTGATTGGGACTTCTTCGCCGCCGAATCGGGGAATAACGCCTGGAGCTACGCGTCGGTTCTGGACATCTACCGTCGCATCGAAGATTGGCATGGCGTACCCGATCCCGAATACCGGGGGTGCGGCGGACCTGTTTTCGTGCAACCGAAATGCAATCCTCACCCTGCTGGGCCGGCCGTGCTCGAAGCAGCCAAATGCCTGGACATCGTTCCGTTCGACCATCCCAACGGAAAGATGATGGAAGGTAAAGGCGGTGCGGCGATCATGGACCTCCGGGTTCGTGACGGCAAGCGCCAATCGGTATTCCGGTCCTACACATATCCATACATGGACCGGCCCAACCTGACCGTGCTGCCGAATGCGCTGGTGCGGCGCGTGATGATCAATCGCCACAAGGCCACTGGCGTCGAAGTCCGCTATCGCGGCGAAGTGCACCAATTTCAGGCCGGCGTCGAGATCGTGCTGTCAATGGGCGCGATCCATACCCCTAAAGTCCTGATGCTCTCCGGAGTCGGCGACGAAATACGGTTGCACCAATTGGATATTCCTGTCGCTCAACATCTTCCCGGAGTGGGCCGCAACCTTCACGACCATCTTGCCTTCACGTGTGTGTGGGAATCGCCAGGCGACGAGCCGCAGCATCAAACAGGCGATGTCATGCTGTTCTGGCCGAGTCAGGCCGGCAAGGCACAGCCTGATTTCTTCGCGTGCCAAGGCGCGCTGCTGCTCGCCAGTCCGGAAAATGTAGCCCGATTCGGGTTTCCCGACACCGGCTGGATTTTGCACGGTGCGCTCACGCAGCCCAAGAGCCGCGGCGCGGTCGAACTGACCAGCCCGGATCCCGATGAGCCTGTCAGGGTGCGGCACAACGGCTTGTCGCACCCCGACGACCTCAGGCTCGCCGTGAAATGTGTTGAGGATATGCGTGAAATAGGCAACTCCACGCTGCTGCGCCCATTTACGGAGCGCGAGGTTATGCCCGGCGACCTGAAGGGCGAGGCCCTCGTGAGCTATCTGCGTGACGCCGCACTCAGCTTCTGGCACCAAGTCGGCACGGCCAAGATGGGGCGCGATGCACTCGCCGTCGTCGACGGCAGCCTGAAAGTCTACGGCGTGGAAAACCTCCGCGTCGCCGACGGATCCATCATGCCCAGGATCACCAGCGGAAACACCATGGCGCCGTGCGTGATCATCGGCGAACGCGCCGCCGAGGAGATCCGGACGGAGCACCGTCTGGCGGTCTCGGCGTGAGGGGAGTCCGTGACGGCAGCCTGAAAGGCACGACGCGCCGAGCCGTCTCGCGGGATTGGGCGTCGGGGTGACCTGCCCCTTCGTCAGCGCGCTCGAGTCGATCCCGGCCGTATTGACGCCATCACAACACGTTGCACGGCAATGCTTTTAGAGATCGTGGTACCCAGATATGTGATTTGGCTGTCGGTCGAGAAACGGCCAGTTCAACCGAATGATTGGAGTTTTGCGTGTCAACATACGGTCTGGCGCGCTGTCTTGATGTTGGCAAGATGTTCGACATGATGTTCGGCTTTCCGCGCTTCTGATGTCGCCGGCTCGACCGCATGTTGCGCGTTGCTGAATCCAAAACTGCTTCAGGGGAACCACAATGGAACCACAATGGAGCTATGCGAGTTCTACGACGCAAGAGAGGCGAGGCTGTCTTCGCGGGCGGGTGAATGCGTGCGGCCACAGCTGCCGCGTTAGTGAAACTAATGACGTGGCGTTGTCATCCTGAAGTCTGCGAAGTCGAATCCGGGTACCACCACGCAGCTGACCAGGCTGGGTTCACCATCCAGGGGGCGGGCGCGCTGCCAATAACCGGGCGGGACGAGCAACTGCGGCTGCTGGCCGTCGTTGACGGCGGCGCCCAGCGCATACGTCACCGCAGTGGATGGTTCGCAGCCGATATCCAGCACCAGTGGACTACCACGATGGAAGAACCAAAGTTCGGCGCTGAGAACAGCATGCCAGGCGGAAGCTTCACCCGGCATCAGCAGGAATAGTATCGCCGTTCCGGCGCTGCGTGGACCACCGTATTCGGCCGGCAGTGCGGCCTGGCTGATGGTCAGATCGCTGCGCCAAGTCTCCCGGAACCAGCCGCCTTCGGGATGGGCAGAAAGATTGAGAGATTCAGCCCAGTCGGGCAATTCACTCGTCACTATGTGCACGGCCGTCCAAGTCGGTGGCTTTCCGGCGACCGGTGCAGCCTGTCGCCGCCTCGTCAACACTATGAAGTGAACCCAAACCGACCTAGCCATTCCCCGAAGACTGCTGGCCTGATTGCGCCGCTCGATAGCACCAGACCGCCGCGGGGGCGGCGAACGGTCGCTCGCGGAGTTCGACGCGCTGCTCCGCGATGCGGGGCTGCGGCGCCTCGAGGTCAGGAAGATGGACACACCGCAGAGCGTGATCGAGGCGGTGGTTGCCTAGCGCGACCGGCCATGTGCACCGGTGTCCGTGCATCCCAATTTGCGCACATAGCACACGAATTGGCTCGGATAATTACCTCGTGCCCGAAGCAACCCCCGCAGGGCGGCCAGCCGATCGGCTCTCACCCGACCCGGCGGGGCTCCACCCCAATCTCGGCCCTAATTGTTGCGCCATGTCGGTGATGATCTGGACATAGTCTTCCTCGGCGAAGCTGAACGGCAGCGCGAAAGCCACTTCGTCGACGCGTCGAAACGCCGCATGGGCATACAGCGCGTCCGCCAGCTCGTCGGACGTCCCGACGTAGTCGGGACAGACGACGATGCCGCGCGGACCCTGCGGCTGCAGGGTCCGCGCGTAGCGGGCCTGGGCGTAGGCGCGGTATCTCGTATTCTGTTCCGGCGTGGCGGAATCGGTCGGGATCACGACCAAGCCCTGTGACACGCGGGCCGTTTCGGCTCTGGGATGATGCGTCCGGAACGTGTCGATGTGCCGCGCCTGGATCGTGGCGAAGTCAGTCGACTCGCACCCCTCGTTGCTGACCAGATTCGCGGTCAGATAATTAAGCCCCTGGGACCCGGCCCACTTTGCGGACTCCAAGCCTCCGCCATACCAGACACGGCCGGCAAGACCCGGTGAGTGGGGCTGTACGTGGCGGAAGAAGTCGTCCTGGCCGGTCGCGCCCTCGAAGTCGCTCACCGGATCGCCGCGCAGACATGCCACGAGCCGCGCCACCCGTGCCTTCGAGAAATCCTCCACGTCGTGGGTCTCGGGATACAGTGCGGTCTTGAAGTGTTGGTAGAGCAGGGGCACGCCGACCGACACGCCGGCGTTGAGCCGCCCGCCGGACAAGATGTCGACGGTCGCCAAATCCTCGGCCAGCCGTACCGGGTTCTCCCAACCCAGGGGAATCACCGCGGTGCCCAACTCCACCCTGCGGGTCCGCTGGGTGGCGGCTGCCAGCAGGGCCACCGGCGAGGAAACGCCGGGTTGAAAATGTCGCTGGCGCACCCAGACCGTGTCGAAGCCAAGGTCCTCTGCGCGCTCGATCATCCGCAGCGTCTCTTGGTGACCTGGCCCGGGATCCGCCTTTTCGAACCTGCCGATGGTGAGAAAACCCAGTCGACGCAATGGTATTCCGCGTTCAGGCATGGCCTCGCTTCGGTTCTGGCACGGCCCATTCGCCCATGGCCCCGATGGTATGGCGCGGTCGGCGCACCAGCTAACCGCGGCGCGCACGACTCCGGCCGAGATGCGCACGCCGCGCGCTACGCTGAGCCCCGCGAAGACGTTGCGGCGCAACGCGTAGCGCTTTTAGGCCACCCCGACGCGTGCGGTGGCTAGGCGAGTTCCTCTGGTACGCATAGCGTAACCGCATGGGAGCCATGCAACCCACACTCGAGGTCGACTTAACCGACGGCCATTTCTACGCCGACGGCCGCGCCCGCGAAGCGTATCGCCGGATGCGCGAAAACCATCCGGTATTCCGCGACCGCAACGGCCTCGCGGCGGCCGCCTCGTATCCGGCGGTCATCGACGCCGAACGCGATCCGCAGCTGTTCTCCAATGCGGGGGGCATCCGACCCGCGTACCCGCGGATGCCCTACATGATCGACATGGACGATCCCGAACATCTCCTGCGCCGCAGGCTGGTCAGCGCGGCATTCACCGGCAAGCGGGTAAGGGACATGGCGATGCCCATCCTCCGGTTGTGCGACGAGCTGATCGACGCGGTGTGCGAGTCGGGGAGTTGCGACTTCGTCCGTGATATCGCCGCACCGCTACCGATGGCCGTCATCGGCGACATGCTCGGCGTGTTGCCCGAACAGCGCGCGACGCTGCTCAAGTGGTCCGAAGAGCTGGTGGGCGGCCCGAATTCGCCGGACGACGAGGCTTCGGTGCAGGCGGTGATGGAGGCGTTCGCCGCCTACACGGCATTTGCGAAGGACGCCGTCGCCCAACGCCGTTCGGAACCCACGGATGACCTGTTCAGTGTGCTGGCGAATGCCGAAGTCGGCGGACGGACGTTGTCGGACGACGAAATCGTCTATGAATCGCTGCTGATCCTCATCGGCGGTGACGAGACCACCCGGCACACCCTGTCCGGCGGGGTCGAACAGTTGCTGCACAACCGCGACCAATGGGAATGGCTGCGCCACGACCCGACTCTGCTGTCCGGGGCGGTGGAGGAGATGCTGCGGTGGACGTCGCCGATCAAGAACATGTGCCGCACGCTGACGAGAGCGGCCGAGTTCCACGGGGTCCAGCTGCGCGCAGGCGAAAAGATCCTGCTTCTCTTCGAGTCGGCGAACTTTGACGAGACGGTCTTCGGCGATCCCGACAACTTTCGCGTTGACCGGAACCCGAACAATCATCTGGCGTTCGGCTTCGGCACGCACTTTTGCCTGGGCAACCAGCTGGCGCGTATGGAACTGTCGTTGATGCTCGCGCGGCTGCTGGACCGGCTTCCCGACCTGCGGCTTGCCGACGGCGCCGCGGTACTGCTGCGGCCGGCGAATTTTGTCAGCGGACCCGAGTCGATGCCGGTTGCCTTCACTCCATCGAAACCCAGGGCAAAGTGAAGCCCTCGCTGCGACCGGCGCAGCTCTCGGCAATACTGCACGCCTGATGCGTACGGCCGCCGATGTCGGCCCCGCCCGCCACACTGGCAGGCGTGCTCGACCTCATCCTGCCGCTGGAATGCGGCGGCTGCGGGGCGCCGTCGACCCGCTGGTGTGACGCCTGCGCCGCGGAGCTGGCGGTCAAGCCCGGCGAACCGCATGTGATCAGCCCCCGCATCGACCCACAGGCGCCGGTGTTCGCGCTGGGCCGCTACGCCGGCGCCCGCCGCCAGGCGATCCTCGCGCTGAAGGAGCGAGGCCGGGGCGACCTGGTCGCGCCGCTGGCCCGCGTCCTGGCCCTCGGCGTTCACCGCCTGCTGATCTGGGGGATGGTCGAGGCGCCGCTGACGATCGTGCCCGCACCGACCCGGCGCTCGGCGGCGGGCCGCCGCGGCGGCGATCCGGTCACCCGGCTGGCCCGGGCCGCGGTGGCCGGGCACCCGGACGTCACCGTCGTGCCGGTGTTGCGGATGAAGGCGCTGGCCCGCGACTCGGTGGGCCTCGGCACGTCGGCTCGCGAGCGCAACCTCGCCGGCCGGGTCCTGCTGCGTGGTGAGTTGCCGCGTACCGAGGTGCTGGTCTTCGACGACATCGTCACCACGGGAGCGACGGCGCGCGAGTCGGTAGGCACCCTGCGCGCCGCCGGGGTCTCGGTGGCCGCGGTGTTGGCGATCGCGGCCGCGTGAGCTGTGCGCATGTGAAGAACACGCAACAGCTGGCCGAAATTGGTGGCATCCGAAGGCGAACACGAGCTAACGTCGAGATCAACCTAAGACACTTCCTGGCCTGACCACCGGGTCGCGTTTTCCCGGGTTGTGACGCCCTACGCGGAGGGGGTGGTATTCGGCACCTTGCACCGGCGGGCAGCCTGCGGCGGTGATCTTTCAAACCCGCTCAAACCCCGTCGGCGCGTGTTGTAGCAAGCCGGCACGCAGCGCGTGCGTCGTGGAAAAGGAAACGAGTTGTCACGTATGTCAAGGCTTACCGTGGATTCCGGTCAGACTCTCGACCAACCGCCGGCAGAAGTTAGCGCGCCGGCCGAACCGATGACCGACGCCGAAATCGTGTTCAAAGGCCGCAACGTCGAAGTCCCCGATCACTACCGCATCTACGTCTCGCAAAAACTCGCCCGCCTCGAACGATTCGACCGCTCCATCTATCTTTTCGACGTCGAGCTCAAACACGCCCCCAACCGGCGTCAGCGCAAGTCGTGTCAGCGTGTGGAAATCACGGCCCGCGGCCGCGGTCCGGTGAGCCGGGCGGAGGCCTGCGCCGACAGCTTCTACGCCGCCTTCGAGTCGGCGGTCGACAAGCTGGAGAGCAGGCTGCGCCGCGTCAAGGACCGCCGCAAGGTCCACTACGGCGACAAGACCCCGGTGTCTCTGGCCACCGCGACGGCGGTGGCCCCACAGCCGGCAGAATTGTCGGCGGCGGCCTTCGACGCAGAGCCCGCGGAGCCGCACGAACACGACGGCGCCGACCCCAGCCAGCACCGAGTCGGCAAGGACCGCGTGCCCGGACGGGTGGTGCGCACCAAAGAGCATCAGGCCAAACCGATGACGGTCGACGACGCGCTCTACGAGATGGAGCTCGTCGGGCACGACTTCTTCTTGTTCTTCGACAAGCAGACCGAACGGCCCTCCGTCGTCTACCGTCGCCACGCCTACGACTACGGTCTGATCAGCCTCTCCTGACCGGGCCGGGGCCGACGTTCGCCGGCTCAGCGAACGTGTCACCTACCATGGATGGCGCCTCACTTACGAAGACCGACATCCAACAGGGGACATAGCTGTGCTATCGAAGTTGCTGCGCCTTGGTGAAGGCCGCATGGTCAAACGCCTCAAGCGGGTGGCCGACTATGTCAACACGTTGGCTGACGACGTCGAGAAACTCACCGACGCCGAGCTGAGGGCCAAGACCGACGAGTTCAAGAAACGGCTGGAAGAGGGGGAAACCCTCGACGAGCTGCTGCCCGAAGCGTTCGCGGTGGCGCGCGAGGCGGCCTGGCGGGTGCTGGATCAGCGCCCGTTCGACGTGCAGGTGATGGGCGCGGCCGCGCTGCACCTGGGCAACGTCGCCGAGATGAAGACCGGTGAAGGCAAGACGCTGACCTGCGTGCTGCCCGCCTACCTCAACGCGCTGGCGGGCAAGGGCGTGCACATCGTCACCGTCAACGACTACCTGGCCAAGCGCGACAGCGAGTGGATGGGCCGGGTGCACCGCTTCCTGGGCCTGCAGGTCGGGGTGATCCTGGCGACCATGACGCCCGACGAACGCCGGGTCGCCTACCACGCCGACATCACCTACGGCACCAACAACGAGTTCGGCTTCGACTACCTGCGCGACAACATGGCGCACTCGCTCGACGACCTGGTACAGCGCGGGCACAGCTACGCCATCGTCGACGAGGTCGACTCCATCCTGATCGACGAGGCCCGCACCCCGCTGATCATCTCCGGTCCCGCCGACGCCGCCTCCAACTGGTACCTCGAGTTCGCCCGGCTGGCGCCGCTGATGCAAAAGGACACCCACTACGAGGTTGACCTGCGCAAACGGACCGTGGGCGTGCACGAAAAGGGCGTCGAGTTCGTCGAGGACCAGCTTGGCATCGACAACCTCTACGAGGCGGCCAACTCGCCGCTGGTCAGCTACCTCAACAACGCGCTGAAGGCCAAGGAGCTGTTCAACCGCGACAAGGACTACATCGTCCGCGACGGCGAGGTGCTCATCGTCGACGAGTTCACCGGCCGCGTGCTGTACGGGCGCCGCTACAACGAGGGCATGCACCAGGCCATCGAGGCCAAGGAGCACGTCGAGATCAAGGCCGAAAACCAGACCCTGGCCACCATCACGCTGCAGAACTACTTCCGCCTCTACGAAAAGCTGGCGGGCATGACCGGTACCGCCCAGACCGAGGCGGCCGAGCTGCACGAGATCTACAAGCTGGGCGTGGTCAGCATCCCGACCAACAAGCCGATGATCCGCACCGACTGCTCCGACCTCATCTACAAGACGGAGGAAGCCAAGTACATCGCGGTGGTCGACGACGTCGAAGAGCGCTACGAGAAGGGCCAGCCGGTCCTGATCGGCACCACCAGCGTCGAGCGTTCGGAGTACCTGTCCCGGCAGTTCCAGAAGCGGCGTATCCCCCATAACGTGCTCAACGCCAAGTACCACGAGCAGGAGGCGACCATCATCGCCGTGGCCGGCCGCCGCGGCGGCGTCACCGTCGCCACCAACATGGCCGGCCGCGGCACCGACATCGTGCTGGGCGGCAACGTCGACTTCCTCGCCGACCAGCGGCTGCGCGAGCGCGGGCTGGATCCCGTGGAGACGCCCGACGAGTACGAGGCGGCATGGCACGAGGAGCTGCCGATCGTCAAGGAGGAGGCCGGCAAGGAGGCCGCCGAGGTGATCGAGGCCGGCGGCCTGTATGTGCTGGGTACCGAACGCCACGAGTCGCGGCGCATCGACAACCAGCTGCGCGGCCGCTCCGGCCGGCAGGGCGACCCCGGCGAGTCGCGCTTCTACCTGTCGCTGAGCGACGAGCTGATGCGCCGCTTCAACGGCGCCGCGCTGGAGGCGATGCTCAACCGGCTGAACCTGCCCGACGACGTGCCGATCGAAAACAAGATGGTCACCCGCGCCATCAAGAGCGCCCAGACCCAGGTCGAACAGCAGAACTTCGAGGTCAGAAAGAACGTCCTCAAGTACGACGAGGTGATGAACCAGCAGCGCAAGGTGATTTACGCCGAGCGCCGCCGCATCCTCGAAGGCGAGAACCTCAAGGATCAGGCGCTGGACATGGTCCGCGACGTCGTCACTGCCTACGTCAACGGCGCGACCAGCGAAGGCTACGCCGAGGATTGGGACCTGGACGCACTGTGGACGGCACTCAAGACGCTGTACCCGGTCGGGATCACCCACGAGAGCCTGACGCATCCGGACGCCGATTCCGACCGCGACGACCTCACCCGCGAAGAGCTGCTCGACGAGCTGCTCAAAGACGCCGAACGGGCTTATGCCGCAAGGGAAGCCGAGCTCGAGGAAATCGCCGGCGAGGGCGCGATGCGCCAGCTCGAGCGCAACGTGCTGCTCAACGTCATCGACCGCAAGTGGCGCGAGCACCTCTACGAGATGGACTACCTCAAGGAGGGCATCGGACTGCGCGCGATGGCGCAGCGCGATCCTCTGGTGGAATACCAGCGCGAGGGCTACGACATGTTCACGGCCATGCTCGACGGCATGAAGGAAGAGTCGGTCGGCTTCCTGTTCAACGTCACCGTGGAGGCGGTGCCCGCCCCGCAGGTCGCCCCGGTCGAGGTGCCGGAAGGGTTGGCGGAGCTGGGAACCGGCGCTGCCACACCGGAGGACGGCGCCGACGGCACGCCCGCCGCGACGCGTGACGAGGCTCCCCCAAGCACGTTGCGCGCCAAGGGAATCGAAGACGAGGCCCCCGCCCTGACGTATTCCGGTCCATCCGAGGACGGTTCGGCGGAGGTGCAACGCAACGGCGGTGGCGCGCAAAAGACTCCGGCCGGCGCGGCCGCCGGCGGCAGTCGCCGCGAGCGCCGAGAAGCGGCGCGGCGGCAGGGTCGCGGCGCCAAGCCGCCGAAGTCGGTCAAGCGGCGCTAGCCGCAGGCGGGCCGAGCCGGGCACACCCTGTCGAGAAAGGGGCGAGGTTCATGCCCTTCGGCGGAGCGGTGTCCCGGACTGAGGTCCTGGCGGCGCTCTCTCTGGCGATCGACCTTGGGCTCGGGCAGCCGATGGATCACATGCTGCGATCGGCGGTGATGGGTGCGCGGCTCGCCGAGCGGCTCGGGCTGAGCGCGCGAGACCGCGGGACGGTTTTCTACACCGGCCTGGTGATGTGGATCGGGTGTCACGCCGATTCCCACGAGTACGCGCGGTGGTTCGGCGACGACATCGCGGTGCGGCACGACAGCCACTTCGTCGACTGGTCCGGCGCACCATTCCGGCGGTTCCTCGTGGGTAACCTCGGCCGCGGGTCGACGTTGCCCAAGCGAGCCCAGTTGGCGGCCAAACTGTTCCTGGACGCCCGCGGGAATCTGGGCGCGTTGATGCGGTCACACTGCCTGTCGGCCGCCTTGCTCGCCGAGGAGATCGGCCTGGGCGCGGACGTCTGCGCAGCCCTGCCCTACGCGTACGAACGGTGGGACGGCAGCGGCCTTCCGGCCGGCGCCGCCGGCCGCGCGATACCCGTGGCGATGCGGGTGGCGCAGCTCGCCGACATCGCCGAAGTGCACCACCGCGCGTACGGCGCCAGCGCCGCGATCGCGGAGGTTCGCCGCCGCAGTGGCAAACAGTTCGACCCGGACATCGTGGCGGTGTTCACCGCGGCCGCCGACGACCTGCTGCGCGACAACGAGGACGTGTGGTCGACCGCCGCGGGCTTGGCGCCGGATCCTGAGGAAGCGCTCGAGGGTCCTGAGCTGGACCGGCTGCTGCGCGCCATGGGCGACTTTGCGGACCTGAAATGCCCGTTCACCCTGGGCCATTCCCGCGCCGTGGCCGAGCTGGCTGAGAACGCCGGAAAGTGTGCAGGGCTGGCGCAGGACGAGATCAACGTTCTCCGCCGCGCGGGCCACGTTCATGATCTCGGCCGGATCGGTGTGTCCAACCGGGTGTGGGAAAAGGCCGGTGAACTAAGCCACGCCGAACGCGAGCGGGTGAACCTACATCCGTATTTGACCGGCAGGATCCTGGCTCGGGTCGGTGGGCTGAAGGGCGTCCGGGAGGTCGCGGTGAACCATCATGAACGACTCGACGGGTCGGGTTATCCGAACGGTCTGCGGGGTGATGACCTGTCCGTTCGCGACCGGATACTCGCCGCTGCCGAAAGTTATTGCAGCTCAATGGAACCGCGACCATATCGCGATCCACGGGACGTGGAGGCCGCGGCCAGACGACTGCGAAGTGAGGCGGCCCGCGGCCGTCTCGACGGCGACGCGGTCGAAGTCGTGCTGGAGGCCGCGGGCCACCCGCCGTCGCGCAGAGCCGCCAGGCCGGCGGGGTTGACTCGGCGCGAGGCCGAGGTGTTGCTCCATGTCGCACGGGGGCTATCCAACCGGGAGATCGCCTCGGCGCTTTGGATTTCCGAGAAGACCGTGCGCAATCACGTTGAGCACATCTATGCCAAGATCGGGGTCTCGAACCGGATCGGGGCTAGCTTGTACGCGACGCGGCATGGCCTGACCGGCAGCGCGCCCAATTGACTTTGGGGCGGATGCCCCATGTGCAACCGGGAAATCGAGGCGACCATTGCCGCATGACTAGCACTGGGCGGCACCTACCAGCCGTGCGCCCCTCTCCGAACCACGCCTCACGCGGCGGAGGCTTCGATTGGATACGACCGGCGATGTTGCCGCTGCGAAATCGCGCGGATCCCAAGTTGCAAAGCGGTGACGACGTGAACGACGACCGTGCGGCCGTCTCGTCCGAATGGCAAACGGGGGCCTCGTCGGGGCTGTGGGACAAGGTGCTCACCGACGGCCACGCATCCCTGGTCAGAGCACGGCACGCCTTCCGCTACCTGCCCTCTGCGCCGCGCTGCAAGCTATGCAACAACCCCTTTGGCGGACCCGTGGGCCGGCTCTTTGCCGCTGTCGGCTACCGCCGATCGCGTAAGAATCCCAACTTGTGCATGAGATGCTGCGATGCGCTGCCGCGAGGGGGAGCCGAGGTCGATATCGCGGTGCTGTTCGCCGATGTTCGCGGCTCTACTGCGCTCGGGCACCGTCGAGCCGCCACAGACTTCGCCGCGCTGCTCAACCGATTTTACAGCGCCGCGACGCAGACGCTGCTGCGCCACGACGCGGTGATCGACAAGCTCATCGGTGATGAAGTGATGGCGTTTTTCGTCCGAGGCATCAGCGGCCCCCGGTATCGTCAACGAGCCATCGAGGCGGGAGTCGATCTGCTCGACGCGGTTGGCTACGGCACACCAGGTGGGCCCTGGCTGGACGTCGGTGTCGCAGTGCACGCGGGCGTCGCATATGTCGGCAATGTTGGCGGGGCGGTCGTCGACTTCACCGCCCTCGGTCGCCCGGTCAACGCCGCGGCCCGGATGCAACGACGCGCCGCCGGCGGCGAGTTGTTAGTCGCCAGTGGGGTCGCCGACGAAATGACGGCCAACATGCAGCGGCGCACGCTGAACCTGCGGGGACAGGAAGCGCCGACCAACGTCTTCGTCCACAAATTCTGAGCCTGCGTTCGACTCAAATCGTGCACGCTGCGATGGTTGCGAATTTGAAATCTGATGTGCCCCTTTGGGGTTGCCGACGCTGGGGCCCGCGACACCTTCGAGGATCGCGGGCCCGGCGTGGCCGTCATCGCACGGATGCGCCCGGCCGGGATCGCCGGTCCAGCAGCCACGCGGTTGCCAGCGTGAGCGCAACGGCGAACGAGGCGAGCGCGATGAGGCTGGCGGCGTTGCCTCCGGCAAAAGTCTCACGGTACGCGGACATGGCCGGCAGGGTGGTGGTGTAGCGGTCGAGGTCCAGGTCGCGCCCGAGCGCATCGAAGGCGTGGCGATTGGACAGGACCACGCTCATCAGGCGCCCGGGCGCGGCCATCTGGTCGACGGGGACGATGGCCCCACCGAACAGCACCTGAGGAAAGCACAGCATCGGCAGGGCGAGGGCTGCCTGCGCGGCGTTGGAGACGGCGGCCGAGGCGAAAAGGCCCAGGGCCAGTGCCGAGATCGCTTCGATCACAAGCGTCGCGAACAGCGAGGCGTATACGTCGCATCCCGCGGCGGGCAGCCGACCGAGCGCGCGCAGCACAAGCAGCAACACCGCGCTCACCGCCGCGAGAACCGGTAGCAGCGCCGTTATCTTTGAAGCCACGTAGGCGCCCACGCTGAGCCCGGCCACGCGTTCACGTCGGAAGACGGCCATCTCGCCGACGATCTGTAGCAGGCCGTACGTCAACCCGAAGAAGAAGCCATCGAAAGCAATCCAGAACACGATCTGGGCCGGACCGACGCCGGCCGTTCTACCCGGATCGAACGCGCCGCGCTTGAACAGTGTCGCCATCATCGCCGTCACAAGCACCGGTGAGCCGAGCAGGATCGCCAGCGTCAGGCGGTTGCGGAAGAGAACGTCAACGTTGCGTCTTGTGAGTAACCACCATTGCCGGACCATGCCCGTGCGCTTGACGTCGGACCGCGTGGCCGAGGCAGCGTGCCGAGTGAAGCCGGGCCGCGCCTTTTCCTGCACGCGGCTTTCCGCGAATCGTTCGGCCCAGATCTGCGGAGTGTGCTCAGTAGCCAGGCGCTCATACACCCTTGTGAGGGTCTCCACGCCGAAGTAGCGCCGCGCCGCGACCGGACTGCCGGTGAAGGCCAAGTGGCCGTCGCGGGCCAGGAAGACGACCCGGTCGCACTGGTCAATGCCGGCGGGCTCGTGGGTTGTGAGAACGACGGTGACCCCGCGCTGACTGAGCCGGCGCAGCAGGCGCATCACGCCAGCCGCAGTCGAGGGATCGAGCCCGGAGGTGGGCTCGTCCAGGAAGAAGACCCGCGGCCTGGTCAGCAGCTCCACGGCGATGCTGGCCCGCTTGCGCTGGCCGCCGGACAAGGCACGCACCGGCACGTCGGCCCGGTCGGCCAAGTCGAGGTCCTGCATGGTCTCCTCGACGATCCGCTCCGCTTCGACCGCGGATGTGCCCGCGGGAAGCCGTAGCAGCGCCGCGTAGCGCAGCGTTCGGCGCAGGGGCATCTCGAGGTGAATGATGTCGTCCTGGGGCACGTAGCCGACTTTCGCGTCGGCGCCGCCGCGGGCACCACGAACGACGCCATCGTGCCGAACCTCTCCGGCGGACGGCGGTTGCAGTCCCGCGAGGATCTCCAGCAAGGTGGTCTTCCCCGCTCCGCTGCCGCCGGCGATGGCGACCAATTCGCCGGGTTCCACCGAAAGCGACAGCCTGTGGAGGATCTGCCGACCACCGACGCGCCGGCTGACGTCGATTGCATCGACGCGCGCGCCGCACGGCGATTCAACTGGGTGGTCTGATCGCTGAGCACCGAGCGGCTCGACGGCCGGTGCGTTGCATGTCAATTCGCTCATGATCTCTTCTCCGTGCTTTCTCGAAACAGCTTTGTCACAGGCGATCATCGGTCCACCACTTCCACGGCCGCATGAGGCGTTTGCCTCAAATGGCCAAGATCGGCGTTTCGAACCGCATCGGTGCCGGCTGGTGTGCGCTCGGGAACGGACTAGTCAAAATTGCCTAGAGACCGTGGCGCAAAGATGAGGCAGATGACCTATATACCCGCGCGCGAATGCGGTCGACACTGAGGCCATGAAGCGTTACTTGATCATCGGTTACGGCGCGTCGGCTTACTTGCTGTTCCTCGCCGCCTTCCTCTATCTCGTTGGTTTCGTGGGCAACTTCTTGGTGCCTCGAACCGTCGATCGCGGACTGTCCGCGCCCATCGGCGAGGCGGTGCTGGTCGACGTGTTGCTGCTCGCTGCGTTCGGGGTCCAGCACAGCGTCATGGCGCGGCCCGGCTTCAAGAGTTGGTGGACACGATTCGTGCCGCCGTCGATAGAGCGCAGCACCTACGTGGTGCTGTCGAGTGCCGTGCTGGTGCTGCTCTACTGGCAATGGCGAACGATGCCGGCGGTCGTTTGGGACGTGCGGCAACCGGCGGGACGCCTGGCGTTATGGGCGCTGTTCTGGCTCGGCTGGGCGATCGCTTTGGTCTCGACGTTCATGGTCAGCCACTTCGACCTGTTCGGCCTTCGGCAGGTGTACCTGGCCTGGCGCGGAAAGCCCTACACGCACATAGGTTTTCATGCGCGGTGGCTCTACCGGCTGGTGCGCCACCCACTGATGCTCGGGTTCCTCATCGCGTTCTGGGCGTCGCCCGTCATGACGGCCGGACACGTACTGTTCTCGGCCGGGATGACGGCATACATCCTGATTGCCACGCAGCTCGAGGAGCGCGACCTCGTCGCGGCGCTGGGCAACCAATACCGCGATTATCGCCGCAGGGTGTCGATGCTGTTGCCGCTGCCGCGCCGGCACGTGCCCGAAACGGCGGGCCAGCACCAAGTCTCGGGTTAACACCAGCGACGCGGAAACTGCAAGTATTGGGGGGTGGATGTCAAGGAGGTGCTGCTACCGGGCGTCGGCCTTCGGTACGAGTTCACCAGCCATTCCGGTGACCGGATCGGCATCGTCGCGCGGCGCGGCGGCGATTTCGACGTCGTCCTGTATGCCCCCGACGACCCCGACCGGGCCCGTCCGGTGTTGCGTCTCACCGACGAGGAGGCCGACACCGTAGCCCAGATCCTGGGCGCGCCCCGGATCGCCGAACGCTTCACCGAGCTGACCCGCGAAGTGCCGGGCCTCGAGGCGGGTCAGGTCCACATCGAGCCGGGCAGCCCGTTCGTGGACCGGCCGCTGGGAGACACCCGCGCGCGTACCCGTACCGGTGCCTCGATCGTCGCGATCGTGCGCGACGAAGACGTGCTCGCCTCGCCGGGCCCCGCCGAGACGCTGCGCCAGGGCGATGTCCTGATCGTCATCGGCACCGAAGAAGGCATCGCCGCCGTCCAGCAGATCGTCGAAAAGGGCTGAGCCGGTGCAAGTTTCGGGGGCGCTGCTGTTCCAGCTCGGCGCCCTGCTTGCCACGCTGGCCGTATTGGGCACCGTGGCACGCCGATTCGCGTTGTCCCCGATACCGGTGTACCTGCTGGCTGGTCTTTCGCTGGGCAAGGGCGGCCTGCTGCCGGTGGCCGCGGCCGGCGAGTTCATTGCCACGGCCGCGCCCATCGGCGTCGTGCTGCTGCTGCTGACGTTGGGTCTGGAGTTCTCCGCCACCGAATTCGCCAGCAGCCTGCGCCATCACCTGCCGTCCGCGGGTGTCGACATCGTTCTCAACGCCGCACCCGGCGCGGTGGCCGGCTGGCTGCTGGGCCTGGACGGAGTCGCCATCCTGGCCCTGGCCGGCGTCACCTACATCTCCTCGTCGGGCGTCGTCGCGCGCCTACTCGAAGACCTGGGCCGGCTCGGTAACCGGGAGACGCCGGCCGTGCTGTCCGTGCTGGTTCTCGAGGACTTCGCGATGGCGGCCTACCTGCCGCTGTTCGCGGTCCTCGCGTCGGGCGGCGGCTGGCTGGAGGCCGTGGGCGGTATGGCGGCCGCGATCGGCGCACTGCTGGCCGCGTTCGCCGCGTCGTACCGCTGGGGTCACCACGTCGGCCGGCTGGTCGAGCATCCCGATTCCGAGCAGCTGTTGCTCAGGGTCCTCGGGATCACCCTGATGGTGGCGGCGGTCGCAGAATCGCTGCGCGCCTCGGCCGCCGTCGGCGCCTTCCTGGTCGGGCTCACCCTGACCGGGGCAACGGCGGACCGGGCGCGCCAGGTGCTGGGCCCGTTGCGCGACCTGTTTGCCGCCATCTTCTTCCTGGCGATCGGCCTCTCGGTCGACCCCCGCGAGCTGCTTCCGATGCTTCCGGTGGCCCTGGCCCTGGCCGCCGTCACCGCCCTCACCAAGGTGGCCACCGGCGTGCTGGCCGCCCGGCGCGACGGCGTGGCGCGGCGCGGGCAGCTGCGCGCGGGCACCGCCCTGATCGCGCACGGCGAATTCTCGCTGATCATCATCGGATTGGTCGGCACGGCGATGCCCGCCGCCGCGGCGCTGGCCACGGCGTATGTCTTCGTGATGGCGATCGCGGGACCGGTGCTGGCCCGATACGGGGGCGGTTCGCTGCCCGCCGGCGCCGCGCCGCCGAAGTAGCCCGTCTTCAACCAATGTGCAGGGCCACCACCTGCCACCGGTCGGTTGCGCCTCCCACGCCGCGCACCTGCTCCACCCGGCAGGCGATGGCGTGGATCCGGTCGCCGCGGCTGAATGACCCGGAAACCTCGGCGGCGGTCTCGGCGTCGTGGCGACCGGCCGGTTGCACCCGCAGCCGGCGCAGCACGGCGGCGCCCTGCCGCCCGATTGCCGAGCGGCCGATCGCGACCACCGAGTCCACCAGGCTGGGCGCCAGCACCGGTCGCAGCTGGGCGGCCGGACGGCGACGGTCGATGACTTCCAGCACCCGGCGCAGCGCCGCGTCGGCGAAGATCGCCGCCTGACGCATCGGCGGCGACGTGACCGGGGGGATCCCGGTCGCTTGGGGGTGCTTGCCCGGTTGACCGGGGTATGGGCGGCGCGGCACACGCGCGCGACGGCGCAGCGTGGAGCGCGAGGACTGCCGGCACGCGGGGACGTCTCGCCGCGCGGGCTCATAGTCGACGACGGGCGTCACGGCGAACGCCTCGGAGCCGGGCGTTTTCAGGACGGGACTAACGGTCAACGCGCACTCTCCATCTTCAGTGGTCGAAAGGGAGCTGCTGGAGAGTGGCAGACAGTGGTCATCATGGCACAACTCGAGCCAACCCGTACCCGCGCCGAGCTGTGCCCCGGCGGGGCGATTACCGTGGGCTGTACATGCGTTCACTAAATGGCCCCAGGGCGAATTGACAAGGAGGACAGCGCCGATGGTGACCAGGTTGTCCCCGGCGGACGCGTCCTTCTTCCGGCTGGAGAACACCGCGACCCCGATGTACGTCGGATCGCTGTCCATCCTGCGCCGGCCGCGCTCAGGATTGAGCTACGAGACGCTCCTGGCCACCGTCGAACAGCGGCTGCCCCAGATACCGCGGTACCGGCAGAAGATCCGGGAAGTGCGGATCGGCATGGCCAGGCCGGTGTGGATCGATGATGCCGACTTCGACATCACCTACCACGTGCGGCAGTCGGCACTGCCCTCGCCGGGCAGCGACGAGCAGCTGCACGAGCTGATCGCGCGGCTGGCCGCCCGGCCGCTGGACAAGTCGCGGCCGCTGTGGGAGATGTACCTCGTCGAGGGCCTGGCCAAGAACCGCGTAGCGCTGTACAGCAAGTCGCACCAGGCCCTGATCAACGGCATGACCGCGCTCGAGATCGGCCACGTCATCGCCGACCGGACGCGACGGCCGCCGCCGTTCCCCGAAGACATCTGGGTGCCGGAACGCGACCCCGGCAACACCCGCCTCGTGCTCGGTGCGATCGGGGACTGGCTGGCCGGCCCGGGCACCCAGCTGCAGGCCGTCAGCTCGGCGGTGGCCGGGGCGGTGACCAACTACGGCGAACTGCTGGACGCGGGCCGCCGCGTCATCGACCTCGCGCGCGCCGTGGCGCGCGGCACGGCACCCAGCAGCCCGCTCAACGCGACCGTTTCGCGGCATCGGCGGTTCACGGTCGCCAGTTGCCACCTCGAGGACTACCGCACCCTGCGCGCGCGGTACGACTGCGACGTCAACGACGTGGTGCTCGCCGTCATCGCCGGCGCGCTGGGCAACTGGCTGCTGTCGCGGGGGGTGGCGGTGTCACCGACCGCGACGATCCGCGCGATGGCCCCGCTTTCCGTCTACGCCGATGACCAACTGGACTCGACGGGCCCGGGCCAAACCATCAGTCAGGTCACGCCGTTCCTGGTCGATCTGCCGGTGGGGGAGGCGAATCCGGTCGTGCGGCTGTCGCAGATCGCTCACACGACCGAGTCCAACGCGTCGTCGGCCAGCCTGGTCGACGCCAGGACCATCGTCACGCTGTCGGGATTTGCGCCACCCACTCTGCACGCCATGGGCATCCGGGTCGCCACCAGCTTCCCGAGCTTTTCCAAGCGCACGTTCAACCTGTTGATCACCAACGCCCCGGGGGCCCAGTCGCAGATGTACATCGCCGGCACCAAGCTGCTGGAGACCTACGCCGTGCCCCCGCTGCTGCACAATCAGGCGCTGGCCATCAGCGTGACGTCGTACAACGGGATGCTGTATTTCGGAATCAACGCCGACCGCGACGCGATGAGCGACGTCGATATGCTGCCGGGACTGCTCAGCCAAGCGCTGGAGGAACTCCTCGAGGCTTCCCGGTAGTAGTAGGGGTGAAAATCGGTGTCCGGATCTATTATTCGTGAGTGAGCACCCCGACGAGCAACGCCAAGGCGACGAAAAAGAAATCACCGCCGCCGGCCGCGCGCAAAATTTCCGATGCCGTCTACGAAGCCGAATTGTTCGGGCTGCAAACCGAATTCGTGAAGCTGCAAGAATGGGTCCGACACTCGGGAACGCGCCTGGTGATCATCTTCGAAGGGCGCGACGGAGCGGGCAAAGGTGGGACCATAAAACGGATCACCGAATACCTGAACCCCCGCGTGGCCCGCATCGCGGCGCTGCCCGCGCCCAGCGATCGCGAAAGCGGCCAGTGGTACTACCAGCGCTATATCGCCCACCTGCCCGCCCGAGGCGAAATCGTGCTGTTCGATCGGTCGTGGTACAACCGCGCCGGCGTGGAAAAGGTGATGGGATTCTGTACGCCGCAAGAGCATGCGCTGTTTTTGCGGCAGACTCCGGTCTTCGAGCAAATGCAATCGACGACGGGATATTATTGCGCAAGTATTGGTTCTCCGTTTCTGAGGCCGAACAGCCGCGCCGGTTCCGGGCGAGACTGAATGATCCTGTGCGGCAATGGAAACTCAGTCCTGTGGACCTGGAATCGCTGTATCGGTGGGAGGACTATTCGCGCGCCAAAGACGAGATGGTGGCGCGCACCGACACCCCGATCAGCCCGTGGTATGTCGTGGAATCGGACATCAAAAAGCACGCGCGGCTGAACATGATGGCCCATCTGCTGTCGACGATCGAATACCACGATGTGTCGCGGCCCAAGGTCAAACTTCCTAAAGAGCCGGTGGTGAGTGGGCGCTATGAGCGCCCGCCGCGCGAGCTGTCGACGTACGTCGACGACTACGCCGCCACCCTGATCGCGGAGTAGGTGCCCACTATCGAGGTCTACATCCCGGCCACCTTGGCCATGTTGCAGCGGCTCGTCGGCGAGGGGTCGTTGCGGCCCGTCAACGGCACCGCGTTCGCGGTGACGCCGACGCTGCGCGAGGCCTACGCGGAGGGCGACGACGACGAGCTCGCCGAGGTGGCGCTGCGCGAGGCCGCGCTGGCGTCGCTGCGACTGCTGGCCGACGATCTGGCTAACGCGTTGCCGCCGCGGCGCGCGGTGTTGGCCGCCGAGGTCGACTTGGGCGAATCCGGGGTCACCTATCGGCCCGATCTCGACGATGCTGTGGTCAGGCTGGCCGGTCCCATCACCATGGACCAAGTCGTCGCCGCGTACGTCGACAACGCGGCGGCCGAGCCGGCCGTGACGAAGGCGATCGAGGCCATCGACGCCGCCGACCTGGGCGACGAGGACGCCGAGCTGATCGTCGGCGACGCTCAAGACCACGATTTGGCGTGGTACGCCAACCAGGAGCTGCCGTTCCTGCTCGAGCTGCTCTAGCCGCGCGCGTTGACATTGGCCACCGGTGATGCCGCCTAGAGCGGTGCTCCAAGCATGACGTCAATGCTTGTGCCACACCGCAAACGGGGCATGCAGGATGTGGTGCCCGGATGTCAGACGGGGAGCGCCCTGCCCGCCGCCGACTACCAATCCGAATTCGAAATGTGACGCATTCGGGAGTGCTAGGCCTAGCTACGCTTCCGTAAGTTACGGTACCGTAGGTTTCGTGGAGCACACCGAACCGACCACAATGTTGGACGTAAGTCATACGCCGCATAGTGAGCAGGAGCTTCCGCTGGGCAGACGTAACCCCTCGATTAGGGGCAATATCATCGACACCAAGCGGCCGGTTGTCGTCGGGGCCGACCGGCATCCGGGCTGGAATGCGCTACGCAACCTAGCCGCGCGCATCACCACGCCGCTGCTGCCCGACGACTATCTGCATCTGGCCAATCCGCTGTGGTCCGCCCGGGAATTGCGGGGCCGCATCCTCGAGGTGCGCCGGGAAACCGAGGACTCCGCGACTCTGGTGATCAAACCGGGTTGGGGCTTCAGCTTCGACTATCAGCCCGGCCAGTACATCGGGATCGGGCTGCTGGTCGACGGGCGTTGGCGCTGGCGGTCCTATTCGCTGACGTCGTGCCCGGCCGAGGCGCCCGGGTCACCGCGCACCGTGACGATCACCGTCAAGGCGATGCCCGAAGGGTTCCTCTCCACCCACCTGGTGGCCGGCGTCGAGCCCGGGACCATCGTCCGGCTGGCCGCCCCGCAGGGCAACTTCGTACTGCCCGACCCGGCGCCGCGCTCCATCCTGTTCCTGACCGCCGGCTCCGGGATCACGCCGGTGATGTCGATGCTGCGGACGTTGGTGCGGCGCAACCAGATTGGTGACATTACGCACGTGCATTCGGCGCCGACGGAATCCGACGTGATGTTTCGCGCGGAGTTGGCCGCCCTCGCGTCCCACCAGCCGGGCTATCGCCTGCAGCTGCGGGAGACCCGCAAGCAGGGCCGGCTCGACCTCGCTTCGCTCGAGCACGAGGTGCCGGACTGGCGCGAACGCCAGACCTGGGCGTGCGGGCCGGAGGGCATGCTCGCCCACGCCGAAAGGGTCTGGTCGGCGGCGGGCATCGGCGACCGGCTGCACCTGGAGCGATTCGCGGTGTCCAGGGCCGCGCCCGCCGGGGCCGGCGGAACGGTCACGTTCGTCCGAAGCGGGCGCGCGGTTTCGGCCGATGCCGCGACGTCGTTGATGGACGCGGGTGAAGGAGTCGGGGTGCAGATGCCGTTCGGCTGCCGGATGGGCATCTGCCAGTCGTGCGTGGTCAGCTTGGTGGAGGGCCACGTCCGCGATCTGCGCACGGGCCAGGAGCACGAGCCCGGCACCCGGATCCAGACCTGCGTGTCGGCCGCCTCGGGCGATTGCGCGCTCGACATCTAAAGGCTACTCACAGGTAACCTACGGATTCGTAGGTTACGATAACGTAAGTAAGTAAGCGATAACGACAGCAGGGAGAAAAGGACGATGGCGATCACCGACGTCGACGTATTCGCCCATCTGACGGACGCTGACATCGAGAGCCTGGCCTTTGAGCTCGACGCCATCCGCCAGGACATTGAAGACTCTCGTGGAGCGCGCGACGCCCGCTACATCCGCCGCACCATCGCGGCGCAGCGCACGCTGGAGGTGGCCGGCCGGCTGATGCTGGCCGCCGGTTCCCGGCGTTCGGCATGGTGGGCGGGAACCGCGACCCTGGGCGTGGCCAAGATCGTCGAGAACATGGAGATCGGCCACAACGTCATGCACGGCCAGTGGGACTGGATGAACGACCCGGAGATCCACTCCTCGACGTGGGAGTGGGACATGAGCGGGTCGTCCAAGCACTGGCGCTACACCCACAACTTCGTGCACCACAAGTACACCAACATCCTCGGGATGGACGACGACGTCGGCTACGGCTTGCTGCGCGTCACCCGCGACCAGCGCTGGAAGCGCTTCAACCTCTTCAACCTCGTCTACAACACCATGCTTGCGCTGCTCTTCGAGTGGGGCGTCGGCCTGCAGCACGTCGAGCTCGGCAAGATCGCCAAGAAGCGGATGGAGCAGGACGACGCCCGGCAGCGGGTCGACGAGTTCCTGGCCAAGGCCGGTCGGCAGGTGTTGAAGGATTACGTCGCGTTCCCGGCGCTGACCGCGCTGTCGCCCGGCGCGACGTACACCTCGACGTTGAAGGCCAACGCGCTTGCCAACGTGATCCGCAACGTGTGGGCCAACGCCGTCATCTTCTGCGGCCATTTCCCCGATGGCGCAGAGAAATTCACCAAGACCGACATGATCGGCGAAACCAAGGGCCAGTGGTATCTGCGCCAGATGCTGGGCAGCGCCAACTTCGAGGCGGGGCCGGTGCTGCGGTTCATGAGCGGCAACCTCTGCCACCAGATCGAGCACCACCTGTACCCCGATCTGCCCAGCAACCGTCTGCACGAGATCTCGGTGCGGGTGCGCGCGGTCTGCGACAAGTACGACTTGCCCTACACCACGGGGTCTTTCCTGGTGCAATACGGCAAGACGTGGCGCACGATCGCCAAGTTGTCGCTGCCCAACTCCTACCTGCTCGCCGACGCCGACGACGCGCCGGAGACCCGCAGCGAACGGATGTTCGCCGAACTGGAGCCGGGCTTCGCCGGCACCGATCCGGCGACCGGACGGCGCCGCGGGCTGAAGACGGCGATCACCACTGTCCGCGGCTGGCGGCGCGACCGGCGCGCTAAGAAGCAAGCGGAGCGAACGATCAGGGACAACGGCCTGGCGGCCTAGCTTTCCCCTGCGCCGAACGTGCGAAGGCTGCGAAATCGCGCGCGATTTTTCGCAGTGACTGCACACTCGGCGCGGCTACGCTCGAGGAAGCGCAAGGAAAGGCAGCGCCATGCTCGCAGCATTCGGATTCGAGACCCTGGGTGTAGTCGTCGGGGACATGTATTTCGTCGATCCGAGCCCCCTCGCCGGTCAGGAAACCCCGGAACGGGGAGTCAGGCTGGAACTGCGCCTCGTCGACCGGGCCGATCCCCGGGGCTCGATCTACGCAGGCATCCCGATCGCCTTCGGCCGCCCGGTGTGGCGCGTGGACCTGTTCGGATCCACGGAGAGCCCGCCCGGGACGCTGGACCGGGCCCATCACCATCCCCGTTTCGACGGTTGGGAACCCGGCCGTCGGCACTTCGTCCCGGAGCTGTCGGCCGACCCGCCGTCCTGGCTGGCCGCTCAGCTGGCCGACCCGGCGGCTGTGCTGGCCCGCGCGGGCGTCGACGCCGATGAGGTGACCGAAGCCGATGTGACCGGACTCGTCGCGGCCGCGCCGGAGATCGTCGCCGTCGTGAAACGGATGCTCGACGGCGTGCGGAACGGGGAATTGGCACCGGCCCCTGCCGAGCCGGTTGCCGCCGCCCGCACGGGGTGGCTCTAAGACGGTCCGTTCACGACCCGTTGGTCACCTTGGCGGCCAGGGCCGCCAGCTTGGCGTCGAGGTTTTCTGCGGCGCTGAGCAATTCCGCGTTCGGCTCGACCACCATCAGCGATGACGGCTTGACGTAGGTCAGGCTGCTCCGGCCGTCGCCCTCGTCGAGGAGTAGCAACTCGACCGGGGCGAACAAGCCGGCAGTCACGTCGTGCCGCAGCATCGTGATGGCGATCAGCGGGTTGCCGAGGATGACGCGCATCGCCTTGCGGTCGATGCCCGCGTTGGCGATCCAGGCGCCGTGGTCGATCAGGGAGATCAGCATGAATCCGCTTGGTCCGACGTGGGTTTCGACCCGCTGCCGGTAGGAATCCCAATCGTCGGTGGCAATCGCCAATTCGCTGATCGGCACCGGCTTGTCGCCGATGTCGGCCAGCAGCGCGGCGAGCAGCTCGTCGTAGCTCTTGGCAGCGTCGTAACGCACCCGCACACCGTCGAACCGGATCTCCTGCGACATACCTACGCCCCCCTAGAGTCGCTCAATGATGGTGGCGTTGGCCATGCCGCCGCCCTCACACATCGTCTGCAAACCGTACCGTCCGCCGCGCTGCTCGAGCGCGTTGACCAGCGTGGTCATGATGCGCACGCCGCTGGCGCCCAGCGGGTGGCCGATCGCGATGGCGCCGCCGTTGACGTTGGTCTTGGCCAGGTCGGCCCCGGTGTCGTGCGCCCACGCCAGCACGACGGGCGCGAACGCCTCGTTGACCTCGAACAGGTCGATGTCCGCGAGGGTCAATCCGGCGCGGCGCAGCACCCTTTCGGTCGCCGGGATGATCCCGGTCAGCATGTAGAGCGGGTCGGAGCCCACGACGGTGGTGCTGTGGATGCGCGCCAGCGGGCGCAGCCCCAGCTTGTCGGCCACCTCGCTGCTGGTGATCAGGACCGCGGCGCTGCCGTCGGACAGCGGCGAGGAGTTGCCCGCCGTGATCGACCAATTGATCTGCGGGAATCGCTCTTTCATCGCGTCGCTGTAGAACGAAGGCTGCAAGCCGGCCAGCGTCTCCACCGTCGTGCCCGGCCGGACGATCTCGTCGGTGGCAAGCCCCGCGACCGGAATCAGCTCGTTGTCGAAGAGCCCGTCCTTGGTGGCACGGGCGGCCTTGTCATGGCTGGACGCGGAGAACTCGTCGAGCTGGGCGCGCGAAAAGCCCCACTTCGCGGCGATCAGCTCGGCGCTGATGCCCTGCGGCACCAGGCCGTCGGGGTAGCGCCGCGTCATGTCGTCGCCGAACGGGTTGCTGCCGGGCAACACGGAGCTGCCCATCGGGACGCGGCTCATCGACTCCACGCCACCGGCGATCACCAGGTCATAGGCGCCGGCGATCACGCCCTGCGCCGCGAAGCTGATTGCCTGCTGGCTGCTGCCGCACTGCCGGTCGATCGTGACCCCGGGCACTGACTCGGGGAGTCCCGCACCCAACGACGCGTTACGGGCGATGTTGACCGCCTGGTCGCCGACCTGGGTGACGGCGCCGGCGATGACATCGTCGATCTGCGCCGGGTCGACACCGGTGCGCGTCACCAGTTCGCGCAGGCTGTGCGCCAGCAAATCCGCAGGCAGCACACCGTGCAGCGCGCCGCTGGCCTTGCCCTTGCCGATCGGGGTGCGGACGGCACCGACGATGACGGCGTCGCGGCCTTGAACCATGGCTCCTCCTTGAGTCACGCGAGGCTAAGTTTTCTTCGCTGTACCCAGGTAAACACCTTGGTATACTAAATGCAACCCAGAAGGGGAGGTGATTTAGATGACATTTCTGCAAGGCGCGCTCGCCGACCGCGACAAATGGTCGGCGGTGGGAGAGTGCGCGATCGAGAAGACCATGGCGGTGCTCGGTACCAAGTCCGCGATGCTCATCATGCGCGAGGCCTACTACGGCACCACCCGGTTCGACGACTTCGCGCGCCGCGTCGGCATCACCAAGGCCGCCGCAGCGGCCCGGCTGGCCGAGCTGGTCGACCTCGGGCTGCTGACGCGCCGCCCCTACCGCGAGCCCGGACAGCGCAGCCGCGAGGAGTACGTGCTGACCGAGGCGGGTGTCGACTTCATGCCGGTGGTCTGGGCGATGTTCGAGTGGGGCCGACGCCACCTGCCGGGGCGCAACCGGCTGCGGCTCACACACCTGGGCTGCGGCGCCGAAGCGGGCGTCGAAATCCGTTGCGCCGAGGGGCATCTCGTGCCGCCGGGCGAGCTGGGCATGCGGCTGGCCAAGTCCGGTTGAGCACGGGCGCGAGGGTGCACAGTTGTACGCCCTTGCGCGGCGTGTCGCTGTACAGACACGCACGCTCGGCGGGCCGTCACTGTTCCCTGAGCACGGCCAGCAGGCGCCTGGCCGCGGCGACACGGCGCACCGCGGGCCCGGACAGCTCATCCAGCGCGCATTCGGGGTCGGCCGGCGGCCCCATGTGTCCGCAGCCGCGCGGGCAGTCTCGCGTCGCCTCGGCCAGGTCCGAGAACGCCATCAGCACGTCGTCGGGCTCGATGTGGGCCAATCCGAAGGAGCGGATTCCCGGGGTGTCGATCACCCACCCGGACCCTTGTAGAGGCAACGCGACCGATTGCGTCGAGGTGTGCCGCCCCCGGCCGATGTCGGTTACCTCCCCGACGGCCCGGTCCGCCTCGGGCACAAGGCGATTCACCAATGTCGACTTGCCGACCCCGGAATGGCCCAGCAGCACGGTGATCCTGCCGGCGAGCAGGTCGGCCACCGCCAGCAGCGGATCGTCGACACCCGCGGCGACCACCAGCAGGTCCAGGTCCGCGAAATGCTTGGCGAACGGCTCCGGCGGCGCGAGGTCGGTTTTCGTCAGGCACAGGATCGGGGTCAGCCCGCCGGCGTAGGCGGCGATGAGCGCGCGGTCGACCAGGCCGGTGCGCGGCGGCGGGTCCGCCAGAGCCACCACGATCAGCAGCTGGTCGGCGTTGGCCACCACCACCCGCTCGGTGGGATCGGTGTCATCGGCGGTGCGCCGCAACACCGTTCGGCGCTCGCCGCGCCGCACGATGCGGGCCAGGGTGTCGGTCCGCCCGGACACATCGCCGACCAGGTCGACTTCGTCGCCGACGACGATCGGGGTGCGGCCCAGCTCGCGTGCTCGCATCGCCGTGACCCGGCGATCGGGGCGCCCGCCCAGCACGCATCCCCAGCGGCCGCGGTCGACGCTGACCACCATGGCGGCCTGGGCGTCGGCGTGCTCGGGACGGGTCTTGGTCCGCGGCCGCGAGCCCCTGCCAGAGCGGACCCTGACGTCGGACTCGTCGTAATCGCCCGGCCTCAACCGCTGGACTCCACCATCCGCGCCCACAGCTGCGGAAACTCCGGCAGCGTCTTGCTGGTGGCGCCGATGTCGTCCACCTCGACGCTGGCCACCCGCAGCCCGATGATCGCCCCGGCCATCGCCATTCGATGATCGGCGTACGCGCGCCAGGCGCCGGGGCCCAGCGGCGTGGCGGTGATCACCAGGCCGTCGGGCGTTTCCCCGCAGTCGCCGCCCAGGCGGTTGATCTCGGCGCTCAGCGCGGCGAGCCGGTCGGTTTCGTGGCCGCGCAGGTGGGCGATGCCGGAGAGGCGCGACACCGATCCCGGGGTCGCCAGCGCGGCCAGCGCCGCCACCGACGGTGTCAGTTCGCCCACGGCGCGCAGGTCGACGTCAAAGCCCGGATAGTCGGCCGAGCCCCGGACCTCGAGGAACGAATCACCTTGGGTGACAGTGGCATTCAGCTTGCCCAAGACGCTCAGGATGTCGTCGGCGGGTTGCACGCTCGTCGCCGGCCAGCCGGTGATGCGCACGGTCCCGCCGGTCACCACGGCCGCCGCCAGGAACGGTACGGCGTTGGTCAGGTCGGGCTCGATCTCCCAGTGCCGGGCCGCGACCGCCCCGGCGCGCACCTGCCAGCGGTTGGCGACGGAGTCGTCGACGTCGACCCCGGCCTGTCGCAGCATCACGATCGTCATCTCGATGTGCGGCGCGGACGGCAGCGCCGAGCCGGTGTGCTGGATCGTCAGGCCTTCGGTGAACGACGGCGCGGACAACAGCAGCCCCGAGACGAATTGCGAGGACGCCGACGCGTCGATCGCCACGGTCCCGCCGGCGACCGAGCCGTTGCCTTGCACACGGAACGGAAGGCCGGTGCCCTCGATCCGCACGCCGAGGCCGCGTAGGGCGTCCAGCAGCGGCGCGATGGGCCGGGCCCGCGCCTGCTCGTCGCCGTCGAACTCCACCGCCGCGTCGGCCAGCGCCGCCAGCGGCGGAACGAAGCGCAAAACCGTGCCCGCCAGGCCGCAGTCGACCCGGGCGTCGGGGCCGGGCGCGATGCGGCCGCCGACGGTCAGCTCGGGCCCGTCCCCGTCGACGCGCCGCCCCAGGCTGCGCAGCGCCCCGATCATCAAGTCGGTGTCGCGGCTGCGCAGCGCCCCGCTGATGGTGGAGGCGCCGTGGCCCTGCGCGGCCGCCAGCCCGGCCAGCACCAGCGCGCGGTTGGTCTGCGACTTGGAGCCCGGGACCGTCACGGTCGCGCGCACCGGCGTCGTCGGCTGCGGGGCCGTCCACGCGTTTAGGGACTCGGTGCTGCTCACGGCCTTCATCCTGCCGTGTCGGCGGGCGTCGTGGGTAGCAGGCACCATGGGTGGTATGTGCGGACGTTTTGCGGTCACGACGGATCCGGCCCTGCTTGCGCAGAAGATCAAGGCGATCGACGAGGCCACCGGCACCGCGCCCAACGCCGAGGCGCCCAACTACAACGTGGCCCCGACCAGGACCATCGCGACCGTGGTCAGCCGGCACGCCGAGCCCGAGGACGAGCCCACGCGGCGGGTCCGGCTCATGCGGTGGGGCTTGGTCCCGCCGTGGGCGAAGGCCGGCTCCGACGGGGCGCCGGAGTCCAAGGGCCCGCTGCTGATCAATGCCCGCGCCGAGAAGGTCACCAGCTCGCCCGCCTTCCGCTCGAGCGCCAAGTCCAAGCGTTGCCTGGTGCCGATGGACGGCTATTACGAGTGGCGGGTCAATTCCGACGCGCCCGGCAAGAAGTCCCGCAAGACGCCGTTCTTCATGTACCGCGAGGATGGCGAGCCGTTGTTCATGGCGGGCCTCTGGTCGGTCTGGAAGCCCGCGAAAGACGCTCGGCCGCTGCTGAGTTGCACGATCATCACCACCGACGCGCCCGGGGAACTCGCCGAGATCCACGACCGGATGCCGCTGGTGGTGCCCGAACGCGACTGGGACCGCTGGCTGAACCCGGACGCCCCGGTCGACGAGGAGCTGCTCACCCGCCCACCCGACGCCTGCGGCATCCGCATGCGCGAGGTGTCGACGCTGGTCAACAATGTCCGAAACAACGGGCCGGAACTGCTCGAGCCGGTCGAATCGGAGCCCGAGCAAGCCACCCTGCTATGACGGCGCCCGTGTCCTTCTCCCACAGCTTCGAGGACGTCCGCAACCGCCCGGTCGCGGTGATCGGCGCGGGAACGTTGGGCCGCCGTATCGCGCTGGTGTTCGCCAGCCGCGGGGGAACCGTGCGCATCTTCGCCCCACGCGCGGAGCAGCGCCGGTCGGCGGTTCAGTACGTGACCGAGGCACTGCCGAAGCTGGTGGCCGACAGAGGCTTTGGTGAGGCGGGCGTCGCGATGGCCGTGGGATCGCTCGAGGAGGCGATGGACGGCGCGTGGCTCGTCGTCGAGTCGGTCCCGGAAAAGCTCGAGATCAAGATTGCGACGTGGGAGCAGATCGACCAAGCCGCGCCGCCCGACACCATCTTCGCGACCAACTCGTCGTCGTTCCCGTCACGCCTGATGGCCGAAGGCGTGCGCGACAAAACCCGTCTGTGCAACGCGCACTTCTACATGCCGCCGGAGGTCAACGCCGTCGACCTGATGTCCGACGGTCAGACCGATCGGGGCCTGCTCGACACGCTGCTAAGGGTGCTGCCGGAGTTCGGTGTTCATCCATTCGAGGCGCGCAAGGAGTCCACCGGCTTCATCTTCAATCGCATCTGGGCCGCCATCAAACGCGAGTCGCTCGCCGTGGTCGCCGAGGGCGTGGCCCGTCCAGAAGACGTCGACGGGATGTTCAAAGTCAACTGGCGCTTGCCCGCCGGGCCGTTTCAGATGATGGATCTCGTCGGGCTCGACGTGGTACTCGACATCGAGAATCACTACGCCGCACAGAATCCCGGCCTGCCCGAGCACGTGCGAGGCCTGTTGCGGTCCTACGTCTCTGCCGGCAAGCTCGGCGTCAAGAGCGGCGAGGGTTTCTACACCTATCCGAAGCCCTGACAGGCAGCGACTTCAGTTGCTGAGCACCAGGCGCCACGAGCCGGCGGCCGCACGGTCCGGGACGCACCAGAAGTTATTCCAGTTCCCGGGCGTCGTGGCCTTCACTCCGGGGCCGGCGTCCTGACAGGCTTCGCGCGTCGGGTAGCTGCCCTCGGTCTGAATCGTGTCGGCGTGGCTGACGCCCACGCCGACGGTCAGTAACCCGGTGAAAGCCAGCACGGCCGCAGCAACAATCTTTTTCATCGAATCCTCCTGAGGTGCGTGATGCACATATTGCAGAGTGTAGTCACTTGACTACACTCTGCGCAAGGCCCCTTATCGATCGCTACGTGCGCCGCTCTAGACACCGGAGGGCGAGGTGGGCGGCATTGGCACCGCACATGCCGTGCACACCGGGCCCCGGCGGGGTGGCCGCCGAGCAGATGTACATCCCGGGCAAGCCAATGCTATAGGGGGACAACGTGATTCGGGGACCGAACGTCAGCTGGCGAATGTCCTTGGCGCCGGTGATGATGTCGCCACCGACGTAGTTGGGGTTGTAGGTTTCCAGCTGCGTCGTCGAGCGGACCTGGTGTCCGACGATGCGGTCGCGGAAACCGGGGGCGAACCGCTCGATCTGGGCGATGATGGCCTCGCTGGCTTCGCCGGCGTAGCCGTTGGGCACATGGGCATAGCTCCACACGGGATGCGTGTTGCCCACCGAGCGCTGCGGGTCGGCCAGGTATTGCTGACCGACCAGCACGAACGGCCGCTCCGGCATGCGGCCGGCGTGGACGTCGCGCTCGGTCGCGGCGAGTTCGGCATAAGTGCCCGCCACGTGCACCGTGCCGGCCCGGCGGGCGTCGGGGTTGGTCCACGGCACGCCGCCCTCGACGGCGAAGTCGACCTTGAACGCGCCCGGGCCTCGTCGAAAGCTCTTGAACGCGCGCGAGATTCGGCGCGGAAGGCGGTCTTCCAGGATCGCGGCGACCGCGCTGGGCGCCAGGTCGAACATCGCCACGTCAGCCGGCGGCAGCTGCGACGCGTTCTTGACCCGGACACCGGTCTCGATCTTGCCGCCCAAATCAGCCAGTAACCGCACCATCGCGTTGGTGATCGACTGCGATCCGCCCTCGGCCACTGCCCAGCCGTGCCGGTGGCCGGCGGCGATGATGCCGACGCCAATGGCCGACGTCATCGGGTAATGCAGCGGCCGGAAGGCATGCGCCGCAACGCCGCCGAACAGCGCCCGCCCCTGCTCGGTGCGGAACAGCCGGGCGAACGCCGACCCGGGAAGCAGGGTGGGCGCGCCGAAGCGCGCCAGCATCAGCGGATGGTGCGGGACCCGCAGCAGCGGTCCCATGATGTCCTCGCTCAACGCATCGAACCGGGCGGCCGGGTAGCCGAACGCCAGCCGCCACCGCCGGCCGTCGCGCCCGAGGCCGGCCGCGGTCTCTTCCACCGAGCGGCGCACCACGCCGGCGGCGCCGCCGTCGAGGGGATGCACGCAGTCGATCTCCGGCCAGCGCCACGTCAGGCCGTACCGCTGCAGGTCGAATCGGCCCAGGAACGGCGAGCCGACGGCCATCGGGTGGATCGCCGAACAGTGGTCGTGCAGCAGGCCGGGGACGATTCCTTCGCCGCTGCGGGCGCCCCCGCCGACCTCGTCGGCGGCCTCGAGCACGGTGACCTGCACGCCTTCGGCGGCCAGACAGATCGCGGCGGCGAGCCCGTTGGGCCCACCGCCCACCACCACCGCGGTACTCACGCATCCATCTAACAGATATTTTGGCTCAGCGTTGTCCGCGATACCCGCGCGCGATACCGAATTGTGTCGTGCGGGACATTTTCTTTGAGGTCAGAATGGCGAATCATTATTCGCATGACAATTAGCGACAACACCGTTTTCGAAGGTCCGCTGCGGCAGATAGCTCGCAGCGCATGGCAGGTGCTTCTGCTGATCGGCGTCCTGGCGGTGGCCTTGGGAGTGATCGTGCTGGCCTGGCCAGGCAAGACGCTGTTCGTGGCCGGTGTCCTGTTCGGCACCTATTTGGTGGTTTCCGGAATCGGCTACGTATTCGCCGCATTCGGCACACACGCCGGGGCCGCGATGAGGGTGTTGACGTTCATTACCGGCATCGTGTCGCTGGTTCTTGGGTTCTTCTGCTTCCGCGACAAATTCGAGGCGGTCACGCTTTTGGCCATCTGGATCGGCGTCAGCTGGCTGTTCCGCGGGATGACCCTGCTCGCCGCGGCGTTGTCTCTCGACCACATGCCGGGCCGCGGCTGGCAGGTGCTGTCCGGGCTGATCATCGTGATCGGCGGCGCGGTGCTGATCGTTTCGCCGCTTGACTCGATCGCGGTCCTGACCCTGGTCGCCGGTTGCTGGCTGATCGCCATCGGCGTCGTGGACGTCATCACGGCGTTCCAGGTACGGAGCCGGGCGAAAGCGCCGGCGCCCGGCGCGCCGGCGCCGGGCGCGCCGGCGCCGGGCGCGCCGGCGTAACGCCACGGCGAATTCCAGCGCGGATTCTCGCCGTACCGTTACGCCCGCGGAGCCGCAACGGCCTCAGGCCTGAATATCGGCGGTGACCGCGCCGGTCAGCCTGACCAGATCCCGTGGTGAAACCGCGACGTCCCAGCCGCGGCGCCCCGCGCTGCAGTACACCCGATTTCCAGGCGAGCGCGCCGGCGTCGATGACCGTGGGCAACCGCTTGCGCTGCCCGAACGGCGAGATGGCGCCGATAACATAGCCGGTGTCCCGCTGCGCGGAGGCGGGATCTGCCATGCCGGCCCTGGCGAGCCCCAGCGCGGCGGCGGCCGCTTTCAGCGAGAGGCGGGCCGACGCCGCTAGTATCGCGGCGGCGAGCCCGCCGGGCACCGCCATGATCAGGGTCTTGTAGATCTGTCCGGGCGCGACGCCGCCTTCCGTCAGCGCGTGGACGGCCTCGACGCCGAACGAGGGTTCTCGGGGATCGTGATCGAACTTGACCACCTCGTGCGGCACACCGGCTTCGACCAGCGCAGCGATGGCCGGGGTGGCGGCGTGTGCCACGCTGGATCGCTTCAGGTCCCCGCGTACCCCGGCGGGTTGACGCCGTCCACCCAGAAGTCGACGCCGAGCTGCGAACCCGGTATGCAGTTGTAGACCGACAAGTCGGTGACGCCGGATTCCACCAGCACGTCCTCGCACAGCAGCATGTTGCCGGTGTACTCGCGGGCGGGCTTGTTGAGGATCACGTAGGCGGCGTCGGAGTAGACCTCGGGCTTGCGGGCCCGCCCCATCGCTTCTTCGCCGCCGAGCAGGTTCTGCACCGCGGCGGTAGCCACCAGCGTGCGCGGCCACAACGTGTTCGACGCGATGCCCGCCTCACGCATCTCCTCGGCGATGCCCAGCGCGCACAGCGTCATGCCGAACTTGGCCATCATGTAGGCGGTCGGCTTCAGCCACTCCTTGCCGAGCAGCACCGGCGGCGACAGCGTCAGGATGTGCGGGTTCTCCCGGCCCTTCAGGTGGGGGATGCAGGCCTGCGAGACGGCATACGTGCCGCGCACCTGGATGCCGTTCATCAGATCGAACCGCTTCATCGGCACTTCGGTGATGGACCCCAGGTTGATCGCCGACGCGTTGTTGACGCAGATGTCGATGCCGCCGAACTGCTCGGCGGTCTTGGCCACCGCCGACTCGACGGACTCCGGGTCACGCACGTCCCCCACGATCGGCAAAGCCTGTCCGCCCGCCTCCTCCAGCTCCTTGGCCGCGGTGAACACCGTCCCCGGCAGCTTCGGGTGCGGCTCGGCGGTCTTGGCGATCAGGGCGATGTTGGCGCCGTCTTGCGCGGCGCGCTTGGCGATCGCCAAGCCGATGCCGCGGCTGGCGCCCGAGATGAACATGGTCTTGCCTTGAAGAGACATGGCGTCACACTAACGCCCTGTTCGAACCGGCCCGAGCCGGGGACCGCACGGCCCTGATCGCAGCCCGGGAATGAGCGCACCTGCTAATGCTGTTAAAAAAGTTGGTTTCTGATGCACCTGCGGCAGGCCCGGGCAGACACTGTCGGGGGCAGCCTTTAGATTGGAGGAGCAATCGGTGTCAACGGCGACGAGCCTGTTGGGCAGCGCGATGATCGAGGAGCGGTTGACTCGTTCACCTGCGGTTCCGGTTGCGCTTTCGATGCTGTGCGGCGACGTCGCAGCAGAAGGGACCGGGCTAATCAAAATGGCCGACTCTGAAGATGGCCGAGACAGCGTGACGGGGCCAGAAATGGCCGAGCCGGCGCCGCCGGCCGAGACGGACGCGGAACTCACGGCCCGCTTCGAGCGGGACGCGATCCCCCTGCTAGACCAGCTCTACGGCGGCGCGCTGCGCATGACGCGAAACCCCGCCGACGCGGAGGACCTGCTGCAGGAGACGATGGTGAAGGCCTATGCGGGCTTTCGGTCGTTCCGCGCCGGCACCAATCTCAAGGCGTGGCTGTACCGCATCCTGACCAACACCTACATCAACAGCTACCGCAAGAGGCAGCGGCAGCCTGCGGAGTACCCGACCGAGGAGATCACCGACTGGCAGCTGGCCTCTAACGCCGAGCACTCCTCCACCGGCCTGCGTTCGGCGGAGGTCGAAGCTCTGGAGTCGCTGCCGGACAACGAGATCAAGGAAGCGCTGCAGGCGTTGCCGGAAGAGTTCCGGATGGCGGTCTACTACGCCGACGTCGAAGGTTTTCCGTACAAGGAAATCGCCGAGATCATGGATACGCCGATCGGCACGGTAATGTCCCGGTTGCACCGCGGCAGGCGTCAGCTGCGTGGCCTTCTGGCTGACGTGGCCAAAGAGCGGGGCTTCACCCGCGGTCAGCAGGCGCACGAGGAGGTGTCGTCATGAGCGAGTTCGCCGGCCCTGGCGACCTGTGCCCCAACGACCATTCCCACGGCGACGTCGGCTGCGCCGAGGTGATCCGTCAGGTCTGGCTCCTGCTCGACGGTGAGTGCAACCCCGACACGCGTGAGAAACTGCGCCAGCACCTCGAGGCGTGCCCCGGATGCTTCCAGCACTACGGGCTCGAGGAACGGCTCAAGCTGCTGATTGCCACCAAGTGCAAGGGGGAGAAAGCCCCCCAGGGCCTACGCGAGCGCCTCCGGCTCGAAATTCAGCGGACCACGATCATCCGCGGCGCGCAATAGCGGTCGTCCCCGTCAGGAATTGGGCCGCTTGCCGTGGTTGGCCTTGCTGAACTTGCGGTCACGCTTCTTGCGGCCACGCTTGGCCATCGTCTTCAACCTCCGTTGATCGCTCGTCAAACCGGGCGCCACGCGCCCCGTTGGGTTGTCGCCCAGTGTCTCACGGAAGACGGCGTGCGGTGGCCCCGGCCCGGCCCCGCCCGTCAGGGGCCCGCGTGCGGCGGTCCGGACCGGTCCTGTGGTTCGATGTACATGAGCTTGATGTACCAGCAGCCAGCCTGCGCTTGGGCCGGAATGAGTGGGGTGAGGATGGCCGAGGATGTTCGCGCCGAGATCGTTGCCAGCGTGCTCGAAGTCGTTGTCAACGAGGGCGACCAAATCGGCAAGGGTGACGTCGTCGTGCTGCTCGAGTCGATGAAGATGGAGATCCCGGTTCTCGCCGAAGTCGACGGCACCGTCAGCAAGGTGAGCGTGTCGGTGGGCGATGTCATTCAGGCGGGCGACCTCATCGCCGTCATCAGCTAACCCCCAAACAAGCTTGCGCCTTCGTAGCTACCGCTGGGGAACGACGCGGGGGTAATGGATGTCCACTCTCGGTGATCTGCTTGCCGAACACACGATGCTGCCGGGCAACGCGGTGGACCACCTGCATGCGGTGGTGGGGGAGTGGCAGCTGCTGGCCGACCTGTCGTTCGCCGATTACCTGATGTGGGTTCGCCGCGACGACGGCGTGCTGGTGTGTGTGGCGCAGTGCCGTCCGAACACCGCGCCCACCGTCCTGCAAGCCGATGCGGTGGGCAGCGTCGTGGCCGCCGACCGGCTACCGGTGGTCGCCGAGTCGTTCAAGTCCGGCGTCGTCATGCCGGAAAGCGCTGCGGGCCAAGGGCATTCGTGGCAACCGCCCGGCCCGCACGTCCAGGCCTCCCCGGTTCGCTATGGCGGCCACGTGGTGGCCGTGGTGACGCGGCATCAAACCGCGGAAGCGGCCGGCCGCCCCTCGGGCCAGCTGGAAACCGCGTACCGAGAATGTGCCGACGATCTGGTGCACATGCTGGCCGAGGGCACCTTCCCCGACGTGGGCGACGTGGTCATGTCGCGCTCCACCCCACGCGCCGGCGACGGCTTCATCCGCCTCGACGTCGACGGCATCGTCGACTACGCCAGCCCCAACGCGCTGTCGGCCTACCACCGGATGGGACTCACGTCCGAGCTTGAGGGCCATCATCTCGTCGAGGTGACACGGCCCCTGATCTCCGACCCGTTCGAGGCGCAGGAGGTCGCCGAGCACGTGCGGGACTTGCTGGCCGGCGGCCGGAGCATGCGGATGGAGGTCGACGCCGGCGGCGCCACGGTGTTGTTGCGGACGCTGCCGCTGGTGGTTCACGGCGCCAGCGCCGGTGCCGCGGTACTGATCCGCGACATCACCGAGGTCAAGCGCCGCGACCGGGCCCTGATATCCAAGGACGCGACCATCCGGGAAATCCACCACCGGGTGAAGAACAACCTGCAAACGGTGGCGGCGCTGCTGCGCCTCCAGGCCCGGCGGACGGCCAACGCCGAAGGGCGGGAGGCGCTGATCGAGTCGGTGCGCCGCGTGTCGTCTATCGCCCTCGTCCACGACGCCTTGTCGATGTCAGTGGACGAGCAGGTCAACCTCGACGAGGTCATCGACCGGATCCTGCCGATCATGAACGACGTGGCGTCGGTGGACCGGCCGATCCGGATCAACCGGGTCGGCGACCTGGGCGTTCTGGACTCCGACCGTGCGACGGCGCTGATCATGGTGATCACCGAGCTCGTCCAGAACGCGATCGAGCACGCCTTCGATCCGGCAGCCCCGGAGGGGTCCGTCACCATTCGCGCCGCGCGCGCGGCGCGCTGGCTGGACGTCGTTGTGCACGACGACGGCCGCGGGCTGCCCGACGGGTTCAGCTTGGACAAATCGGACAGCCTCGGCCTGCAGATCGTGCGGACCCTGGTGTCGGCGGAACTCGACGGCACGCTGGGCATGCGTCAAGCGCCCGCGCGCGGCACCGACGTGGTGCTTCGGGTGCCGATCGGCCGGCGCACCCGGCTGTTGCTGTAGTTGCCGCACGGATGTACGGGCGCAACAGTGCGGCCCCGACTTTCGTCGGGGCCGCACTGTGTGCCGAGTGGGTCAGACTCCGCTGCGGGCCTTGGTCCGGGCGTTGCGACGCTTGAGTGCGCGCCGCTCGTCTTCGCTCATGCCCCCCCAGACGCCCGAGTCCTGGCCGGTGTTCAGGGCCCAGGAGAGGCACTCCGTGGTCACCTGGCACCGATTGCAGACCAGTTTCGCGTCAGCGATCTGCGCGAGCGCGGGGCCGCTGTTCCCTACCGGGAAGAACAGCTCCGGGTCCTCGTCGCGACAGACCGCCTTGTGGCGCCAATCCATAAGTTGTTACTCCTCACTGAGTGCGCAGCAAGGCGCACGGCCTTTTTTCTTCGGCTGTTAAGCGTGCACAAGAAAAGGGTCCGTGGCCCCTACATGAATTTCTGCATGCAACCTTTCGATCGTTTCACAGGCTCAACAGATGTCAATAGTGCGAGTTGCTCCGGTGGGCTATCTCACGTCATTGATCCTTATTAAAGCCCTTACACCGTTGTACTACACTAGCTGGCCGCTTCCCACGGAAATTTTTGCTGGGCGGCCGCTCGATCCGGCGTTTATGCAGCTCAGGGGTGGTTCTTGCGGGGCGGGGCGGCAACCGGCAGCATGTCGGGAACCGCCCGGAACGTCATGGTTTGGCGCAGGCCGAGGTAATCGCCGTCGAACTGGCTCGCGATGGGCCCATCGACCGAGGTCACCCTCAGGCAAGGGGCGTCGTCGTCGCGGACGAGTTGCTTGTGGGTCCCCTTGGGCCCCTTGGCCAGCAGCTGGCGTACCAGCCGCAGGGTGGGGAACACCTTCATGCCGGTCAGGGCGAAGACCCCCAGGCCCGACTCGAAACTGCACCCCGGGTTGGTCACCATGGGCCGGCTGTTGCTGTAGGTCCACGGGCTCGTGTTGGACACCCACGCGAAGTGCACTCCGGGGATGGGGTCGCGGCCAGGCAGTTCCAGCGTGAGCCTCGGTTCTCGGCGGCTGAAGGCCACCGTGACGGGTATCGCCACGCGCCAGTAGCGCAGCGCGTTGACCTTGACGCCCTTGTCGCGCTGGGCTTCCACAGCGGCCACCACCTCGGCGTCCACGCCCATCCCCGCGTTGATCACCGCCCACCGCTCGCCGCAGTCGATCAGGCTGATCCGCCGCCAGGTCTGATGCCGGCGGTAGTCGTCGAGCAGCTGGATGAGTTGGTTGGTGGCGGCGACCGGATCCGGCGAGATGCCCAACGACCGGGCCAGAACGTTCGCCGAGCCGCCGGGCACCACCGCGACGGCCGGCACCTGGCCCGCGGGAGCGCTGCCGGGGCGGCCGAGCAGCCCGTTGACCGCCCCGCTCACCGTGCCGTCGCCGCCGTGCACGACGACCAGGTCGATTCCGTCCTCGACCGCCTGCTGCGCGATTTCTTGCCCGTGACCCCGATGGGTGGTGTGTTCGACGGTGAGCTCGAGTCGACTTTTGAGGGCGTGCGCCAACAGGTCGCGACCGGCTGCGGTGGTGGAAGTGGCTGTGGGGTTCACGATCAGCACGGCGCGCATGATGCACGAGCTTAGGCGGGGCGATTAAGACCATGCTGGGCAGACGGCGGCCAAACTAAGCTGACGCTGTGACGCCCGCCGCCCCCTCCGCCGTGCGTGCCGCGGGCCTGATTGTCGCGGTGCAGGGTCTGGCCGCGCTGGTGGTGGCGGCGGCGCTGGTGGTGCGGGGGATCGCCGGGGCCGACCAGCGGGTGGTCAACGGCTTGGGCACGGCGCTCTGGTTCATTCTGGTCGGCGCCGTGGTGCTCGCGGCCGGGCGCGCGCTGGTGGTCGGCAGGCGCTGGGGCCGCGGCCTCGCGGTGGTCACCGAGCTGCTCCTGCTGCCCGTGGCCTGGTACCTCGCGGTGGGCTCCCACCAGCCGGCATTCGGCCTTCCCTTGGCCATCCTCGCGCTGGCCGCACTCTTCTTGCTGTTCAGTCCCGCGGCCGTGCGGTGGGCCGCGGGCGGCGATCAGGGCGGGGCCGCCAGCTCGGCCAGCCGCGAGCCGGACAGCCGATAGGTCGTCCACTCCCGCTGCGGCTCGGCGCCGACCCCGTCGTAGAGCGCGACGGCATCGGAGTTCCAGTTCAGCACCGCCCACGACACCCGGGTATAGCCCTTGGCGAGGCATTCTCGCGCCAGCGCCGCCAGCAGCGCGCGGGCCAGCCCGCGGCGCCGAAACCCCGGCCGCACGAAGAGGTCTTCGAGGTAGATGCCCGCCACACCGTCCCAGGTCGAGAAGCTGACGAACCACAACGCCATGGCGCCGATCTGGCCGTCGACTTCGGCGACGTGGCCGTACACGGTGGGTGGATTATCGAAAAGCGCTGTGGAGATTTGCGTTTCGGTCACGGTGCATTGATCGGCGGCGCGTTCGAATTCGGCCAGCGCGTGGATCATTCGCGTAATATCGCCGACGTCTTGCGGGGTGGCGCGGCGGATGTTTTGTCTCATCGGGTGTTTTGTCTCATCGCTCAACTTTCAGCGCGTTCAAAATCGTCGCGAATTTCGTTGTGGTTTCCGCGACTTCGTCGTCGGGGTCGGATTCGGCGACGATGCCGCCGCCGGCGCGGGCGAGGGCGGTGCGGCGGTCCGCCGACAGCTGCGCGCAGCGCAGCGAGACCACCCATCGGCCGTCGCCGCCGGCGTCACACCAGCCCACGGCGCCGGCGTAAAAACCCCGGTCACCCTCCAGCTCGGCGATGAGCTCGACCGCCGCCTTCGTCGGCACCCCGCCGACCGCAGGGGTCGGATGCAACGCCATCGCCAAATCCATTGCGGTGGCGGACGTGTCGCGCAACCGGCCCCTGATCGGCGTGCACAGGTGCCAGACCGCCGCGGTGCGGCTCAGTTGCGGCTCGGGCGCGATCGTCAGGTCGTCGCACAGCGGCTCCAACGCCGCGCGCATGGTGTCGATCACCAGCCGGTGCTCGTGGCGGTCCTTGGCGGAACGGGCCAGCGCGGCCCCGTTGGCGGCGTCGAGTTCGGGGTCGTCGTTGCGCGGCGCCGAACCGGCAAACGGTCGGCACGTAACCACGTCCCCGGAACGCGCGACCAGGAGTTCCGGGCTGGCGCCCACTAGCGCCATGCCGGCGTAGTCGTCACCGGCGGCGGACAGGTCGACGAGATAGCCGTAGGCGGCCGGGTCGGCGGCGACGAGCCGGCGCAGGATGACGCGGGCGTCCAGCGGGCCATCGGCGGCCAACCGCAGCGCGCGGGCCAGCACCACCTTGCTCAGCGAGTTCCCTGGGGAGGCAAGCTCGTCGCGGGCCCGGCTGATCCGGTCGCGGTAGTCGGCCGGCGGCGGCACGGCGTCGGCGACGCGCACGGCGGGGAGCGGGCCCGTCGGCCAGTCGGGCGGGTCCGCAGTCGCGCGCACGGCGCCGGGCACCAGCAACGCCGCCGGTCTTTCCAAGTCGAAAGGTAACGCGCCCAACACTATTGGCGCCGACCCCGACCGCAGCGCCGCCTGCGCCGCGCTCACGTCGCCGTAGCGGGTCCGCACACCCTGGGCGACCAGGGTGCCCGTCGGAGCGCACAGCGCGAACGGTGGTTCGGGCCCCAGATGCTCGGCTCCTCCTCGCGCCGCCGCGCGGCGCGCATCGTCGCCTTGGACGCCGCTCACCCGGGCGCGATCGCCTGCGGCCGGCCGGTCAATCCCAGCGCAGCGAGCTGTCGCCCGCCATGCTCGAAACCGCACACGGCGATGGAGCCGGCGGGCATCCCGAACCGGCTGCCCTCGATGAGCGGCAGCTCCACCCAGCGCGTGATGACCGAACGGGAGAAGTGGCTATGGCCCACGAACACCACGTCGCGCGAGCCCATGTGCTCTAGCGCCAACGCGACGGCCCGGTCGGCGCGGTCGCTGACCTGTGCCACGCTCTCGCCGCCGGGGCAACCGTTCTTCCACACCAGCCAGTCGGGAACCGATTCGCGGATCTGATCGGTCGTCAACCCCTCGTAGTCGCCGTAATCCCATTCGGCGAGCAGGGGAGACACGTCGTCGACGGCGAGGCCGGCCAGCTTGGCAGTGGTCAGGGCGCGTATCCGCGGGCTGCTGATCACCAGCGGGTCAGCGAGTTCCAGTTCACGCAGCACGCCGCCGGCGAACTCGGCCTGCACCCGACCGGTGTCGGTCAGTTCGATGTCGGTTCGGCCCGTGTGCTGGCCAGATTTCGACCATTCGGTCTCGCCGTGGCGCAGCAGTACGAGTCGGTGCTTATCCAGGCCCATGAAGACAGATTCTGCCGCAGACTTGCCGGCCCGTCCCCCTTAGCACCCGGCCCCGAACATGCCAGGATGGGCACTGTGAACGCGCGGCGATGACGCAGAGCCGAGCGATGAGGGGAGCGGCGCTTGTGACTACCAAGACCCGGGTACTGGCGGTGGCCAACCAGAAGGGCGGCGTAGCCAAGACGACGACGGTTGCCTCGCTGGGTGCGGCGATGGTGGACGAGGGTCGGCGCGTGCTGCTCGTCGACCTCGACCCGCAGGGCTGTTTGACCTTTTCGCTCGGCCAAGACCCCGACAAGCTGCCCGTGTCCGTCCACGAGGTTCTGCTCGGCGAGGTCGAGCCCAACGCGGCGCTGGTCGACACGATGGAGGGAATGACGCTGCTGCCGGCCAACATCGACCTTGCCGGCGCCGAGGCGATGCTCTTGATGCGGGCCGGCCGCGAATATGCGCTCAAACGCGCGCTGGCCAAGCTCTCCGATCAGTTCGACGTCGTCGTCATCGACTGCCCGCCGTCACTAGGTGTGCTCACCCTCAACGGCCTGACGGCCGCCGACGAGGTCATCGTGCCGCTGCAGTGCGAGACGCTGGCGCACCGCGGCGTCGGCCAGTTCCTGCGCACGGTCGCCGATGTCCAGCAGATCACCAACCCGGAGCTGCGGATGCTGGGCGCCCTACCGACGCTGTACGACTCGCGCACCACCCACACCCGCGACGTGCTGCTCGACGTCGCCGACCGGTACGGCATGCCGGTGCTCGCCCCACCGATCCCGCGGACAGTGCGCTTCGCCGAGGCCAGCGCCTCGGGGGCGTCGGTGATGTCCGGGCGCAAGAACAAGGGTTCGTCGGCCTACGGCGAGCTGGCGAAGGCCTTGCTCAAGCACTGGAAAACCGGCAAACCGCTGCCGACCTTCGCCGTCGAGGTTTAGCGACGATCGCCAGCGCGGCGCGGCCGGGCGCAGCGGGTCGTCGCCGTCGAGGTTTAGAGACGATCGCCATCGCGGCGCAGCCGGGTGCAGCGGGTCGTCGCCGTGAGTTAGCCGTTTGAGTGTGCGGTGACGGCTTTGAGTGTGCAGTGACGGTGCCCGCGATCGGCGTGTCGCCGCCCTGAGCGCACACACAAGAAAGCTCTTAGCCCAACGCCGCCACGGTATCGCCGCGCTGCTCGAACACCCTGGTCCCAGACACCGCCGGGATCACCGCCGACCTGGTCGGCGCCCGGTTCACCGGGATGTAGCGCTCGCTGGAGCCGCTGACCGGGTCGTAGACGCCGATCGCGCCGGTGACCGGCACCAGCAGCCGGCCCGCCATCATCACGCCCGGCCCCAACGGCGCGGTCGTCTCGCCCGCGGCGATGGTGTAGCGCGGCGTCAGGCTGTTCGCCTCGAAGACCATGACCGAATCGCCGGTCCACCAGGTCACCAGATTGCCCGTCTGCGACACCGCCGCCGATCCCGACGGCGGCTTGGGCAGCAGCGTGCTCGACACGGTGGTGCCGCTGTCATCGATGATCTCGACCCTGGGCCGTGGTGACGGCAGATACACCGCGGTCTTGTTCTCCCAGACGGTCAGCACGCGGGCACCCGAATCGGGCCCGATCCCGGGTTCGGCCACGACCTGCTGCTGGGGTTCGTCGTCCTCCTTGCCCGGGCGCAGCAGGACGAGCCGCAGGTCTGCCTGGGCCGCGCAGCTCTCGAGCACCGAGACCGCCGACGAGCTGGCCGCCGCCGAGACCAGCCGGCAGCCCGAGTGCAGTCCCCGCGCAGACGGTTTGACCCGGGCGTCGGTCTCGCCGTAGGCGAGCGTGCGGACCATGTCCGAGCGCCACAGTTCCAGCCGCGTGTCGCCGGCCGACAACACCGTCGTCCCGTCGGAGGACAGGCGCACGCTCGGGTCGGCGTAGCTGCTGCGGGCCGCCCCACGCCGGCCGGTGGCCCCGTCGAGGCTGCTGACCTGCCCGCATCCGCGGTCGTCCTTGTAGACCGCGACGGCGTAGTGGTAGACCCACGACACCCCGCACAGGTCGCTGTCGCGGGCGTAGCTCCACCGGGACTGACCAGTGCCCGGATCGCGTCCGTCGACCTGGCGGCCGTCGCCGGTGGCGACGGTTCCGCTCACTAGGACGGGCGCGGTGGTGGCGGGGCTCCTGGCGGTCCACAGCTGCTTCAGCGTGGCCGGCACGTCCCGCGCCGGAGTCGGGGCGGGCGCCGGGGTGGCGGCGGGCCGGCTGATGGTGGCCCGGGCGTCGCTGGTCCACCAGATCAGCGACGCGGTTGCGGCGACGACGACCGCGATCGCAGCGGCGGCCACGATGTCGCCCTTGGTCCGGCGCTCCGGTCTGACCATGCCTCGGCGCGGCGCCTAGTTGGCGTGCGCGGTGGCGGTGGCTTCGGTCGGCTTGCGGCGCCGACGACGGCGCCGGCTGGTTGCGGGGTCGCTGGCCGGCGCCTCGGCGGCTGGCTCGCCGCCGGAGCCATTGGTGGCCGCGCCGCCGGCGGAACGTCCGGTGGCGGGTTGGCCCCCGCGGGTGCGGCGCCGGGGTGCGCGGGAGCGCTTGCGGGCGGTCTCCGACCCCTCGCCGCCAACCGTGCCGTCGCGTTCGGGGTCGCGGCGCTTGACCGGCGACTTGCGCGGCACGCCGACCTTGCCCCCGGCCTCGGCGGGGATGCCCAGCTCGGCGTACAGGTGCGGCGAGTTCGAGTAGGTCTCGGCCGGCTCGGGGGACTCGAGACCCAGCGCCTTGTTGATCAGCGTCCATCGGTGTAGCTCGTCCCAGTCGACGAGCGTGACCGCGACGCCCGTCTTGCCCGCGCGGCCGGTGCGCCCGATGCGGTGCACGTACGCCTGTTCGTCCTCGGGAATCTGGTAGTTGACGACGTGCGTGACGTCGTCGATGTCGATGCCGCGGGCGGCCACGTCGGTGGCCACAAGCACGTCGATGTCGCCGGTGCGGAACGCCTTGAGCGCCTTCTCGCGGGCGACCTGATTCAGATCGCCGTGCACGGCGCCGACCTTGAAACCCCGCTCGGACAGCTCGTCGGCGACCTTCTGGGCGGTGCGCTTGGTCCGGGTGAAGATCATGGTCGCGCCGCGGCTCTCGGCCTGCAGCACGCGGCTGACCAGTTCGATCTTGTCCAGCGCGTGGGCGCGGTAGACGAACTGCTCGGTGGTGTCGTGCACGGCCAGGGAATGCGGCGCCTCGGCCCGGATGTGGGTCGGTTGGTTCATGAACGTGCGGGCCAGCGTGATGATCGGCCCCGGCATGGTTGCCGAGAACAGCATCGCCTGCCGGTCGGCGGGGATCTGACGCAGGATGCGCTCGATGTCGGGGAGGAAGCCGAGGTCGAGCATCTCGTCAGCCTCGTCGAGCACCAGCATCGACAGCCCGCCCAGCTGCAGGTGGCCCTGTTGGCAGAGGTCGAGCAGCCGGCCGGGGGTGCCCACCACGACGTCGGCGCCGGCGCGCAGCGCGTCGATCTGCGGCTCGTAGGCCCGCCCGCCGTAGATGGACACCACCGACACGGGTCGGCCATCGTCGGTGGTCAGGTATTTGGCCGCGGTGGCCAGGTCGCCGGTCACCTGCAAGCACAGCTCGCGGGTGGGCACGACGACCAGGGCCCGTGGCGCTCCGGTGAGCGGCCTGGCGTCGGCGCCGGCGGTGATGCGCTGCAGCAGCGGCACGCCGAAGGCGAACGTCTTGCCCATGCCGGTACGGGCCTGGCCGATCACGTCGTCGCCGGCGAGCGCCAGCGGCAGGGTCAGTTCCTGGATAGCAAAGGGGCTTTCGATGCCCTGTTCGGCCAGGGCGCGGACGATTTCGTCGCGAACGCCGAGTTCGGCGAAGGTTGGTTTGGGGGCTAGTTCAGTTGTACTGGTGGGTGTGGTCATACGTGGGTGACAAGCCTTTCGGTGACGGTATCGGTGTCATGTCGGTGTTTCTCTGTCGCGGTCACGCGCGCACGAGTTCCGACTCCGATACGTCGCCGAGTCGCGGCCGCTGCCCAGTCTGAACGGGCTCGGGCCAGCTGTGCACGCACATTTCGCCGGCGCTGGCGGTAAGGAAATACAGCCATTGCCTACCTGCATGATAGCTGGTCGACAGCTGGCGCCAATTTTGTGCTAATTCCGCCGACTAGAGTGTTGCCATGAGCTCGCCCTCCTCCGCCGACCAGGTGGACCATTCGACCACCTCACGGCTGTCGGCAGATCATCCGGGCGTCAACGAACTGTTCGCCGTGCTGGCGTACGGCGAGATCGCCGCGTTCTACCGGCTCACCGACGAGGCCCGGATGGCGCCCGACCTACGCGGACGGATCTCGATGGCCAGCATGGCGGCCGCCGAGATGCAGCACTACGAGCTGCTGCGCGACGCGCTGGAAAGCCGTGGCGTGGACGTTGTTTCGGCGATGTCGAAGTACGTTTCGGCGCTGGAGAACTACCACCGGTTGACCATGCCGAGTACGTGGCTGGAAGCTTTGGTGAAGACTTACGTCGGCGACGCCCTGGCCGCCGACCTGTACCTGGAAATCGCCGACGGGCTCCCCGACGAGGTCGCCGACGTGGTGCGGGCGGCGCTATCGGAGACCGGGCACTCCCAGTTCGTCGTCGCCGAGGTGCGCGCCGCCGTGACCGCCAGCGGCAAGCAGCGCAGCCGGCTGGCGCTGTGGTCTCGTCGCCTGTTCGGCGAGGCGATCACCCAGGCCCAGTACGTGCTGGCCGAACACGACGAGCTCGTCGACCTGGTGGCATCCGGCCCGGGTGGCCTGGGGCAGCTCACCGCGTTCTTCGACAATCTGCAGCAGACGCACGACCGGCGGATGCGCGAGCTCGGCCTGAGCTGAAACCTAGCGGGTACAGGTGGCCATCGCGCCGTTGTTGGCCGACGCCACCACCGCCTGCCCGGCGGCGTTGACGATCGCGCAATTGAGCCGGCCGTAGAAGCTGGTGGCGATCACCGACTCGGTCTGCACGCCCGGGTTCAGCACGACCACCTTCGACCAGGGCAGCGACACGTTGAACTCGGTCTGCGGGTAGCCCCGGGCGTCGGTGTAAGCCACGGTGACCAGGTCCAGCAGCTGCTTGGTCCCGGTCACGGTGTAGATCACGGTGCGCGGGTTCAGCGCGGGCTGGGGCGGCGCGACCGTGGGGGCCGGCGCGGCCGTGGGCGCCGGTGACAGGCCGGGCGGCGCGAGGGGCGGCGTCACCGTGGTGAACGTCTCGGACGGCAGTTGGGCCGCGGATGTGCTGGGCCACGCGCTGGGCGGGGGCATGTGCGTTGAGGTCTTCGGTGTTGGCGGCGCGGTGGTCAGCGTTCGTGGGGCCGGCCCCACCGTCGCCTTGGTCGAGGCACTGTCGCCGCTGTTGATGATCACGGCGGTCGCGACGGCGCCGACCGCGACCACGGCGCCCACAAACGCCACGAGCGGGCGCCAGCGACTGTCGGCCGGCCAGGCGAGCTCGCCGTAGCCGTCGATCCCGGAATCGGCTCCGTCTGCGTCATAGCCCTCGTCGGGGTAGTCGGGGACTTCGCCGCGAACTAGGCCGAGGGGCTCGGTGACCATGTTTCTGATGGTGCCGATGTTACCGATGGGACATGGTGGCGACCGGCCGTCGCGGGCCAGGTTGGCCCAGCTGAAAGCCAATCGTTATGTTGCGACCCGACCGCGTTCGCTTACCGCGAAGCGCGCGACGGGCCCGGGGCGCACTGCCCGCCGGAAGCGTCCACTAGCCTGCTGCTGACACGTCTGCGACGGCATTACCAACGGAAGGGGCGACCGTGGAGGTCAAGATCGGGATCACGGACAGTCCGCGCGAGCTGGTCTTAGCCAGTGCGCAGACGCCCGCTGAAGTGGAAGAACTCGTCACGTCCGCGCTGCGGGAAGGATCGGACCTGGTGAGCCTGACCGACGAGCGCGGCCGCCGCTTCCTGATACAGACCGGGAAGATCGCCTATGTCGAGATCGGCGCCGCCGACGCGCGCCGGGTGGGCTTCGGGATCGGCGCGGAGGCCGCCCGGCTCGCCGGGAAGGTCGCTAAGAACGAGTGAGCGGCACGTGTGACAGCCCGCCCCAGGCGAACTGAACGGTGCCGTCGACGGCGTCGGCCTTGGAAATCGGACGGTCGGAGTCCAGCCAGTACCGGGCGCAGTCGACGCTGATCCCGACCAGTCCCACCGCGATCATCCGGGCGCGGTGCGGGTCCAGGCCCGAATCGGCGCTGATCAGCGCGAACACGGCGTCGATGCACGATTCGGTGGCGACCCGGACCTGCGCGGCGACCTCGGGTTCGGTGACGTAGTCGTTTTCGAAGATCAGCCGGTAACCCTGGCTGTCGTGCTCGATGAAGTCGAAGAACGCCTGGACCGCGGAGTGCAACCGCTGCCGGTTGTCGGTGGTGGCCCGCAATGCCTGCTGAACGCCGGAGACCAGGTTCTCCACGTGCCGCTGCAGCACCGCCAAGTACAGCTCAAGCTTGCTCGAAAAGTGTTGATATAGAACGGGTTTGCTAACCCCCGCCCGATCGGCGATCTCGTCCATGCCGGCCGCGTGGTAGCCGTGGTCGACGAAGACATCGCTGGCGACGATCAGCAATTGGCCGCGACGTTCGTCCCGGGGCAACCGGTTGCCGCGCCGGTTGGCGGCGGCCACGCCGTCCCCCGGCCGGCTGCGGTCAGCCGATCTGACGGCACGTCGTGCCGCCGCCTTGGCGAGATCGCTCATCGAGTCCTCATCTGATCGTGGCAACTGGCCTCGGACACCGCCGGGGCCAGCTGCGCGCGGCTCATCGGAACGACATTACTACCCGTGACCCGTTCGCGATTGTCATCGCCACCATCGCCGCTGGCAGAAACGGTGTCGCCCCCTTCGTTCGGGCGCGCCCAGGGCGGCCGCGGTCTCGGCTGTGCAATCCTGGGGAAATGACGTCCCAGCGGCCCGTGCGTGGCACCGGTCGAGTGCCGGTGCTGCGCGACGAGTGGCGAGAACCGCTTCGGGCGCTGCGCGATCCGATCGCGCGGGACGCGGGCCGGCCCCGCTCCGAGCGGGACCGGGCGCGCCAATGGCGTAAACAAACCTGGCTGGGCCGGTTCGTATCCACCTACGGCTGGCGCGCGTACGCGCTGCCCGCCCTGGTCGTGCTCACCGGACTGGTCATCTACCAGACGGTGACGGGCACCGGCGCGCCCAAACGGACTGCGACGCAGCAAATCCAGGGTCCGCCGGACATCGGCGCGGTGGGCACGGCGATCATCGACGCACCGCCGCGCGGGCTCGCCGCGTTCGACGCGAACCTGCCGGCCGGGACGCTGCCGGACGGCGGGCCCTTCACCGAGGCGGGCGAAAAGAGTTGGCACCTCGTGCCCGGCGCGACGCCGCAGGTGGGTCAGGGCACCGCCAAGGTGTTCCGGTACACCGTCGAGGTGGAGAACGGCATCGACGCCGCCATGTTCGGCGGCGACAACGCCTTTGCCGAGATGGTCGACCAGACGCTGGCCAATCCCAAGGGCTGGACGCACAACCCGCAATTCGCGTTTGTGCGCATCGACGGAACTAATGGAGCCAAGCCCGACTTCCGGATCTCGCTGGTTTCCCCGGTCACGGTGCGCGACGGCTGCGGCTACGAATTCCGGCTGGAAACCTCCTGCTACAACCCGGTATACGGGGCCGACCGGCAGGCGCGGGTGTTCATCAACGAGGCGCGCTGGGTGCGCGGAGCGGTGCCGTTCGAAGGCGACGTGGGTTCCTATCGCCAGTATGTGATCGACCACGAGGTCGGCCACGCCATCGGGTATGTCCGCCACGAACCCTGCGAGCAGCAGGGCGGGCTGGCGCCGGTGATGATGCAACAGACCTTCTCCACGTCGAACGACGACGCCGCCAAGTTTGACCCCGATTTCGTCAAGGCCGACGGCAAAGTGTGCCGGTTCAACCCCTGGCCGTACCCGATCGCCTAGCCGTCGCCGGCCCGCGGGAAGCAACGCGGGTAGTGGGGGTGTTGATCTCATTGCCGTCGTTTACGACAACTGCTGTGATGGTGGTTGGACGCCGCCAGAGCCTGAATCGCGAAGCTAACCGAGGAGATGTTCGGTGTCGACATCACTGCGACCACTAGTCGAGCCCGCAGCCCAGCTGAGCCGCGATGAGGTGGCCCGCTACAGCCGCCACCTGATCATCCCCGACGTGGGGGTCGACGGTCAGAAGCGGCTCAAGAACGCCCGGGTGTTGGTGATCGGCGCCGGCGGGCTCGGCGCGCCGGCGCTGCTGTACCTGGCCGCGGCCGGCGTCGGCACCATCGGCATCGTCGACTTCGACGTCGTCGACGAATCCAACCTGCAGCGTCAGATCATCCACGGGGTGGCCGACGTCGGACGGTCCAAGGCCCGGTCGGCGCGCGACTCGATCGCGGCGATCAACCCGCTGGTCGACGTGCGGCTGCACGAGTTCCGGCTGGATCGCGGCAACGCCGTCGAGCTGTTCGGGCAGTACGACCTGATCGTCGACGGCACCGACAACTTCGCCACCCGGTATCTGGTCAACGACGCCGCGGTGCTGGCCGGCAAGCCGTACGTCTGGGGATCGATCTACCGGTTCGAGGGCCAGGTCTCGGTGTTCTGGGAGGACGCCCCGGGCGGGCGCGGCCTGAACTACCGCGACCTCTACCCCGAACCGCCGCCGGCCGGCATGGTGCCGTCGTGCGCCGAGGGCGGCGTCCTGGGCATCATCTGCGCCTCGATCGCGTCGGTGATGGGCACCGAGGCGCTCAAGCTGATCACCGGGATCGGCGAACCGCTGCTCGGCCGGTTGATGATCTACGACGCGCTGGAGATGAGCTACCGCACCATCAGGATCCGCAAGGACCCCTCCACGCCGAAGATCACCGAACTGATCGACTACGAGGAATTCTGCGGCGTGGTGTCCGAAGACGCCACCGAGGCGGCCAGCGGTTCGACGATCACGCCGCGGGAGCTGCGGGAGTTGCTGGACTCGGGCAAGAAGTTGGCCCTGATCGACGTCCGCGAGCCCGTGGAGTGGGACATCAATCATATTGATGGCGCCCAGCTGATCCCGAAGTCGCTGATCAGCTCGGGCGAGGGCCTGGCCAAGCTGCCGCACGACCGCAAGGCGGTGCTGTATTGCAAGACCGGCGTGCGTTCGGCCGAGGCGCTGGCCGAGGTCAAGAAGGCCGGATTCGCCGATGCCGTGCATTTGCAGGGCGGGATCGTGGCCTGGGCCAAACAGATGCAGCCCGACATGGTCATGTACTGACCCGGTAGGCCCGCCTTATATGGCGGCGACCCGCCGCGCCCGGCTTCGCCGCGCTTGCGATCGCCGCGGGAGCGCTCGTTTAGGCTACGCGTGTGACAGTCGAGCCACCGCCGGAGCATGTGCTGGCGGCGTTCGGTTTGACCGGTGTCAAGCCCGTGGCCCTGGGCGCCAGCTGGGAGGGCGGCTGGCGGTGCGGCGAAGTCGTCTTGTCGATCGTGGCGGACCACGCCCGCGCGGCCTGGTCGGCCCGGGTGCGTGAGACGTTGTTTGTCGACGGTGTGCGGCTGGCCCGGCCCGTTCGCTCGACCGACGGGCGCTACGTGGTGTCGGGGTGGCGGGCGGACACGTTCGTCGCCGGCACGCCGGAGCCCAGGCATGACGAGGTCGTCTCGGCCGCGGTGCGGCTACACGAGGCGACCGGCAAGCTGGAACGCCCCCGATTCCTGACCCAGGGGCCCACCGCTCCGTGGAGCGACGTCGATGTCTTCATCGCCGCGGACCGCGCCGCGTGGGAGGAACGGCCGTTGGCGTCGGTGCCGCCTGGCGCGCGGACGGCGCCCCCGTCGGCGGACGCCCAGCGATCGATCGAGCTGATCAACCAGCTCGCCACGTTGCGCAGGCCGACCAAGAGCCCCAACCAGCTGGTGCACGGGGACCTTTATGGGACAGTGCTTTTCATCGGCACCGCGGCGCCGGGAATCACCGACATCACGCCGTACTGGCGGCCCGCGTCGTGGGCCGCTGGCGTGGCCGTCGTCGACGCGCTCTCCTGGGGCGACGCGGACGACGGGCTTATCGAGCGCTGGAACGCCCTGCCGGAGTGGCCGCAGATGTTGTTGCGCGCGTTGATGTTTCGGCTGGCTGTCCACGCCCTGCACCCGCGGTCGACCGCCGAGGCGTTCCCCGGCCTGGCCCGCACCGCCGCGCTTGTCCGGCTGGTGCTCTAGCCCAGCCGCGTGGCGACCCGCTGCGCCCGGCTTCGCCGCGCTGGCGATCGCCACTAACTCCAGCCGCGTGGCGACCCGCTGCGCCCGGCTTCGCCGCGCTTGCGATCGCCACTAACTCCCGGCCGGGAACTCGTAGCGCGCCTCGGCCAGGGCGATCCGACCGTCGACCGCGAGGACGCCCTCGGCGCGCAGCAATTCCAGCTGCCGGGTGGTCAGGTGTTGCGCGGGGCGCCCCGACGCGGTGATCACGCGGTGCCAGGGCAGGTCGGAGGAGTCGGTCCGCATGATCCATCCGACGATGCGCGGGCTGGAAAGCCCTGCGACGGCGGCGATGTCGCCGTAGGTGGCGACGCGCCCGGATGGGATGGCCGCGACCAGCGACCGCACCCGCTCGACCTGCTCATCGGTCACCGGCGCCACGGGTCAGCCGGCCTCCAGGAGCTCGCGGATCAACGCCGCGACTTCGGTGGGCTTGGCGCTGGGCACCATGTGGTTGCAGTCGAAATCCAGCAGCGCGAAATCGGCTCCCAGGCGTTGTTGTAGCCCTGCGATCAGCCGGTCGCTGACGTACGGCGGCGAGGTCTGCTTTGCGCGCACCAACGTCGTCGCCGTTCCGGCCGGCGGCAGCACGATGTCGCGGGCCAACTCGCTCCAGTACGCCATCATCGCCGGCAGGCTGACCCGCCAGCCGTACCGCCCGTTCGGCAACTCGATCAGATGCTCGTCGATCTCGGCCGCGAGTAGCGCGTAATCCACGTCTGCCCACGATCCGGTCGCCTTCTCCACCCGGGCTTCCTCGGGGTCCGGGTAGTCGGGGGAGGAAAACATGCCCTGGGCGATGTCGCGCATCCGGCCGCCGTCCAACCCGACGGCCGGATCGAGCAGCAGCAGGGCCGCCACGCGGTCCGGGCGGGACGCGGCCAGATTCATCGCCAGCGCGCCGCCGAACGAGTGCCCAACCACCAGCACCGGCGCGTCGGCCTCGGCGTCGAGCAGCGCGCCCAACGCCGCGACGTTGGCGTCGATCGTCCACGGCGCGGCCCACGACGACCTTCCGTGACCCAGCAAATCCGGTGCGGCGATGGCGATTTCGGGCAGGTAGCCAGACAGGTTTCGCCACCGGCCCCCGTAACCGGTCAGCCCGTGAATGGCGAGCATCCGCACCGGACCGGCCGGACCGTAGCGGTGCACGTGAACATGTTGCCGGGTGCCCGGCCTATTGATCGTCGGCCCAATCGTCGTCTGCGGCGGGAACGATGAAAGCCTGCTCGATCACATCGGCTTCGTTGGCGTCGCGATCCGTGGTGTCGGTCAAGTACGTGGTGTCCAGCCCGGCGTCCTCATCAGCGGCAGGCCGGCTCTGTTCCACCGCGTCCGCTTCCGGTACTCCGGCATCGGGACCTGTGCCCTCGACGTCGTTCACGGTCTTCAACCCCTCCTTACCTTGCGAAGTGCTTCGACTTCCCCTCCAGTATCCGGATCGGAGCATCCGTCCAACCCCGACAGGCTGGGACCGACCTGTCAGACCCTCCTGATTGCATGCAGTCATGTCATACACCTGGGACGCCGAGGCGCGTGCGGTTCTGGCGCCTGGCCTGCGCGGACGGGTGCGCGTCCTGGGCGGGCCCGGCACCGGGAAGAGCAGCCTGCTGGTGGACGCCGCGGTCGCCCGGATCGGCGCCGGAGTGCATCCGGAATCGGTTCTGTTGCTTACCGGTTCAGGCCGGCTTGGGATGGCCGCACGCAGCACGTTGACGACCGCGTTGCTGCGATCGGGCACGACGGTTGCCGTCCGGGAGCCGTTGGTGCGCACGGTGCACAGCTACGCGTACGCGGTGCTGCGGCGGGCCGCCGAGCGTGCCGGCGATGCGCCCCCGCGTCTGGTCACCAGCGCAGAACAGGACGCCATCATCCGCGAACTGCTGGCCGGTGACCTCGAGGACGGGCCGCGCGCGGCCTGCGCGTGGCCGGCCCAGCTGCGGCCCGCCCTCGCCACCGCCGGCTTCGCCACCGAGCTGCGAAACCTGTTGGCGCGCTGCGCCGAACGCGGTGTGGACCCGCAGGAACTGGAGCGGCTGGGCCGCCGGTGCCGGCGGCCGGAATGGGTCGCCGCCGGTCAGTTCGCGCGACAGTACGAGCAGGTGATGTTGCTGCGGGCGGCGGTCGGGACGGCGGCACTGCAGGCGACGACCCCGGCGCTGGGTGCCGCCGAACTCGTCGGTGCCGCGCTGGAGGCTTTCGCGGTCGACCCCGAGTTGCTGGCAGCCGAACGCGCCCGCGTCCGCCTCCTGCTGGTCGATGACGCCCAGCAACTGGACCCGCAGGCGGCCCGGCTGGTGCGGGTGCTGGGCGCGGGCACGGAATTGACCCTGGTCGCCGGCGACCTTAACCAGGCGGTGTTCGGCTTCCGGGGTGGCGAGGCTTGCGGGTTGCTGGCCGACGATTCGCCGGTGGTGACGCTGACGGTGTCGCATCGCTGCGCGCCGGCCGTGGCCCGCGCCGTGAGCGGCGTCGCGCGCCGACTGCCTGGCGGCAGCGCCGGCAGGGAAATCGACGGCACCGGGTCCGAGGACGGATCGGTCACGGTGCGGCTGGCCGCCACGGCGCACGCCGAGGCGGCGATGATCGCCGACGCGCTGCGGCGCGCGCATTTGATCGACGGGGTTCCCTGGTCGCAGATGGCGGTCATCGTGCGGTCCCTGCCACGGGCGGGCGCGCGTCTGCCGCGGGCTTTGGCCGCCGCCGGCGTCCCGGTGGCCGCGCCGCCGTTGAACGGGCCGTTGGCCGACGAGCCGGCGCGGCGGGCGCTGCTCACCGTTTTGGCGGCGACCGCCGACGGGCTCAACGCCGAACAGGCGCTGGCTTTGGTGACCGGGCCCATCGGTCGCGTCGACCCGGTGTCTCTTCGGCAGCTCGGCCGCGCCCTGCGGCGGGCCAAAGCCGGCGATCCGACGGATGATCTCGGCGACCTTCTGGTCGGGGCGCTGCAAGCCGACGCGCCGCCGTCTCGCCCCCTGCGGCGGGTGCGTGCGGTGCTCGACGCGGCCGCGCGCTGCCATCGCGAGGGCCAAGACCCGCGCTACACGTTGTGGGCCGCCTGGCAAAGGTCGGGCCTGCAGCGCCGCTGGCTGTCGGCCGCCCAGCGCGGTGGCCCCGCCGGTGCCCAGGCCACACGGGACCTGGCGGCGGTGACAGCGCTGTTCGACATCGCCGATCACTACGCGTCCCGCACGCCCGGTGCGTCCTTGCGCGGGTTCATCGCGCACGTCGCCGGGTTGCAGCTGCCGAGCGCCAACCCCGATCCGGTGAGCGAGGGTGAGCAGGTCAGGGTGCTCAGCGCGCACGCTGCGCTGGGACACGAATGGGACTTCGTGGTGATCGCCGGGCTGCAGGAAGGCTTGTGGCCCAACATGGTTCCGCGCGGCGGCGTGCTGGGCACGCAACGGCTGCTCGACGCCGTGGACGGGGTCACCGAGGACGCGTCGGTGCGGGCGCCGCTGCTCGCCGAGGAGCGCAGGCTGCTGGTGGCGGCGATGGGGCGGGCCCGGCGCCGGCTGTTGGTGACGGCCGTGGACAGCGACTCGGACGGACCCGATCTGGAGGCCGCGCTGCCATCGATGTTCTTCTCCGAGATCGCGCGGTGGGCCGATGCTGAGCCGGATTCCGTTGCTGTGCAACCCGTTTCCGCCCCGCGCGTGTTGTCGGCGGCGGCGCTGGCGGGGCGACTGCGCGGCGTGGTGAGTGCACCCGACGGCGCGGTGGAAGACGCCGTCCGCGGTTGCGCCGCAAGGCAATTGGCCCGGCTGGCCTTGGCCGGTGTGCCGGGCGCCGACCCGGCCGGCTGGCACGGGCTGACCCCGGTCAGCACCGACGAGCCGCTGCGGCCAACCGGCGACCTCGTCACGTTGACGCCATCAACCCTGCAGACCCTCACCGATTGTCCGCTGCGCTGGCTGGCCGAACGGCACGGCGGAACCAACGCCCGTGATCTGCGCTCCACCATCGGCTCGCTGCTCCACGCGCTGATCGCCGAACCGGGCAAGAGCCAATCGGAACTGCTGGCCGCGCTGGAGCGGGCCTGGGCGCATCTGCCCTTCGACGCCCACTGGCATTCGGCCAATGAGCTGGCCCGCCACCGGGCGATGATCGAGGCATTCGTCGAGTGGCGGGCACAGACCCGGGGTGAGCTGACGGAGGTCGGCGTCGAGGTCGGCGTCGACGGGACCCTCGGGGCACCGCGCGAGGACGGCGGCGAGATCCGGCTGCGCGGGCGGGTGGACCGGCTGGAACGCGACGGCGCCGGCCGGCTGGTGATCGTCGACGTCAAGACCGGCAAGACACCGGTCAGCAAGGACGACGCTCAACAACACGCGCAGCTGGCGATGTACCAGCTGGCGGTGGCCGAGGGCCTGCTGCCCGCGGGCGACGAGCCCGGGGGCGCGCGGCTGGTCTACCTCGGCAAGACGGGGGCCGCGGGTGTCACCGTGCGCGAGCAGGATCCACTGACGCCGGCCGCCGGGGACGAATGGCGCACGCTGGTGCGCCAGGCGGCCGACGCGACGGCCGGCCCGCGGTTCGTCGCCCGGCGCAATGACGGGTGCACGCATTGCCCGATACGGCCCTGCTGTCCCGCCCACGCCGACGGGTCGGCGCCGTGAACCCGCGCTACGGCCCGGTCGAATTGGCTGGCGTGCTAGGGCTTTTCCCGCCCACCGACGAGCAGGCCGCCGTCATCGCCGCGCCGCCGGGGCCGCTGGTGGTCATCGCGGGGGCCGGCGCCGGGAAAACCGAGACCATGGCCGCGCGGGTGGTGTGGCTGGTCGCCAACGGCTACGCCGAACCCGGGCAGGTGCTCGGTTTGACGTTCACCCGCAAGGCGGCCGGCCAGCTGCTGCGCCGGGTGAGGACCCGGCTGGCCCGGTTGGCCGGTATCGGGTTAGGGGAAGGACGCGCGCCGGCCGCCGAACCGGGCGCGCCGACCGTCAGCACCTACCACGCTTTCGCGGGCTCGCTGCTGCGCGACTACGGGCTGTTGCTGCCGGTCGAGCCCGACGCCCGGCTGCTCGGCGAAACCGAGCTGTGGCAGCTGGCATTCGACGTCGTCAACGGGTACCGCGGCGAGCTGCACACCGACAAGACCCCCGCCGCGGTCACCTCGATGGTGCTGCGGCTGTGGGGTCAGCTGGCCGAGCACCTGGTCGACACCCGCCAGCTCCGCGACACCCACCTCGAGCTGGAACGGCTGATCCATACCCTGCCCGCGGGTCCGTATCAGCGCGACCGCGGGCCCAACCAGTGGCTGCTGCGGCTGCTGGCCACCCAGACCGAGCGCGCCGAACTGGTGCCGCTGCTGGACGCGCTGCACGACCGCATGCGCGCCGCGAAGGTGATGGACTTCGGTGCCCAAATGGCGTCGGCGGCGCGGCTGGCGGCGTCCTTCCCACAGGTCGGTCAGGATCTGCGGAGCCGCTACCGGGTGGTGCTGCTCGACGAGTACCAGGACACCGGGCACGCCCAGCGCATCGCGTTGACCGCGCTGTTCGGGGGCGGTGTCGACGACGGGTTGGCGCTGACCGCCGTCGGCGATCCGATTCAGTCGATCTACGGCTGGCGCGGCGCCTCGGCGACCAACCTGCCGCGGTTCACCACCGACTTCCCTCGCTCCGACGGCACCCCGGCGCCCGTCCTCGAGCTGCGGACCAGCTGGCGAAACCCGCCCCGCACCCTGCAGGTGGCCAACGCCATCTCCGCGGAGGCGCGGCGGCGGTCGGTCGCGGTGCACGCGCTGCGCCCGCGCCCGGACGCGCCACCCGGTACCGTCCGCTGCGCCTTGCTCGCCGACGTGCGGGCCGAACGGGACTGGATCGCCGACCAGCTCTCCGGGCACTACCGGCGAGCCCAAGCCGACGGCGTCAGCCCGCCGACCGCCGCGGTGCTGGTCCGCCGCAACGCCGACGCCGCCCCCATCGCCGACGCGCTTCGCGCGCGCGGAATCCCGGTCGAGGTGGTGGGCCTGGCCGGCCTGTTGTCGGTCCCCGAGGTCGCCGACATCGTGGCCATGCTGCGGCTGGTCGCCGACCCGACGGCCGGTGCCGCCGCGATGCGGGTGCTCACCGGCCCGCGGTGGCGCCTCGGCGGTCGCGACATCGCCGCGTTGTGGCGGCGGGCGGTCGCGCTCGGTGCGGACGGACGCGTCGGCGAGGCGTCCTCGCCCGAGTCGATCGTGATGGCCGCCGCTGGCGAGGCCGACACCGCGTGCCTGGCCGACGCGATCAGCGATCCCGGCCCGGCCGGCTCGTATTCTGCCGCCGGGTATCGGCGGATCACCGCGCTGGCGGCCGAACTGCGCACGCTGCGCGGCCACCTCGGGCATTCCCTGTCCGACCTGGTCGCCGAGGTGCGCCGCGCGCTGGGTGTCGATTGCGAAGCCCGTGCCGCGGCGGGGGTCTCGGCCGGCTGGACCGGCGCCGAGCATCTCGACGCGTTCGCCGACGTCGTCGCGGGCTACGCCGAACGAACGGGCGCTGGGGCCACCTCGGCGGGCGTGCAGGCGACCGCCACGGTCACCGGCCTGCTGGGCTACCTGGACGCCGCCGAGGCCGTCGAGAACGGTTTGCCACCCGCCGCGACGACGGTCGCGCGGGACCGGGTCCAGGTCCTCACCGTGCACTCGGCGAAGGGTCTGGAGTGGCAAGTGGTGGCGGTGGCGCACCTGTCGGGCGGAATCTTCCCGTCGACCGCGTCGCGCAGCACCTGGCTCACCGACGCCGCCGAGCTGCCGCCGCTGCTGCGCGGCGATCGCGCGTCGGCGGGCGCGCTGGGCATCCCGGTGCTGGACACCTCGGACGTCACCCACCGAAAGCAGCTGTCGGACAAGATCTTCGAGCATCGACGGCAGCTGGAGCAGCGGCGCGTCGACGAGGAACGCCGTTTGCTGTACGTGGCCATCACCCGCGCCGAGGACACCCTGCTGGTGTCCGGCCATCATTGGGGCACCACCGGCATCAAACCACGCGGCCCGTCGGATTTCCTGTGTGAACTCAAGGACATCATCGACCGTTCGGCCGCCGCGGGCGACCCCTGTGGGGTGGTGGACCGGTGGGCCCCCACGCCCCCCGACGGTGAGCGAAACCCGATGCGCGACAGCGTCGTCGAGGCGATGTGGCCCGCCGACTCGCTGGCGGCGCGCCGCGGTGACGTCGAGCGGGGCGCGACGCTGGTGGCCGCGGCCATGTCGGCCGACACCGCCGAGCACGGCGCCGACATCGAGGGCTGGGCCGCCGACGTCGATGCGTTGCTGGCCGAGCGGGCCCCTTCCGAGCGCCCGGCGGCGCGCGGCCTGCCCAGCCAGCTGTCGGTCAGCGGCCTGGTCGATCTGGCGCGTGACCGGGCGGGCGCGGCGCAGCGGTTGATCTATCGGTTGCCGACGCGTCCGGACCCGCATGCCCTGCTCGGCAACGCTTTTCACGCCTGGGTCCAGCGGTTCTACGGTGCCGACTCACTGTTCGACCTCGGCGACCTGCCGGGCGCGGCGGACTCCGACGTGGACGACACCCAGGAACTGGCGGCATTGAAGGCGGCATTCGCCGAATCGCCGTGGGCCGCCCGCACGCCCGTGGCCGTCGAAGTGCCCTTCGAGATGCCGATCGGCGACACCGTGGTGCGTGGCCGCATCGACGCGGTGTTCGCCGACCCCGATGGCGGCGCCACCGTCGTGGACTGGAAGACCGGCGAGCCGCCGCGCGGGGCGGAGGCCATGCGGCAGGCCGCGGTCCAGCTCGCCGTCTACCGCTCGGCGTGGGCCGCCTTGTCCGGGGTCCCGGAATCGTCGGTGCGCACCGCCTTCTATTACGTGCGCACCGGCGCCACGGTCATGCCCGACGAACTGCCCGATCCCGCCGCGCTGGCCGGGCTGTCCCCCGCAGGCGCCGGCCCGTGATCGTGGTTACATTGAGTCGTGCGTGTCTCGTGCGCGGGGATTGAGCCGGTGACGGAGCGCGGTGGGCAACGGTAGGTCGCGCAAGCTGAGCGGTCTGGACGAACGGCTGACCGCCCAGCCGGGACACCAGTTGGTCGGTGTGCTGCGCATTCCCGAAGACCACCCCGGCCCCATCCGGGTCATCACCCGCCGGGTGGCCATCGCGTTGGTGGTGCTCTTCGGCGCCGCCGTCATCGTCTACCTGGACCCCAACGGCTACCGCGACGTGCGGGGCGAGCCGCTGACCTTCCTGGACTGCCTGTATTTCGCGGCGGTATCGCTGTCAACGACCGGCTACGGCGACATCACCCCGTATACCGAAACCGCGCGTCTGGTCCACACCGTGGTCTTCACGCCGCTGCGGATCGCATTCTTGGCCGTGTTGGTCGGCACGACGCTCGAGGTGCTCTCGGAGCGGTCCCGGCAGGCGTGGAAGATCCAGCGTTGGAGGAACAAAGTGCGCAACCACACCGTCGTGATCGGCTACGGCACCAAGGGCAAGACGGCGGTCGCCGCCATCCTCGGCGACGAGGCCGCCCAGGGGGAGGTCGTCATCGTCGACACCGACCGGTCCGCCCTCGAACACGCGGCCACGGCCGGTCTGGTCACCGTGCACGGTGATGCCACCCGGTCCGATGTGCTGCGGCTGGCCGGGGCGCAACACGCGGCGTCGATCGTCGTCGCCACCAGCCGCGACGACACCGCCGTGCTGGTCACGCTGACGGCGCGCGAGATCGCGCCCAAGGCCAAGATCGTGGCGTCCATCAGGGAGGCCGAGAACCAGCACCTGTTGCAGCAGTCGGGCGCGAACTCGGTGGTGGTCTCGTCTGAAACCGCCGGACGGCTGCTGGGCCTGGCCACCACCACCCCCAGCGTCGTGGAGATGATCGAGGACCTGCTGACTCCGGACGAGGGGCTGGCGATCGCCGAACGCGAGGTCGAGCAGACCGAAGTCGGCGGGTCTCCGCGGCATCTGCGCGACATCGTGCTCGGTGTGGTCCGCGACGGCCACCTGCTGCGCATCGGCGCCCCCGAGGTGGACGCCATCGAGGCCAGCGACCGGCTGCTCTACATCCGAAACGCCGGACACTAGTGGCGATCGCGAGCGCGGCGGAGCCGGGCGAAGCGGGTCGCCGCGAAGCGGACTCGGTGGCGATCGCGAGCGCGGCGGAGCCGGGCGAAGCGGGTCGCCACGATGCGGACTCGGTGGCGATCGCGAGCGCGGCGGAGCCGGGCGAAGCGGGTCGCCGCGAGAACAGGATGCGAAGCGTTGATTTTCAGCTGCGGGAGGTTCCGTTGCTGTCGCGCATCGGCGCTGACCGGGCCGATCAGCTGCGCACCGACGTCGAAGCGGCCACCGCGGGATGGGCGGAAGCGGCGCTGTTGCGGGTGGATTCGCGCAACCAGGTGCTGGTCGCCGACGGCCGGGTGGTACTCGGCGCCGCGGCCGCGTTGGCCGACAAGCCGCCGCCCGACGCGGTGTTCCTGGGCCGCATCGATGGCGGCCGCCACGTCTGGGCCATCCGCGGCGCGCTGCAGGCACCCGAGGACCCGGACCTAAAAACCGAGGTACTCAACCTGCGCAGCCTCGGCCCGATCTTCGACGACACCAGCAGCCAACTGGTGTCCTCGGCCATCGCCCTGCTGAATTGGCATGACAGGTCACGATTTAGCGCGGTGGACGGCTCGCCGACGAGGCCGGCCCGGGCGGGCTGGTCACGGGTCAACCCGGTCACCGGTCACCAGGAGTTCCCGCGTATCGACCCGGCGGTGATCTGCCTGGTGCACGACGGCGCTGACCGGGCGGTGCTGGCCCGTCAGGCGGTGTGGCCGGAGCGGATGTTCTCCCTGCTGGCCGGATTCGTCGAGGCCGGCGAATCTTTCGAAGTCTGCGTCGCGCGAGAGATCCGTGAGGAAATCGGCCTGACCGTGCGCGACGTGCGCTACCTGGGCAGCCAGCCGTGGCCCTTCCCGCGCTCGCTGATGGTCGGCTTCCACGCGCTGGGCGACCCGGCCGAGGAGTTCTCGTTCAACGACGGTGAGATCGCCGAGGCGAAATGGTTCACCCGCGACGAGGTGCGCGCGGCGCTGGAAGCCGGTGACTGGAGCAGTGCTTCAGAGTCCAACGACTCAAAACTGCTGTTGCCCGGGTCGATTTCGATCGCGCGCGTCATCATCGAATCCTGGGCCGCGCTGGACTGACGCGCCGCGGCTACTTGATCCGGTCGGTGATCGTCTGAAGAACGGTGTTGGCGATCTGCTCGGTGGGCTCAATCCCGAGCACGCCCACCGACACCAACATCGCCGATTTCACGTGATAGACGTGGCTCCATCCCGCCGACCTCAGCCGCAGCGTCGAGGGGTCCGGCTTGTCCAGCGAAAAGTCGTATGCGCTGTCGTGCAGCGAAGCGCAGTCGTTCAATGTCGATTCCAGCCGGTCGAGGGCGCCGCGTGCGGCACCGGCGTCCCGGTACACGGCGACGGCATGGCTGACTTGGTTCATCGGGGACACCCCGCCCGGCTCCAGGTCGTCGGTCGTGCCGCTATAGGCCACACCGCGAAACTGCTTCCAGCCCGCCGCGAAGGTCACCTCGCTGCTTCCCACCGCCCGGCACGGAGCCGGGGCCCTCACGTCCGCCTGCGACGGAAGGTGCCGGTCCGCGTATGCATACGGTGACAGCCCCTCGAAATTGGCGATATGGCGCATGTCTTCGATGCTGACGATCAGTGACTCCACGTCAGCATCGTGGGTGGGCGTGGCGCCAGGGTGCACCGGTGCCGGCGAGCATGCCGACACCACTGCGACAGCAGCGGTAATGGCAAAAGCCTTGCTAGCGAGCGATACTCGGCTGAAAATCCGGGTTGATCGGTTCACGTGTGAACTCGATGCCATGGTCGATATCGTAAGCGAGGCTCGACGCCTTCGCAGACGCCAAAATCAGCCGCCGACCTCGGCCAGCTTCGCCTTGACCTGCGCCGCGCTCGGATTGGTCAGGGTCGACCCGTCGGCGAACTTCACCGTCGGCACCGTCCTGTTGCCGCCGTTGACCGAGCCGACGAACTCCGCCGAGGCCGGATCCCGTTCGATGTCGACCTCGTCGTAGGGGATTCCTGCGGACTTGAGCACCGTCTTGAGCCGGTGGCAGTAACCGCACCACGACGTCGTGTAGACGGTGAGCGAAGGATTGGCCATGGTGCAATTAACGTACCCCGGCGGCGACGCATTCCGCGCACGGCCAAGGTGTGGCGCTGCACCACCTTTGTCGGCGACCGCTGCGAAGATGGACGCCATGCCGTTGGCCGTTGACGCACTGACCGCCGAGCTGGACGACGAGCAGCGCGAAGCGGTGCTGGCCCCGCGCGGACCGGTCTGCGTGCTCGCCGGCGCCGGCACGGGCAAGACCCGCACCATCACGCACCGGATCGCCCAGCTCGTCGCGGGTGGCCATGTCGCGCCGGGTCAGGTCCTGGCGGTCACCTTTACCCAGCGCGCGGCGGGGGAGATGCGGTCGCGGCTGCGGGCGCTGGCGGCGAGCGGGCACACCGGCTCCGGGGTCGGCGCGGTGCAGGCGCTGACCTTCCACGCGGCCGCGCACCGGCAGCTGCGCTACTTCTGGCCGCGCGTGGTCGGCGGCACCGGCTGGCAGCTGCTCGACACCAAGTTCGCCGTCGTGGCCAGGGCCGCCAACCGCTGCCGGCTGAACGCCAGCACCGACGACGTGCGCGACCTGGCCGGGGAAATCGAGTGGGCCAAGGCGTCGCTGATCGGCCCCGAGCAGTACCCGTCCGCCGTGGCCGCCGCCGGCCGGGACGTTCCGATGGACGCCGCGCAGATCGCGGCCGTCTATGACGCCTACGAGGCCCTCAAAGTTCGCGATGAATCGGTCACGCTCCTGGACTTCGACGACCTGCTGCTGCACACCGCCGCCGCGATCGAGAACGACGCCGCCGTGGCCGAGGAGTTCCGCGACCGCTACCGCTGCTTCGTCGTCGACGAATATCAGGACGTCACGCCGCTGCAGCAGCGCGTGCTGGCGGCCTGGACAGGCGACCGCGACGACCTGACCGTCGTCGGCGACGCCAACCAGACCATCTACTCGTTCACCGGGGCCACGCCCCGCTTCCTGCTGGACTTCTCGCGGCGGTTTCCCGACGCCACGGTGGTGCGCCTGGAGCGCGACTACCGGTCCACGCCGCAGGTGGTGTCGCTGGCCAATCAGGTGATCGCCGCCGCCCGCGGCCGGGTCGCGGGCAGCAAGCTGCAGCTGTCCGGCCAGCGGGCCCCGGGCCCGGTCCCGACGTTCGACGAACATCCCGACGAGACCGCCGAGGCCGCCGCCGTCGCCGCATCGATCGCTCGGCTGATCGAATCCGGCACGCCGCCCTCGGAGATCGCGGTGCTCTACCGGGTCAACGCGCAATCCGAGGTGTACGAGGAGGCCCTGACCGAGGCCGGCATCACCTACCAGATCCGCGGCGGTGAGGGCTTTTTCAACCGCCAGGAGATCAAGCAGGCGCTGCTGGCCCTGCAGCGCGCGGCCGAGCGAGGGGCCGACGAGCCACCGGGCTCTCTGCCCGATGTCGTGCGCGCGGTCCTCGAGCCGCTGGGTCTTACGGCCGAGGAGCCCGCCGGCAGCCGGGCCCGGGATCGCTGGGAGGCGCTGACCGCGCTGGCCGAACTGGTCGACGACGAGGTCGCGCAGCGCCCGCAGCTCGACCTTCCGGGGCTGCTGGCCGAGCTGAGGATGCGCGCCGACTCGCGCCACCCGCCGGTCGTGCAGGGCGTCACGCTGGCGTCCCTGCACGCCGCCAAGGGGCTCGAGTGGGACGCGGTGTTCTTGGTCGGATTGGCCGACGGCACGCTCCCCATCTCGCACGCGCTGGCGCACGGCCCAGAGAGCGAGGCCGTCGAGGAGGAGCGTCGGCTTCTTTACGTCGGGATCACCAGGGCCCGAATCCATTTAGCGCTCAGCTGGGCGCTGGCGCGCAGTCCGGGCGGTCGGCAGGGCCGCAAGCCGTCGCGGTTCCTCAACGGGATCGCACCGCAAACACGCGCCGACACCGCGCCCGCCAGGGCCCGGCGCAACCGCGGCGTCGCTACCCGCTGCCGGATCTGCAACAACAGCCTGACCACCCCGGCGGCCATCATGCTGCGGCGCTGCGAAACGTGCGCGGCCGACATCGACGAGGACTTGCTGCTGCGGCTCAAAGCGTGGCGGCTCGACGTCGCCAAGGAACAAAAGGTGCCGGCCTATGTCGTCTTCTCCGACAACACGCTGATCGCCATCGCCGAGCTGCTGCCCGACGACGAAACGGCCCTGATCGCGATCCCGGGCATCGGCGCACGCAAGCTCGAACAGTACGGGCCGGACGTGCTGGAGTTGGTCCGGCAGGCCCGCTGAAGGGACAAAGGCGCAGGTCAGAAAATCGGTTGTGGACAGCTACCGGTAGCATCTACCCTCGAAACCGCATTCTGCTGCCGCCTGAGGTCGCGGACGGGCAAGTCGAGAGGAGGGTCGCCACGATGATCATCACCAATGCGTTCGGTGCAGGCGTGGCTGCCGCGGCGAAGGCCGCGGCGACCCTCCATGCCGCCGTGCCGGCGGCCGCGGTCAAGCACCGTTTTGCCGCCGCGACCGACGCGTCCGTGGATTGGGGCCATACCTAACTAGCCCGAATCTCCCCAGATGGCCACGGACCCGAAGTCACCAGGATCCGTGGCCATAGTTGTCAGGTCGACAGCCTGCCTGGTCCGGATCCCCGCAAGAGGACAGTTACCCCGACCAGGAAGCAGGTGAACAGGACATGACGGCACTGCCAGTCCCCAGACCGACCTTGCCTTGTCATGCCGACGACCCCGACCTTTGGTTCGCCGAGGCCCCCGCGGACCTGGAGCGCGCCAAGACGCTGTGCGCGGACTGCCCCGTTCGGCGCCAGTGCCTTTCGGCGGCGCTGGAACGGGCCGAACCCTGGGGCGTGTGGGGCGGCGAGATTTTCGAGCGGGGTTCGATCGTGGGCCGCAAGCGTCCGCGCGGCCGTCCCCGCAAGGACGCCGTGGCCGCCTAGCGCAAAGGAGGCGCTAGACGACCACGGTGTCGGGCTCGGCGAAACCGGGGATCAGTTCTTCCGACAGCGCCTTGATCGGCACATGCGCGTCCAGCTGGCACAGGATCGCGGCCACCGACGAGATCACCCGCATCGGGATGGCCAGCTTGACCGGCAGGTCCATCTGCCGCGCCGTCTTGATCTGCGAGACCGACCGGTCGATCTGGACGGCGGTCATCTTCTGCAGCCACTTGCGGGTGTAGTGGAAGACGTCGACCTGAATGGGCTCGACGTACTGGCGCAGCATTTCGTCGATGTCCCGCACCGATACCTGTTGGCCCTTCTGGATGAAGCCGGCCTTCTCCATCGTCGGCAACAGCAGGTCGTAGTTCTTCTCCCGGGCCAGCCGCATGATCATCCCCAGCTCGATGGGGAAGCCGCCGGGCAGTGGTGCCACGGCACCGAAGTCGATGACGCCCATCCGGTCGTCGGGCAGCAGCATGAAGTTTCCCGGGTGCGCGTCGCCGTGCATCATGCCCAGTCGGCGGGGCGCGTCGAAGGTGAGCTCTAGCAGGCGGGTGCCCATTAGGTCGCGCTGGTCGGGGGTTCCGTTGCGGATGATCTCGGCCAACGGCACGCCGTCGATCCACTCCTGGATCACCACCTTGGGCGAGCTGGCCACGATGCGCGGCACCGCGAAGTGCGGGTGGTCGTGATACGCCTTGGCGAAGGCGCGCTGGTTGTCGGCCTCCAGCCGGTAGTCCAGTTCCATCTCGGTGCGCTGGATCAGCTCGTCCACCACGCCCTGCACGTCGGCGCCCGGCGACAGCTGCTTGAGCACCCCGACCATCCGCTGCATCGTCTTGAGGTCGGCGCGCAGCGCCTCGTCGGCGCCCGGGTACTGGATCTTGACGGCCACCTCGCGGCCGTCGGACCACACCGCCTTGTGCACCTGGCCGATGCTGGCCGAGGCGACCGGGGTGTCGTCGAACGAACTGAACCGCTCCCGCCACTTGGTGCCCAGCTGGGCGTCGAGCACCCGGTGCACCTTGGCGGCGGGCAGTGGCGGGGCGTCCTTCTGCAGCTTGGTCAACGCTTCGCGGTAGGGCTCGCCGTACTCCTCGGGGATGGCGGCTTCCATCACCGACAGGGCCTGGCCGACCTTCATCGCCCCGCCCTTGAGCTCACCGAGCACGGTGAACAGCTGGTTGGCGGCCTTCTCCAACATCTCGGCCTGGACTTCGTCCCTCGACTTACCCGTCAACCGCTTGCCGAAGCCCAGCGCCGCCCGGCCGGCGAATCCGACCGGAATGCTGGCCAGCTTCGCATTGCGCGCAGCGCGGCCGCGTTTGATGTCTGCCACGCATCCATCATCCATGACGGTCGGTGCGAGGTGCTGTTGATCCGGCCACACCCGATTTCCGTGGTGTGGGCCGTAGGTTGTGTGCGGCCCGCCGAACGCGCAGCCAAAAGGTGGTAGCGGTCATCGAAACCGTTGACAAGAACCGCCAAGAACCGCAAGGAGGGCACCGTGACCGGAGACATCCTGGAGACCCTTGCCAGGGCATACGCAACAGCGTCGACGAAGGTCCCAGATCAGGGGCGGCTGGGCTAGCCGCACGAGCACAATGTGCACAGTGGGTGCTTTGCCCACCGGCGCGCGACGATGGAGCCCGCGTTGACGTCGAACTCCAGCGTCGCGTTGAGCGCGGCGGGCGGCGCCGGATCGGGCACCGCTTGCTGCCCGCGCACCGCCGCGATCACCCGGTTCACCTGGCTGAGCGCCAGCGCTGCGGTGGCCAGCAGGGTGGCCCGGTCGGCGACCCCAACGGTGTCGCGTAGCTGGGCGGCGATGGCCGGCCACGCGGCGTCGCGGTCGCTGCGATGCAGGTCGGCACAGCCGAGGCAGCTGGTGACCCCGGGGATCACCAGCGGGCCCACCAGGCCGGTGCCGTCTCGCACCCGGACCGGGAGGTGCGGCACGCCCTGGCGGTGCAGGTCGCGGACCATGCGCGGGTCGGCGATCAGGTAGTCCGACAGCACCACCAGGTCCACGGCGGCCGGCGACACGGCGGCGTGCGGCTGGCTGCTGTGCGCGACCCGGGCCCCCGAGCAGCGCAGCGCCTCCACCAGCAGTTGCGACAGCGGCCCGCGGCCGTGGATGCGGATCGACGCGGCCCGGCCCCGTGGGCGCCGGCATTCGGTCGCGACGCCGGCGCCGACGAGTTGCGCGACGAGGTTTGCCAGGCCGTCCGTGTCCGTCAAGCCGCGGTCGGTGGCCTGCCGCTGCAAATCGGCTATCGGTGTCGGCGAGCGCATGGAGCGCAGCAGTTTGGCCAGCTCGGCGGCGGCCAGGCCGCGCGGCGGACGGACCAGGACGGCGCGGCGCGGATCCCAGCCGACCTGCACGGCACCGTCGGGTCGCAGCAGCACGGGCAGCGCCGGGTCCAGCGCGTACAGCGAAACCACGGCCTTGGACAGGACCTGAGACATGGATTGACACTGTGCCAGGCCGACGGGGCGCGGCGCGCTCAGTGATCCACAGGATCGCCGGCAGGGTCTTCAGCCTTCTTCTGACCCTGGCGACAGCCTCGTCGATGCGGCGACTGCGTTTCACGCCACGGGTTGAGCCGGCACGACGGCGTCCTCGTGTGGCCGCGGTGAAGGGGCCTTCGTTGGACCTGCGGTCGAGGCATGGTGGACATGGCGACAGGCGTCGACACCAGGGGGGGAAGCGAAGGCCGAGCGGGTCTCAGCTGCCATAGGTGAAGTCGATGACGACCGAGTTCGCCATCGGCTTAGGCGATGTGCCCTAGCGCCGTTCTTTGAAGCGTCTTCGGCGATTCGCTAGCACCAGCAGCTCCAGCCGTTCTGCTTCGTTGCGGGTGGAGCCCGCCCTTCGTTTGGTGGTCGTCGTATAGGTCAAGCAGTGTCACGCGGAACCACCATGACGTGACTTGGAGGTGCAGCCAGTCGCGCAGTTCTTCTACGGTCATGTCGCGCCAGTCGCCGTAGCGGTGGCGTTGGTTGGGGTGTGTGTTCATCGGTGGTCATGTCCTTTCATTTGGGTTAGGCGTGCGAGACACCCGGAGTACCGGAGCACGTCGACGTAGCACGCGGCCGCCCCAGGTGCATAGAGCTTCAATGCCAGACTAGAAGTCTGGTATTTCGCATTAGACAATCGTTTAGTATCTAGAACGTTAATTTAAACGATTGTTGGTATGTTCGCACTCAAGAGCCGCCGCGTCAGCGCCGCGTCGGCGCGCACCCGGCTAAGGACCGGGTAGTTGTGCGACTGGTGTGACTTACAGCACGGTTGGGCACGTTGGGTGCACGAGGCTCAGCTCGAGCCTCAAAAACATGCTCTGCGCTGCGAGGATGCTTGTGCGATATTGGGATTGAACCAGCGGCAGATAGCTACTTGCGCACCGTCGGACCGCAGCAGTACCGGCATGGCCGGGTCTAGCGCGTAGGTGGAAAGCAGGGCCGGTGACACGGGTGCGCTGTGCCACGCGGCAGGCAGCCGCCTCGGTCAGTTATCCACAGGACCAGGCGCCGGGGCCTCGGGGTTTTCTCGAGCTTGGCGATCGCCTCGTCGATCCCGCTGGTGTCCCCGCCGATTGGCCCGGTCGATGAAACCGGCCGGGCTCGTCGCGGGCGTCGACACCGGCCTGGGTCACGCCGTCCTCGGCGATTGCACCGGGTATCTGAACGCCGTCGAGGACCATGAGCCTGGACGTTGCCGCCAATCTGGAACTCGAGGAACCGTTAGTGTTGTTCAGCCGGTGCGGGCGGCGGTGGGCATGGCTTGCCGCCGCGTATTCCAATGATCGTTCCCGTCGTCGTGGTTACCGGTCCGACCGTCACGCCACAGGGCCAGTTGGCCTGGTTGCCGGGATCATTCGGGTCCGGATCAGCTTGGGCGACCCCGGCGCTGAACGCCAGGGCGACTAGCGCCAGCCCCGCAGCGATGATTGGTGGTTTCCGCATTTTCTTCACCTCTAGCTATCCTCCGTAGCCAGTAGCCAGCATTCGCGTTCCTAGGCTAGTGCATCCTGGCCGGTGCGAGCGACCTCTGCCGGGCGTCGCCCACGCTGCTCGTAGACTTCGGAACGACGCCGTGCACTATGCGCGAATTGCGTTGTGCGCGTGTGCTTCGTTGTATGGGCTGGCCGTGAAAGCGGCAGCCTGCTCGCCCGGGGTGAAGGTGTAACCGCGTCGGGATTCCCGGTTGCGGTTGACGTCCCGCCGGTCGGTTGGCTGCTTCATGCGGTCCGCCGAATGCGGTAGTCGCGTGCTGGGCGTCACTTCACTAAACGTGGTCCCACTCAAGCGCAGCCCAGGCAACTGGTCACCGCGGGGATCACCAGCCGGGCCCACCAGGCCGGTGCCGTCTCGCACCCGGACCGGGAGGTGCGGCACGCCCTGGCGGTGCAGGTCGCGGACCATGCGCGGGTCGGCGATCAGGTAGTCCGCCAGCACCACCAGGTCCACGGCGGCCGGCGACAACACGGCGTGCGGCTGGCTGCTGTGCGCGACGCGGGCCCCCGCAGGCGGCGCAAGGAGTAAGCGCCGCACGTTTCCCGCCTCGCGACATCCCAAAATGATCGCCGTTGGGCGGTGGCAGAAGTGGGTAAGCAACGCAGTAGCGCGGCGTCATGTTATTTAGGTCACTGGTCGGAAGGCGGCATCGGATGGTTAGTCATGAGGGGGGCCGGTGGGACGTCGGCACCGAGGGCAACGCGGTTTACCTTGAGCGCATCTCCGAGAGCGACAAGCAGTTGTTCGAGGATTCGTTGTCACCCGAGGAGGCCCGTGCACTGGCTGGTCTCTTGACGAAGTACGCAGACAAGGCCGAAGAGTCCGAGGACTCCGAGACATCCGACAAGGACTCCAAGAAGTCCGACAAGGACTCCGACAAGTCCGACAAGGACTCCAAGAAATCCGACAAGGACTCCAAGAAATCCGACAAGGACTCCGACAAGTCCGACAAGGACTCCAAGAAATCCGACGAGGACTCCGACAAGTCCGACAAGGACTCCGAGAAATCCGACGAGGACTCCGAGAAATCCGACAAGGACTCCGAGAAATCCGACGAGGAGTCAGACAAGTCCGAGGACGACGAAGACGAGGACAAGGCGGATTAGACCGCGGAACCGGGGTTAGGCGGTGCGACGCCGCCGCCCCGATCAGTTATCCGCTGAACCGCCGGGGCCGGGGTGGTCCCGGTTGCCCTCATCTTCCAGCTTGGCGATCGCCTCGTCGATGCCGCTGGTGTCCCCGCCGATGACGCGGTCGATGAAGCCGGCCGGCTCGTCGAGGTCCTCGGCGCCGGGCAGCAGGTCGGGGTGTTGCCAGATGGCGTCGCGGGCGTCGGCGCCGGCGGCCTCGGTCAGCCGGTCCCACAGCGCCGCGGCTTCGCGCAGTTTGCGGGGCCGCAGCTCGAGGCCGACGAGCGTCGCGAATGTCTGCTCGGCCGGGCCGCCGCTGGCCCGGCGCCGGCGCAGCGTCTCGCTGAGCGCGGCCGTGCCCGGAAGCCGGTCGCCCAGCGCCGCGGTGACCACCACCTGCACCCAGCCGTCGATCAAGGCCAGCAGCGTCTCCAGACGCTCCAGCGCCTGCTTCTGCGCCGGTGTCGCCTTGGGCTCGAATACTCCTTGGCCGAGCAGGTTCTCGATGGCTGCCGGATCGGCCAGCGACGCCGGGTTGAAGTCGCGGGCCAGCTCCTCGATGCCGGTCATGTCGATCTGCATTCCCCGGGCGTAGGCCTCCACCGCCCCCAGCAACTGGCTGGACAGCCACGGGACGTGGCTGAACAGCCGGTGGTGTGCGGCCTCACGGGCGGCCAGGAAGGTCAGGATCTCGCTGCGCGGCTGCTCGAGCCCGGCGGCGAACGACTCGACGGCATCCGGCATCATCGCGGCGATCCCCTTGGGACCCAGCGGCAGACCGATATCGGTGGAGGTCAGCACCTCGCGGGACAACCGGCCCAGCGCCTGCCCCAGCTGGGAGCCGAACGCCATGCCGCCCATCTGCGACATCATCGCCAGCAGCGGGCCGGCCATGCTCTTGGCCTCCTCGGGCAACGAGGACGCCCACACCGTCGCGATCTGCTCGGCCATCGGGTCGCACAGCCGCTTCCAGGTCGCCAAGGTGTTGTCGACCCAGTCGCTGGGGCTCCAGCCCACCGACTTGGTGGTGCCGGCCGGCAGCGCGGTCGCCCCGTCCAGCCACGTCTCGGCGAGGTGCACCGCGTCGGCGATCGCCTTGCTCGTCGAGGCAGGGACGGGCGGGACGAACCCGATCGAGCTAGACGCGACCCGTCGCGCCAATTCGTAGTTGACAGGTCCCGACGTTTTGCCGCCGGCCATCACGGTGCCCGCGCCGCTGAACATCTGACCCAGCTGCGTGAAGATCTGGCCCAGGTCGCCCATGCCGAAGTCCCCGCCCATGCCGAATCCGCCCGACGGGTCGGACGACCCCGAGCCGGAGTCGGGATCTTTCTTCCCGCGCTTCTCGTGGTCGGGGTCGTCTCCCGAGGAGAAGCCGAAAGGCAGGTCAGACATACCGTCAACGGTACTCACCGCCGGAACGGAACGTGCGATGCCGGGTCACGCTCGTAGCTGAACGGCCCTGAGCAGGGGCCGGATAGGGTAAGCGGCGTGAACAGGCGGATTCTGACCTTGATCGTCGCGCTGGTGCCGATCGTGGTTTTCGGCGTGTTGCTGGCGGTGGTGACGGTGCCGTTCGTGTCGCTGGGGCCCGGCCCGACGTTCGACACGCTCGGTGAGGTCGACGGCAAGCAGGTCGTGGCGATCCAAGGCGCGACGACGCACCCGACGACCGGCCACCTCAACATGACGACGGTGTCCCAGCGCGACGAGCTGACCCTGGGCGAAGCGCTGACGCTGTGGCTCTCGGGCCAGGAACAACTGATGCCGCGCGATCTCGTCTACCCGCCGGGCAAGTCGCGCGAGGACGTCGACAAGGCCAACAACGCCGACTTCAAACAGTCCGAGGACAGCGCCGCCTACGCCGCCCTGGGTTACCTGAAGTACCCGCCCGCTGTCACCGTCGCCACGGTCACCGATCCCGGCCCCTCGGCGGGCAAGCTGAAGTCCGGTGACGCCATCGACGCGGTCAACGGCACCCCGGTGGCAACCGTCGAGCAGTTCACCGGCTTCTTGAAGAACACCAAACCGGGTCAGGTGGTGACCATCGACTACCGCCGCAAAAATGACCCGGCCGGCCCAATTGGCACGGCACAAATCACCCTGGGCACCAACAAGGATCGCGACTACGGCTTTATGGGCGTCGCGGTCCTCGATGCGCCGTGGGCGCCGTTCGCCGTCGACTTCAACCTGGCCAACGTGGGCGGCCCGTCTGCCGGATTGATGTTCAGCCTGGCGGTCGTCGACAAGCTCACTACCGGGGAACTCGCCGGCTCGAACTTCATCGCCGGGACCGGCACCATCTCCGTCGACGGCAAGGTGGGCCAAATCGGCGGCATCACCCACAAGATGGTCGCCGCCCACGCCGCGGGGGCCACGGTGTTTCTGGTGCCCGCCAAGAACTGCTACGAGGCCACCTCCGACAACCCGTCCGGGTTGCGGTTGGTGAAGGTCGAGACCCTCACCCAGGCGGTGGACGCCCTGCACGCGATCACCTCGGGGGGACAGCCGCCCAGTTGCTAGCCCGCTTCGCCCTGCGTGAGGTGCGTACAGTTGTGAGCTAGCAATCCTAGAAATCTCTACAGCCAGCAAGATCGATCAGGGAGCGTAGCCAGTGGGGATGCGGCCCACCGCACGGATGCCGAAGCTAACTCGGCGTAGCCGGATTCTGATCCTCATCGCACTCGGTGTGATCGTTTTGCTGCTCGCCGGCCCGCGCCTGATCGACGCCTACGTCGACTGGCTGTGGTTCGGTGAGCTGGGCTACCGCTCGGTGTTCACCACCGTGCTGGTCACCCGCATCGTGGTCTTCCTGGTCGCGGGCCTGCTGGTGGGCGGCATCGTGTTCAGCGGTCTCGCGTTGGCCTACCGCTCCCGCCCGGTGTTCGTACCGAACAACACCACCGATCCGGTGGCGCGGTACCGCGCGGTCGTCGTTTCGCGGCTGCGCCTGGTGGGCATCGGGATACCCACGGCGGTCGGCGTGCTGGCCGGCATCATCGCGCAGAGCTACTGGGTGCGCATCCAGCTGTTCTTGCACGGCGGCGACTTCGGCATCAAGGATCCTCAGTTCGGCAAGGACCTCGGCTTCTACGCGTTCGACCTGCCGTTCTACCGCCTGTTACTCAGCTACATGTTCGTGGCGGTGTTCCTTGCCTTCATCGCGAACCTGCTGGCCCACTACATCTTTGGGGGCGTCCGGTTGTCCGGCCGGACCGGGGCGCTGAGCCGCTCGGCGCGAATCCAACTGGTCAGCCTGGTCGGCGCGTTGGTATTGCTCAAAGCCGTTGCCTATTGGATGGACCGGTACGAGCTGCTGTCGCACACCCGTGGCGGCAAGCCGTTCACCGGCGCCGGGTACACCGACATCAACGCCGTGCTGCCGGCGAAGCTGATCCTGATGGCGATTGCGCTGATCTGCGCCGCCGCGGTGTTCTCCGCAGTCGTGCTGCGCGACTTGCGGATTCCGGCCATCGGCCTGGTTCTGTTGCTGCTGTCGTCGTTGATCGTGGGTGCGGCGTGGCCGTTGATCGTCGAGCAGATCAGCGTCAGACCCAATGCCGCGCAAAAGGAAAGCGAATACATCAGCCGGAGCATCGCCGCGACCCGGCAAGCTTATGGCCTGACGTCCGACGTGGTGACCTATCGCAACTACACCGGCGACGGCCAGGCCACAGCCCTGCAGGTGGCGGCCGACCGCGCGACCACCTCCAACATCCGGCTGCTCGACCCGACCATCGTCAGCCCGGCCTTCACCCAGTTCCAGCAGGGCAAGAACTTCTACTACTTTCCCGATCAGCTGTCGATTGACCGGTACCTCGACCGCAACGGCGCGCTGCGCGACTATGTCGTCGCGGCCCGTGAACTCAATCCCGACCGGCTGATCGAAAACCAGCGTGACTGGATCAACCGGCACACCGTCTACACCCACGGCAACGGGTTCATCGCCTCGCCGGCCAACACGGTGCGCGGGATCGCGAACGACCCCAACCAAAACGGTGGCTACCCGGAGTTCTTGGTCAACGTCGTCGGCGCCAACGGCGGCGTGGTGTCCGACGGGCCGGCGCCGCTGGATCAGCCGCGCATCTACTTCGGCCCCGTCATCTCCAACACTTCGGCCGACTACGCGATAGTCGGGCGCAACGGTACCGACCGCGAATACGACTACGAAACCAGCGCCGAAACCAAGAACTACACCTACACCGGGCTCGGCGGGGTCCCGGTCGACAGCTGGATATCGCGCAGCGTGTTCGCGGCCAAGTTCGCCGAGCGAAACTTCTTGTTCTCCAACGTGATCGGCTCCAACAGCAGGATTTTGTTCAACCGTGATCCGGCGAGGCGGGTGGAGGCGGTGGCGCCGTGGCTGACCACCGACAGCGCCGTGTACCCGGCGATCGTCAACAAGCGACTGGTGTGGATCATCGACGGCTACACCACGTTGGACAACTACCCGTACTCGGAGCTCACGTCGCTGGAATCGGCGACGGCCGACTCCACCGAGGTGGCGTTCAACCGGCTGGCGCCCGACAAGCAGGTCTCCTACATCCGAAACTCGGTGAAGGCCACCGTCGATGCCTACGACGGCACCGTCACCCTGTACCAGCAGGACGAACACGATCCGGTGCTGAAGGCGTGGATGCGGGTGTTCCCCGGCACCGTCAAGCCCAAGAGCGACATCACCCCCGAACTCGCCGAGCACCTGCGCTATCCCGAAGACCTGTTCAAGGTGCAGCGGATGTTGCTGGCCAAATACCACGTCAACGACCCGGTGACGTTCTTCTCGACGTCCGACTTCTGGGACGTGCCGCTGGACCCGAATCCGACGGCCAGCAGCTATCAGCCGCCGTATTACATCGTCGCGAAAAACATTGCGAAGAACGATAATTCGCCCGCGTACCAGTTGATCAGCGCGATGAACAGGTTCAAGCGTGACTATCTGGCCGCCTACATCAGCGCCAGCTCGGACCCGGCGACGTACGGCAAGATCACGGTGCTGACCATCCCGGGTCAGGTCAACGGCCCGAAGCTGGCCAACAACGCGATCACCACCGACCCGGCGGTGTCGCAGGACCTCGGCGTGATCGGGCGCGACAACCAGAACCGGATCCGTTGGGGCAACTTGCTCACCCTGCCGGTGGGCCAGGGTGGGCTGCTCTACGTCGAACCCGTCTATGCCTCGCCGGGGGCCAGCGACGCCGCCTCGTCGTATCCCCGGTTGATTCGGGTGGCGATGATGTACAACGACAAGATCGGATACGGCCCCACGGTGGGCGATGCACTCAACGGGTTGTTCGGCCCGGGCGCGGGCGCGACCGCGACGGGGATACAACCCACCGACGCCGGCGCGCCGCCGAACCCGCCCGCCACCGGCCCTAACGGCCCCCCCGCGCCCGCCGCGACACCCGGTCCGTCGCCGCCGGCCGCCGCGGCGGTGCCGCCGGCGCCCGACGGATCGGTGACGCTGTCTCCGGCCAAGTCCGCTGCGCTGCAGGAGATCCAGGCGGCGATCGGCGCCGCGAAGGACGCCCAGAAGAAGGGTGATTTCGCCGCCTACGGCGCGGCGCTGCAGCGCCTCGACGACGCGATCAACAAGTACAACGCCGCCAAGTAACCGCCACCGCGGCGCCACCGCGAGGGTGCGTGTTTGTACGCCGACACGCCGTAAAACCTGGCATTCTGCGCACCCTCGCAGGGCGCTAACCGGCGATAATCCGGCGCGCCACCTCGCCGTAGCGCTCGAATCGCTCGTGGTCGCCCAGGGCCCCAAGGGCGTTGTACAGCACCAGGCGCGTGGCGATCCCGGCGTACTTCTTCGTCAGCGCGTCGGCCAATCCGTCCCACGTCGACTCGGTGGCAAAGGCGGCGACGTGGTCGTCGCTGACCTGGGCCGCCATGCCGGCGAAGTCGCCGGCCTTCTGCCTCTCGCGGATCCTCGCGGTCGTCCCCTCGAAACCGGCCTCGTCCCAGATGAACGCGTAGTTCGGGGTGCTGCCATAAAAGGCCATGCTGGCTCGCACCGACTCCCGCTGCGTATCGCGCTCTTCGTCGGTGTCGCCGACGATCGTCATCACCGGCACTATCACCGCGAGGTCTGATGCGGAGCGCCCCGCCTTGGCCGCCCCCGCGGCGAGGTTGGGCACGACGTGCCGGGTCAGGTAGCCCGGCTCGCCGATCGGGTGGACGTGCACCCCGTCGGCCACCTCGCCCGCCATCCGCAGCATCCACGGATTAACCGCGGCCACATCGACTTTGGGGTCGGGCGCGTCGATCGGTCCCGCGCTCCACTGCGGGGTGATGAAGTCCAGATCGTAGAACTCGCCGTGGTGATCGAGCGTCCCCGTCCGGAAAGCGGCGAAACACGCCTTCACCGCGAGCACGTAGTCGCGCAGCCGGGGACCGGGGCGCTCGAAGCCCACGCCGTATCGCCGTACCACGTGCGTACGCACCTGGGTGCCCAGGCCGAGCCGGAACTTGCCGCTGGTCGCTTCCTGGAGCTCCCACGCAGCGGCCGCGGTGACGAAGGGGCTGCGCGGAAATGCCACCGCCACACCGGTGGACAGCTCGAGGCCGGGCGCGGCCTGCGAGGCGACGGCGGCGTTGAGGTAGGGCGTGCGGCCGGTCTCGGTGAACAACAGCCCGGAGAACCCGGCGGCCTGCGTGCGGCGGGCCAGGTCGCCCGTCTGGTCGAGCGGCCGCGGGCTCGTCATCACATCGATGTGCATGGCGGAACACTATGCCGCAGATTCGCGGGCCGATGGATGTCAGCCGCGCGATGCCGTGCGGAACCTCTCCCGGTAGGCCTTGGGGGAGACGCCGAGGTGGTCGACGAACACCCGCCGGAGGCTTTCGGTGCTCCCGAAGCCGGCCACCCGTGCGGTCTCGCCGACGGTGCGGCCGGCGTCCAGCGCGGCGCGGGCGGCGTCGATGCGCACCATTTCGACGTAGCGGGCCGGCGTCGTCCCGAGTTCGGACTGAAACAGCCGAGTCAGCTGCCGTGTACTCAACGAGGCCCGCGCGGCAAGGGTTTTCACGTCATGGTTACCCGCCGGGTCGGCCGCGATCGCGTCGGTCACCTTGCGCAGCGCGGACTGCGGCGGCGGGGCGGCCTCGACCAGTACCGAGAATTGCGATTGGCCGCCCGCGCGCTTGAGGTAGACGACCAACCACCGAGCCACGTCGCGGACCAGGTCGGTGCCGTGATCCATCTCGACCAACGCCAGCGCCAGGTCGATGCCCGACGAGACCCCGGCCGAGGTGAAGACGTCGCCGTCCCGGACGAAAATCGCGTCCGGTTCGACGGTGATGTCCGGGAAGGCGCGGGCAAACAATCGGGCGTCATGCCAGTGCGTGGTGGCGCGCCTGCCGTTGAGCAGGCCGGCCTGCGCCAGGACGAACGACCCGGTACAAATCGACGCCAGGCGCCGCGTCCGGCCCGCGATTGACTTGATCGCGTCGACGAGCTCGGGATCGATCCCTCGCCGCGGCAAGTTGTCGCTTCCGGCGACCATGACGGTGTCGGCGGACTCGATGGATGACAGAGCGTCGGTGACACCCAACCGCGTCCCGATCGAGGTGATGACGTCGCCACCGTCCACCGACGCGATCTTGAGCCGGTAGTCGGCACCGAAGCGGTTGGCCTCGGCGAAGACCTCACCCGCGCCTGCGACGTCCAGCATGGTCACTTCGTCGAAGACGACGATGACCATCACGCGCGACGGCGCATCCGCTTCAGCCACGGACCCATTGTGTCGCAATTCGTGGGAAAGATGGCACATCGGACGGTTGCGGCAGGTTGACGACTGCCGGCTGCGTCGCTTTCTGTGGTGAAGACGGCTCAATGGTCCCGGGCGGACGCAAGCGAGCGCCCGGATACTACCTATTAGCGTCGCCCTACTCAGGAGGTTGATCATGGTCACTCAGCCGATGGAAAGTATCGCCGACATCGTCGTACCGGACACCCCTCTTGTGCGCGAGGTCACCGAGTTCATCCGCGACGCCGAAGACGACTTGCTCTTCGACCATTCCCGGCGGGTGTTCCTGTTCGGCGCGCTGCAGGGCCGGCGCCGCGGACTGCAACCAAACCTGGAGCTGCTTTACGCCGGGGCGATGTTTCACGACCTGGGCCTCACCGAGCGCTACCGCACGTCCACCCTGCGCTTCGAGGTGGACAGCGCCAACGCCGCGCGCGATTTCCTTTTGCAACGCGGCGTCGACAAGGCCGACGCCGACAAGGTGTGGCTGAGCATCGCGCTGCACACCACGCCCGGCATACCCGAGTTCCTCGAGCCCGAAATCGCCTTGGTCACAGCGGGAGTCGAAACCGATGTGCTGGGGATCGGCCGCGACGACCTTGCCCCCGAAGTCCTCGCCGCGGTCACTGCCGTCCATCCACGACCCGATTTCAAGCGGCGCATCCTCGCGGCGTTCAACGACGGCATGAAGCACCGCCCGCACAGCACCTTCGGCACGGTCAACGCCGACGTCCTGCAGCACTTCGATCCGGCATTCGCCCGGGACAACTTCGTCGACATCATCCTCAACAACACCTGGCCCGAATAGCGCCGCTGCCGGCTTGGACCGACTTGTGCCGATAGCATCCCGCCGACCGTGTCAGATTCTGTGGGAAAGACGGCTGGAACGGCGTCGGTGAAATGGCCGTCGGCGCCGCAAAATGAACTGAGCCAAAGAGGAGAAGCGATCATGGCAATTCAGTCGATGGAAACCATTGCCGGCATCGCCATACCCGACACCGCGCTCGTCCGCGAAGCGACCGAGATCATCCGCAGCGCCGAAGACGACGTGCTCTTCCACCACTCCCGGCGGGCGTTCCTGTTCGGCGCGCTGCACGGGCGCCGCCTCGGCTTGCAACCAGACCTGGAATTGCTCTACGTGGCGGCGATGTTCCACGACCTCGGCCTCACCGCGCGTTATGGTGCCTCCACCCAGCGCTTCGAAATTGACGGTGCCGACGCGGCGCGCGACTTCCTGGTGGAACACGGCGTCGACAAAGCCGACGTCGACAAGGTGTGGCTGGGCATCGCCTTACACACGACGCCCGAGGTTCCGGCCCGCCTCGACCCCGAAATCGCTTTGCTGATCGCCGGTGTCGCCACCGACGTCGTCGGTGCCGGCCGGGAGGCCCTCCCATTGGACGCCATCGAGGCGGTGACCGCCGCCCACCCTCGTCCCGATTTCAAGAATCGCATCCTGGTGGCCTTCAACGACGGCATGAGGCACCGCCCACAGACCACCTACGGCACGATGAACGCCGACGTACTGGGGCACTTCGATCCGAACTTCAAGCCCCGAAGCATGGTCGACGCAATCCACAACAGTCCTTGGCCCGAATAGCGGAGAGGGTAGAAAAATGGAAATCCACGAAGCGCTGTACACCACCAGGATGATGCGCCGGCTGCGGCCGGACCCGATTCCGCTGGACGTGCAGGCCCGCATCCTCGATGCGGCCGTTCGCGCCCCCAACGGGGGCAACACCCAACGCTGGCACTTTGTGGCCGTCGACGATCCGGAACTGAAGCGCGAGTTCGCCCAACTGTTCCGGCAGGCCCGCGCCATCGAATACGAGAAGTTCAGCACCGGGACTGGACCGATGGTGGCGCCGGCGCCCGGTGCGGACCCGGCCGCTCACGCCGAAACGATGCGCCGAATCAAAGGCTCGGGGGATTACCTGGCTGACCATTTCGAAGAGGTCCCCCTGTTGCTCTTCGTCTTCGCCATCGACGACCTCGGCGGTGCCAACATCTACCCGGCGATCTGGAGCATCTTGCTGGCCGCCCGTGCCGAGGGCGTCGGCGGCGTCATGACGATGGTGCTCCGCAATTTCGAGGACCGGGTGAACGAGCTGCTGGGCGTGCCCGCTGACGAAGGCTGGAAGATGTCGGCCATGCTGACCCTCGGCTACCCAAAGGGCAAATGGGGTGTCGCAGCCAATCGCCGTCCCGTGCACGAGGTTTCGTCCCGAAACCGCTGGGATGCGCCGTTCGGTGTCGAGGTGCCGCAGCCGCTGTGGTCGCCTCAAGACGAGATGACGACCGGCCTGTCCGCGGTGGGATGAATCTGCGGCACAACGGGACTCAGGCCGCCAGGATCGCTGCGGCTATCTCGTCGGGGTGGGTCAGCAGGGCGTTGTGCGTGCCGGGAACCGGGATCGGTTCGACATCGAGCCGCGCGGCGAATTCGCGTGCCGGCCACTGCAAGGCGTGATCGCACTCGCTGGCGAGGTAGGCGGTGGGAATTGCCAGTGCCGCGGCACCGACGTCGGGGGCGTCGGTGAAGTAGCGACCGGGTTGCGGCGCAAGCATGTCGGCCACCAACCGCTGCAACTCGGGCGCAACATCTTGCATCAAAGCCTGCTCAACGTCTTTGAATGTCGCTGGAATGGAGCCGGTCGGCGATTCGGCGATCGACCGCAAATTTGACTCGCGCAGCTCTGGTGGATCGTCATCAACCAGGCTCCTACCGCGAACCGGCACTTGCGCATTCAGGTAGACGATCTTGCTTACACGGTCCGTGAGCGCATGTGCTGCCTCGGTGGCGGGGTAGCCACCCCAGCTATGGGCGACCAGGACCACGTCGTGGTGGGGGAGGCGACGCACTTCGCCGACGATGTAATCGACCGCATCCTTGAGTCGGTAGCCCGATGGGTCATCACCATGGCTGAGGCCAGGAAGGGTCAGGGTAATTGCTTCATGGCCCTTCGCGCGGAGTCGCTTGGCGACGGGCTGCCAGGACCATCCCCCGTGCCAGCTACCGGGGACGAGGACATAGGTTGCCGGGTGCTTCACGTTATCTTTTCAACCTTCATTCTCGACATGCCGCACACCAATCACGTTGCGACGCTGCATCATTGTACCGCCATCGGGTCGACTGCCCGTGTCTCTGGCCGCCATCATGTACACCGAACGCGCATGGTATCCCGGAAGCGCGACGCGTCGCGTTGCGATGTCGCAATCTGTGGCAAGGATGTCCGAATTCTGAGCGTGGCTGGGTCGGCACGTAACCCAGACTGATACTTGTGATTTCGCGAAATCTCAGCGGCTGGATCGCGCCCAGGAGTGCGGCGGTGAGTACACCAGCGGCGGTCGCGGCCGAGAATGTCGCGTGCGCAATGGGTTTCGCGCCAGAACGGCGGACCACAGCTCTGAGCAAGACCTTGTCAGCGGCCATCTGGCGGTTCCACGGCAAATCGCCCTACGAGCTACAGGCGCCGGCGCAACCGATAGACCTGTCGGACGATGTCGGCCTCACCGAGCTAGCCGAATCGGTGGGTCTGTCAGCGGCGCGCGTTGCGACGCTTTTCCGGCAGGGCACGGGCGAGCCGCCGCATCGGTGGCTGATGAGCCGCCGCGTCGCCAGGGCCTGCGAGCTGCTGCGCGACCCTTCATTGAGCATTGGCGAAATCGCGCACCAGTGTGGGTTCGCCAGTCCCCAACACCTGGCCACGGTGATGCGCCGGCGCCTCGCCACGACGCCGACCGCGTATCGCGCGCACCTCCTCGGTTGACCCACCCTGGCTCCGCACCCTGCTATGGGGCAGGGCGGAACGGATGCCCCATCAGTTGCCGATCACACGACAGTTTGGAGATGAGCTTGTCTGAATCTAAAGGTACCGCTGTAGTTCTCGGGGCCAGCATCGCTGGATTGCTGGCCGCGCGGGTCCTCGCCGACTTCTACGGCGACGTGACTGTCGTCGAACGCGATCTCCTCCCGGGCGGCCCGCTGACGCGTCGCGGGGTGCCGCAAGGCGGCCTGCCTCACATCCCGGCAGCCCGGCTGACGCGGACCCTGGACCAGCTGTTCCCCGGTTTCCTCGATGAGCTGGTCGTCGGCGGCGCGCGCGTCTGGAACGACGGCGACCTGTCGCGGCTGTGCATGACATTCGGCGGACACCAGCTGCTGCGTTCCGGCAGAGTCCCCGATCCCGAGTCCATCGTCATCCACTACGCGCACCGGCCGTTTCTCGAGTGGAGTTTGCGTCGCCGGGTGCATGCCATTCCCAACGTGGAGTTTCTGCAGGGTTGCGACGCGGTGCGGCTGACGTCGACCCAGGAGCGTGGCCGTGTGACGGGCGTCGTGGTGGCGCGGCGTGACTCTGGCGCCGAAAACACCCTGACGGCAGATCTTGTCATCGACGCCACCGGGCGGGGCTCGCGGACACCGATGTTTCTCGAGGAACTCGGCTACGGTCGTCCACGCGAAGACCAACTCAAGGTGCACGTCACCTACGCCGGCCTGCCGGTTCATGTAGAGCCGGGCAAGTTGCTGGAGAACGTCACCCTCACCGCGGCCGAACCCAGCCGCCCGGTGGCATTCGCGATGTTCGCCGGCGAGAACGACGCCTACATGATCGCGGTGCAAACGCTGACCGGGCGTCAGGCACCCACCGATCGCGCCGGGCTGTTCAATTGTCTGACCGACATCGCGCCCCCGCACGTGCTGGCCGCCGCGCGGTCCGCGGAACCACTCGCAGACGTCACGCAGTACAAGTTTCCCTCAAACCGGTGGCGACGCTACGACAAGCTGGCGCGCACGCCCGACGGCCTGATCGTGATGGGCGACGCCATGTGCAGCTTCAATCCTCTTTACGGCCAGGGAATGTCGGTTGCCGCCATCGAAGCGCTGATCCTGCGTGATTGTCTTGAGCAGGGCGACGAAAGCCTACCGCGGCGCTTCTTCGGTCTCGCTGCCAAAGAGATCGCCGTGGCGTGGCAGACGGCCGTGAGCTCCGACCTGGCGTTGCCGCAAATAGCCGGGAAGCGAACCGCGTCGGTGCGGCTCAGAAACGCGCTTGTGGAGCGCATGGTGTCCGCCGCGGAGACCGATCCGGTAATGGTCCAGCGATTCCTGCAGATGATGAACATGGTCGGTCCTCGCGCGGAGTTGTACCGCCCATCGACGATGCTGCGCATGGCAGCGAAACCACGAAATGCACGTAACGCGGACGCCGCAGCTTGACGAGGTTCGCCGCCTTCTTGTCTTCCGAACCGGTATTCGACCAGAGAAGGAAACGATGGAACGAACTGAGAACGACACCTGGGATCTGGCCACCAGTGTGGGTATGACGGCCACCATGGTTGCCTCGGCCCGGGCGGCGGCCAGCAGACAACCGAACCCGATCATCAACGATCGGTTCGCCGAACCGCTGGTGCGCGCTACCGGTGTGGAGCTGTTCGCACGGCTGGCGAGCGGAGACCTCGAGTTCTCCGACATCGGAACCGGTTGGATGGCCAATTTTTTCGCCGTCCGCGCCCGGTTCTTCGACAGCTTTTTCCCCAAAGCATCGGCGGCCGGCATCCGACAGGCGGTGATCGTCGCATCGGGACTGGACTCGCGCGCCTACCGGATGGCATGGCCGACCGGCGTCGTCGTCTACGAGATCGATCAACCCGCGGTGATCGCGTTCAAGAGTGCAACGATGTCCGACCTTGGCGCGGAACCGGCCGCCGAACTGCGCACGGTGGGAACCGATCTGCGCCATGACTGGCCAACGGCCCTGCAGCAAGCGGGTTTTGATGTCGCGGCGCCCACCGCGTGGATGATCGAGGGGTTGATGATTGGATATCTTCCGGGCGACGCGCAGAATCGCATGCTGGACCACATCACCTCGCTCAGTGCGCCGGGCAGCCAACTGATCGCCGATCATTTGCCGCGCGGTTCGGAGTCCCTCGGATCGTTGCTGCAGAACGTCGCAGCGACCTGGCGGCAGCACGGCGTCGACGCCGACTTCGCCGGCCTGACCTATTCGCATGACCGCAACGACGCGGAGAAGCACTTGCAAACGTGCGGATGGACCACCAGTTCCCGCAGTTTGACCGACCTGCTCAGCGCTGCCGGGGTGCCGGCCGGCGACATGGACGCCAGCCCGAACGGACCGGGAGCGATCAAATACCTGATCGCCACCCGACAGTGAGCACCGTGGCTGGCCAAGCCCAGTCAAGCGCCTTGGCGCTGGCCGGTTGGTCGACTCGAGGGGGTCAGGACCCCGGTGACCGTAAATATGGAAAATAAGTCTCATTAGCACCAGCCGGCAGGCCGACCGGGAGCCCATACTGAACGCACGACTTCCCAGCTGGGCTTCGCGCGACGACGGCGCATCCCCCCTTTAAGGAGGTGCAGCACATGGCCGAGATGCAGACAAGTGACCGCAGATTGGTGTGGCACGGCATGTTGTTGTTTCTGCTCGGATTGGTGACCGGCACGCAACAGCGGCGCTTCACCAACATGCGCATGGCGCTTTCGGCCCACCTCGAGGGCGTCATGAATGGCACCTTCCTGATGGCGCTGGGCGCGATATGGGGCCAGGTCGAGCTTCCGGATCCGCTACGCCGGACGGCCCGATGGACGGCGCTCTACGGCACCTACGGCAACTGGCTCTTCACCACGCTGGGCGCCGCGCTCGGTACCGCCGCCGCAAACCCGACGCTGTCGGAAGGACACCACGGAAACCCCCGGCAGGAGCGCGTCGTCCTGCTCGGATTCCGTAGCATGCGCTATGCCTTCCTTACTTCGGTGGTCCTCATTCTCTGGGGGCTTGGCCGTCGAAAATCGCCGCAAGGCACACCCGTCGCACCGCCGCCCGACGTCGCGTCGCTTGACGTCGACGACGTCGCACCGGTCGGCGCCGGAACCATGGGCACGTCCCGCTTGCCCCGCTGAAAGGACAGAACGATGCGCTTAGTGATTGCCATGACCGGAGCGACCGGCGCCGCGCTGGGCATCCGGCTGCTGGAAGTCCTGAGGGAGCTCGAGGTCGAGACGCACCTGGTTCTCAGCGACTGGGCGCGCGCGACGATCAAGCTCGAGACCGACCACACCGTCGGCGAGGTCGGGGCGCTGGCTTCCCATTCCTACAGCGCCCGCGATCTCGCGGCCGGCATCTCGAGTGGTTCCTTCCGCACGGACGGCATGGTCGTCTGCCCGTGCAGCATGAAGACGTTGAGTGCCATCCGAATCGGCTTCAGCGACAACCTGATCACCCGCGCCGCCGACGTCACGCTCAAAGAACGCCGCCGGCTTGTCCTGGTCGCCCGGGAGGCTCCGCTGAGCGAGATTCACCTGGAGAACATGCACTACCTGGCGCGCATGGGCGCGGTGATCTTCCCGCCCACGGTCTCTTATTACTCGCGCCCCACCACCGTCGAGGAGGTGACGAACAGCGTCGTCGGCCGGGTCATCGATCAGCTCGGCATCGAGCACTCGCTCATCAAGCGCTGGAAGGACGACGAGCCTTCCATGAACGGCAGCCCGCTGCTTCCCTCCGTCAGAGGAGCGAAATGAGCACCACCACAAGCACTCTCGCGAATCGGCGGGAACCCGACCAGGATGGGCCCGATCTGCGAAGCTGGTTGGCCACACTGGAAGCCGCCAACCAGTTACGCCGCGTCACTGCTCGCGTCGACTGGGACGAGGAGATCGGCGCGATCACCCGTGCCAATCTTTCACTTGGCGGGCCTGCGCTGTTGTTCGAGAACATCGTCGGGCACGAGAACACCCGGTGCACAAAGTTTTTGACCTCGGCCATCGGCAACCGGCGCCAGATCCAGCTCATGCTGGGCCTGCCGGAAGACACCAGCGATTCGGCCGTCGTGCGCCACCTGAAGGACGCTTTCCAGAAGCCCATCGCACCGCGCATGGTCGAGACGGGCCCCGTCAAGGAAAACATCGTCGAGGGCGGTGACATCGACCTGTGGCAATTCCCGGCCCCGAAATGGCATGCCACGGACGGCGGTCGATATATCGACACGTTCTGCGGTGTGGTCACCGAGGACAAGGTGACCGGGCGAGACAACATCGGCGTCTATCGCGGAATGATCGTCGACCGCGACAAGATCGCCAAACTCATGGTGCCCACTCAGGGCTGGGGCGGCCACTTCCAGCAGTACAAGCCCGAGCCGATGCCCGTCGCCGTTGTCTACGGGTGGCACGACGTATTGCCGTTCTGCGCGGGCAGCCCATTCCCCAAGGAAGTCTGCGAATGGGACATGATGGGTGCCCTGCTCGGCCGGCCCGTCGATCTGGTGGCCTGCGAAACGGTGCCCTTGCACGTCCCGGCCAGCGCCGAGATCGTCGTCGAGGGCTACCTCGACCCCGACCCGGCCACCTTCATCGAGGAAGGCCCGTTCGCCGAATACCCCGGCTACCTCGACGGCCACCCCGCGCCGACACCGGTCCTGCGGGTCACCCGGATCACCCACCGCACCGACCCCGTGCTGCGCGGCACCCTGGAAGGGATGCGGCCGGGCTTCCTCGTCGAGGACTCGATGTGCAACTACGCGCGCTCGGCGATCGCCTGGAACATCCTCGAGGGACTCGGGGTCGGCGGCATCACCGACGTATGGATGTCGCAGGTATCCAACGGGACCAATATCGTGGTGCAGATCCACAAGGCCTACCGCGGCCACGCCCAGCAGGTCGCCGCGGCCCTGTGGGGGACCAGCGGGTCGGGCTGGTTCTACAAGCACGTCATGGTCGTGGAGGAGGACATCGACATTCACGATCCCCAGGCCCTCGACTGGGCCGTGGCGTATCGGGTCAACGCAGGCCTCGGCGACATCACCTTCTACGGGCCAACTCTGGGTTCACCGCTGGACCCGTCCACGCCGCCCGAGAAGGCGAACATGGCCAAGTACGGCAGCGGTGAATGGCACCGGGTGCTGATCGACGCCACCCGAAGCTGGGAGTTCGAACCGCGGCCGGAGTGGGGCGGCCGCCACTACCCGGCGATCAACAAGATCACCCCGGAGCTCGAATCCCGCGTGGCCGCCCGCTGGGAGGAGTACGGGATCGGCATCCCCTACCTCGATGACGAGCGCCGCGAACTGCTGACGATGGAGAAGCTGAGCAAGCGGCTGCCCGACGTATAACTAGAGCCACAGTCGCCAAGCAACTGACAAATCGGCCGAAAGGATCCCCATGCCCGTCTATCAGTGTTACAGCCCACCGGGACTGTTGAGCAGGTCTGCAAAAGCCCGAATTGCCGACGAGATCACCACCATTCACACCAACGCAACCGGAGCTCCGGAGTTGTTCGTCAACGTGCTGTTCCAGGAGATCGCGGCAGGCGACTGCTTCGTTTCACGCAAACCGGCAACCAACTCTTACCTGTTCGGCGCTATCCGCTCGGGACGCGACCTCGAAACGCGCCAGGCGATGCTGCGCGAATTCTCGCGGATGTGGACGCGTGTCACCGGCCAGTCCGAGGCCGAATTTCTCGTCGCACTGACCGAAGTCGATCCCGTGAATGCCATGGAGGCAGGGTTGGTCTTGCCCGAGCCCGGTCACGAACAGGATTGGTTCGACGAAAACCGCGACCGGCTCGCCGAATTGGGAGTGATGGCCTGATACGTCCTTCGGCTTCCGATATGCCGACACTCGACTGGTCGTACGCAGGCCCATCTACGTTGAGATGTAACCGAAGCCGAGCGCCGAACCGGAATCGTCGATGACAATGACATGCCGCACGGCATCGCTGATTTGATCACCGATTACGGTCAACCTGTGTGGTTGCCTCTGATTTGATCGACGTCGGTCCGCAATGACAATCACTGTTGTCTAGCGAAATCGCCATCGCCGCAGTAGAACTCGCGTTCCCGATGGCGTTAGCCTTGCGGGGGGCAACGAGCGGCAGGCATCTTACGCTTCGCTGCCGATCGCATGGGACTAGGAGGAGTTGATGCAATACGGGGAGCGGAACAACGCCGTTGTTTTGGGGGCAAGTATGGGCGGCCTGCTGGCTGCACGTGTTCTGGCCGACTTCTATCGGACCGTCACCGTGGTGGAGCGCGACCGGCTGCCCGATGATCCGGTAAACCGGCGTGGCGTACCGCAGGGCAGGCATCCGCACGCGCTACTTGGCAAGGCGGTGGAGATAACTGGCGACCTGTTTCCCGGCATATTCGATCAGCTGGTGGCCGATGGCGCAGTGAGGTGGAACGACGGCGACCTTTCGAGATTCTGGTCAATGTTCGCGGGTCATCTGATGGTCCGCTCGGCGATTCCGGACCCCGCCTCGCTGACCGACTACCACGTGAGCCGACCGCTTCTGGAATTCGCGGTCCGGCGCGCGGTGCGCAAGATTCCGAACGTAGAAATTCTTGAGGAACACGACTTCGTCGGCGTCACGGCTGACGCCGATCACGCTCGTATCACCGGCGCACGCGTGCATAAACACGGAAGTACAGGCGAATCGGTCATCGCGGCAGATCTCGTTGTGGATGCCACTGGGCGAGGCTCGCGAATGCCGGTATTCCTGGAGGAACTCGGCTACCGCCGACCTCGGGTCGACGAGGTCGAGACGCAAGTCGCCTATGCCACTTTGCCCGTTCGCATTCCGCGTGGCACGCTGCATGAACTCGTCGCGGCTAACTATCCCATTCCGTCCCGCTCGACGATGTTCGCGATGTTCGCGTGCGAGAACGACATGTATCTGGTGCTCGGCGGCACCATTGGTGGTCAAGAACCACCCGCCGACCGCACCGAATTGCTCGACCTTGTTGCCACACTTGCCCCTCGCAACATTACGGCGGCCGTTCGGTCGGCTGAGCCGCTTGCCGATATCGCACAGCATCGGATCCCGTCCAACCGCTGGCGGCGCTACGACAAACTATCCCGCACACCAGAAGGGCTGTTGGTGTTTGGCGATGCAATCTGTTCCTTCAACCCCATCTACGGCCAAGGCATGACTGTTGCTGCACTCGAGGCCGAGGCGTTGCGTGACTGCCTACGCAAGGGGAATCGCAATGTCCCACGACGGTTCTACCGCAAATCGGCCAAGGGGATTCAGGTGGCTTGGCGGACGGCGGTCAGCTCTGATTTGGCGCTCCCGCAGGTGCCCGGCCGGCGGCCGCTATCCCTGCGGGTCATGAACTCCTACATGGACCGGGTTCTGATCGCCACCGAGACGGATCCGGTTGTCGCGCAGCAATTCTTCCGGGTGGTGTGGATGCTGGACGGCCCTGCAGCGCTCTTCCGTCCCCACATTGTCTCTCGCATCGCGAAGGTGAACCGTGCTCGAGCGCAAAACCATGAGCAGCTGGAGGAGTGCAATAATTGAACAAATCGGATTCGCCCCAAACAAGGCAGCTACGCCGCCGGCGGCGTCGTGTGAAACCGTGTCCGATGGGTTGTGTTTCCATCTCGCTGCGTGCCCAGCATCGTCGACAGGTGGCTGTTTCGGGTGAAGTATCACCTGCATCCCTCGAAGGACACAGCGGGCGAGCGTTGATCGCAAGACCAACCGGTCGATGGAATCAACGACGTTCAATCGGCCATGGTAGGCAGCGGCGGGATCGGTGGCCGGGGTTACCTCGACTTCGCGGATGTCGACAGCTTTGTCGAGACCACGGGCGGCCCAGCCGCGTCTAGCCGGCGGCTTCCTTGTCGAATTCCGAGGCGATGTCGCGGGCGACGCGCTTGAGCAGCGGGGTGACCTCCGTGGCGGATTTCAGCGTGACGCGCGCCGCTGGGCCCGAGATCGAGATCGCCGTCAGCGACGGCGCGTCGGGCACCGGCACGGCGAAGCAGCGCACGCCGACCTCCTGCTCACCTTCGTCGACGGCGTAGCCGCGGGAGCGGCACAACTCGATATCTTGGAGCAACTCCTCGGGGGTCGTATGGGAGTTCTCGGTGGACGCGGGCATCCCCGTTCGCGAAACCAGTGCGCGCACCGAATCGTTGGGCAGCTGCATCAGCAAAGCCTTGCCCACGCCGGTGCAATGCGGGTACACGCGCCGGCCCACCTCGGTGAACATGCGCATCGAGTGCGGCGACGGCACCTGGGCGACATAGACGGCCATGTCGTTGTCCATCAGCGCCATGTTCGCCGTCTCGCCGGTCCGTTCCACCAGCTCCAGCAAATGCGGCCGTGACCACATGCCGACGAGATGACCGGCGCTCTCGCCCAGGCGGATCAGCTTGGGCCCCAAGGAGTAATTGCGGTTGGGAAGCTGGCGCACATAACCCATACCGAGCAGGGTGCGGGCGAGCCGGTGAATCGTCGGCGCCGGAAGGTCCGCGCGCGCCGCCAGGTCCCCCAGCGCACCCGTTCCCCCCATGGTGGCCAAGATCTCCAGCAGCTCGAATGCCCGCTCAACCGACTGAACACCGCCCGTGCCCCGAGTTCCGCGAGTGTCGCGAGCCATCACCGCTTCCGATCCAGCCCCGCCTGGAGCCCGTCATTTTGACTGGGCTTTTTCGTATCACGAAATACACGCCAGCAGCAAGGCGCGCCGCGCGGCTAGTCGTAGAGCAGCGCGGCGGTGGGGGAGTCGTCGATCGATGCGGCTAGTTCGCCGTGTTCGGTGATGTTGTCGATGTCGGTGCCCATCGCGATGTTGGTGATTCGTTCCAAAAAGATCTCCACCACGACGGGGACCTTGTGTTCGCGCGCGAGTTGTTGCGCGCGGGTGAGCGCCGGCCCGATCGCGTCGGGCTCGGTGACCTGAATGGCCTTGCAGCCCAGGCCTTCCACCACGCTGCGGTGGTCGACGCCGTATCCCTTGGGCATCTCGGTGTTGCCGGACTCCTGGGCGTTGATGTTGTCGAAGGCCAGCGAGACGAAGTAGTTCATGTCGAAGCTGAGCTGGGCCTGGCGGATGAGCCCCAGGTAGGAATTGTTCACCAGGACATGGACGTACGGCAGGTTGAACTGCGCCCCGACGGCCAGCTCCTCGATCAGGAATTGGAAGTCGTAGTCGCCGGAGAGGCCGACCACCGTGGCGGTGGGATCGGCGGTGACCACGCCCAGCGCGGCGGGCACGGTCCAGCCGAGCGGTCCGGCCTGGCCGCAGTTGATCCAGTGGCGCGGCTTGAACACCTGCAGGAACTGCCCGCCGGCGATCTGGGAGAGCCCAATTGCGGTGACGTAGCGGACATTGCGGCCGAAGGCCCGGTTCATCTCTTCGTAGACGCGTTGCGGCTTGATCGGAATGTCGTCGAAGTGGGTCTTGCGGTGCAGTGTCTTCTTGCGGTGTTGGCAGTCAGCGACCCAGCCACTCCAGTCCGGCAGCGTGCCGGCGGCGGCGCGCTCGGTCGCGAGTGCCACCAGCAGTTCCAGGGCCGCCTTGGCGTCGGAGACGATGCCCAGGTCGGGGGCGAAGACGCGGCCGATCTGCGTGGGTTCGATGTCGATGTGCACGAAGCGGCGGCCGCGCCGGTAGGTGTCCAGCCCACCGGTGTGGCGGTTGGCCCACCTGTTGCCGATTCCGAGGACGAAGTCGGATTCCAGCAAGGTGGCGTTGCCGTAGCGGTGCGCGGTCTGCAAGCCGACCATCCCGGCCGCCAAGCGGTGGTCGTCGGGAATCGTGCCCCAGCCCATCAGCGTGGGCACCACCGGGACGTTGAGCAGCTCGGCCAGCTCGACGAGCAGGTCGCAGGCGTCGGCGTTGATGATGCCCCCGCCGGCGACGAGGAGCGGTCGTTGTGCCGTTTGCAGCATGTCGAGCGCTTTGGCTATCTGGGCCGGGCTGGCCGCGGGTTTGTAGACCGACAGGGGAGCGTAAGTCGCAGGGTCGAAATCGATTTCGGCCATCTGAACATCGATGGGCAAGTCGATCAGCACCGGTCCTGGCCGCCCGGAGCGCATCAGGTGGAAGGCCTGGGCGAACGCGCCGGGAACCTGTCCGGGCTCCAGAACCGTCATCGCCAGCTTCGTCACCGGCGCGGCGATGGCGGCGATGTCGACGGCCTGAAAGTCCTCCTTGTGCAGCTTGTTCACCGGCGCCTGGCCGGTGATCGCCAGGATCGGAATGGAATCGGCGCTGGCCGAATACAATCCGGTGATCATGTCGGTGCCGGCCGGTCCCGAGGTGCCGATGCACACGCCGATGTTGCCGGGCGCTGCCCGGGTGTATCCCTCGGCCATGTGGCTGGCGGCCTCGACGTGGCGGGCCAGCACGTGCCGGATCCCGCCGTGGGCGCGCATGGCCGAGTAAAACGGGTTGATGGCGGCGCCCGGCAGGCCGAACGCCTGTGTGGCACCCTCGATTTCGAGAATCCTGACGGCCGCGTCGACCGTGCGCATCCGCGCCATTGCGCTAGCCTTCCCCGCGCCCGGATAACCGCTCGACGCCCAGCAGCAGGCCGGAATGGTCCAGAGCCCCTTCGCCGTTGGCGAGCGCGGCAGCCATCAGCTGAGCGACCACCGCCCCCAGCGGGATGACGACGTCGGCCTCGCGGGCCGCGCTGGTCACGATGCCCAAGTCCTTGTGGTGCAGTTCGATCCGAAATCCCGGATCGAAATTGCGGGCCAACATCTTTGCGGCCTTTTGATCCAGCACCGCCGAACCGGCCAGGCCGCCGCCCAGCACCTTGACCGCCGCGTCGAGGTCGACGCCGTAGGCGCGCAGGAAAGTGATCGCCTCGGCGAGCAGTTCGATGTTGCCGGCCACGATGAGTTGATTGGCGGCCTTGACGGTCTGGCCCGCTCCGTTGGGGCCGACGTGCACGATCGTCTTGCCGACCATGTCCAGAATCGGCTTGGCAGCGGCGAAGTCGTCGTCCGTCGCCCCAACCATGATGGACAGCGATGCGTTCTTGGCGCCGACCTCTCCGCCGGAGACGGGGGCGTCGATGAGGCGCAGCCCGCGCCGCTTGGCCTCCTCGGCTAGTTGCACGGTGACGTCGGGCCGGATCGAGGAGAAGTCGATCACCAGGGTCCCCGGCTGGGCGTGCGCGAAAACGCCGCCTTCCGAGAGCAATACGTCCTGCACGTCGGGGGAGTCGGGCACCATGACGGCCACCACGTCGGCATCCTTCACGGCTTCCTCGATCGACTCGGCCGCGGCGCCGCCCGCCTCCACCAGTGCAGCGGTGCGCTCGGGCGAACGGTTGTAGCCGACGACGGCGAGGCCGGCGCCGGCCAGGTGGCATGCCATGGGGCTGCCCATGATGCCCAACCCGATGAAGGCGATGGTGCTCATTGATTCCTCGTTCCTGCCGGTGTCGCAAGGGATTCGATGTTGACGCCGCCGCGCCCACGCTCGGCCGGCGGCAGCCAGTCGAAGGTGTCGGGCCGGGTGGGCTTGTACTCGAGACCGATGTACCCGCCGTAGCCGTGCTCGAGCAGCATCCCGATATGGTCGTCGAGCGGGATCGCCCCGGTCCCCGGCTCGCCGCGGCCGGGGGCATCCGCGATTTGGACGTGGCCGATCCGATCGGCATGTGCACGAAGCGCGCCGGCCACGTCGTCGCCGTTGACGTGCAGGTGATACAGGTCGGCAAGCACCCGCAGATTGTCGTGACCCGCCCGTTCGCGCACTCGATCGACGACTGCAACGGCATCCGCCGCGGTCTTGATCGGGTAGCGGGGCGCACCGCTGACCGGCTCGATGAGAACCGTCGCGCCGATGCGTCGGGCGGCTTCCGCCGCGTATGCAAGACTGTCGGCCGCCACGTCATCCTGTGTCGCGGGCGACAGGCCCTCGATGCGGTTGCCGTAGAGCGCATTAAAGGCTCGAGTGCCCAACCTTTCCGCGATGCCGACGGCGACGTCGACATTGTCACGGAACGCGGTCAGCAGCGCGGGGTCGGAGAGGATGCCCCGGTCGCCGGCCGCCATGTCACCTGCCATAAAGTTCAGCCCGCTCAGTTGGACCCCGGCGTCTTGGATGGCTCGAACGAATGCGTCGACGTCGGTATCCGGCGGTGTCGGTTCGGCGAACGGCCACCAGAATTCGACCGCCTCAAAGCCCGCCACCCGCGCCACCGCCGGGCGGTCCAGCAGCGGCAGATCGGTCAAGAGGATCGAGCAGTTAACCGTGTAGGTCGCAGTCGCCACGGCAGTCCTTCCTAGTGCGCCGGCGCCGGTGCCGCAGGTCCCCGCAACCGAGTATCAGCCGGGGTTACGAGCGGTGCGGATGGATTTCACAATACGGAATTATCAAACCGAACTACGGAATAAGTGAAGGCGATCCAGGGAGGCATGTCAAGCCCGCGCGGTGGGTTGTTTCCGCAGAACATCGCCAGGCCGGAACGATAATTCACCCCAGATTTACTGACAACATGGGTTTCCTTTGACAGGAAAACGTGAGCTGTGACACGTTGAAACGGCCGAAATCATGATTCCGTAATACGGAATACCCCCGGAAGTGGGCGCCGGCTTGCGTGCCAGAGGAAAGGAACTTGCCAATGACGGCACTAGACGAGCGCAGCGGCGACCTCGTCGTCAGCATCCCGGACGTCCAGGTCATAACCGATCCGGATGTGACGGAGGGCTACCGACGCGACCGGGCCGGTGACCCGGACGCCGGGCACCCGCTGGCGGTGGTGCGCGCCAAGAGCACGGCGGACGTTCAGGCGGTGATGCGGTGGGCCAGCGCGGCCGACGTTCCGGTGGTGCCGCGCGGCGCGGGCACCGGGCTGTCGGGCGGTGCCACCGCGGTCGACGGCGGCATCGTGCTGTCCACCGAGCTGATGCGCAACATCGAAATCGACCCGGTCACCCGGACCGCGGTGGTGCAGCCGGGACTCATCAACGCCGAGGTCAAGCGCGCGGTCGCCGAGCATGGGCTGTGGTATCCGCCCGACCCGTCGTCGTTCGAAATCTGCTCGATCGGGGGCAACGCCGCAACCAATGCGGGCGGTCTGTGTTGCGTAAAGTATGGCGTGACAACCGATTACATCCTAGGGTTGGAAGTCGTCCTCGCCGACGGAACGGTGGTGCGTCTCGGGGGACCCCGCCTGAAGGACTCCGCTGGGCTCTCGCTCACCAAGCTGTTTGTCGGAAGCGAGGGAACGCTCGGTGTCATTACCGAGCTCACTCTTCGATTGCTGCCGCCGCAGCCGCCCGCCAGCACCGTCGTGGCGTCATTCTCCTCGGTGCGCGACGCCACGAACGCGGTTTGCGAGATCACCCGCGTCATGCGCCCGGCGATGCTCGAATTCATGGACCGCGCCTCGATCGCCGCGGTCGAAAAGCACCTCAAGATGGGCCTGGACCTGGAAGCCCACGCGATCATCATCGCCCAATCCGACTCACCCGGCGATCGTGGCAACGAAATCGCCTTCATGGCCGAGGTCCTCGAACACAACAACGCCACCGACGTGTTCGCCACCGACGATCCCGCCGAGGGCGAGGCGTTCACCGCCGCACGACGATTCGCCATTCCGGCCGTCGAGCGTCTGGGTCACCTCCTGCTCGAGGACGTCGGCGTTCCGCTGCCCAAGCTGCCCGCGCTCATCGAGGGCATCGAGGCTATTGCCGACAAGCGTGACATCGTCTGCGCGGTCATCGCCCACGCCGGTGACGGCAACACCCACCCCCTGATCGTGCACGACCCGGCCGATCCCGACCAATCACGGCGCGCACACCTTGCGTTCGGCGAAATCATGGAACTGGCGATAGAACTCGGCGGCACCATCACGGGCGAGCATGGCGTGGGGCGGCTCAAGAAGGGCTGGCTGCCGGATCAGGTGGGGCCCAACGTGATGGATCTGACCCGTCGGATCAAGCGGGCATTGGATCCGCAGAACATCCTCAATCCCGGGGCGGTGCTCTAGATGTTCCAGCCCGACTACACACCGGTCGCCCATTCCCTTGGCTGGAGCGCCGCCGTCGCCGCGCTGCCACTGGTCATCATGTTCGTGCTCCTTGGTGGGCTTCGGGTACGCGCGCCCATCGCGGCCGCCGTCGGCGTCGCGACCGCAGCGCTGATCGCGTGGGGTGTCTACAACATGCCCGTGGCCCAGGTCGCCGACTCGGCCGTACTGGGGTTCACCTACGGGATGTTTCCCATTATGTGGTTGGTGCTCAACGCAATCTGGATCTACAACCTGACCGTCCAGACCGGTCATCGCGACGTGCTGTGCAGGTCGATGGCTTCCATCTCACCGGACCAGAGGATTCAGGCCGTCATCGTCGCGTTCTGCTTCGGCGCCCTCATCGAGGGCTTGGCCGGCTTCGGCACCCCGGTGGCCATCACGTCGTTGATGTTGGTCGCGCTGCGATTCTCACCGCTCAAGGCCGCCTCCGTGGCGCTCGTGGCCAACACCGCCCCGGTGGCGTTCGCCTCCTTGGGAATTCCGATCGTCGCGCTGTCGGGCGTCACCGGACTTTCCCTTGACACGCTCGGCGCCATGGTCGGTCGGCAAACCCCGATACTGGCGTGCATCGTCCCCTTCATCCTGATCTTCATGGTCGACGGCCGCAGAGGCCTCAAGCAGGCCTGGCCAGCGGCCGCGATGGGCGGCGGCGTCTACGCGATCATTCAATTCTTCTGTTCCAACTTCTTTTCCGTCGAACTCACCGACATTGCCGGATCGATCATCAGCGCGGGCTCCATTGTGGCTTTGCTCCGCGTCTGGCGTCCGAAGGCTCCGCTGGACGGCGCAACCGAGGAGGAAGCGGCCCGGCCACAATCCGAAAGCATGACAGCGCCTTTGGGCCCCATGCACGTTGACCGTTCGGACGTTTCCGTGCTGACCGCCCCGCCGGCAAGCGGAGTGCGCGAGGAGGTGGCCGACTCGCGTCGGGACGTCCTGCTTGCCTATGCGCCGTACGTGATGGTCACCGCGATCTTCACGCTCTCGATGTGGAAGCCGTTCACCGCCCTCCTCAAGCACGGCGGCACCAGCTTCGCCTGGCCCGGCCTGCACGTGGCCAACGCCGCGCACAAACCCTCCGCCCTGGCCGTCTTCAAGTTCGACTTCCTGTCCAGCGCAGGCACATTGCTGCTCATCAGCGGGCTGCTCACCATGCTCGTCCTGCGTACCTCCGCGAGCCAGGCGGCACGAGCATACGTAAGCGCGGCGATCCAACTGCGCAGCGCCGCAATAACTGTCGGTTTGGTATTGGCGCTCGCCTACCTGCTGAACCTGTCCGGTGAGACCACCACATTGGGCCTGTGGATCGCCGGGGCCGGTGCCCTGCTGGGGGTCGTTTCGCCGATCATCGGCTGGCTCGGTGTCACCGTCACCGGTTCCGATACCTCCTCCAACTCGCTGTTCGGAGTGCTGCAGGTCAGTGCGGCGCACGCGGCCGGCATCAGCCCAACCCTGTTGGCGGCGGCGAACTCCTCGGGCGGGGTGATCGGAAAGATGCTTTCGCCACAGAGCTTGGTCATTGCCACCGCCGCGGTGCAGATGAAGGGCAAAGAAGGCGACCTGTTCCGCAAGGTGTTCAAGTGGAGCCTGCTCCTGCTCGGTCTGATGTGCGTGCTGGTGTACCTGCAGAGCACCTCGTGGCTCGGGTGGATGGTCGTCTGATGGGCGGCCATATCGTGCTGGCGCCCGACAAGTTCAAGGGGTCCTTGACGGCCCAGCAAGCCGCGCGGGCGATGGCGCAGGGCGTGTGGCGGGCCGATCCGAGGGTGACCACGAACGCCTGCCCCGTCGCCGACGGTGGGGAGGGGACCCTCGATGCCGTCCTGGCCGCCGGTTTCGAACGAATCCCCGCCTATGTCAAGGGGCCAACCGGCACGGCGGTGCAAACCGCCTACGCCCGGATGGACAAGCGTGCGGTCATCGAGATGGCCGACGTCTGCGGCCTCCAGCGGCTGCCCACCGCGACACCGGCGCCGATGACCGCGACCAGCTACGGGCTGGGAAGCGTTGTGGCCCAAGCGCTCGACGACGGCTGCCGCGACATCGTCATCACCATCGGGGGCAGCGCGAGCACCGATGGCGGCGCCGGGATGCTCATGGCGCTGGGCGCCGCGGTCCTCGACCGCCGCGGCAGGCCGATCGGTCCCGGTGGCCGCGGGCTGGGCGAGGCGGCTCAGGTACATCTCGGCGGGTTGCATCCGGCCATTGCGGAAAGCGCGTTCACTCTGGCCGCCGACGTCGACAGCCCGCTGTGCGGACCGCACGGGGCCGCGACCGTCTACGGACCGCAGAAGGGCGCCGACGACGAGCAGGTGGCGGCGCTCGAGCGCGGCCTTTCCCGATGGGCCAACCTGGTAGACCGGGCCAGCCGCACCGACTGTCGGGGCGCGCCTGGCGCCGGCGCGGCCGGCGGCGTGGGATTTGCCGCGCTGTCCGTCCTGGGCGCGCGCATGCGACCCGGCATCGAGATGGTCCTCGAGCTCATCGAGCTGGACCGAAATATGTTGGGCGCCAAGGTCGTCGTGACCGGCGAGGGATCCCTCGACGCTCAATCCCTGCGCGGCAAGGCGCCCATCGGGGTATCCCGATGCGCCCACAAATACGGCGTACCGACCTTCGCCATCGCGGGGGTGTCGACCCTGAGCAGCGCCGAGGCTCGCGCGGCGGGCTTCGCCGTGGTCCGCACTCTCACCGAACTCGAACCCGATCCCCGACGGTGCATCAGGTACGCCGACGAGCTGCTGACGCAGGTGACCGAACAGCTCATCCGCGAATGCAGCGCAAACCATGACGATCCGCAAGACCGCAGGGAGGGCGTAAGCCATGAGTGAGTACTGGCATGACGATGAGCGGCGCCGGGTGCTGCATTGGTATGACTTTGCTTGTCCGTTTTCCTATGTCGGGCAGTGCCGTAACGCGCTTCTGATCGAGGCGGGGTTCGAGGTCGTGGCGTTGCCGTTTCAGGCGCACCCGGGCATGCCCCGCGGGGGCCTGCCGGTCAACCCGGGCGGCGGGCCGAGGTACTCGCTGCTTGAACAGGAGGCCCGAGCGGCGGGGCTGGAGCTGCGTTGGCCGCGGCGAATACCGCACACCCGACGGGCGCTGGCGGCCGCGGAGTGGGTGCGACGCAATCAGCCCGCTGTTTTCGGCGAGTTTCAGCGCAGCCTGTTCGAGGCCCATTTTGTTGACGGGGATGACCTTGATGATCAAACGGTCATCGACAGGCACGCGGCGGCGACCGGTGTCGATGTGCGCGGCCTGCATTTCGCGCTGGCCGACGGCAGCGCTGCCGGGGCGGTCAGTCAGGCCGAGTGGATCGGCCGTCAACTCGGGTTGGACGGCACACCGGCCTGGCTGGTCGACGGGCGCTTGATGATCGGGCTGCAGCCCGCGTCGGCCTTCGAGCGCCTCACCCCGATGACCGTGCGGGTCTCTCGGTAAAGACCGGCTGGTCAGCGCGCGATTTGGCCGCCGCCACGCGTGTTCGGTAACCTGTCATTTACCAACGCGGGGTGGAGCAGCTCGGTAGCTCGCTGGGCTCATAACCCAGAGGTCGCAGGTTCGAATCCTGTCCCCGCTACCAGCGGAAATGGCCCCCGGAGACGCCTCCGGGGGCCGTTTTCATGCCACTTGTGAATGGGTTTGTGAACCTTAGCGTTGCTTATCGTCTGATTCCGGACCTGATTCCGGATCCCAGCCGGCGCCTATCAGGAACGACGCTGCCTGCTCAGCGGCGGCGCGGTCGTCGTTCTTGAGGACGTGGGCATATGTCTCGAGAAAGAACCCCACGGTGGCGTGTCCGATCCGCTCGCTGACCACTTTCGGGCTCAGCCCGGCTTTCAGCGCGCTGGTCGCGTAGGAGTGCCGCAGATCATGGAATGCGACCCGTGAAGGCCGGTGCGATGAACACCTTGCATCCAACTCGTAGGATCGCGACCGGCATTTGCGGCAGCGCCCCCCGCGCGTTCACTGGGTCGGCATCGTGATGGTTTCCGCGCACGCGTTCTGATCGGAGGTCGTTGTCGGCAGTCGATCAACGTCTACGAGGGCCCATGAAAGACCACGGCGCCAGCGACGAAGAACTGGCCCATGCAACACACGAGTGGCACGATGAATGCCAGTTGTGGGCGCTTGCGCCACACAATGATCGTCAGGACGATGTCGAGGATGATCAGGACCGCACTACCAATTAGACCGGTCAAGATATCGTGCTGAAGGTGGGCTCCTCGACCGCAGTCTATTCCGTGAATTTTGCACTGGTCATGTGGATCGTCGACGGCGACGAAAACAGCGAACACAGTCAGCAGCGCCGTTCCCGCCGCCAAAACGCAATGGAGCCCGGCCAGCGCGATCGCCGCGGCCTTCTCACCCGAGCCCCTTGGGGGTGCGGGCCGCCAGGGGCCCGGCGAAGGTTGCCAAGAACCTGCGGGAAAGCCCGGGGGCGGTACGGGGGGCCAAGGTCCGCGCGGTGGTGGTGACTGAGACACGGAACTTTCTCCCTTTCACCGGCGACCAACCTTGCCACAGCCTATAGGGAAATACGGGGCTTAAGAGGGCAATGGGTCGCCGACTTCTGAGTCATTTTTCCTCAGTGGTGCAGCGCGGCGGCCAGAATCCCGGTGTACAACATGGTGATGGTTTACCGGGTCGTCCCCCTAGTTGACCATAATATCTGTTATGGGTTGAAAGATGCTGTCCGGCAACGTATATCGATTCACGCGTCCTTATGGTTTGCCAAACAAGTGGATTCATCTTGCGTGCTAAAGCACTGATGGCTCATCGACGGGGATTTGTCAGCCGAGTTAGGTGAAAGCTTGAACGCGTCTCAGGGCGCATCGCAGTGGAATCCGGTCACGGCACCGATGTCTTACTGGCCTTGACCGGCCGCGGGGGGCTGGTGCCGGGACTCGCGGCACCGTAGGGATTGACGCTTAGAAGCTGACCCACTACCCGCGCCACGCCGAGTTGACGAACCACCCAACGCCACGTCACCATCAGCACGGCCTGCGACCGGGCAACCCCGGTCCCATGCTCATGGCAAACCGGTGGTCCCTTCACCGTGGCAAGCGACACCTGGGTCGCGTTGCGGAGTTTGACGAACATGCAACGACACAACACCCACACTCCGCCGGCACACTGAGCGAAATTCCATGGGGGCCAGCTCGTCAATCCGCGCGGTGGACGGCGGCTGGCCTTCTACCTCACGGATATCTGGCGAATCACCACGCAGCAGCCGAATCTAAGAGTCGATGGCCTCGATGTCGCGCATGCGCGGAGCTGAGATCCGCGACAGCACTTCCGGTACTTCACATCTCGGCGAGGCTGGGGAAGCGTACGGAGCTCGTTGGGTTAGGCTATTAGCTGCGCTGATCCGTACCGTTAGCGACTGTTGCGAGGGTGTCAAGTGAGCTTGAGTGATTTGGCAGCCAGGTTTGTGGCGTTCATTCTCGCTGCCTACCCCCACGGCGTCCCCAAGACCGACTGCAGAGCGCTGCTGGCATTGCTGCGGCGTCGGTTATCCGAGGACGAGATAGCGGCAGTGGCCAGAGACCTGGTGGCTCGCGGCGAGTTGAAAATCGCCGATATTGGCGCGACCATCACGTGGTTCAGTGACAAACCGCCAACAGCGGCAGATCTTGAACGTGTCCAACGTCGCCTTCGAGGGGATTGGCTGGCCCGTTGGCCCTGACCAATTAGCGTGGGTGTTGCTCGGCGGGTTTCCACCGCCTGTGAGCTTCGCAGTCATCACGCCAGCAGGGGGGCCGCGTCGCTGTTGATCGCGGTGGCCCATGCCACAAGTTGGCTCCCGGAGATGCTCCGGGAGCCATTTTCATGCCAGGTGGACCAGGCGGCCTGCCACGCTTCGCAGATGCAGTCCCCGGTTCCTGGAGGACAATGAGGAGCTATGCCTGGCGCCCGCGAACCTGCACCGACAGCCGAACCGGTGACACGGTCTTCTGCGCCCTGGATAACGATTACCGGGTTGGACGGCTCCGGCAAGACGACGTTGCTGCAGGACTTAGTAGGCGAGCTGGGCGGATTCCAGTTCCGGTTGCCTTATCACCAGTTCGTGCGCCAATTCTTGAACGTATCGGGTGCAGGGACCGCGTTCGGTGACGTGCATACGGATCGCTTGCTGTTCGCCGCGGACGCCCGACTAACCAACTGTCTGATCGGGGAATGGCGGCAGTCGCACCCGCTTTTGCTGTCCCAGCGGGGTTGGATGGACAACTTCATCTTCGGGGCCGTGCAAGGCGTCAGTTACGAGGAGGCTGATGAGCTGCTGCGGCCTTCGGAGCTCGAACGCCCATCCGCGATCATCTACCTGACCGCCGAACCCCAGGTCGCCTTTAGCCGGATCGCCGCGGACCGGAACGGCGACAAATACGAGACGCTCGACTTCATTGCTGAGCAGCATCGAGAGACATCGCGGTTTTATGAATCAGTGAAGGCAGGCCTGCAGGTCTTGGCGCCTTTCGCGGGCATCCCGGCCATCTTCATCGACACGACCACAAAGACGAGGGAGACGGTGCTTCGCGAGGGGCGCGCTTTCCTGGCCCGTACGCTTGCCGCCAAGCCAGAGTCGGAATGAATCAAAGTTACTGTAGGCGTTGAGCTTTGACGTCGGCCGCTCGGTCGACGGTGAAGCGGCCAAGGCGGGCGTTAATTGCGTCGCTTTGCGAACAGCGCGGCTGCTGACTCGACGGTCGGAGCCCTCGGGTCACGGGCGCCGCGGGTGTCACAATGACGTGATGGCAAGCCGCGGTACCGACAACATCGTCCTGGTTGACATGGACGGGGTGCTGGCCGATTTCGACGCCGCGGTACTGGATCAGCTTCCGCCGGACATCGAACGCGTCGTTCGCACACATTTTTATATCGCCGAGGACTACCCGCGCCATGTCGCCGACGTCGAGTACATCACCGGCCATCCAGATTTCTTTCTGAACTTGCCGCTGGTCGATAAGGCGTTACTGGGCTGGCAGCGCCTGATCGACGCCGGATACCAACCGCGTATTTGTACGGCACCGCTGTCGCGAAACAGCCAGTCCGTTCAACACAAACTGGCATGGTTGCGGCGCCACTTCGTGCCCCGCTTCGGTGAACACGTGGTCAGTGACGCGATCATCGATAGAGAGAAATACCGCTACACCGGACTTGCTTTGATCGACGACCGGCCGGAAGTCGACACCAACAACGGCCAGGCCAACTGGTGCCACATCGTGTTCGACCGGCCCTACAACAAGCACTCCAGCGCTGCACTGCGAATACGAGGCTGGGACGATCCCCATCTGAACAGCACCCTAGAAGCCGCGTGCCGACGCACTCAGGCCTGACAAAAGCTCGGCTCAAAGGTCGGTCCTCACGCGATTAACCGCACTTACCTGTACTAGGTCTACGCCTCGGGGTATTCCATCGCGGCGGTAACCGGGCCCAGCGCAATCACCACCACCGGTCGTTCTAGACAGGCGCGCGGCAAGGCGAGAATGAGACGCCACGGCCTGGACTACAGCCCGGAGGTGCTGGCCGCGGTCTGGCTGATTTTCACGTATTCGAGGCGGGGGCGCCGACGCGGCGAATAGAGTAGCCGCCGGGACGGGCGTGGCCGTACCAAGCCATCATCGATGGACCTCCTAGGCCGGCGAGGTGCACATGAAAAAAGTTCTACTTCTTGTCGGGATCGCGATCGTAGTGGTGATCATCGGCGTGCTCGCTCTGCCAACCAAGGATCGGTGCGGCGCGGCGCGCTCCGCGTGCGCTACGGCACCTGATGCGCAGGGCTACATTCACTACTACTACGAGATCAAACCGCTCGGCGCGGTACTCATTGAATACGTGACAGGTTTGAAATTGGCGTTTCATTACAGTTCGGGCAACGAGAAGGTTCATTAGTAACCTTCCGATTCATCGGGATCCGGCGGCCCCGTCGGCTAGTGTTCGGCGCATGGGCCAGCCGGAGCCTCCGATGCCACCGCCATATGCTTCTGGGTCCTGGCCGACGACCAGCCGGCATCAAAACGGGTCCGCAATCGCTTCAGTAATCTTGGGCGTGATCGCGCTCGTCACCAGTTGGCTGCTGATCGGGATTTTTTTCGGTATCGCCGCGGTAGCGACTGGCTTCGTCGCCCGCTCTCGATCCACCGCGGGTGCAGTGAGCCCGCCTGGAATGGCCGTGGTCGGCATCGTGATTGGAGCGGTGGCCATCGTCGTGGGAATCGGTGCGCTGGGATTCCTCGTCTGGCTGATCGTGAATGTCCAGACCGACCCGTGCTTTCCGGTTAAGCATCACACGGGCTGCTACTGAGGCTGTACGGCTCGACAGTTGCCGATCGACACAAAGAAGACGCGGTTCAAGGGCTCTTCGTAAATAAGAGCGCCCCGGGTCTTCTTCGACCGCCATGCCTCAAACAGACTCGCCGAAGCCATCAACGGACGCCTGGAAGCGCTGTGCCGCAACGGATTCGGCAACCACCCACTACCGCTGGCGCTCACTCCTTCACAGCGGCGACCTGCACTCACTCGACAATGCACTCTGAATTACGAAGAGCGCAATTAGCCAACCGCGCTGTGCGACACGTGCGGAACCGGCGGTGTGCTGGGTAGCCGCGATCGCGTTGACCCCAATCGTTTTCGGCTGCACGTTCAGCAAGGCGCTGTCACAAGCCCTGAGACTGTCAGATCCGCAACGGTGTTCGCCGCGGGGCAGCCGCCGCTGACGAGCGCCGTACCGCTGCCGTTTACACCAATGGAGCTGACTTTTAGTCCGTCGGCGAACAGTAGAAGAGCGGGATGCGTTCGCAGCCGATCGATTTCCCCGATGAGACGGTCGGTGGTATTGGCACGTCGGTGGTGACCTTGTCGAGCCTGCAGGGACGCTTCAGGCGCGACCGCGAGGTCGGGGTCCGCGCTCGCGCACCGCCGGGCCCGCTCCCAGGAATTTTCGCGATTCTCGGAAACCTGGTGCCTTTCCGGCTTGTCCAACGTTGTTGACGACACCCACCCGACAGAGGAGAAAGTCATGGACGTTGCGAACTTCGGCCGGATGCTCATCGAGCACTACTTGCGTGAGCGCCGTCTGGTGTACCTCGTCGGCGGCGACGGGGAGTTCTGCGTGAAATTCACGAACAGCGAGCGCACCTCCGTCACGGCAATCATCTTCTCCATGGAGGGACCAGACGGCAACATTGCTGTGGTGCGCGCCCGCACCTCGGCGGTTTTCGTGCCGGACCAACACGCGAGGCTGACGGAGTTCGTCGACGAGTGGAACCGCACGAAACGCTGGCCGAAGGCGTACACGGTGGTCGGCGCCGACGGCGTACCGGAGATTATCGGCGAGTGCAGCTGGTTGATGGACAGCGAGTTTCCCTCGGATCTGTTTGACCGGTGGGTATCACTCGTTGTGGACGCCGCGGCGACGCTCTTCGAGGAGCTGACGGCGCGTCCACTGTCGCCGACTGCCGCCGAACTAGACTCCTGGCTCATGGGTCGGAGGTAGCCCGATGGCGATCATGCCGCACTGCGTGGTCTGCGGATTCGAACGCGGCTACCAGGAGGTAAAAGAAGTGACCTTCGCCGACTACGTGACCGATTGGCCGCATCCGCGGTCTGCAGACGGATCACTGATCGTCGGGTGGTCGAACTCGCTGGGCATCACGGCACCGCCCGGGGTAGGTCTGTTCTGCCGCGCGCATCTCAGGCGGGCGCGGCGCCTTCGGCACCTGACCAGTGCCGCAGCCGTCGAGATGATCTGTACCGACGCCGACCGCGGATTCAGCGGCCTGCTGCGGCGACTGCGGCTTCGCAGGCGACGGGCGCGACCGTGAAACGCAGTGGGACAACTGCAGCCCGGATACGGCTAAGGCGTGGGCTGCGGCCCGGTCAACGCCAGTAGTTCGGCATGCAACGCATTCCACCTGCCCCGCAGCGGCCCGAGCGACAACGCGAGTTTGTCGATGTGTTTGTGGCGGTCCACGTCGGCTTGACCGATCGCCTTTCGTTGCTCCTCCGCCTCGGCGATAGCAGCATCGACCGCCTCATCTATGGCGTCTCTCAGCTTCCATTTCAGGCGTTCGAACCGACGCAAGGTGTCGGTGCTGATGAGCTCTGTCGCCTCGCTGATCGCGTCTCGAACCCGTCGGGCAAGATCGTCACGCTTCTGGGCCTGGATGCGGAAGAACCGCTGCAACAGATACCAGCCCAGCCCGGGCAACATCATAGGCCCCAAAGTCACCCCGGCAGCGATGCCAATAGTGTGGGCGACAGCGTTGCCGATATTGTTCGCCATCATGGTGGCGAGGTATGACTGCTGCAGCGCGGCCATGGCGTTGGCACCGTTGCGGGCGGTGCGGGTGGCCTCGGCCAGGCAGTCGGCGGCGCTGCTGCCAGGGGCGGCCATGTGATGGGTCAGTGCGTCGATATCGACGAAAAACAGTCCCTGGATGAGATTTTCGGCGAGTTCCTCTACTCGACGATGCACCTCCGCAACGGTGTCTTGCTGCCACTCGCGCAGGTCGTGGACGATCTGCGCTTCCAGTGCCGCAAAATCGTCGCGAGCGTTGGCGGCAACTGCGCGGTCGGCGTACTCGCGGTCAAGCTCCTTCGCCCGCTGCTTACGCGCGTCCTGAGCGGCCCACTCCGCCTCGCTCATCAGTCTGTACATCAGCGTCTGCCAGGCCCCGCGATGTTGGCGCAGCGTCGACAGCCGGCCGGTGACGACGTCAAGACCCTCGGCCTCTCCGGTGCGTTCCTTCAAGACGCTACGGCGTTGTGCGAGTGCACCATACGCGGTCGCCAGAGACTGCTTGATCTGGCGCAAGGCGTTGCGCTGGGTGTGGACATGCTGGCTGGCGGCAATCTCGCGCAATACCGCGCGCAACGGCTCGATGCCGGATTCGGCCAGCGACTCGGCATCACCGAGCGCCGCCTCGGCGGCCAGCTCCGCGGATACCGCAAGGAACGTCAGGCCCCTGACCTGGTCCGGCGGTAGGCGCTTTTTGATCACGGCGATGTTCTCTTCGAGATTCGCGGTCCCGCCGTCGTCGGTGTTGTCCACCTTGGACAGCACGAACACCACGTGGTCAATGCAGGACGCGGCTTCGACCAGGAATCCGGCCGCGGCCAGGGAAAGCTTTTCGCCTGCAGCGCACACGAAGACCAGCGCGGCGGCACCTTCGAGCGCCGCCAACGTCATCGACGTCGTCGTGGGATCAAGGCCGCCGACACCCGGGGTGTCGAACAATGTCACCTCCGCCAACATCGGATGGTCGATCACCACTTCCACGAAGTCGACGGCGACATCGGCCGGATCTCGTTGCACCGTCACCGAGGCGAGCTCCTCCACGCCGACGGTTTCGGTGCGGCCATCGACGAGGCCCAACCGCACGTGTTCGGGGCTGCCGCCCCCCACCGCGAACGGCTGCTTGGTCGGAAGCACAGGCAGGTCCGCGCGACCCAGTACCGCGTTGATCAATGCGGTCTTGCCTGCACCCACCTCTCCGACGAACACGATCTTGGCCCGGTCCGCCGGTTGCGTTGTCGCCGAGGGCAACTGGCGCAGGGCGAGCTGAATCTCGTGGTTGGTGTAAACGGTGCCCAGGTCGGCGGCCAACGCCTCAATCCTGTCGCCCATCGACGGCTCCGTCATGGCACCCACTTGTATACGACCACTTCGGCCGGCGCGAGCAGCCGGTCGCCGTCGAGATACCCGGGAGTCAGCGTGCGCGCAACCAGGCCGTCGTCGGCAGGTTCGGGGGCCGGCAGGGTGTGATCGACGCGGTGGCGGGCGGAGTCCTTGAATTGGCCGGTCGGGTCGAACACCGACACGCCAGCGTCGCGGAGGGCCTCGTCGAGGACATCGGCCAGCAGAGGATCATCAAGCAGACCACGGACTTTCACACATCCACTGACCAGTGTGCCGCGGTGTTCGGCGATCGCGGGGACAGGCTGCTCTTGGGATCGCCGAACAACGCGCCGGACGATGAGGCCGATCAGGACACCGGCCGCCACCAGCAGCAGTGCCGCGAAGGCCAGCAACGACAGTGTCGGAACCCAGTCGATGCCGGCGGCGAAGCCCGCTGATGCGACGAGTGAGGCACTGAATTGAGTCATCGCGAATGCTCGAGGCTGCGGCGGATAATCGAAGCGGAACGCACAGCGGTGCGGGCGATTTCGCGCGCACCGCTATCCACAGCGGTGTTCGCGTACGCCTGCCAGACGTTGACCGCCGTAGCGGCGGCACTGGCGAACTGCGCAGGATCGTCTGTGGCGCAGCCTAATCGGCTTGCCGGGTCGACTTCCTCGAAGAGCCTCAGCAGGGCGCCGCGCGTGGAGTCATCACCCACCGTGCACGCTCCGGAATACAGGGCGGCCAACGCGCGCAGTTCGTTCAGCGTGTGCAGGGCGTCGCTGGACCGCAGAACCTCAATTCCGTCGAGTACCTCGTCTCGGACATGCTTGGTTACCTCGGGCCGCCGCGCGAGCCTTTCCACTTCGGCGAGGATACGCGTCGCCTTGTGGACTGCGCCTGCGTTCACGAAAAGGCTGTTGATGCGCCGCAGCAACACGGCCATCCCGGAAGTCCTGCGCATCGCGGAGTACAACGCCGGTGTCGAGCTAGACGCGTAGCCGGGTGCGCTGAACTCGCGGATACCCTGTATCGCAAGCCTTTCCACGAGTTCTGTTCTGCGAGCCCGGGGCAGCTGGGCTTGGGTGAGAACCGCGGACTCCTGAAAGCGCGAAGCGGTGCGCAGCATCCGCAGGCGTTGGTCCTGCCGCAGTGCCGCGATCGTGTGCAGCGCGTCGGTGTGAGTTTGGTTGAACGCTGCGCTCTCGGTGGTTTCGGCGAGGCGGCCCATCACGGGCAACACACCGGCGAGCTGGCGCCTGAATCTGGCCGCATGGCCGTCCGCCACGGCAGTCGCGGTGGTGAGGGGATCCGGACCGGGATAGGTGTCAGCGCGGCTGAGCGCTCCGATCGCGTTTGCGGGGAAGGTGTAGCGCGAGCGGGTTCGTCGGCGGAAGTCGTTGATGACGGCGCTTTCGGTTTCGCGGATCTCGGCACCGCCGAACACGAAGAGCAAGACGTCGGCGGCACCGCTTGCCAGCAATGTCTCGGTCTGCCGGGCAAGTCCCTCATCCCCGGACAGGCCGGGAGTGTCGATGACGGTCAGCTGCCGCAGCCGCTCGAACGACAAGGGGACATCGAGGCGCTCGATGGTGGCTTCGGGGACCGGCAGATCGTCAGGCAATCGAGGCTCACTGGACTGCGGATCGGCGACAAGCCACAGCGGGCGGCGACTACCGTCACGACAGATGACTTCGCGCTGTTGCTGCCCGAACCGGTACCAGGTGACCACCCGGGTGCATTCGGTGGCGGCGGTGGGCGCAACCCGGTGACCGATCAGGGCGTTGACCAACGTCGACTTGCCGGCGCTGGTATGTCCTGCGACCGCCAGCGTCAGCGGCTCCTCGAGAGTGGCCTCCAAGCTAGCCAATTCACCGTCCGGGTCGCCGAGCAGTCGAACGGCGTCGGCGATCAGTTTCGATACGTCCGACCTCAGCGCCCCCGTCACCGCGGCCCCCGCGTCGTCCACATACGTGCCATGCCCGTATTCGACAGCGCCAGGCGCACCAAAGTTCCCCGGATCGGCGTGCGCGCGTGTACAACCGGCATAGCGGAATGATAGGGGCGAACCGTCGAGGGGGCCTGGTTTTGCGCACCGCCCGGTGGGCTCCTCGCCGGCCGTGCGGCGCGAATTCGCCAGAGCGTCGGCGATTGTCTACCACCCGAGGACGCGCGCCGTATGCTACGGGAGACGTGCAGCCGGGCCTGTGGGCCGCTCGCCGCAGGTCGCACAGTGCGGAGGCACCGATGAGCGAGGTGTCCGGAGCGGACATGCCCGACGAGGGCGCCCTGGTCGAGGCCGCCCAGCAGGGTGACCGGCAGGCGATGAACCAGTTGCTGGCCAGGCACTGGAAGACCGTCGATACGCTGTGCCGCCGCATGTTGCGCAATGCGCTGGACGCCGAGGACGCGCGACAGGAGGCGTTGTTACAGGCGGCGCGGCGGATCTCGACGTTTCAGGGCCGGTCGTCGTTCGGCACCTGGATCTACGCGGTGACGCGCCATGTCTGTTTGAACGAAATCCAGAAGGCCACCCGCCACCCCACGACACCGTTCGCCGACCAGCTCGACGGATCAGTGGCCCCCGCCGGCAGCCTGCGCCATGACCGCAGACAGGTGCCGCGGCGCCCCGTATCCGCCGACGACCTCGGACGCGCCTCGCAGCGCCTCGATATCGACGCGGCCATGCGCGAGGTCAGTCCGGCCTACCACTCGGTGCTGGTGATGTGGTTCTTCGGAGACATGACCCTCGCCGACATCGCCTCCCGGCTGGATATCCCGGTGAACACCGTCAAGACGAGACTGTTCAAGGGAAAGGCACAACTGGCTCAGCTGTTGGGGGAACCTGACGACCCGATGGCATTGTCCAACCAGGGTTCGCGATGAACCGGACTTCCGAACAGCGCAACGAACCGCGACCAGCCGAGGTGATGATCCGATGAGCGATCACGACGACGGTGGCTTCGACGACGAACTCGTCCCCCCCGACGACGCCATCGCCGATCAGGTGCTGCGCGACCTGCTGACCCGGATCCCGCACGACCCCGACGCGATCGGTGAGATTCCCGCCGATGCGCTGGCCGAGATCGATCGCGCCGTCACCGCGGCCTGGCCCGATGACCGTCCGCCGAACGCGGAGCAGATCGCGCGGGAAGACGGCGATGATCCCTTCCTGCCCCACGACGTCGCGCCCGATCATCCGTGGTCTGATGACGTGCACCCCGGCCACGACGCCTACGGGCACGAGGACTCCCACGGCGGGCACGAGCAGCCCGACGACCGCGGTCACCACGGACACGACGACGGCTGGCATTTCTGACCCGGCTGCGCGTGAAGGGAAACCTTTCACCGCTGTCGCGCTGTCTACCAAGCAGCGGGCACACCAGCGGCCCCACCCACCACCGAAGGGATGCGTTCGATGAGCGATCACGCCGAGCACACATTTGGCGCCGGAGCGTCTCACGGGGCTTTTCACGAGGCCCATGACGACCACTCCCACTTTGGCTCGCACGACCCGCACGACAGCCATGACTTCGTGCCCGGCATGCCCTACGCGCAGCCGGTCGGCCCCGGCTTCGAGCACGGCGATCCGGCGCAGGCCGTGACCTATTGGTTCGCCCAGCACGGCAGCGACTGTGTGCCCGCCTCGGTGACCCAGGTCCTCAGTGAAGCCGTCGGTCATCGGGTGCCCGAGTCCGAAGTACTGCAACGGATGACAACGCTCGGCATGGACCTGCCGACCAGCACCCAAGGCGTTCCGTTCGCCGACGCCGAAAGGCTGCTGGACAGCTTCGGGATTTCCTCGCACGAGGAGCACCACGTCACGCTGGCTCGGCTGGAGGGCTACCTGGACCAGGGGCGCAGCGTCATCCTGGGTGTGGACGCCAATCCGATCTGGCACTATCAGGACGGGGAATCCCAGGGCCCTGCCCCGCACGCGGTGATGATCACCTCGATCGACGAATCGACCGGCACCGTCACGCTCTCGGACACCGGCAACCCCCATGGCAACGAGGAGCACGTGCCGCTGAACGTCTTCATGTACGCGTGGGGTGAACAGGGCAATCAGCTGGTGGTCACCGACTCCGCGATCGACCATCATCCGGGACCGGCGCTGATGCCGCTGACGCTGCACCCGTTCCCCCCGGACCTCCCGACGCACAGCGTTCCGCCACTCGCAAACCCCGAAATACCTGACGGACTGGCGCGGCCGGGTCAGAGCTACGCAGTACTGGCGGGTGACACGTTGTGGGACATCGCCGAACGCGCCTACGGCAACGGTGCCGACTACACCGTCATCGCCGCGGCCAACGGCATCACCGATCCCGATCACATCGCGGCGGGCGTGGTGCTGACGATTCCCGAACGCACCGAGTAGCCGGCAGGCGTTGTGAAGACACGGATCGCGCGCTTGTCAGCTCAGGCTACGGTGGCGCTGGCGGTAGTCGCCGGCGCACCCGCGGCCCACGCCGACACCGACTACCAGTTTTTCCAGTCCCCGTCGGGAAACATCGCTTGCCTGTTGGGCACCGTCTCCGAAAACGGCGGACCGCGGGCGACCGCAAGCTGTCAGGTCGGCGAACACACCTTCGCCGCACCGCCTCGCCCCGGCGCTTGTGCAGGCGGCTGGGGCGACAGCGTCGTCGTGACACAGGGACGGCCGGCGTCGATGCAGTGCCACACGGACACAATGCTTCCGTCGCACGATCCGGTGCTGCCGTACGGCCACAGCCGCTCGGCCGGCCCGATCACCTGTGCGAGCGAACCGTCCGGAATCACATGTACCGATACGACGACCGGGCACGCCTTTTCGCTCTCGCACGACGGTTATCGGCTCAGCTGATCGCTGCGACGCCGTTCGCCGGAAGGCACGCCGGATCGACCGGGCCGACCTATATTTCAGTCATGCCCGATTGCCAGAGGAGTCGCTGAGATGTGGTCGTTGGGGGTGGACTTCGGAACCACCGCGACCGCGGCGGCCGTCGGGATACCCGGAGCTGACCCGGCGTCCGTGGTACTGGCCAATGGCGCCCCGACCATGCCCTCGTCGGTCTTCGCCGAGCGCGGCGGCGCACTGCTGGCCGGAGACGACGCCGACAACTTCGCCGCCGACGACTGGCGAGCCTATGAGCCGACGCCCAAACGGTGCGTCGACACCGACCCTATCCTCCTGGGCGACAACGAATTCAGGCCGGCACAACTGATCGGCGCGGTGATTTGCCCCGTCATCGCCGACGCCGTCCGACATCGAAACGGCCAGCCGCCCGCGCGATTGGTCCTCACGCATCCGGTCCGCTGGCGGCAGACCCACCGTGATCTTCTCGCCGATGCTCTAATCGCAGGTTCTGCCGAGAGCGGCGGTACGGGACTGCCTGAGCCTGAGTTCGTCAGCGAGCCGGAGGCCGCGGCGCACTGGTTCGCCCGGCGCAACCCGCCACGACCCGGCGACTACGTCGCCGTCTATGACCTCGGCGGGGGGACGTTCGACACCACAGTGTTGCGCGCCCAGCCCGACGGCGGGTTCGAGGAGGTCAAATCCGGAGGGATCGAGCAGTTGGGCGGCTTCGACTTCGATCAGGCGCTGTTCACCTATCTCGGCGAGCGCCACATCCACCCCGCCGACCCTGGGCTGTGGATGGCTCTGTCGGACCCCGCTACCGAGGATCCCACCGCGCTGCGGCAACGACGCCAGCTGCGTCAACGTGCCCAACTGCTGAAGCACAGGTTGACGACATTGAGGGAATTCACGTTGGGCCTGCCGGGCGTCCGTGAACCGGTATCGGTCACTCTCTCCGAATACGAGACGCTGATCCGTGGTCACGTCGAGGACACGATCACCGAACTCAGCCAAACGATCTCCGATGCCGGACTCGAGATCGACGACATCAGCGTCATCTATCGCATCGGTGGGGCGGCCATTACACCAGTCGTCCGTGCCGCCCTTGACGAACTACGCCGCCCGGTGCGTCAGGACGAAGATCATTGGAAGCTCGTGGTTGCCCTAGGGGCCGTGACGATGCCGGCGGAGCGGACGGAGAATCAGAAGCGAGCGAGGCCGAAGCGCTCGACCACTGACCTTCCGCCGGCATCAGACGCGCTGGCGGCCTCTGACCCCACCGCTACGGCCCGATCGCTCGAACGTCTGGTCGCCGGCGCCGATCCAGAGCTCTCATCGAGCGCCGCCGTCCAATTGGCGCGAATGCCGTTGCCGGACAAGCTCACTGCCCGTCACGATCACGCTGTGACCGCCGCGCTGATGGGGGATTACGGCCTGGCTTGCAGCGAACTCGAGGCCGTTGTCAGGGAACGCACCGCGGCACTGGGCGCGCGGCACCCTGACACCATCGGCTCCCGTCGATTGTTGGCACAGTTCCGGATGCTGTCCGGCGAAAGTGAGCGTGCCGCAGGGGAATTCGCCGAGCTATCCAAGACGTACCGGAGTCTGAACGATCCCTGGGCGCTGGTGTGCGATTACTACCATTCACAGTGCGACAAGAGCGTCAGCGTCGACGTCGACTACCTGAGGCGGCTGCACCAGGCCGCAGCCAAGTTGTGCACGCAGTACGTGGAAGAATTCGGACCCGTCTCCACCGAGACGGTGTCAGCGCGCCTCGCGCTGGTCCAGCTATATGAGCTCGATGAATATCGTTCGACAAGCGCTGAGGAGTATCGGCACCTGGTCGAGGCGATGTCGATAATCCGCGGCGCCGAGCACTCGGACACCCTGCGCCTGCGCCTGCGGCTGGGCGTGGTTCTCCGATCAATCAACGATATGGAAGCCGGGTTGTCGGAGCTGCGGGCCGTGGTCGCGGCACTGACCAAATCGCGCGGAGCCGATGACCCCGATACCTTGTTCGCCCGGGTGCAGCTGGCCGAGAGGTCCGGCCTCGCGTACGGAGCGCCAGCGAGTGCCGCCGACTGGACATCGATACTGCACGATTCAAAGGCCACCCTGGGGCCCGATCACCCGGCCACGCTCTACGCCGCCCACGCCCACGCCGTCTGGCTGGCCGACGACAAACGGTACTTCGAGGCGCTCACCGAACTCGAGGCCGTCGCGGCCGCGCGCACCCGGGTGCTGGGCCCCCGCAACCTTTGCACGCTGCATTCCCGCTGGCAGCTCGCCGTCGTCGCCGGCTCCACGGGCAATGCCGCCCGGGCCGCCGTCGAGCTGAAACGGGTGTTGTCCGACGCGAAAAGCTTTCCGGCTGTTGCACTAACGCTGGAGAACGGGATCAGCATGACGGGGCTCGCTGCCGATCTCAAAACGTGGTGGGCGAAGTCTTCGACGTTGGCGCGCCGGCGCTATGCGGTTGCGAACGGAACTGCCGAGGAGCGCGCCGCCTCCCAACGGCAGACGTGGCTGCGGCCCTGATCCGCTAGACGCATTCCGCGGAGAACCTTTCGCTGCCGCAGGCCCTCACACCTTGCAGCAGCCGTCGGCTGCCGGTCATCATCCCCACCCGTACGAGGAGTCGACATGAACACCACCACCATCCGCAACATCCTGGGTGCCCTCGCCGCTGTCGTGGTCATCCCCGCGGGGGCACTGGCCGTCGCCAGCACCGCGAGCGCCGAGAAGCCACAGGTCAGTGCCGCCGATCAGCAGTTCCTCTCCGCCATCAGCAAGGAAGGAATCGGCTTCGACACACCCCAGGGCGCGATCGCCGACGCCAACAGCGTGTGCCAGTCGCTGGGCGGCGGCGGCACCGGGGGACAGCTGGTCAGCGACATCACCTCGCACACCAACCTGACACGCCGGCAGGCCGCCGTCTTCCTGGTCCAGTCGGTCAAGACCTACTGCCCCTCCGAAAGCGGACAACTCACCGCCAAGTGAGCCGACGCGTGCCCCGGATTCCGATCGGGATCCGGGGCACGTCCGTATCATCAGCACGCAGCGCCCGGGGTATGGACGCACGGAGTGGGCATATGGATGGAGGGAAAGGTGGGCACTGGCTTGTCGGGATGGGTCAAAGTGTGCCAATGCAGTACCACATAAAGGATCCCAGCCCCCACGAAAAGCAAGCCGCCGCCCCCAGCGACCTTGGCGGGACTGATCTTTCGCGGAACGTCCGGGATTTTGGGACGCTGCCGAGGCTCGGCATTGTTTTCGGCCGAATCATCGCTCACGCTGGCCCCCTGCCCGGGCATTCTTCGACATGCAGCAAAGGCGCTCATCAGCCGATACTGACCGGGTGAGAGTACCAAGAGCTGCCCGTCACCGCCAGGCTGAAGGCATTGGGGCAAATGCCTAGTACCGGGACCAGCGGCGCTTGTCGAGCGCGTAAAGCCACGGCAATGTCAAAAAGGGCGTCATGTAGAAGATGTCGAATACCCACCAGCCGGTGACGCCGAAGACGCTCGCGCCGAATCGCTCGGGGAAGTTCACGACCATGTTGACGACGTAGCCCAGCCACACCATCAGATAGGCCCAGCTGGTGATGATCATCCATCGATATCCCCAGCGCTTGAGCTTGATGAAGCCGTATGCCGCGGCGAGCCGGGCGGGGAAGAGGCCCAGGATGCACAGGAATTCCCAGCTCTTCTCCCCGGCAGCGGCGGAGCCGCCCGCCCAGGTGCTGTTGTAGTCGAGGTAATAGGCGCCGTCCACGAGCCGGCCCCACCCGGTGAAAGCCCATTCGACGATGCGGGCGTTGTGGGCCCAAACGTCCAATGACCAGCCGAGGAAGTTGGCGGCCGCGTCGACCATCGCGAACATGCCGAACAGTGTGACCGCCGACGGCCGGACAAACTCCCCAGAAGTCTTGGCCCTTGCCATCTTGACGAATCCGAGGGCGATGATGACGAGGCCGATCGGGCTAAAGATGAGACTGCCCGCCAGTACCGCTCCGGTGATCAGCCAGCGGTCGGCGGCCTTGACCGCTGGTCCATCGTTGTCAGGCACCACGCGGTGCGGGGTCTGTGCGGTGGTGGGAGTCGCTTCGATGCTGCTCATAGCACCCAGCCGTAACGTATTGCCACAACCGGGATGACTAAGGAAGCGCCGACAACGATGCCGACCAGGCACGAAATGGCAACTGCCATCAAGAACTTGGTCAACGTCGGCACCTGCACGACGTACCAGGAGGCGCCGTCGGCCAGATCGACATCGTCGTCATCGGGCGCTACCGGATCGTCGATGCTCGGGTTTTCCATTCGGCTCGCTGCCAAGTACCAGACGGCCAGAATCACCACGTCCACGGCAACGGCGCCGGCGAGCAATCCGAGGTCCCCCCAGAACCCAGTGCCTCGCGTCGGCGGTAGCCGCTCGGGAAGTTCTTTGCCGTCGCCCATTCCGGTGCCGTAACCAAACACTGCGGCCGCCGAATAGCAGGCGGAGATGACGATTACGAAGAAGGCGACACACACGGCCGCGAGCACATATATGCCCCGTTTGCGCTGGCGATACGCGCGGTCAGAGGCGGAGGCTGCCATCTCACCCGCCCCTGGCGAAAGCAACGGCGTTGCCTCGGGTTGCGGATTGGCGGGAGTGGAAATCCCCGTTTGGTGGTCCTGCATCGACATCCCCCGTGCAGCGGACTGTCCGCGCATTGATCGGCGCCCAGGTACGCACAGTCCTTCCAAGTAGTTCATGGCGAGCCTAGCATGGAACATATATTTGGTTCAAGGGCCGGGCGACACCGACCATGACCACGTGTCCATCGGCGGATAACGAGGGTCGGCCTCTTATATGTGAACAAAGGTTTGGTTAATTAGGTCGAGAGAGGCATACGGCACCGATTGACGCCAAGCACACCGAACCAACCATGCCCCGCCTCGATGGACGTCGGGTAGCAATGTGGCGGTTCGGGTCTCGTGGCGGGTGGCCCTTGATCTGGCACACCGGTGGACTGAGCTGCGGGCTGGATGACTGACAACGGATCCTGTCACCGCGTAAAAGGCGATGTGAGGCAGGCTCTTCCGCTTTAGAGTTGACACGCATGCGGACCGCCTTCGATCGGCAGCTTGACGCCCTGACCGCCGCCGTCGCCGAGACGTGTGCTCTGGCCGGCGGTGCGATGCAGCGCGCGACCGAAGCGCTGCTGACGGCTGACGTGCTGCTTACCGAGGTCGTCATCGCCGACCACGGCAAGATCATGCTCGATGGCGCCCGCGCCGAAGAGAAGGCCGTGGTCCTACTGGCCCTTCAGGCGCCAGTGGCCGGTGATCTTCGCGTTGTTGTTGCTGCCCTGAGGAATTCCGCTGACGTCCGGCGTATGGGCGCCCTGGCGATGCACGTCGCCAACATCGTGCGCCGACGTCACCCGACCCGTGTGTTACCGGACGAGGCAACCGGATACTTTGCCGAAATGGGCCGCCTCGCTGTGGATCTCAGCAGAATCGCGAAATGCGCCGTGCAATCCAGCGATCCATTTATGGCCGCTCAGCTGACCCGTGACGATGACGCCATCGACGGCTTACACCGCCAGCTTTTCACCCTGCTGATGGGCAAACATTGGCACCACGGCGTCACCGCCGTCATCGACGTCACCCTGTTGGGCCGATACTACGAACGCTTTGCCGACCATGCCGTCGAGATCGGGCGTCGAGTCATCTTCCAGGCGCGAGGAGAGCCGATGTCTGTTCCTGGGATCATCGCGAGGATCGTGAGGTTCCTCCGGGCCGGCTATCCGCAGGGCGTGCCGGCGACCGACACCTTTCCGTCGTTAGCGCTGCTGCGCCGGAGATTGTCCGATGAAGAGGTCACGCAGATCGCCACGCAGCTCGTCATACACGGCGACCTACCGGTCGACGCGACCAATATTCGAGTCATGATCAGCAAGATCACCGATCAGATGCCGGCACCGGAAGAGGTTGAACGCGTGAAGAAACACCTCGAGATCCGCGGATGGCCAATCAAGGACGAATTCCCTCCTTCGCGCGGCCTTTGACCGCCTCTTGCACAATGACATCGTGCCGTCTGGAAAATACCGCAAAGGGCCAGAAGCCCAGTGAGCGCGCCGCCGCGGAACGGCCGCTGACGTGCAGGGCTTCGGCTTCCACACCCTCGCGCTACTGACGGCAATAGGTTTCGCCGGTCCGCTGTTGGCTTCCCTACCGCGGCTGCGGATTCCGGTCATCATCGGTGAGCTGGCCGCGGGGCTCGTCGTCGGCAGGACGGGCTTCGGCGTCGTCGACGTCGCCCACCCCACCCTTGAGCTACTCGCGAACATCGGCTTCGCATTGGTCATGTTCGTCGTCGGCACCCATGTCCCGGTGCGCGGCGGCGCGCTGCGCTCGGCGGTGCCGCGGGCCATGGCGAGGGCGGCGCTGGCCGCGGGCGTCGCGGTGGCGCTCGGCATCGGTTTGGCGACCGCGTTCGGCACCGGCCACGCGGCGCTCTATGCGGTACTGATGGCCTCGTCGTCGGCGGCGGTGGCGTTGCCGGTGATCGATTCGCTGCGGCTGCGCGGACCGCACGTGCTTTCCGTGACCGCGCAGATCGCCATCGCCGATGCCGCCTGTATCGTGTTGCTGCCGTTGGTGATTGACATCCGGCGGGCGCCGACGGCGGCGCTCGGCGCGCTGGCGATCGCCGGCTGTGCGGTCCTCCTGTACGCGCTCCTTCGGGTGGTCGACCGCCGAGGGTGGCGCCAGCGGGTGCACCGCTACTCCGAAGACCGCCGATTCGCGCTGGAATTGCGGACCAACCTCGTCGTGCTGTTCGCGCTGGCGGCACTGGCGGCCAACACCCACGTGTCGATCATGCTGGCGGGCTTCGCGCTGGGTTTGGTGATCGCCTTGATCGGGGAGCCGCGGCGGCTGGCGCGCCAGCTCTTCGGCATCACCGAGGGGTTCTTCGGCCCGCTGTTCTTCGTCTGGCTGGGCGCCACGCTGCAGGTCCGCGACCTGGGTTCGCACCCGAAATTCATCCTGCTCGGAGCCGGCCTGGGCCTGGGTGCGGTCCTGGCGCATTGCACCGGAAGGCTGCTCGGCCAGCCGCTGACGCTGGGGGTGCTCTCGGCCGCCCAGCTCGGCGTCCCGGTGGCCGCCGCCACCATCGGTGCCGAGGAACACCTGCTCGCGGCGGGTGAATCGGCGGCATTGATGTTCGGGGCGCTGCTGACCATCGCCGCCACATCGATCGCCGGCGCGGTGGCCGCGCGCCGGCCCTCGGCGCGCGTGTGACAAAGGTCCCTTCGGAACGGGACCTCGAGACGACCGAAGCACCTGCCATCCGCATCCGTTCGGCCCTACGGCGCGGGCCGGCGCAGTGGTCGGATGAATATTCCAGGGGAGCGAGGAGGCTGTGATGAGGGTGGCAGCGTATCTGATGCGGATCGGCCGCGGGGGGCCCTTGTACAGCGTCACCGACCGCCTGCATGACGGGCGCACAGTCCAGGTGCCCGGCCGCGACATCGCACCGACCGTGTCGGCCTGGCTGGCCGAGCTCGGCGCCCACAGCCCACTGGTCGACGATTTGGCCCAAGCCGTGTGCGTGGGTGACTGGGCCGTAGCTTATGCCGTCGCTGACCAGCTATCCGTCGACGTTGCTGTGGCACAAAGTCCCTTTGCCTAGAGCCTTCCTGCCCTCGTGCGGGCCGGCGGGATTTTGCGACCGTAGAAGTGGCACGCTTGACCGAAGGGAACGAGCCCCATGAACGCGCGATTCCCGGATGCCGGCACTATCCGGACGGTCCTGATGCTGGCGTCTCGGGCGCCCTCGGTTCATAACGCGCAGCCGTGGCGGTGGCGCGTAGACGCGGAGAGCCTGCATCTCTACGCCGCCCCGGACAGGCAACTGCCCAACACCGACCCGGACGGCCGAGACCTGATCTTGAGTTGCGGTACTGCGCTGCATCACTGCGTTGCCGCTTTCGCGGCCGTCGGGTGGCGATCCAAGGTGACTCGGATGCCGAATCCGGCCGACCCCAATCACCTTGCCGCGATCGAATCGTCGCCTTACCCCGCCGACGCCGTCGACATAGCGCTCGCCGCGGCCATACCGCGCCGTCGCACCGATCGGCGCCACTACAGTGACTGGCCGGTGCCGGTGGGCGACATCGCACTAATGGCCGCGCGGGCGGCGCGAAACGGCGCGACCCTGTGCCGGGTCGAAGACCTCGACAAGCTGCATAAAATTGTGTCCCAGTCCGTTTGGGAGCACCCGAACGACGATTATCTGGCCGAGCCGACGGCATGGAGCGGGCGCTACGCATCGGTGGCGGGTGTACCGGCCCGCAATAAGCCGGTATCGGATCCCACGGCCAAGATTCCGGGCCGGATTTTCGCCGGTCCCGCGCTACCCATGCCGCCGGACGCATCGTCGGCCGACGACAACGCCGTCGTGCTGGCGCTGGGGACCCGCTCCGATGACCGCGTGACGCAGCTGCGGGCCGGTGAGGCCACCAGCGTCGTGCTGCTCACCGCGACATCGTTGGGGCTGGCCAGCTGCCCGGTCACCGAACCGCTGGAGGTTGCCGAAACGCGGGAGTTGGTTCGCTCCAACATTTTCGGTGGTGAGGACTATCCGCAGATGCTGCTGAGGGTGGGGTGGCCGCCGATCGACGCCGACCCCCTGCCGGCGACACCACGACGCGACCTCTCCGACTTCGTCGAGTGGATGCACGAGCAAGACGCCGAAGAGCGCTGAACGTCAACGGTCAATCGCTCGATGTCTACGCGATTTTCAAGACATCGCATGCCGGACGCCGCGGCGTAGGTGGCGGCAGGGCTTCCATCGGCGGCGCTATCCCGGCTCTGATCAGCACCTGCGGCCGCGCGGGCCGGGCTAGGGACGTTTGGCCGCGTCGGCGACGTCTTAGGCGGCGGAACATGCTCGACCAACGCCTTTGACCGCCGGTGGGGTCCATAGGCGCGACGCAGGACGTCGACTCCTCGCCGGTAATCGTCAAATCAACACCATTTATGAGGCCGATCGATATGACAACATGGGAGATCGAGTCGGTGATGCCGTGACTCTGGCCCCGGACGCCCGGCAGGAAGGGCTGCTAATGGTCAAGGTTTTCCTCGTCGATGACCATGAAGTCGTGCGGCGCGGTCTTGCCGATCTGCTCGCAGCGGACCCCGACCTCCAAATCGTCGGCGAAGCCGGTTCGATTTCCGAAGCGAAAGCGAGGATACCGGCGCTGCAGCCCGACGTCGCCGTACTCGACGTGCGCCTTCCCGATGGAAACGGAATCGAATTGTGCCGCGACCTGGTGTCCGATCACCCGGACCTGCGGTGCCTGATGCTGACGTCGTTCACCTCCGACGAGGCGATGCTCGAGGCGATCCTGGCGGGTGCCAGCGGCTACGTCGTCAAAGACATCAAAGGCATGGAGCTCGCCCACGCGATCAAAGAGGTCGGGGCGGGCAAATCGTTGCTGGACAACCGCGCGGCCGCGGCCCTGATGGCCAAACTTCGGGGCACAGCGGAACGCGATGACCCGTTGTCCGGGTTGACCGAACAGGAGCGAACCCTGCTTAGCCTGCTCAGCGAGGGTTTGACCAACAGGCAGATCGCTGCCCGGATGTTCCTTGCCGAGAAAACGGTGAAGAACTATGTGTCGCGATTGCTGGCCAAACTCGGCATGGAGCGGCGGACCCAGGCCGCGGTGTTCGCGTCGAGGTTGGATCGGCGCGCCGGGATGCCCCATACGCCGACGGCGACGCCGCAGGAATAGCCGGGCAACCGGGATTGGCGCCCTGACGGAAACCTGGGTGCAACAACACCCGCGGGGGTTAAGCTGACGCAGGGCATCTTCGCGTCGCTTACTTGGTATCGATGTTTGCCGGCGCAAGCTGCCACGGTGCTGAGGCGCGGAGGTATCGAGTCGGGTGGCCGACGACGAACGCAGTTCGGCCTTTGCTGGTCTCGGCCAGCGCGGGCTGGTCGACAGGATGCATGAGCAGCTCGACGAGTTGCTGGCGGCGCGCGATCAGATGGAGCAGCTGCTGCGCGTATTCGTCGAGATCGGCGCGGATGTCGGCGATCTCGATGCCACCTTGCATCGGATCGTCGCCTCGGCCCGGGAGTTGACCTCTGCCCCCTACGGCGCCCTGGCCCTGCGCGATCCCGACGGTGACCTGCTCGAATTCGTCCACGAGGGAATCGACGCGGACACCGTCCGGCTCATCGGGCATCTGCCCGTGGGCAAGGGGTTGCTCAGCCTGTCCCTCCTCGACGCGCCGGCCCTGCGCATGCCGGACCTGACCAGCCACCCGGCTTCCGTCGGGTTTCCCGAGCACCACCCGCCCATGCGGTCTTTTCTCGCGGTGCCGATCACCATCCGCGGGACCGTGTTGGGCAACCTTTATCTGACCCATGACGATCCGGCGCGGGAGTTTTCCGATTCCGACGAGGTCGCCGCCCGCGCGCTGGCGTTTGCCGCCGCGGTCGCCATCGATAACGCGCGACGGTTCGACCGGGAGCGGTTGTCGCTGAAGTGGATGGAGGCAAGCCGCGAGATCACCACCGCGCTGTTGTCCACCGCCGGGCCGCATCGGCGTCCGCTGCAGCTGATCGCCGAACGCGCGCGGACGTTGACCGATGCCGAGCAGGCGATCGTGCTCGTTCCGGCCGACGCCGACCTGCCCGACGACGAAACCGACACGCTGGTGGTGTCCGCAGCGGTGGGGGTCCACGCCGACGAGGTGATCGGCCAGGAAGTTCCCGTGGACGGATCCACCAGCGGGGAAGTTTTCCGCACCGGAAAACCGCTCATCACGGAGTCGTTCAGGTACCCGATCCAGGCGTTCACCGACGTCGGGCAGCGGCCCGCCATCGTCATGCCGCTACGCGCCGACGATCAGGTCGCGGGCGTGATCGCGGTCGCCCGCGGCGCCGACCAGCCACCTTTCGACGAGAGCTATCTCGCCCTGGTGAGCGATTTCGCCACGCACGCCGCGATCGCCCTCGTGCTGGCGGCGGCCCGTGAGGACGCGCGCCAGTTGACCATCCTCGCCGAGCGTGAGCGCATCGCGCACGACTTGCACGACCATGTCATCCAGCGGCTTTTCGCGGCCGGCATGGACCTGCAGGGCACGCTGGCCAGGACGCGCTCGGCCGAGTTGGCAGAGCGGCTCAACCGCACGCTGGACGATCTCCAAACCATCATCGAGGAGATCCGTTCGACCATTTTCCAGCTCAAGTCCCCGCTGGGGAGGGATGGCGGATTTCGGCAGACGATTCAGCGACTGGTCGCCGACTTGACCGAAAATCGCGACATTGTCACGACAATGCGCATACAGGGGCCGATGAGCGCCGTCGGTGGTGAACTCGCCGAGCACGCCGAAGCGGTCGCCACGGAAGCCGTCAGCAACGCCCTTCGCCACTCCGGTGCGTCGCGGCTGACCGTCGAGATCAGCGTCGCCGACATGTTCATCCTCGCCATCTGCGATAACGGCTCCGGCATACCGGCAGACAATTCGCGCAGCAGTGGTCTGGCCAACATCAAGCACCGCGCCCAACAACTCGGCGGCAGCTGCGAGATCACCACTCCGCCCGAGGGCGGCACCCGGGTCCATTGGACCGTGCCGCTGACCGGCTAGCCGAATTCGCGACCCGGGCGGCCCGGGACGATAGCGGTGCCGCGCAGTTCGACGAATCCGACGGTGCCGTTCTAGAGAGTCGAACGCCCCGGCCGTTGGGGACCAACGGCCCTGCGGCACGACGAACCGGATCAATAGTGTCGACGTCAGAAGCTAAATGGGGTGGTCGACAATGCTGATGAAGGCTCCGAAACCCGGAGTTCTCCGCGACGCGGTGATGTTGGCGAGCCGGGCGCCTTCCCTGCACAACAGCCGGCCGTGGCGGTGGGTCGTCGAGGGCGGAAGGCTGCACCTGTGGGCCGACCCACGCCGGATGGTGCACGCCACCGACCGCACGGGCCGGGAAATGACGTTGAGCTGCGGCGCCGTTCTCGATCATGTCAGGGTCGCGATGGCGGCCGCCGGGTGGGACAGCGCCACCGAGCGTCTCCCGGATCCCGCTGAACCCGACCACCTGGCGTCCCTCCGATTCCGGCCCCTCGCTGCCGTGACGCAGGCAGATCAGGAGCGGGCCGCCGCCATCCGCCGCCGCCGCACCGACCGGTTACCGTTCGCGGCTCCGCGGGCATGGCCGGCCTTGGAGAACGCGCTGCGGCGCTCCGTCCTCCCGTTGGAGGTGATGCTCGACGTGGTTGAAGACGACGCTCGACCGACGCTTGGAGCCGCCTCCCGGCTCGGCGAGGCGTTGCGCCGTTACGACACGACCTACCTCTCCGAATTGCGTTGGTGGACTGCGCCGTTCGAGTCGGACGCCACGCACGTGCCGGCCAGCGCTCTGCTGTGCGGCTCGAGGGGCGAGCGCCGCGCCGCCGTCGACCGCGACCACTCGACGATCCTTCTGCTATCCACCCACCACGACGATGCGCGGCTGGACGTCTTGCGTTGCGGTGAGGCGCTGTCGGCGGTACTGCTCGACTGCACCGTGGCCGGCATGGCCACTTGCACGCTGACTCACATGACCGAAATGGCGGTCAGCCGCAATACCATTGCGCAGATCACCGGAACCGCCGACCGACCCCAGCTGCTGATCCGGGTCGGTAAGTCACCGGCTGACGGCCACCACGTCGAGCCCACGGGTCGGCGCTTGCTGACCGAGGTCATCCAGTTTCGCGCTTGACGGCGCGTGACGGCCGGCCGCCTGAGCGGCGGATGCGCTGGTGCGCGGTGAGCAGCAGGTGATCGAATTCCGACTGGGCGTTGAGGTCTACGCCTGCGCCGCGGAAGTCGTCGGCGATCCGCTCGGCCACCAGCCGCAGCTTGACGTTGGCTTCCTGCGACATCCATTTCAGCAAGTTGAAAGCGGCGGTGTCGTTGATGCCATAGACCAGCATCAGCATGCCCTTGGCTTGTTCGATGCTGGCGCGGTTTTCGCTGATCTCGGCCAGCTTCGCGGTGACAAGGTCCTCCTGCGCCTGCTCGGGTAGCGGAGTCACATCGACGTAAAACCCGTGCGTCCCAATGATTTCGCCATCGTCGTCGAAGAGCTGATCACCGACGACCACGATGTGGTGCACGTGGCCCCCGGTGTCGATGATCCGGTGGCGGGTGCTGAACGCCTCGTGCGTGTTCAGAATCTGATCGATGGTGGCCGCGACCTGGCCGCGTTCCTCGGGGTGCTTGTGCGCGAGCACCAGCTCGGTGGTCGGGGTGACGGTGCCCGGCTCGTAGCCGTGCATCCGCTGGACCTGCTCGGACCATTCCCACCGCTGATCGGCGAAGTAGAACCGGAACCAGCCCACCTGTTGCGGCACACCGCCGGCCAATGCCCGCTCGACGTTGGGTGTTTGGCCGTCAAGTTCCCATTTCATCGTCGTGGACCTCATCTCCTCGGGTTCCCATTCACCGGTCGCGAGGTTCGATCGGTGCCCTGCCGCGGGCGGCGCGGACGGCTGCTGCGGCAGGCCGGCACCCGACTGAAGCCGGGTGCCGGGCCGCACTCGCCGCCCCGACGCCGGTTGATTCAGGCGTCGATGACCTCCCGCTTCGACGAGTTCTCGTCAATGGCCTGGTGTCGATTGCCGCGAGCGACCGAAATCTTGCGCGGCTTGGCCTTCTCGGCCACCGGGATTCGCAGCCTCAGGACGCCTTCCTGGTAGGACGCCTCGATCTTGTCCGTGTCGAGGTTTTCGCCCAGCACGAGCTGGCGGCTGAACACGCCACGGGGCCGCTCGGTCGCGAGCATCTCGCGATTCGGATCGACGGCGGGGCGCTCGGCGCGCACGGTCACCACGTTGCGCTCGATGTCGATGTCGAGCGTATCGGCGTTGATGCCCGGCAGGTCGAATTCGACGACGAATTGCTCTCCCTCGCGCCAGGCGTCCATCGGCATCACCGCGGGACGGGCGGCCGTGCCCATCACCTGCTGGGCGAAGCGGTCGAGGTCACGGAACGGGTCGGAACGCATCAGCATGGCGGTCACCTCTCACTCCAATCCAATGTTGTGAAGCTGGTTGTTTCTATGTCCAACGACATAGATTTTATATAGCACTCTCGACAGTAGAGTGCAAGTGTGATAAATAGGTTTTCTGTGCGAGTGACTAGGGAGATCCCGATGACGGAAGAAACTGGCGACAACGGTGCGCCGGCGCCCGATCAGGGCGTGTACGGAATCTCTGTGGCCGCCGAACTTTCCGGCGTTGCGGTGCAGTCGCTGCGCCTCTATGAACGGCACGGACTGCTGACGCCGGCCCGCAGCGACGGCGGAACCCGGCGCTACAGCGCGGAGGACCTGGCCCGGTTGCAGCGCATCAGCGCACTCGTCGACGCCGGGGTCAACCTCGCCGGCATCGCCCGCATCCTGAGCCTGGAAGACGACAATGCGGCACTCTCGGAGGCCAACACCAACCTGCGAACCACCAACCGCTCGCTGCGCAACGCCGCGAAGGGCGCGCGACCGAAGAAGCGAAACCACTATGACGCGGGCTGACCCCGCCCAGGCAACTTTCGCGCCTCAGCCGGTTGGTGTTCGTCAGCGGCTTTGCACTTCGTTATGCGGCTAATAGACTTTGTTTTGTGCGTAGACACGTTGAATCGGTCGCCGCGACCCCGACACAAGGGCGGCACGGATCTGACGGGGCGGTAATGCGCACGGGTGCCAGTCACGACGGCGTTCGGGACCAAGTGACGGCGCAACCGGCATCTGCATGCCAGATCGCGGCATCGCATCGGGACCGGCCATACCTCCGCCCGTCCGGGTCGATCACCGGGGCACCCGGATGGCCCGGGACCTCAGGGGGTGATGTCATGCCACACGGCAACAGCACCATAGTCGCTCAGCTGGCGGGACTGGTCGCCGACCTTGGCCGCCAGGAAACGGAAACGCGCGTCGGGCTGAACGAGCTAGTCCACAGCGGCGTCCGGCACATTCCGGGCTGCCAGTATTCGGGGATCAGCCTGGCCGACAAGAACAACGCGGTCACCAGCGTGGCCGCCACGCATCGCTATCCGATACTGCTGGATGTGATCCAGAACCGGTACGGGGAAGGGCCGTGCCTCGCCGCCATCCGGGAGCATCACATGATCCGTGTCGACGATCTGAACGCCGACCGGCGATGGCCGCGGTATCAGCGGTGCGCGCTCGAGCAGACCCCGATCCGCTCGATCTTGGCGTACGGGTTGCTCGTCGATGGCACCACGATCGCCGCGCTGAATTTCTATGCCGAGGCCCCACGCGCGTTCGACGACGAATCACTAGAGCTGGGTGGCATTTTCGCCAGTCACGTCGCCCTGGCGTGGTCGATGCTGCGCCGCCAAGACCAGTTCCGCAGCGCTTTGGCCTCACGCGACACCATCGGTCAGGCCAAAGGGGTGATCATGGAGCGCTTCAATCTCGATGCTGATGAGGCGTTCGAGCTCCTCACCCGGCTGTCGCAGCAGTCAAACACCAAAGTGATCGACATCGCCAAAGCGCTGATCGACGGCGAGCATCCGCTCAAGCGCTGCCATCACGCGGAGCGCGGCGCATAGCTGCCATAGCGTCCACAGCCCGTCTGGGCCCGAAAAACCCTGTGCGCCAAGGCGTTTTCCGCCGTCGACGCCGGACGGCGCCAATCGGCCCGTTCGCCGGGTTTGCCCGCTGCCCCGGCAGGGTATCAACTCGCCCATGACCGGCCCAGGAAACGTCGCCCCCACGCCCACCGGTGAAGTGTGGCCGGGCAAGGCCTATCCGCTGGGCGCGACGTATGACGGCGCGGGCACCAACTTCGCGGTGTTCAGCGAGGTTGCCGAACGGGTGGAGCTGTGCCTGTTCGACACCGACGGCAGCGAGAGCCGAGTAACGCTGCCCGAGGTCGACGGATTCGTCTGGCACGCCTACATACCCAACATCGAGCCCGGCCAGCGCTACGGCTACCGCGTCCACGGCCCGTACGACCCGCAGAACGGTTTGCGGTGCAACCCGAGCAAGCTGCTGGTGGACCCCTATTCGAAGGCCATCGACGGCTCCTTCGAGTGGAACCAAGCCCTATTCAGCTACAACTTCGGCGACCCCGACAGCCGCAACGACGACGACTCCGCCGCCTTCATGCCCAAGTCGGTGGTCATCAACCCGTTCTTCGACTGGGGCAATGACCGCCCGCCGGACCACCAGTATGCCGACACGGTCATCTACGAGGCGCACGTCAAGGGCCTGACGCAAACCCACCCGGACATCCCCGAGCAGCTGCGCGGCACGTATGCGGCCCTGGCGTACCCGGTGATCATCGACCACCTCAAGAGCATCGGCGTCACCGCGATCGAGCTGATGCCGGTGCACCATTTCGCCAACGACTCCACGCTGGTCGACAAGGGACTGTCCAACTACTGGGGCTATAACACCGTCGGATTCTTTGCGCCCGACTTCAAGTACTCCAGCGCGACATCCCCCGGCGGTCAGGTGCAGGAGTTCAAGGCGATGGTGCGGGCCCTGCACGAGGCGGACATCGAGGTGATCCTCGACGTGGTCTACAACCACACCGCCGAGGGCAATCACCTGGGCCCGACCGTGTCGATGCGCGGGATCGACAACGCCGCGTACTACCGGCTGGTCGACGATGACAAGCGCTACTACATGGACTACACCGGCACGGGCAACAGCCTCAACGTCGGGCATCCGCACGCGCTGCAGCTGATCATGGACTCCTTGCGCTACTGGGTCACCGAAATGCACGTCGACGGCTTCCGGTTTGACCTGGCCGCGACGCTGGCCCGCGAGTTCTACGACGTGGACCGGCTGGCGGCGTTCTTCGAACTGGTGCAACAGGATCCGACGGTCAGCCAGGTCAAGCTCATTGCCGAGCCGTGGGACGTCGGACCGGGCGGCTACCAGGTGGGCAATTTCCCGCCGCAGTGGACGGAATGGAACGGCAAGTATCGCGACGCGGTGCGCGACTTCTGGCGCGGTGAGCCCTCGACGCTCGACGAGTTCGCCTATCGGCTGTCCGGATCGGCCGACCTCTACGAGCATTCCGGGCGCAGGCCGGTCGCGTCGATCAACTTCGTCACCGCCCACGACGGGTTCACGCTGCGCGACCTGGTGTCCTACAACGAAAAGCACAACGAGGCCAACGGCGAAGACAACAACGACGGGGAGAGCCACAACCGGTCGTGGAACTGCGGCGCCGAGGGACCCAGCGACGACGCGGGCATCAACGAGCTGCGCGCCCGTCAGCAGCGCAACTTCCTGACCACCTTGCTGCTTTCCCAGGGTGTGCCAATGATCTGCCACGGCGACGAGCTCGGCCGCACCCAGCAGGGCAACAACAACGGCTACTGCCAGGACAACGAGCTCACCTGGATCGATTGGGCCCATGCCGATGGCGGCCTGCTGGAGTTCACCCGCGTGGTGTCCGCATTGCGCGCCGACCACCCGGTGTTTCGCAGGCGCCGGTTCTTTTCCGGCAAGCCGCTGGGCCGCCGCGGCCAGGACGGGCTGCCCGACATCGCCTGGTTCACCCCCGAGGGCACCGAGATGACCGACGAGGACTGGGGCGCGGGATTCGCGAAGTCGGTCGGGGTGTTCCTCAACGGCCACGGCATCCCCGACCTCGATGCGCGGGGCCAGCGGGTGCTCGATGATTCGTTCCTGCTGTGCTTCAACGCCCACCACGATCCGATCGAATTCACGCTTCCGCCAAAGGAATTCGGTGCCGCCTGGCGGCTGCTGGTGTTCACCGGGCCGGAGGAGGAGACGCCCGCCGACGAAGTGCCCGGGGGAGGCAAGCTCACAGTGGACGCCTACACCGCCGTGGTGCTGCACTGCCCGGACGGAGGCTGAGCGGGTTACATAGATCCGCCCGAGTGTTACGTCACCGCCTCCTGACCGATACGCTGTGCCTCCAGCGGCTCGTTACAGGAGAGAACGAATATGTCAAGGACAGTGGTGGTCGGCGCCTCGAGCGGACTCGGGCGCTGCATAGGTGTCGGCCTCGCGCAGCGCGGCGACCGGGTCGCCCTGCTCGCCCGGCGCCGCGAGCGCATCGAGGCGGCGGCCAACGAGGCGGGGCCGGGCACGATCGCCGTCGAATGCGACGTCACCGACGAGTCGTCCTGCCGATCGGCCATCACAGATGCCGCCGACGCGCTTGGCGGGATCGACAACCTCGTCTACACACCGGCCATAGGTCCGCTGGTCCGCATGGTCGACACCGATGCCGAAACCTGGCGGCGCGTCTTCGATACCAATGTCATCGGCGCGGCGCTGGTGACGGCGGCGGCCGTGCCACACCTGACGGCTTCCGCGGGCACCGCGATCTACCTCTCATCCCCGGCCGGCACGTTTGGACCGCCGTGGCCGGGTCTCGGAGCGTACGGCGTCAGCAAGGCAGCGCTCGAGAGACTCGTCGAAACGTGGCGGGCCGAACACCCCGACATCGGCTTCACCTGCCTCATCGCCGGGGAGTGCACGGGCGGCGAGGGCGACGGCCAAACGGGATTCAACATCGGCTGGGATATGGAGCTCGCCAGGAAGGCCCACCCGCTGTGGACTTCGCGGGGCTGCATGCCCGGCAAGTTGATGCCCGTCGAGGACCTCCTCGAAGTGGTGTACACGATCCTGCGCACCGGCGCGGCGACGTCGATGCCCCTCGTGGTCGTCAGAGGGGCGCCCGGCAGCCCGGCGGCGTTCGCTCAGTGACGGCCTAACCGCTCGCGCACCTTTTCCGCCAGGAAACGTCCGTTCGACGTCGGCCTGAAGGCCCGCGCCGCGTCGGTCAGCGCGTCGCGGGACTCCGGGCGCAGCTCGATGTCGGCGGCGGCGACGTTGAACTCGAGCTGCTCGACGCTGGAGGCGCCGGGAATGGCGACCACGCCCGGCAGGCTGATCAGCCAGGCCAGCGCCACCTGGGCCGGCTTGGCGCCCACCTCGGCGGCGACGTCGCGCAGCGTCTGCAGTAGCGGCTCGATGCGGCGCAGGTTCTCGGTGCCGAACAGCCGGTTCACCGCGCGGACGCCACCGGGACGGTTGTCCACGCCGTACTTGCCGCCCAGCAGCCCCTGCGCGAGCGGGCTGTAGGCGATCACGATGCGGTTCTCGCGCTCGGCGAAAGGGACGAGGTCGTCGAGCGCATCGGCGTGGGCGAGCGAGAAAAGCACCTGGTTGCTGATGACCGGGCGCCCGAGCGCGGCGTCGGCCTTGCGCCACCGCGCCAGCGAGTAGTTCGAGACGCCGGCCGCGCCGATCTTGCCGTCGTCGAGCAGGTCGCGCATGCCCGGCATGATCACCGAATCGGGGACCACCGGATTGGGCTGGTGGATCTGGTAGAGCGGAATGCGGTCGAGCCCGAGGCGCCGCGCGCTGGCGCGTTCGCGCTGCTTGATCACCGCCGGGAACGGCGCGACCGGCATGATCTTGCTGGCCACCGCGACCTCGGCGCGCTCGTCGCCGAGCGCCTCGCCGAGGATCCGTTCACTTTTGCCCAGCCCGTACACCTCGGCCGTGTCGAACAGGGTCACCCCCAGGGCGCGGGAGCGCCGCACGATGTCGCGCGCGGCGCCGGTGGCGTAACCGTCCCCGTACCCCCACTCGCGCGACCCGAACTGCCAGGTGCCCAGGCCGATTCGGCTGACCCGTCCGACCCCGTCGACGTCGAGATATTTCATAGCTCCACCCTAGGCGAGGCAATCGGTCGCCCGGCCCGCCGTCAGCCGGGGATCTTGTTGAGCACGTAGTTGGCGATGCTGACCGCCGATTGCCGCGACCGTTCGGCGTCGGTCGTGCCGCCGCAGCTCACCGCGAGGTCGACGACGACGTTGGCCTTAGCCCCGATCGCGCGGGTGGTCCGGACCTGTAGCCCCTTGGGCGCGAGGTCCAGCGTGGTGATGCCGTTGCCGGCATCGGCGAGACTGCCCACCGAATAGTGGATCGGTGGGCCGCCGGAAAGCGTCGCCGTCACGGTCGAGCCTCCGCATTGGCGCCAGCCGGACAGCGCGTTCGCCAGTTGCGATTGGGCAGCCGGCGGATCACGAAAGGCGAGGACCGCCAGGACGACTTCGACCGACTTGAGCAGGCTGCGGGTGTCGGAGAATTTTGCCGCGTGGTAGCCGGCGATCGCGTCGGCCGTGAAGGCATCCGGCGTCCCGGCGGCGATGCTTCCCCAGCACTCCGGGCGGTCGATGGTGCCCTCCGCGCCGGGTCTGCCGGCACGGTCCCGCGTGGGGCCGGCCTCGAGATTCTGATCGGCGGTGATGTTCTTGAGATCGGTGACGCTGGGCAGCAGCGCCGCGACGGTGGGCGGCTCGACCGTCGGTCCGGAAGGAGCTGCGGTCGTGGTGGTCGTGGGGGACGCGGCGTTCCGGCCGGACGGGGCCGGCAAGGCGGCGAGGGTGGCCCACGTGACCAGAGCGAGGACGGTCAGCGTGATGAACGCATACGACAGCATCACCCCCGCCAGGGCGCGGTCGCGGCCCGGCTCACCGGTGCGGCGGATTTGCGCGAGCCCCAGGTGGCCCAGGATCGCGCCGGCGGGCGGGAACACGAAAGCGAACACCAGCGACAGCGTCGCCAATGCGTTGGCGGGCGGGCGGTGCGGCGGCGCAGGAGGTGGTGTGAAGGCCGGCGGCTGCGCGGGCGGCCCCGCGGGTGGCACGCGGCCGAGCGGGTCGTAACTGAATGGGCCGTACCCGATAGGGTCCTGCGGGTCCGTCACGCCAGTGGCCTCCTTAGCCTGGCAGCCTCACCAAAATGTAGCCGACGGTGCGCTTTTCGGGGCGCGGCTGAAAACTGGAATTTCTACAGGCCGGCGTTTGAGGAATCCCCGGCCGGGTAACCGCGCACGGTGGGTTTTCTCGTCGAGTCGTGGCCAGAAAACTGGCACCGCAGCCGGCTGTTTCGAATGCTGAGCCTCGGCGGTTACATCGCCTTCGACCTGCCCAGGGTGGTAACGGGATTGGGGGCGGTCCTGCTGCTCGGCGTCGCCGCCTCGCACGCCTATCTGCTGACCCGCCAAGACACGCTGCCGTGGTACTTCGCCGGCTACGCCGCCGTCGTGATCGTCGGATGTGTGCTGATCGCCGGCGGGATGGGGTTCGGCCGTAATCCCCGTGTGCCACAAGCGAGTTGGCTTTTCGGCAGCCTGCTTTCGGCCGTCGTTCTCGGCGTCGACGTCGCCACCCGGTGGGCCAGCCTGCCCGGACTGACGGGCGTGACCGGACGCTGGGACGTGGCGCCGGTGACATTCGCGCTCGCCTTCGCGTGCGCATTCATCGCACTGCACGCGTCGGTGCTGCTGGGCATCAATGCCGCCTATCCGCACCGGCAGCACTGGGAGGACTGAGCGGGGCTTTTCCAGGATGACCCAGGCCATGACAACGCTTGACTACCCGGCGTGGCTACGCGTCGAGCATTGGCTCAACGTCTTGTTTCTGACGCTGCTCCTGCGCAGCGGCATCGAGATCCTGTCGACCCACCCCAAGCTGTACTGGCGCGAGGACAGCAAGCCCGGGACGGAGTGGGCCCGCTTCACCACCAAGACCATGCCGAGCGACCGGCTCTACGACACCCTCGACGAAGAGGAGGCCTACAGCTCGCTGGTGGCCCTGCCTGGCCACAAGAGACTCGGCATGGGGCGGCACTGGCACTTCATCTCGGTGATCGGGTGGATCCTGGTGGGGCTTTCCTACTACATCCTGCTGTTTGCAACCGGTCAGTGGCACCGGTACTGGCCCTACTCGTGGTCGATCTTTCCCGAGGCGTTGAACGACATCGTCACCTACGCGACGTTCAATCTGCCCCCGCTGCTTCCCGGTGAACCGCTGGACGCCATCCAGAAGCTGACCTACGCCGGCGTCATCTTCGTACTCGCCCCGTTCCAGATCCTCACCGGCGCGGCCCAATCCCCGGCGATCGAGGCCCGGTTCCCCTGGTTCGTCCGCCTCTGGGGCGGGCGGCAAGCCGCGCGCAGCCTGCATTTCCTCGGGCTGGTCGCGTTCGGCGTATTCATCATGATCCACCTGTCCATGGTGTTCTTCTGGGGCTGGGGGCAGCTCAACGCCTCGATGATCTTCGGCTCGGTGCGCAACCTCAATTGGGCCACCGCGTGCTCGTTCGCCATCATCGGCGCGATCGTCGCCGTCCATGTCGCGGCCACGGTGTGGAGCCTGCGCCGGCCGGTGCAGGTGCGCCGCATACTCGGCGCAGTGACCACCCGGGTCCGCCTGATCCTGTTGCGCCCGCTGGACTCTCGGCAGGACTATCCGGAAAGGATGCTCTCGGAGGAACACCGCGTCAATGGCAAACCGCCGTGCTCGGCCGAATACAAGGTGATGGCGGTGCACAACTTTGTCGACTGGCGACTGCGGGTGGGGGGGCTCGTCGAGAACCCGGTGACCCTGGACCTGCCCGCGTTGCGCGCGCTGACCCAACCCCAGCGGCAACGCGTCCTACACAACTGCGTCCAGGGTTGGACCAGCATCGGCGAGTGGCAGGGCCTGCCCCTGGCCGCGCTGGCCGACCTGGTGCGCCCGCTGCCCCAGGCGCGCTTCGTGTGCTTCCTGACGATGCAGGACACCGGCCGCGACGAGCCGAGCGCGGAAGGGGAGGGACAGTTCTACGAGGTGATCGATCTCCAAATGGTGGACAAGCCGCAGACGATCCTGGCCTATGCGATGAACGGAAAACCGTTGCCCATCAAGCACGGTGCGCCGTTGCGGCTGCGGGTGGAGACCCAGGTCGGCTTCAAGATGGCCAAATGGATCAACCAGATCGAGTTCGTCGACGACCACCGCGGCATCGGCTACGGCCTGGGCGGCTGGCGGGAGGACAACGTCCATTACGACAAGGACGTGGAGATCTAGCGTGCGTCACGACGCGGCGGTGCGCCCCGAACTCATCGACCTGGACCGGGCCGCACGCGAACGGGTCTCGGAGCAGATCGCGGCCAAGGGCGGGCACTGCGAGTGTTGCGGCGCAAAGGAATTCGACGTGGGTGACGCCCTATACCTGGGCTTTTTGTTCCTCGACGAGGAGCCCGACGCGTACATGATCGCGCTGACCTGCCGCAACCCCGATTGCGCCAAGCCCCGCACCGGGATCGTGGTGGGCGAGAAGGACTTTCTCGGGTCGTAGTCTCGAGCGGTGACAACCGCCGAGCGGTGTCAACCGCGGCGAAAACGCCTCGCGCGGGCCGGCGGGCTCTCGCTGAACCTCGGCTGAGCGAGCCGGAACCGGTCGATCAGGTGGGACAAACCGCGCAGCTCGTCGCACACCGCATGGAACGTGCGCTCGCCGGCGTCGTCGAGCTCGCCCAGCGAGCTGTAATGCACCAGCCGCCGTAGCCGCCCCGCCAGCACCGTGCCCCACCTGATGCTGAAGTCGTAGCGCTGGCCTTCGCTTATCGGTGCTTGGTCGTCTTGCCTGCCAAGTTCCTTGAGCGCCTTGATCTGTTCGTTGATCAATTCCACGTCGTCGTCGATCTCGATCGCCGTGCGGGTCTGGTCTTGTGTCGCGCTCATCGGTGTCTCCTCCGCGGCTACAGGTGGGGCTTGGCGATGCTGACCACGTAGGGCGCCGCGGCCAGGGTGAGATATACGCGGTGGGGGCCGATGGCCATCCCCGACGGTCGCGCCGACCGCGCCTCGCCGCCGGGCAGCGCCGCCCGGTAGTCGATGACCCGGATGATGGGAATCGTGCGGTCGGGAAAGCCGGTGAACGTCGCCGTCTGCAGCACCACCAGCGCGTGGTCGGTGGCCGCGTAGATCCGGCTGTCGTCGGTGCCCAGCTCGCGGATCGGTCCCGGCAATCGCGCGCTCGCCAGCACCTCCAATCCGTGGTCGCCACGGCGTGCGTCAACGGCGTAAAGCACGCTGTCGTCGCGGCCGGCCACATAGCTGCGGCTCACCGCGGCGCCGTCGCCCGCCGACACGGCGACATCGATGCCCAGCGAGCCGCGTTCGCTGGGCGGTGACGAGGAGCCCTTGTAGTAGCGGATCCCGGACGGCGCGTACAGGTGATAGTCGATGTCGCGGCCGCGGTTCGCGCCGTCGATGCTGTCGGCGGGATCGCCGGTGATCCCGGCGGTCGGCAGTTTCCGAAATCCGTACTGGTCCACCGGCGTCACCGACGTCCCATCGGCCGACAGGGCGAGCAACACCCGCATCCCCGCGTCCTCCGACAGGTAGGCCGGAGCTGGGCCGGCATCGAAATCGCTGACCTGGCGCAGGCTTTGCAGGTCCACGACGGCAACCCGGGCGCGCTCGGGTTGCGGCACGAACACCACCCGGTCGTCCTGGCTGATCTGCAGGTCGCGTCCCACCGGCATGGGCGCGGACAGCCGCGTCTTCGCGTCCCCGGGACGGTCGCCGGGGGTGACCTCGGCGAGCCGGTGATCGTCGGTGATCGCGACGAGGTTGTGCGTGCTGTATGACCACACCGGCTGGCTCAGCGGCGCCCCGACGGACCACGACACCACCTCGGGCCCGCTCTCCAGCGACGATCCCGGGACGGCGCAACCCGCGGCGACGAGCGCGGCACCGGCCACCGCCCAGCGGCGCAGCAATCGCGCGCGACGCCTCGTCGCGGGGTCCGCTCCGACGACCACGATCTGCTCACCGGCCTTTCGCTGTGTTTTGCCCAAAGCACTACCCCCACCAGGGCAGTTCACACCTGTCGACCGCGCTGCACGCGGACCGTTTGGTGCTCGCGACGGTCGGGTAGCCCGCTAGACAGCGCGCAACAGCCCGCGCGCTGATCGTCCAAAGATGATGGGCAGAAGGGGAGGACATATGGCTCACAGTGCCATCAAGTCGCCCACCGATGTGGTCGACTTTCTCGTCAGCCAGCACGAGCAGATCAAGTCTTTGTTCGCCGAAACGCTCGCGGCCTCAGGCAAAGAGCGAGAGAAGGCCTTCGTCGAGCTCCGGAGACTGCTCGCCGTGCACGAAACCGCCGAGGAGGAGATCGTTCACCCGCGCGCCAAGCGGAAGATCGGCGACGGCGCCGCGGTGGTGGAGAAGCGCTTGGAAGAAGAGCACGAGGCCAAGACGGTCCTGCAGAAGCTGGAAAAGCTCGACGTCGACAGCGAGGAATTCACCCGCCTGCTGACGCAGCTGCGGGACGCGGTGGTGGACCACGCCGAGCACGAGGAGTCCGATGAATTCGCGCGGCTGGGTGAGGAATTGAGCGACGACGAGCTGAAACGGATGGGCCGCGCCGCCAAGCTCGCCGAGGCGATCGCGCCCACCCGCCCGCACGCCGGCGTCGAATCCCAGGCGGCCAACCTGGCCGCGGGCCCGTTCGCGGCGATGCTGGACCGCGCGCGGGACGCCATCATGGGGAAGGGCTAGCCGACCCAGCCCAGCGTTTCCCACCGATACGCAGGGGTATGCCCAGGGACATGACGGCCCTGGGCTATCTCCCGTGACACGATCATCAACAGCGAAGACAACCAGCGCCGCGCGCTACCTACCCCAAGATCGCGGCCTGGATTCGCTGAAGTCGGCGGCCGACCGGTGCCACGGCTGCCCGCTTTACGCCGACGCCACCCAAACGGTCTTCGGTCACGGCCGGCCGGGGGCGCCCATCATGCTGGTCGGCGAGCAGCCGGGTGACCAGGAGGACCGCGCGGGCCTGCCGTTCGTCGGGCCCGCGGGGCGACTGCTGGCCCGGGCACTCGACGAGGCCGACATCCACCCGACGCTGAGCTATCAGACCAACGCCGTCAAGCATTTCAAGTTCACCCGCAAGGGCGGCAAGCGGCGGATCCACCAAAAGCCGAGCCGCACCGAGGTCGTCGCGTGCCGGCCGTGGCTGATCGCCGAGATCGAAGCGGTGCGCCCGCAGGTCATCGTCTGCCTCGGCGCCACCGCCGCGCAATCCCTTCTCGGACCGGCCTTTCGGGTGTCCGCTGAGCGCGGTCAGGTCGTCGGGCTGCCCCAGGAGGTCGGCCTGGACCTGACGCCCGAGCCGATCGTGGTCGCGACCGTGCACCCCTCGTCGGTGCTGCGGGACCGCAGCGAGTCCCGCGAGGAGGCCTACCGGCTATTCGTCGACGACCTGCGCAGCGCGCGCAACGCCTATTCGCCTTCTTAGCCCGTCAGCTCTTCCTGTGTGGGAGGAACTCCTGCGCTTTGGTTTTCAGGCCCACCTTGACGAAGCCGACGCGGTCCTCGTCACCGGACAGCACCGCGGTGGTCGCCGCCTTGAATTGGTCCCAGGTGGCGTGCGGCGGAATCGGCGGCATGTCGGGGTCGGTGTAGACGTCGAGCACGGTGGGGCGGTCCGCGGAGAGCGCGTTGCGCCACGCATCCCCCAGTTCGTCCGGGTCCTTGATGGCCATCGCACCGAGGCCCAGGCTGGCAGCGAACCCGGCGAAGTCCACGTCGGGAAGGTTCTGCGACTCGGCGAATTTCGGGGAGCCGGCCATCGCCCGCATCTCCCACGTGACCTGGTTGAGGTCGTTGTTGTGCAGGATCGCCACGATCAGTCGGGGGTCGCCCCATTCCTGCCAGTACCGCTTGATCGTGATCAGCTCGGCCATGCCGTTCATCTGCATGGCGCCGTCACCGGCGAACGCGATGACGGGCCGGCGCGGGTGAGCGAACTTGGCGCCGATCGCGTACGGGACACCGGGGCCCATCGTGGCGAGGGTCCCCGACAGTGAGCCCCGGATGTTGCCGCGGAACTTCAGGCAACGCGCGTACCAGTTGGCCGCCGACCCGGAATCGGCCGTGACGATGGCGTCCTCGGGCAGCATCGGGGAGAGTTCGGAGAACATCCGCATCGGGTTGATGGGGTCGGCGCTGACCTTCGATTCCATCTCCATGGTCTCCCACCACCGGGCCACATTGGCCTCGATCGTCTGGCGCCAGCTCCTGTCCTCCTTGCGGCGCAGGTGGGGAATCAGTGCCCGAAGCGCCGCCTTGGCGTCGGAAACGAGGTTGACCTCATACGGGTAGCGCATGCCGATGAAGCGGCCGTCGACGTCGATCTGCACCGCGCGGGCTTGCCCGAACTCGGGCAGGAACTGCGTGTACGGGAAGCTGGAACCGACCGTGAGCAGGGTGTCGCAGTCCCGCATCAGCTCGTAGCTGGGCCGGGTCCCGAGCAGGCCGATAGAGCCGGTGACCCACGGCAATTCGTCGCTCAATACGTCCTTGCCCAACAGCGCCTTGGCCGCCCCGGCGCCGAGCAGCTCGGCGACCTCGACGAGCTCATCGCGGGCGCCGCTCGCACCGTTGCCGACCAGCATGGCCACCTTGCTGCCTTCGTTGAGTACCTGTGCGGCGCGCTGGATGGCCGCGTCGCCGGGGTCGACGGCGGGCCACTCGATGCCCAGGCTGGAGGGCACCATCTTGAACGCGTGGGTGGGCGGTGAGTACTCCAGCTCCTGTACGTCGGCGGGGATGATCAACGCCGTCGGCGCGCGCTGTGCCATTGCCACCCGGATGGCACGGTCGAGGACGTTGGGCAATTGCTCTGGCACGGTGACCATTTGGACGTAATCGCTGGCGACGTCCTTGAACAGGGTCAGCAGGTCGACCTCTTGCTGGTAGGACCCGCCCATGGCGCTGCGGTTGGTCTGGCCGACGATGGCGACCACCGGAACGTGGTCCAGCTTGGCGTCGTAGAGCCCGTTGAGCAGGTGAATCGCCCCGGGTCCCGACGTGGCCATGCACACCCCGACCCGGTCGCTGAATTTCGCGTAGCCCACCGCCTCGAAGGCGCTCATTTCCTCGTGCCGCGATTGGATGAACATGGGCTTGTTGTCCGCGCGCCCGAAGGCGGCGAGGATCCCGTTGATCCCGTCGCCGGGGAAGGCGAACACGTGTTCAACCCCCCAGCTCCGCAGTCGTTCCAGCAGGAAGTCCGAGACCTCTTGTTTCGACATCGTTTGCCTCCTAGGCAAGACTGTTGGGGTGATGTGGGCGAGCGTTTTTTCGCTCGCGTCGGTCGGTCGGCACTGATCGACTCCGGATCGCCATGTGTTCGACTTTCCGGCGGGCCCCGCGTGATGCGGCGGCGGCACTCACCACACCGCGAGGCGTACCCCGCAATCGCCGTGCTTATTCATCGCTTATTCATCGGTCTTGTCGGCGAAGTGCGCCCGTTGCGTGAATCGTCTGCCGGGTGCAGCGGGCACGGGCGGCAGGTACCGGTTTGCCAGCCCGGCCTCGCTATCAAAACCCTTGCGGCACACCGTTTGCCAAGTATGTCAAGCCGGCGGTTCGCACGGTTTCCGGGTCCAGCGCGTTCCTGGTGTCCACGACGACCGCCTGCGGGGCGTCGTGCGCGATGGCTTGCCAGTCGAGGTCGCGGAACTGCGGCCATTCGGTCAGCACGACGATCGCCTCCGCCGCCTTGGCGGCCCGATACGGGTCGTCGACGGCGGTCACCTGGGCCCGGTGCAGGACGCCGGGATCGATGTTGGGCAGCTGCGGGTCGTAGCCCATCACCTGGGCGCCGGCATGGGCCAGTTTCAGGCAGGCGGCCAGCGCGGGGGAGTCCCGAGTGTCGCTGGTGTCGGCCTTGAAGGTCAGCCCCAGCGCCGTGATCCGGCACCCCGCCAGGGGCCGGGCCATCCGGTCTCGCAGGGCGGTGGCGATCCGCTCGGCCTGGGCGGTGTTGGTCCGCCGGGCGGCGTCGACCTCGACGAAGGACACCCCATGGCGGTGGGCGGTGTGCAGCAGCGCCGCGGTGTCCTTGGGCAGGCAGGACCCGCCCCAGCCCGGCCCGGGCCGCAGGAATTCCGGCCCGATCCGCCGATCGGCACCCATGCATCCGGTCACGTCCTCGATGTCGGCGCCAACCCGGGCGCACAGCGCGGCGAGCGAGTTCGTGTAGGAGAGCTTGACGGCCAGGAAGGCGTTGCTGGCGTACTTGGCGAGTTCGGCGCTCTCCGGGCTCATCCGCAGCACCGGGGTGGCGCCGAGGCCGTACGCGCGTTCCACCATCTCGGCAGTCGACTCGTCATCGGTGCCGATGACGAGTCGATCGGGGTGCCGGAAGTCGTGCACGGCCCGGCCCTCACGCAGGAACTCGGGTGTGGACACAACGCGAATGCCGTTGTCGCGCAGGCATTCCGCCATCGCCGATGTGGTGCCGACGGGCACCGTCGACTTCAACGCCACGATGGCGCCGCGCCGAAGGACGCCGCCGAGCCGGTCGACGGCCGACCGCACCGCACTGAGGTCCGCCCGCCCGTCCTTTTCAGCCGGGGTAGGCACGCAGACGAAGACGACGTCGCGGTCGGCCAGCGCGCCGAAGTCGGCGACAAAGCTCAACCCACCGCGGGCGAGCCCGTCGCGAAGCAGCTCAGGCAGCTCCGGCTCGTCGATCACCGGGATCCCGGCCGCCAGCTTGCGCACCCGGTCCTGGTCGATGTCGACCGCGACGGTGTTCAGCCCCTGCGCGGCCACGCAGACCGCGGTGGTCAAACCGACGTAGCCGGCCCCCACCACGCCGACGCGCGGTGCGTTATTCAATGCGCGCCGCTCCTCCTCATCGCTTCGCTCTGCATCGTCGCCGGCGACGACATGGCGCGGCTCCTCCTCATCGCTTCGCTCTGCATCGTCGCCGGCGCGATTCATGCAGTCTCCCTTAAGATTTGGCGGCTCGCGGCCAGCACCCTGCCAACCGTGATCAGGAGCAGCCCTTGGTGTGGCACATCGGCGTGCGGGTCACCGACGCCGCCCGCCCACAGCGCGATGTGGGGGGCCGGACCGCGCGGCCCCTCCCGGCCGGGGGCGGTGGGGCCGAACAGCACCACCGAGGCCGTGCCGGTCGCGGCGGCCAGGTGCGCGACACCGGTGTCGCCGCAGATCACCAGCCGGCTGTCGGTGATCAGCGCGGTCATCGACATCAGGTCAAGCAGGCCGGCCACCACCGCCGTTCGCGGCAACCGGGCCGCCGTGGCGACCCGATGCGCGAGTTCGAATTCGTTGGCCGAACCCGTGATCACGATTTCGTGGCCCTCGTCGCGCAGGGCCGCCGCCACTGCCGCGAACCGTTCGGGCGGCCACTGACGCGCCGGTGCCGACGCCCCGGGATGGATGACCACGCCCCCGGTCCAGTCTGGGTACACCGGGGGCCGCGGTAGCACGACATCGTCTGGTTTGCAAGGGATTCCGGCCCACTCGAGCAGGGCGCACCAGCGATGCACCTCGTGCCGTTCGGCGCGCCACGGCGGCCCCGGCAGGGCCGGGTGACGGCGATGGCCATGGGTGAGCACCGCCTGGGGGTGCCAGGTGAGCACGTGATCGATGCTTTCCGGTCCGCAGCCGTGCAGGTTGACGGCCAGCCCCGGGGGCCGCGGCAGCGGACGCAGGTCGCCCAGACCGGCGGTCGGCAGCAGCTCGTCGATCGCGCCGGTGAGCAAGGCCAGCTCGCGGTAGCCCACCGGAGCGGCGAGCATCACCCGGGCGTCGGGGTAATGCCGGCGCAGTCCCCGCAGGGCCGGCACCGCTGTCAGCAAGTCTCCGAGCCCCAGGGCGCGCAGCACGACGATGGTGTCGGCCGCGTCATCCTCGAGGACCTGGCGGCCCTTCGGGCCTAGGGCCACGACGACTCCGTGGGGGCGCAGATCACCATCTCACGCACCTCGCATCCGGCGGGCTGGGAGAGCGCGAAAAGCACCGTGTCGGCGACGTTCTCGGGCCGGTTGAGCTTGGCGTCCGCCGGCGGCTTGTACTGGTCGGGCCGTCCGTCGAAGAACGGCGTGTGCATGCCGCCGGGGATGAGCAGCGTCACGCCCACCTCGCCCGCCAGTTCGGCCGCCAGCGCCCGGGTGAAGCCGACGACCCCGAATTTGGACGCGCAGTAAGCGGTGGCATCGCTGACCGCTTTGATGCCCAACGTGGAGGCGCACGTGACGATCCGCCCGCGGGTGGCCTTCAGGTACGGCAGGGCCGCGCGAATGACGGCGGCGGTGCCGATCAGGTTGACGGCGATGACCTGTTCCCACTCCTTGGCCGGCACCTGCTCGAGGGTGCCGCAGCAGTCGATGCCCGCCGCGCTGAAGACGCCGGTGATCCGGCCCTCGACCCGTTCGGCCAGCGACTCGACGGCGCTGGTGACCGCGCCGGTGTCGGCCAGGTCGGCGGCGGCGTACGCCACGTCTGGTGCGTCTGGGGCCGGCGGTTTCTTGTCGATGACCAGCGGCACGCCGCCGCGCCGGACCACCGCGGCCACCGTGGCGGCGCCGAGTCCGGACGAGCCGCCGGTGATCAGTACACCTTCGAGCGATTGTGCCGTCATATCAAGGCCTTTCGGATAGGGCGCGACCGGTGCTCGCGGCCGCGATCAAGCGGGAAGACGAGTAACCGGCCACGGTGGGCAGGATGATCACCGTGCCGCCGTGGCGCTGCACGGTCGCGGCTTCGGGGAGCTGGGCGGCCACGTAATCGCCGCCTTTGACCCAGATATCGGGACGCAGCGTCTCCAGCACGCGCTCCGGGGTCGGCCCGTCGAAGATCGCCACCGCGTCGACGCAGGCGAGCGCGGCCAGAACCCGGGCCCGGTCGACGTCGGGCATCACCGGCCGGCCCGCACCCTTCAGCGCGCGCACCGACTCGTCGGAGTTCACCAGCACGATCAGGGCGTCGCCGAGTTCGCGCGCCTGGCGCAGCAGCCGGATGTGCCCGGTGTGCAACAGGTCGAAGCAGCCGCCGGTGGCCACGACGGTTCGCCCGCTGCGGCGCAGCCGTTCCGCAAGCGCCAACGCGTCGACAACCGCGGTGTCCTCGGGCGGGGCGTCCGTCGACGGGACGCCGGCCTCACCGGCGGGCACCAGGGTCGATACCGCGGCGGCGCCGCCGGCGGCGACGAATCGGGCGGCGTCGGTGACCGCGGCCTGCACCGCGGCGACCGGGTCGAAACCGGCGCCCAGAGCCACGGCCGCCGCGACGGAGAACCGGTCCCCGGCCCCGCAGACATCGGCCGCGCCGGCCCCTACCTGGCGGGCGCCGTCCGGGACTGCGACGTGCCGGGTGCCCAGCTGCGGGTCGTACAGCAGCGCCCCGTGGGCGCCGCGGGTAATGCACACCGCGCCGGCGCGCCACTTCCCCAGCAATGCCTCCCCGGCGTCGCCCGCCGCGGTGTCGCCGCAAAAGTGGCGCGCCTCTTCCTGATTCGGCGTCACCAGCGCGCACCCGGGCACCGGCGGCGCCCCCCGCGGGTGCGGATCCCAGACCACGGGCACTCGGGAGACCAGGTCGCACAGCGCCTTTCGGATGTCCGGCAGTGCGGTCACGCCGGCGCCGTAGTCGGCGACGCAGATCGCGCGAGCGGTGGCCAGGGTTTCGCGCACCTCCTTGGAAAGGGGCTGGTTGACCGGCGCACCGTCACCCCGGTCGAGCCGGAGCATCGACTGACCGAGGGCCCGGATCCTGGTCTTGGTCACGGTTGTCCCGCTCATCGGCAGCGCAAGCACCCTGACCCCGGCGGCCGCGAGCAGGCCGCGCAGCTGGCGGCCCGCGTCGTCGGCGGCGATGCCGGTGATCAACACCACGGCAGTTTCGGTCCGGGCCGCGAGCAGGGCCGCCAGCCCGGCCCCGCCCGGCCGTGTCACGAGCCGTTCGGCATCGACCACCGGCACCGGCGCCTCGGGGCTCAGCCTCGTCGCCGAGCCTTCGATATCGACGTCGAGGATTGAATCACCAACGATGACTAGCGGTTTGGCGGTCACGGCGTTTCCTCTGGTTCCCGTCCCAGCAGCACGTCGTCGAGCGCCATGCACAATCCGTGCACCAGCATCAGATGGATCTCCTGCACGGTGGCCGTGGTGGCCGCGTCGACGCAGATGGCCTCGTGGCACATCGCGGCCAGCTCGTTGGGCGCCGGGCCGGTGAGCGCCCACGTCACCATTCCCACGTCGTGCGCGGCCTTGACCGCGGCCAGCACGTTGCGGCTGGTACCGCTGGTGGACAGCGCCACCAGCACGTCGCCGCGCCGCCCGTGCGCCCGCACCCCGCGGGCGAACATCGCCTCTTCGCCGTAGTCGTTGGTGATCGCGGTCAGGGCGGACGTGTCGGCGTGTAAGGCGATGGCCGACAACGGGATCCGCTCCTCCCGAAAGCGGCCGACGATTTCGGCGGTGAGGTGCTGGGCCTCCGCGGCGCTGCCCCCGTTGCCGCACGCCAACAGGCGGCCCCCGCCGGAGAGCACCGCCGCCAGGTGACGCCCCCAGCCGCGCAGCCGGGTTGCCTCGGAGCTGGTGCGGTCCACCGCTTCTCGCAGCGCATCGAAGTGCACTTCTAGCATGGGTCTCCTCCTTCCCGCCGCAGTTGCCGCCTTATAGCGCCCAGCAGTTCGGCGTCGGTGATGTGGTCCAGGCACGGGTGGCCTGCCACCGGGCAGACCCGGGCACGGGTGCCGCGGCACGGCGCGAGCTGGTCGCCGAGCACGGTCACCCGGCGCCCGAACGGTCGCCACTGCTCGACCGGGACCACCGGCGCGAACAGCGACATCACCGGCGCGCCGGCCGCCGCGGCCAGGTGCGCGGGGCCGGTGTTGGGGACCACGACGACGTCGGCGGCGGCAAACACCGCCGCCAGTTCGGCGAAGCTGGTCTGGCCGCCGAGGTCGACGGCCGCGTCGCCGGCGACGGCGGCGGTCAGCTCGGTCTCGTCTGGGCCGCCGGTGACCACCACCCGGTAGCCGGCTCGTGCCAGCGCCGACACCATGGCCGCGCTGCGTTGCTGGCTCGGCCGCCGGGCCGGGACCGCTGCGCCGGGGTGGAACACCATGAACGGGCCGGTGCCGACTTGGGCCGCCAGCGGGGCGGGCAGCGGGCGGACGGCACGGATCCGCAGCGCGCCGTCGTCACCGGCGGGCAGCGTGCATCCCGCCGCCTCCGCGAGCGACAGCGCGCGCCGCGGCTCGGGGATTCCGTCGGGCACCCGATGCCGCAGATCCAGCAGCGTGCCGGGGTAGTCGGTGCAGATCGCCCCCACCCAGGGCGCCGATGCCATCCGGCACAGCAGCGCCAGCGGCAGCGGGGACTGGTGAAACGACGTGAAGATGTAGACCCTGGCGGGCGCGATGTCCCGCAGCTGCTTGATCAGCGCGTCGGCATGGGCGGCCGTCAGCTCGGGGGAGTCAAAATCAACCCAGGGCGCTTGCCATTCGACGATTTCGTCCACACCCACCAGCAGCTCCGCGGCGTCCCGGCCGCGCGGGCCGACCAGCATCACCACCCGGTCGTGGTGGGCGGCCACCGCGCGCACCGCCGGACCGGTGATCAGCACGTCGCCGGCGCTGTCGAGGCGGGCCACCACCGCGGTGTTCGGTGCCCTTTTCGTTGGCACGGTCATTGGCACTCCCGAAGCACCAAAGCCACGGCGTCCTCGAGGGTTTCGGCGACCCGCGCGTGCGCGCGCGCGTGGTGGATCTCGCCCGGCAGGGTCCGCCCGGTGGGCACCAGCACGGCCTTCGCGTCGGCGGCCAGCGCGGCCTGCACGTCGCCGCCGGTGTCGCCGATCATCACGCACCGGGTGGGCGGTACCGCCAGCGCCTCGGCCGCCGCCAGCACCATCCCCGGGCGCGGTTTGCGGCACCCGCAGCCGTCGGACTCCCCGTGCACACATACCTGCCAGGTGTCGAACGGCCCGAGGACTTCGTCGACCCGGGCGTTGACGGCGGTGAGCTGGTCCGGACTGACCAGCCCGCGCGCCACGCCGGACTGGTTGGTCACGACCCCGAGCAGCAACCCCCGCCGGCGCAGGCGGGCCAGCGCCCGCCCGGCGCCGTGGGTGGGCCGCACGCCCGCGGGGTCGTTGAGGTACGGCTCATCGACAATCAGGGTGTCGTCGCGGTCGAGCAGCACGGCCAGCGGTGGGTCGCGCCGGGCCCGGCGAAACGTCCACTCGCCGGCCAGCCGGTGGGCGACCGCGACCGGCGGGATGAGAACGCTGGTCACCGAAAGTCGAAGCGCCTCAACGGCGGACCGCGGGCCGGCCAGCCAGCGCCTGGCCGCGAATTCCGCCGTCAGCCCCACCCAGAGCGCCGCCGCGGCGCGGGCCACCAGGCCCCGGCGCCCCAGCGCGGCGGCGATGGCGACCCCGCCGGCCGCCGTGGTCGCGGCGTGCGCCGGCATCCTGCCGGGGCCCTCGCCGACCTTGGTGCGCCAGGATCGGCCATGCTTGCGGCGCATCAGGGCGTTGTCGCGGTTGCCCACCTGGGCGCGCACGCTGGACCGCCAGGTGGCGCGGGCGACGGGGTGGGTGCTGCGACGCTCGCCGCGCGCGATCTGACCGCCGGCCTCCGTGATCCGCACCGCCAGGTCGGAGTCTTCGCGGTAGGCGCGGGGGAACCGCTCGTCGAAGCCGCCGACCGCGACCAGGACGTCGCGGCGATACGCCATGTCGGCGGTGATCCAGCGCGCCCCGGCCAGTCGCAGGGTCCGGCGCTCGTCGTCGGTGGGCCGGCGCGAGGTCTCCGCCGGCACCTCGATCACCGCCTGCGAGCCGACCGCGCCCGCCGCGTCGGCGGCGTCCAAGTCGGCCGCCAACGCCGATAACCACCGCGGATCGGGCTCCACATCGTCGTCGAGGAAGCACACCCAGCGCGTGGTGGCGGCGCGCCATCCGACGTTGCGCGCGGCGGCCGGTCCGCGCCCGCCGCTGCGCAGCACCCGAATGGCCAAGCCCGTGGTGAGCGGGAGGGCGGTGGTCGGGTTTGGCCGGTCGTCGACCACCACCACGTCCACCGGCGCCGGACCCGAGCCGCGCTCGAGCGCGATCAGCAAGCGGCGCAAGGACTCTCGGCCGACTGTGGCCACCACGATCGCGTAATCGGACGGTCTGGACGTCATCGGCGTCGCCTGAGCACGTAGGGGCCGATGGCCAGCACGTCGATCGGGGAGCTGCCGAACACCTCGAGCGCGTCGCGCGGCGTGTCCACCATGGGCCGCCCGGCGGTGTTGAAGCTGGTGTTGACCACCACCGGGACCCCGGTGCGCTCGGCGAAGCGGCTGATCGTGGCGTGCAGCCGCGGATCCGTTGCCTCCTCGACGGTTTGGATCCGCGCCGTGCCGTCGACGTGGGTGACCGCGGGGATGCGGCCGCGCCAGTCCTCGGCGACGTCGTGCACGAACAGCATGTACGGACTGGGAAGAGGTCCGCGCGAGAAGATCTCGGCGGCCCGTTCGGCCAGGACCATCGGGGCGACCGGCCGGAACTGTTCGCGTCCCTTGACGTTGTTGAGCCGCTCCAGGTTGGCGGGGTGGCGCGGGTCGGCCAGCAGGGATCGGCCGCCCAGGGCGCGCGGGCCGAATTCGGCGCGGCCCTGGAACCATCCGATCAACCGGTTGTCGGCCAGCGCGTCGCCGATCGCGGCGGCCAAGTCGTCGGGGCGCTCGTAGTCGACGGCCGCGTCGTCGAGCGCCGCCCGGATCTGTTCGTCGGACCAGCCGCGGCCCAGCTGCGCCGAGGGCATCGGCGCGACCGGCTCGCCGAACGCGGCGGCCAGACTCAGCGCCGCCCCCAGCGCCGTGCCGGAATCGCCGGCGGCCGGCTGCACCCACACCCGGTCGAAGCCCGACTCGGCGTAAATGCGGGTATTGGCAACGCAGTTCAGCGCCACACCGCCGGCCAGGCACAGGGCATCGCCGTCGGTACGGTCGCGCAGCCAGCCGACCAGGTCGAGCAACACCTCTTCGACGACACGCTGCACGCTGCAGGCGAGATCGGCGTGCACCGGGTCGAGCGTGCGTTCGTCCGGCCGGCGAGCGGGCGCCAAATCGTCCCAGGCGATCGGCTCGGTGCGAAAGCCGCCGTCGCCGCAGGCGTACACGCGCTCCCGTAGCTGCTCGGCGAACCGGGGGCTGCCGTAGGAGGCCATGGCCATCACCTTGTACTCGTCGCTCGAGCGCGCGAAACCCAAATGCTCCGTGAGGCTTTCGTAGAGCAAGCCCAGCGAGTGCGGCAGGGCCTGGGAAGCCAGTATGTCGAGCTTGTGGTCCCGGTACACCCCGGCGAGCATCGAGGTGCGTTCGCCGCGGCCGTCGACCACCAGCACCGCGGTGTCCTGGTGCGGTGAGGCGAGCGCCGTCGATGCCGCGTGCGCGACATGGTGGCGGACGTGGCGCACCACGGCGGGATTGAGGCCGGGCACCGCCGTGGCCAGGAAGCGCGGTGCTCGCTCGGCATACATGGTGCGCAGGTGCTCCCAGTCCCGGTCGAGGCCGGCCGGGTCGACCGGCTCCTCGTACATCAGCGCAGGATCGTACGAGTATCCGACGGCATCGATTTCGCGCGGCTCCACCCCGGCGTGATCCAGACACCAGCGGATGGCCGCGACGGGCAGCTCCCACGTGGAGAACGGAACCGCCTGCTTACCGTGCTTGCGCCGGGAGAATCGTTCTTCCTCGGCGGCCGCCACCACCTCGCCGTCGACTACCAGGGCCGCCGCCGAATCGTGAAAAACCGCGTTGACACCCAGAATTCGCACCGCGCCTCCTACTTCGTGAACTGCTCGGCGGCCGAGACGAAACCCCGGTGGGGGTCCTCCGCCGCTATGCGGAACCACTGCACGGTGGTACTCAGCCCGGTGCGGTAGTCGACCCGCGGCTCCCAGCCCAACTCCCGGCGGGCCAGCGTGATGTCCGGGCACCGGCGCTGCGGGTCGTCCACCGAGGGCGGGGTGAGCTGGATCGTGGAGTTACTGCCGGCCAGATCGCGGATCAGCTCGGCGACCGCCAGCACCGTGAGTTCGGCCGGGTTGCCGACGTTGACCGGGCCGCTGAAGTCGCTGTGCGCCAATTCGATCAGCGCTTCGACGGTGTCGTCGACATAACACAGGGAACGGGTCTGTAGGCCGGTGCCGGACACGGTCAGCGGGTCTCCGCGCAGCGCCTGGCGGCAGAACGTCGGAACCATCCTGCCGTCGTCGGGCCGCATGCCCGGCCCATAGGTGTTGAAGATGCGGGCAACGCCGACATTGGCCCGGCCCAGGCGGTGATAGGCGAACGTCAGCGCTTCCGCATAGCGCTTGGCCTCGTCGTACATGCTGCGGGGGCCGACCGGATTCACGTTGCCCCAATAACTTTCGTGCTGCGGATGCGCCTCCGGGTCGCCGTAGACCTCGCTGGTGGACGCCAAGACGAACCGCGCGCCGGCGCGTTCGGCGATCTCGAGCGCCGTCGCGGTGCCCACCGACCCGGCCCGCAGCGTCGCGATGGGCAACCGCTGATAATCGACCGGCGAGGCCGGCGACGCCAGGTGGAACACGGTGTCGAAGGACGTGCCGAGGATTTCGATCGCGCCTGGATCGCAAATATTATGCTGCACAAAGCGATACCCGGGCCGCCCGGCCAATCGGTCCGCGGCTCCGGGGGCGCTGGTGGACAGGTCATCGACGCTGACCACCTCGACGTCGGCGCCGAGCAGCCGCTCGCACAGATGGACCCCTAGGAAGCCGGCACCGCCGGTGACCAGGACGCGGGATAGGGAACGCATCCGGCTTTGATACCCGGCACTGCGGGGCTGAAACCGGGTTTCGCCGACCGATTGCCGGGTAGCCGCACCGGTCATGGCAGCCTCGCCGAAAGATCCGCCTCGCACCTCGTTCGTCATCGCGACGCGTGACCGCTCCGCGGAGCTCTGCACCGTGCTGAGCCGCCTGCTGGCCACCACCGATTGCCCGATCATCATGGTGGACAACGCATCCCGTGACGATTCGGTGACGGCAGCCACCCGTATCGCCGACGCTGCCGCCGGTCGGGTGACCGTCGTCGGGCTGGACCGCAACGAGGGCGCGGTGGCGCGCAACATCGGCGTGGCGCACTGCAGCACACCGTACGTCGCCTTCTGCGACGACGATTCGTGGTGGGAGCCGGGCGCTCCCGCGCGCGCCGAGGCGATCTTCGACGGGCATCCGAGTGTCGCGCTGCTGGCCGCCCGCACAGTGATGTGGCCCCAGCGGCGTGACGATCCGCTCGTCGCGGAATTCGCCGACAGCCCGCTCGGGCACGATCCGGACCTGCCGGGCCCGTCCATCCTGGGCTTCCAGTCATGCTCGGCGATGGTGCGCAAGGCGGCGTTCGAGGCGGTCGGCGGGTTCAGCCCCATCCTGCACTTCAGGGGCGAAGAGGATTTGCTCGCTTGGGATCTCGCTGCCTGCGGCTGGAACCTGTGCTTTTGCCCCGCATTGGTGGCATACCACCAACCTTCGCCGACCCGCTCACCCAGCCAGGTCCAGCAGGCGCGGGTCCGGCGCAACGCGCTGCTCACCGCGTGCCTGCGCCGGCCCGCCGACCGGTGCACCCGGGCCGCGGCCGGTCTCGCCTGGGCGGCCGCACACGACACTGCCCACGCCAAAGCGCTGCTCGAGGCCGTGGCCGCGCTGCCGGCCGTGCTTCGTGCCCGGAGGCGACTGCCCGATCCGGTGGAGCGATCGGTACGGATGCTGGAAAAACGCCGAGCCACAATATAACTCAGATCACCCGGAGCGCGCGTTCGGCGTGCTCAACTCCCGGCGCGCCGGCGCCACCTTCTCGTAGACGCGTTCGGTGTCGGCCGCTATCCGGTCCCAGGTGTATCGCGCCCGGGCGCGTTCCCGTCCGGCACTGCCCAGCACGTCGCGCCGTTGGCGATCGAGGAGCAGCGGGGCGATCGCATCCGCGAGGGCGCCGGCGTCCTTCGGCGGCACCAGGCGACCCGTCACGTCGTCGACGACGGTGTCACGGATCCCGCCGACCGCGGCGGCCACCACCGGTATCCCGCAGGCCATCGCCTCCAGCGGAACGATCCCGAACGGCTCGTACCAGGGGGTGCAGGCCACCAGGTCGGCGGAGCGCAGCACCGCGGGCATCTGGGCCCGCGTGATCCCACCGAGCAACCGCACCCGGTCGGCAACATGCAGGCGATCGGCCAGCTGCTGCAACTGTCGCGCGTGCGGGTCATGGTCCAGGGCCGAGGCGGCGGGCCCACCGACGATCAGCAGCTCGGCGTCCGGAATGCGCGGCAAGGCGCGGATCAGCGTCTCGAATCCCTTGCGCGGCACCAGCCGTCCGACGGAGACGATCCGCTTGCGATCACCCCGCGGGGCCGCCGGTCCGTCCGGGCTGAACGCGTCGGTGTCGACGCCGCAGGGCACCACCGAGGTGCGCGACCGCGCGCGGCCCATTCGAACCAGTTCGAATACCTCGTCGGTACTGGTGGCGGCGACCCAGTCGGCGCCGCGAGCGACGCTGGTCTCCAGCCCGATGCGGCAGTCGGGGCTGGTGTCGTCGACGCCCTGGTGCAGCCTCTTGACCAGACCGAGCGCATGGAACGTCTGCACGGTCGGTATCCGGTGCGGCCGCGCGGCCCGCTGGGTGGCCAGGCCCGACATCCAGAAGTGTGCGTGAGCCACGTCGGGCGGTTCGGCCGTCCACCGCTCGTTCAGGTAATGCGCGAAGCCGTACATGTATTGCAGCAGCTGGTCTTTGGGCAGCACGCGGGCCGGCCCGGCGGGTACGTGCACCACGGAGTAGCCGTGTTCGGTCTCGACACACTCGGGCAAGTCCGCGTCGTCGCGGCGGGTGTAGACCACCACGTCGTGGCCGCGGCGGGCCAGCGCGGCCGACAGCTCGGCGACATGCACGTTCTGCCCGCCCGCGTCCACACCGCCGAGATGCGCCAGCGGGCTGGCGTGTTCGGAGATCATCGCGATCCTCATGCGGGCTCCCTTCTCGGTCAACTGCACCGTTCCTCGATCACTTGCTCCCATTCGGCGAGAAACCGCTCCAGCCCGAAGCGGGCGGTGGCGAATTCGCGTGCCGCCTTGCCCGCGGCCTCCGCGGTCGCCTGGTCGTTCAGGAAGTCACGAAGTCCTTCGCCCAGGGCGGCGAGGTCGGCGCTCACGACGCCCGCTTCGCTCGGCACGACCAGGGGGGCCATCGTCGCGCCGACGACCACCACCGGCATTCCGAGGAGCATCGCCTCGATGAGCGAAAGGCCCAGCGAGGTCCAGCGGGCGGTGTGCAGATACACCCGCCGGCGGGCGATCTGGTCCCAGAGTTGTGGCGCCGCCACATCGCCGCGGCCGGTCACCGCGCCGCGGTCGGCGTACAGCCCGTCGGTGCCGATGCCCCACACGTCGATCTGCGCGTACGCCGACAACGGTTCCAACAGGTCGGCGCCCACGGTGCGGCCCCGGCGCACCGGCTCGTTGATCATCGTGGCCGCCCTCGGGATGTCCCCGGTGTAGCGCGGGCCGGGGTCGGCCATGCCATGGTCGATCACCCGGGTGGGAGCCCGCCCGTTGTCCCACATCAGCCGGTTGAAGTCGGTGACATGGACCAGCAGGATGTCGCCGCGTTCCCCGACGGGGTGCCGGCTGCGTTCAGCATGCGGGCGCGGGGCGTTGTGCTCGACGTACACGGCGGGCAGGTCGACCCCCGCTCGGCGGCCCGCCCACCGGGCCAGCAGCGCGGCCTCGTCGGGGCGCTGCAACACCACCAGGTCGATGTCCTGCTGTCCCAGCTCGTCCAGCGCGATTTCGCGCGCGTTGGGCCACGAACGCCCGGCCAGCCCAATGCCGTCGGCGCCGCGGTCGGGGGAGACCGGAATCAAGTAACGGTGCCGGCCCGCCACGAATGCCTGCGTCCAGGATCCATGGATGTGCCAGAGCAAGACGTTCTTGGCCGGCCCTGAATTGAACATGGCGGCCGAAATACCCTATGGGTGATTCGCTAAACGCCGTCTCTGCCGGCGATCGGGGCCGTGCGTCGGCCCGCAGACCGCCGCGCGGCCGCCAGTTACGTTGTGGTGCAACATGTTTGATGCCAACCCGCACGTCCCGCCGGCCCGCGTGCGGTGGGACTATCCGTTATACGAATCACCCGGCGCCGCAACGAAAACGCCCAGGCAGGCCCGCGGTGCACCGCCCATAGCACCGGGATTCTCGGGATGCCGGCCCGGAGAAACACTTCGCAGGATGGACGGCCGCCCGCGTCGGGGTGGCCGCGCCGGTTCAGGCGCTCTTCGCGAGGCCGGAAGATCCGGATCCGCTGTGGCCCTTGGCCACTCGGCGGATCAGCATGCGGGTGGCCTTCTCCAGGATCTCCTGGGCGGCCTCCGGGCGGCGGGCGCGTTCGGCCCGGCGCGCCGCGGTGGCGATGGTCAGTCCCTGCTCGTAACCGGTGACCACGCGCGGGTCGACGTAGGACCCGCGGGCCACCGCGGGCGTGTTGCCCAGCCCCTCGGCGACCTCTTTCATGACGGCGGACTCGACGCGCTTGATCACCCGCTGCGAGACGGGTGGATCGGCGTCGGCGAACGCCGCGGCGGCCAGCACCGTCCCGTGCCAGGTGCGCAGGTCCTTGACGGTGTACTCGTCGCCGACCATCTCCTTGAACCGGGCGTTGAGGTCGTCCGATCGGATGTCGACCCATCCGGATGCGGTGCGGCACACCAGCAGTCGTTCGGTGCGTCCCGGGCGGCGCAGCAGCGAACGCACCGCCCGGACGATTTCGGGGTCCTCGATTTCGATGGTTCGTCGCACCCCGCTCTTGGCGGGGTAGTCGAATTCGACCGCGTGGCGGTGCAGCGTCACGTGGCTGCACAGCAGGGTGGCCATTCCATAGGATTCGTTTTCCTCGGCGTACTGCTCGCCGCCGGCGCGGAAGTAACCGCGGTCAAGCAGGCGCAGCGCGATCGCGAGCACCCGTTCGCGGGTCAGGCCACGGCCCGCGAGGTCTCTGGCGACGCGGGCCCGCCACAGCGGCAGCTGCGTGGACAGTTCCAGAACGCGGTCGAACTTCTCCTCGGCCCGCTCCTGCTGCCAAGCGGTGTGGTACAGGTACTGCCGGCGTCCGGCGGCGTCGGTGCCGACGGCCTGAATGTGGCCGCCCGGGTGCGGCGAGATCCACACCTTTTTCCATGCCGGCGGAATGACGAGCTCCTTGATGCGCGCCACGGTGTCGGGGTCGGAGACCAGGTTGCCCTCGGGGTCGTAGTAGGCGAAGCCCTTGCCCCGTCGTTTGCGCGCGATCCCCGGCTTGCTGAGATCGCTGCGACGCACCCGCATCGTATTCCTCCAGTCCTCTCCAGTCCCCTTGCCCGACTGCACAATTACCTCGTCGATACCCGCCCGACGGGCCGTTCACACCTATCCCTGACGTGAAACGACCCGCCACGGCACTGTGGCGGGTCGTTCCCGGTCGTGCTCCGGTTCGTGCTCCAGTCGTATCGAGGCGGGATCAGCCGGCCATGAACTCCTGGTAGGCCGATTCCAGAGACGGCGGCAGGGCTTTGACGTTGCACTGCCGTTCGGTGTCGCCGATCGGCGCCAGGATGCCGCGCAGGTCGTAGTACTGCTGCGGGTGCGCGGTGAAGTAGCCTCGCAGGCTGGCCTCAGCGTCCGGGCGCGGCTGGCCGTACGCGGCCGTCACCACCTGGTTGGCGTCCGGATGTGCGGCCAGGTACTGCTCCGCGGCGCCCTGCGCCGAGGAGACGGTCGCGTTCACACCGCCCGGGCTGCAGTCGGGTGCTGCCGCTGCCGACGGGGCACCGACGATGCCCATGGCCAACCCCCCGAGCAGACAGCCGGCACTGATGCCGGCAACTCGCCGGCGCGCGACGATACTGCTGATTTTCATGATCAGTGTTGTCCTTCGAAATTGATGACTGACTTCTTCAAGAGAGGCTCCCGATCCTCGAAACCCAAGGTAGCGGAAGCGAAAAGCGGGCGGCCATCTCTCAGGATCAACACCGGCACCGCCCGTCACACGATGCGCCCGCCGGACCGGATTTCGCTAAGCGAGCAAACAAATTCGCCGACCAACACTGAGATTTCTTAGGAAACGGTCGCGGTTCTTAAGCATTCGTGATCTGGATCGTGACGCAACCGTGACCTTCAGTGGCCTTCAGCGGCCTCCAGTGGCCGACGGGTTTCGCGCTGCGGCTCCCGTTGCCGGGCCAGACCCGAGAGGAACCGGCGGCGGGCGTGAATGAAATCGTGGGTGTGGCGCAGGGCTTCGGGAACCGAATCGACCACCGGTAAGCCGTGGTCGGTGACCACGCGAGTGAGCCGGCGCAGCGCCGCGCCGCTGACGACGTTGCAGTGCAACTGGGCTTGCTGCTGCTCAACGTGAAGGCGCAGCAACATCCGAAGGCCGGCGCTGCCCAGGAAGTCCAAACCGCTGACGTCGACCACCAGCGGGGCCCGCAGCCGGGCGAAGTGCCGGATCGCCTGCGCGACCGCGCCGGCGTTGGACGTGTCGATCTGGCCCTCGAGCCGCAAGACGGTCGCCAGGCTGCGCGCGTGAACATGCACCTGCGCCCCGTGGCAATCGATGACGTAGCGGCTGCGGGGTTCTTCGTGTCGGTATAGAGCAGTCATAGACTCCGCCCTCAAAGGTGATCAGGGCGAGTGACCGCGATGTCCTACACGCCGCAAGATACGGGCAGCTGTGGACTCAACTCGGGGGCGAGTCTAGCGCCCGCCGGTTCGGGCGGGATGAAAACGCCGATACCGGGATGAGCGGTTACCAAGTGTTCATTCCCGGCTGCGCCGCGCCGCTTCAGATCTTGGACAAATCCGTGGTGCGCGGCCGCGTCGGGTCCTGGTCCGTCTCATCATCGGCCGAAGCGCCCGCGCCGGCCGGTGCCAGGGTGTGCAGCCAGGTGTCGACGTCGGGGCCGAGCACTATTGCGTGATCGGGAGCGAGCAGCGCCCCGCTGGCGAGCGGGGCGAGCGGCGGTTGCACGGTGCGCACCCGACGAGCGTCGCCTTGCCGATTGAGCAGGCGCGCCGTCAGATCGGGCAACCGCATGGCCTGCGGGCCGGTGATGGTCCGCGGCCCATGCGTCTGTCCCACGGCAGCCTCCACGAGCACGTCGGCGACGGTGTCGGCGGCGATCGGCTGAATCAGCCAGTCCTGCACGACCACCTCGTCGTCTCCGTAGGTGACGGCGACGGGGTTGGTGGCGAATTCGTACCACTGGGTGGACTTCACGATGGTCGCCGGCACCGGGCTTTCCAGCACGATTTCCCTCGCCGCCCGCTTGGCTTCGTAGTAGGCAAACCCGTCGAACACGGGGTCCTCGACGCCGGCGACGCACGACACCACCAGCCGCTGAATGTCGTGCGCGGCACAGGTTCCCACGAGGTTGCGGGCCGCCGTCGCCACGGCCTGCGTGACGGTGGACCACCGATCTTCCGGCATGGGGTGGGAGACGTCGATCACGACGTCGACTCCTTCCAGCGCCTGAAGCAGCCCTCGGCCGGAGACGAGGTCCACGCCGTGCGCGCGGGATATCTCGACCACCGCCACGTCGCGCGCCTTGAGCCTGGCCACCACGCGCGATCCGGCTGTTCCCGTTGACCCGATGACACCGATAGTGGTCAGTGTCCTCACCTGCCTTCCGTCGTCGCCGGCTATAGCTACCCCGAAAAACGCCGTTCAAACACGCAACTGCGGGTGTTTGAGGGTGCGCCGGGCGGGAAGCCGGTAGGTGACAACGCGCTGCTTCAAGGGGCTTCAAGGGGGAAGTCCAGGCGCAAATCCGTCAACCACCGAGAGGGAGGTCGATCCATGGGCGATCAGAAGAGCGGACCGCAAGAGGCCGTCAAGGGCACCGTCGAGGGCGTCAAAGGCAAGATAAAAGAGGTCGGCGGCACCGTCACGGGCCGCGATGACGTGGTCCGAGAGGGCCAGGCGCAGCAGGACAAGGCCGACGCTCAGCGCGACGCCGGCAAGAAGGAAGCGGAAGCGGAATCCGCGCGAGGCGGGGCCAAGGCCGCCGAGGAGCGCCAGAAAGAAAACCAGTAATTCGATTTCGGCAGGGGTCCGGTCCTACTGTGGGCCGGACCCCTTTCGTGCGCGCGGGGAAACCAAAGGTGTCCTGGTTTCAAACCGCCCCGCCGGGTTATCCCTGGGAGAACCGCGCCGACGGCGGCGGGGTCAGCGAGGTGGAGGATGCGTTTGTTCGGTCGGGTGTCGAGCATCGTTGCGTTTCTGCGTGCCGGCTACCCCAGCGGGGCGCCTCCCTTCGGGTATGTGCCGCTGCTGGCGCTGCTGCCGCGGCGAATATCCGACGACGAGGTCGGGGTGATCACGACCAAGCTGATCTGGCGCAAACGCCGCTCGATCGACAGCGCCGACGTCGGGGTGGAGATCACCCGGGTCACCGACGAGATGCCCTCGTTGGACGACATCGAGCGCGTCCAACACCGACTCGATGCGATGGGACCGGCCGGCGGCCCCCAGCGCTGAGGGGCGCCCGGTCACGCGCGCTCGAGGTCGACCACGAGCGGCCGGTGATCCGAGATCGGCATCAACTCGGCCTCCACTGCGCCGCCGCGCAATCCATGGTCGTCCGTCAGGATGTGGTCGAGCTGGCGGTCCGGGGCGTCCGCGGGAAACGTGGCGGCCGCGGCCAGCGCCCGCATGCCCGACCAGCGTCGCACCGCCTCCGGCGTCATGTTCAGGTCCCCGGTCAGCAGCCGAGGACCGGGAAAGCCGCGTAGGTCGTGGATCAGCCGCCGCAACTGGCGCCGATTCCAGCCGGGCACGAACGACAAATGGGTGTTGGCCACCGTCAGCCCGCCCCACGGGGTATGCAGCTGGGCGATGACCGCCGCGCGTGGTTCTTCGTGGACGATCATCACGCGGTTCGGTCCCGGCAGATACATCGGAAACCGCATCGGGATGCGGGGCAGTCGCACCACCTGCCAGCTCGCCACCGGATAGCGGGAAAGCAGCGCGATCCCGTAGGCGGCGGTTCCCGGTTGTTCACGGCCGGTGGCGGCCATCCACGTCGCTCCCGGCGTGCCCGAGATCGCGGCCACGAACCGGTGCTCGACGGCGCCCATCGCTTCGGCGGCCACCGAGGTGAGATCGGCGCGAGCGGACCGCTGTTGCTCGCAGTCGACCTCTTGCAGAGCGAGCACGTCGGGATCCAGACGGCGCACGCAATCCCGCAGCCGCCGCGGATCCACGCCGTTACCTACGGTGCGGCCGTGCAGGATGTTGAAGGTCGCCACGCGCATGTGTTCGGCGCGGTCCTCAGGAAGTGGTGGTCAACGGCTGCCGCCCGGCCAGCCGCCCCAGCTCGGCCAGGTCCCGCTCGGCGAGGCTTTGCCGGATGTAGATGGTCAAGTCCGCCACCCGCTGAGCGTGCCGGCCGTCCTGACACAGCGGACCCGGGCCGAGGGCGCGGCCGGTGCGGGTGATGGCTTCGTCGGCCGCGTGCTCTACGACGGTGCGGGCCCGCCGGGCCAGCAGTTGAGCGGTGCCGGCCCGGTCGAAAGGATCGGAGTCGATTTGCGACGCCGCCGCGGCCAGGATCGAGTCCCCCGCGGCGAGCGCGGCGTCCACGGCGCCCAGATGGGCCAGCGTGTACGCGTCGGCGGATTTGCTGCTGGCGGAGCGGTAGAGCGGCTCGGCAACCCTGCGCGCGCCGCCGAGCCAGCACGCGGCGACGCCGATCGAGCCGTGCCAGAACCCGGGCCGGTTCAGGTAGTCGTCGGGATCGCCCACCGCGACGGCGTGGGCGTTGGTGAACTGGACCGCCCTGGTGTCGCTGCCGGCCATCCCGACGTTCCACCACGTCGTCGGCAACGCTTTGACGGCAGGATCGGTGACGGTCACTGCGAACAGCCCGCTGCTGCCTTGATCGGGCCCGTCGATCCGGGCGGTCACCAGCGCGTGGGTGCAGAACCCGGCCCCCGAGCACCACACCTTGGTGCCGTTGAGGATCACCGCGCCGCCGTTGAGGTTGGTCGCGACCACCACCGCGTCGGGGGACTCGGCCGTCCAGACGCCCCATAGCTGGCCCGAGTCGGGGGGCTTTCCGCCCAGCTCGTGCAGTATCGCGACCGCGTCAACGTGCGACTCGGCGATCCGGGCCGCCACGATGTCGTCCTCGGCTAAACGCGACAGGCGTTGCCAGCGTTCGGCGGTGCGTCCGGAAGCGGGCAATGGCAACTCGAGTCGTCCCGACTCCAGCCAGTGTTTCACCACCCCCGCCGTCACGCGCAGCCACCTGCCGCCGATCTCCCCGGTCGCCTGGGGGAATGGGCGCATCCGTGCGGGGCCCGCGCCTGGGTCGGCGCCGGAATCATGACCGACAACGCGGGGGCTGACATAATTGAAGACTTGCCCAGTCTGACGGTCGCTTAAACGAGCGAAAAGCGATGCGGTGCAGCACCGGCCAGGTTGCCCACGCCGGTGGCGGGGTATGACCTATGCACCATGACACCCACCGAGACGCCCACGGACGTGCCCGTGTGCTGCGCGCGGCTGCGGGAGGCGCTGCGCGGTGCCGCCTCCGCGCTCAAGGAAAACGGCCCGCGCTTCGCGCTGGCCGGCAGCTACGCGTTGTGGGCGTTCGGCGCGCCCGAACCCAGCCACGACGTGGATCTCGTGGTCGCCGAGTCCGATGTGGCCAGCGCCGAGGCCACGCTGCGCGATGCCGGATTCACCGTCGAGCATCCACCGGAGGATTGGCTGTTCAAGGCGCGCACCGGCGACACGGTCGTGGACGTGTTGCACCGCATCAACGGCGTGCGGGTGGAGCCCGAGATGTTGGACCGCGCCGAACCGCGTGACGTGCTGGCCATCGGGATGCCGGTGCTGCCACCGACCATGGTGGTCATCCAGAAGCTGCGCTCGCTGACCGAACACCACTGCGACTTCGCGAAACTCCTCCCGCCGGTGCGGGCGGTCCGCGAACGGCTGGACTGGGCCGAGATCAGGGCCCGGACCGCCGACAACGACTACGCGGCCGCGTTTTTGGTGTTAGCGGACCGGCTCGGCCTCACCGGCTGACGGCTGCTGACGTAAAAGGTCAGTGGTTGCGCAGCTTGGCGACCAATTTGTCTTTGGTGAGGCTTGAATAGCCAGAGATGCCAAGCTCTTTGGCCCGCTTCTTCAATTGCGGAACCGTCCAGTCCGCATAAGACCCGGACTTGCCGCCCTTGCGGCCGACCGACGACTTGCCCCGGCCCGCGGCCGCGTTGGAAATCCGCGCGGCCTTTTCCTTGGACTCGCCCTTCTTGCGAAGATCCTCATACATCTTTTCGTTCTTGATCGACGAATTCGGCATGATTCAACCTCCTGTGGTAATCGCTATGCCGGCACGGGGTCCGTCTGACGCTCCCAGCAACGGTGTTGGGCCAGCGCCGCGGCGAATTGCTCGACGAAGTCATCCGGCAACTCGTCGGCGGCCGCCGTGGTGGTCACGACGGCTCGGTCGCTGACGACGCCGGTGTCGTCGTCGTCTTCGGAGGCGAGGCGAGTGTCGATGTTCGCGGCGCGCAGCAGGTGGATCCCCGCGCCGTACGCACCGATCGGTTTGAGGTGCTTGTAGGCCTCGGCCACGAAATGCAGGGCGTAGCCGTCGTTGGACAGCGTCGCTATCGAGTCTGGTCCGCACGCCACCACGACCGCGTCATAGAGCACCGACGCCATCGTGGTAAACGCCCGGTCGACGGGGAGTTCGCCGCCCGATCCGCCGCGCAGGGTTCCGCCGGCGACCGGGGCGAGGACCTCGACCACCGCGTCGCGCTGTTGCATCAGCTCGATAAAGCGCTGCGTGCCAACGACATCGACGCCGTCGGCGGCCAGCACCGCGATCTTGCGCGACGCGATGGTGTCGCCGGTGCCGATCTGGGACAGCGCCGGCGACGCGGCCACCGAGCCGTCGACGGCCTCCTCGGGCGGCTCGGGCAATCCCAGCTTCGCCGCCACCCGGGCGGCCAGCTCACCGTCGATGCGGGCGAGTTGGGCCACCACCGCCGAGCGGATGTCGGGCACCTCGACCTTGCCGAGCTCGAACGCGAACGCGGCGACGATGTGTTCGGCCTCGACCGGCGACATGCTCTTCCAGAACATCCGCGCCTGGCTGTAGTGATTCTCGAAGGACTTTGCGCGCTTGCGCATCGCCGCGCCGTCGACGCGCTGCGTGTAGTGGCGGAAGACGTCGTCGTTGGCCAGCGCCGGGCATCCGCCGCCGATGGTGTTCTTGTAGTAGCTGGAGCGGCCCTGCGGGATGGCGTGCTGGGAGTAACCGTCCTGCTGGTTGGTGCGGACCTCGGCCACCGGCCGGTTGACCGGCAGCTGCGCAAAGTTGGGGCCGCCCAAGCGGATCAGCTGCGTGTCCAGGTAGGAGAAGTTGCGGAACTGCAGCAGCGGGTCGTTGGTGAAGTCGATGCCCGGCACCACGTTGGCGGTGTGAAAGGCCACCTGCTCGGTCTCGGCGAAGAAGTTGTCCGGGTTGCGGTTCAGCACCATCTTGCCCACCGGGCGGACCGGAACCTGTTCTTCGGGAATGATTTTCGTGGCGTCGAGCAGGTCGAAGTCGAACTTGAACTCGTCTTCCTCGGCCACCAGCTGCACCCCGAGCTCCCATTCGGGATACTGGCCGGACTCGATGGCCTCCCACAGGTCGCGCCGGTTGTAATCGGGGTCCTTGCCCGCGATCTTCTGGCATTCGTCCCAGATCAGTGAGTGCACGCCGAGGCGCGGCTTCCAGTGAAACTTCACGAAAGTGCCTTCGCCGCGGTCGTTTACCAGCCGGAAGGTGTGCACACCGAAGCCCTGCATCATGCGGTAACTGCGCGGCAGCGCGCGGTCGGACATCAACCACATGATGGTGTGCAGCGTCTCGGGCTGCAGCGAGACGAAGTCCCACAGCGTGTCGTGGGCCGACGCCGCCTGTGGAATCTCGTTGTGCGGCTCCGGTTTCACCGCGTGCACAAAGTCGGGGAACTTGATGCCGTCCTGGATGAAGAAGACCGGGAAGTTGTTGCCGACCAGGTCGTAGTTTCCCTGCTTGGTGTAGAACTTGGTGGCAAACCCGCGCACGTCGCGGACGGTGTCGGCCGAGCCCCGCGATCCGGCCACCGTGGAGAACCGCACGAACACCGGCGTTGTAGTGCCCGGTGTGGTGAGGAATTTCGCCGCGGTGTAGGAGGCCAGCCAGTCGTCATAGGGCTCGAAGAAGCCGTACGCCCCGGCGCCGCGAGCGTGAACCACCCGCTCGGGGATGCGCTCGTGGTCGAAGTGGGTGATCTTCTCCCGGGCGTGAAAGTCCTCCAGCAGCGTGGGTCCGCGCTCACCGGCGGTGAGCGAATCGTCGGTGTGGTCGACGCGGACGCCCTGTTGGGTGGTCAGGTATCCGGTGTCGCGGCGGACCCGCGACGCCTCGAGGTCGCGCTGCTTCGGATCGGGGGTGTGGTCGGTGCCCATTGTTCGCGGTTACCACGGTTGGCCGGCCACAAAACAACGCAGCTCATCTACTCACGGGTCCCGCGGTTACGTAGGCTAGATGGGGGTAGTCGAGGGTGGTGATCGAGGCGATCAACGGAAGCGACGACTTGCGCGGCGTGGTCGCGATCGGAGCCTCGGCCGGGGGTGTCGAAGCCCTCTCGAGTTTGGCCGCCGGTCTAGCGGTGGATCTGCCGTACGCCTACCTGATGGTGCTCCACTTCCCCGCCGGTGCGGCGAGCGCCCTGGCCAGCATCGTCGACCGCAGCGGGCCGCTGCCGGCCCTCAGCTGCGAGGACGGCGCGCCTCTGCTGCCGGGCCACGTCTACGTCGGAGTCCCAGACCGTCACCTGCTCGTCGCCGACCACCGCGTGGTGCTGTCCCAAGGGCCCACCGAGAACGGGCACCGGCCCGCGATCAACGCGCTGTTCCGCTCGGTCGCCGTGGCGTTCGGGCCCCGCGCCATCGGAGTGCTGCTGTCCGGCGTGCTCGACGACGGCGTGCTCGGTCTGGCCGCAATCCGGTCGCGCGGCGGCGCCACCATCGGCCAGGCGGCTGACGACGCGATGTTCCCCGCGCTGCCCACCAACGCGCGCGACGCCGGCGTGCTGGATCGGCTGGTTGCGGCCCGCGACATCGGCGCGGTCCTCAAAGAACTGTCATATCGGGAGATCGAGGAGACGAACATGGAGCCGGATGCGGCGCTGGAACTCGAGAACCGCATCGCCATGGCGTCGCGTTTCTCGACCAACTTCGACACCCGAAAACTGGGTGCGCCGTCGGGCTATACCTGCCCGGACTGCAACGGCTCGCTGATCGCGATCAGCGAGGGGCACTTCCGCTGCCACGTAGGCCATGCATGGACGGCCGATGCCTTGCTCGCCGCACGGGACGAGGAGGTCGAGGGCGCGCTGTGGGTCGCGTTGCGCAGCCTGCAGGAAAAGGTCAGATTGGCCCGGAAGCTGGCCGGAAAGACCGGCGCCGGTCCGCTCTCTCGCCACTACAGCGCCCTGGCGGAGGAGAGCGAACGGGCGCTGACCGTGCTCAGCGACCGGTTGACGGCCAGCGGTCCCCGTAGCGGTGATCCCGGTGGGTGAAGCCGGGCCGGCCATTTGGATCGACGCAGCGCCTCATCAGGACGTGGCAATCCTGGTGGTGCAAGGGATGCTGGACAGCTCCACATATCGGACCGTCCGCGACACCGTCATCAAGGCCGCGCTCGACGAGCCGCGCGCGGTGATCGTTGATGTCAACCGGTTGTCCGCGCCGTCGACCTCGGCCTGGTCGGTGTTCACCAGTGCCCGCTGGCACGTCAGCGTATGGCCCGACGTCCCGATTCAGCTCGTGTGCGCAAACTCCCAGACTCGGCGGGTGATCGCCGCCGTCGGCGTGACCCGATACGTGCCGGTACATCCCACCCGGGAGTCGGCGCTCGACGCCGTCCGCGGCCAGTCGCCACCCGTGCGGCGGCGGGCGAGTACCGAGCTTCCCGTCACGAGGATCGGCGTGGGCCTGGCCCGCGCCCGGATCTCTGATTGGCTCACCGGGTGGGGTCAGCGTGACCTGATCCCGGTCGCGGCCACGGTGGCGACCGTCTTCGTCGAAAACGTCCTCGACCATACCGAGAGCGCACCGGTGTTGATCGTGGAGAGTTATCGGGACACCGTCACCGTCGCGGTGGAGGATTGCAGCGACCGCTTGCCGGGCCGCCACGAGGATTCCCAACGCGGCGCGGAAGTTGTGTCCGGCCTGGCCATCGTTTCCGCGCTTTGTCGAGCGTGGGGCGCGATCCCGAGCTCGTCGGGGAAAACGGTGTGGGGATTGATCGGTCGCGAAAATCGGCTCTAGCGCCGCGAGTAGTCTTCGAGTCCAAAAGCGAACGCTCTTGCGAATGGAGCTTGATGGACGACGAGACCGACGAGGCCTTCGAGGCTCTGTTGCGCTATATGCGCGATTCTCGCGGCTTCGACTTCACCGGTTACAAGCGCACCTCACTGGTGCGTCGTGTCCGTCATCGGATGGGTCAGGCCGGTTACACCTCGTTCGATGAGTATCTTGATGTCCTGCAGGCCAACCCGGCCGAGTTCGCGTCGCTGTTCAACACCATTCTCATCAACGTCACCGCTTTCTTCCGCGATCTGGAAGCCTGGGAATTCATCGGCGCCGAGGTCATTCCGCGGATCCTGGCCGAGCGTGGGCCCGACGATCCGGTCCGGGTGTGGAGCGCGGGATGTGCGTCGGGGCAGGAGGCGTACACGCTGGCAATGCTGCTAGCCGAGGCGCTGGGTCCCGATGCGTTCTGGCAGCGGGTCAAGATCTACGCCACCGACATCGACGAGGAGGCGCTCACCGAGGCACGCACCGCGTCCTACGACGCCAAGTCCGTCGAGTCGGTCCCGCCAGATCTGTTGGCGCGCTATTTCGAACAGGTCAACAGCCGCTACGTTTTCAAGAAGGATCTGCGCCGCGCGGTCATCTTCGGGCGTAACGATCTGGTCAAGGATGCCCCTATCTCGCGCGTCGACCTGCTGGTCTGTCGCAACACGCTGATGTACCTCACCGCCGAGACGCAGCGAAACGTATTGGGCCGCCTGCATTTCGCGCTCGCGCCCCGGGGCACGCTGTTCCTCGGGCACGCCGAGATGTTGTTGAGCCACAGCGACCGCTTCGCGCCGCTGAACCTCAAGAACCGGATCTTCCGCAAGGTCGACGCGTTTCATGGCGCGGTGGACCGCTACGGCGCGGCCGCCGCGTTCTATGAGCGCCAGGTCGACTTGCCGGGCCTGGCCTCGGTGCGAGACTTGGCTTTTCGGGCCAGCCCGGTGGCTCAGATCGTGGTCACCGGTGAGGACACCGTCGCGATGATCAACCAGCAGGCGGAGAGCCTCCTCGGGCTCTCGGCCCGCGACATCGGCCGGTTGCTGCGAGATCTCGAAGTGTCCTACCGTCCGGTCGAACTGCGCTCCTACCTGGAGCAGGCCAAGGTGGAGCGCCGGTCGGCGCGGATCCCCGACGTCAAGTGGCAGCGACCCGGCGCCGAGACGGTGTGGTTCGAGATCCACATCAACCCGCTCGTCGACGCCGAAAACGGGCTGCTCGGCGTGTCGATCGTGTTCTTCGACGTTACCGCGACGCGAGCCCTCCTGGACAAGGTCGTCCAGACCAACCACCAGCTCGAGGCGGCCTACGAAGAGCTGCAGTCCACCAACGAGGAACTCGAGACCACCAACGAGGAACTGCAGTCCACGGTGGAGGAACTCGAGACGACCAACGAGGAACTGCAGTCCACCAACGAAGAGCTCGAGACGATGAACGAGGAGCTGCAGTCCACCAATGACGAACTGCACACCATCAACGACACGTTGCACGAGCGCAGCGTCGAACTGGACGACGCCAAGAACTTCCTGGACTCGCTGATCAACTCGGTTCAGCTGGGAATGGTCGTGGTGGACCGGGAGATGCGGGTGGTGGTGTGGAACCGGGGATGCGAAGACCTTTGGGGGCTGCGAGCCGACGAGACCACGGGGTCGATGCTCACCGCTTTGGACATCGGCCTGCCGCTGGACGGCGTGCGGCCCTTGATCGGCAACGCGTTCGTCGACCCGGACAGCGCCGGCGAGGCGGTGGTGGAAGCATTCAACCGGCGCGGCCGGCCGACCCGGATACGGGTCTTATGCACGTCGTTTCGGTCGGCCGGGGGAACCGTCGCCGGGGCGCTGCTGCTCATGGAGGTTGTGGGCTAGCCCTAAGTCAGCGGTCGGTTGCCCACCGCGCGACCGCCTCCTTGGCCGCTTGATGAGCCAGTTGTGCGCGGCGAATCGACTCCTGCGCCCTATGCCGCGCGATGGACACGGTGTCAGCAGTGGCGCCGAATCCTTCGGAAAGATCATCGTGTCTGCGCCGCAGTTCGGCCGCGCGGTCTCGCGCCGATTCGGCGCGGGCGGCTGCCCGTCCCATAGCCTCGTCGAGCTGTGTGGCGGTCTCGCCCCCGGTGCCCACTGTTTCTCCCTCGGCTCCCACCTCTACGGTGGTGGCCTCATCGCCCCTGCCCGCCGTCGGGCGTTGCGCCAGGGGACCCAGCGGTATCGCGGCCCCGCCTTCGTCTGGCCGCGGCTTGACCAGCGGCGCACCGGCGACGATGTCGGCCAGGACGTGCCCGATCCTGTAAATCGGCAATACGAGGTCGGCGCCGGACCGCGCGGCCGCCATCGGCATCGACGCATATTTGGCGGTTTCCGGGCTTTGGGCGATCACGATTGCGCCGGCCCGCTTCATGGCGACGGTGCCGACGGCGCCGTCTTGCCCCGAGCCGGACAACACAACCGCCACGCTCCGAGCGCCGTACGACTTGGCCACGGACGCCAGCAGCAAGTCAAAGCGGCGTTCCCCGAGCGGCTCCGTTTCGTGCAGCCAGCAGATGCCGTCCGGTGCAACTTCCAGGTGCATGCGGGGCGGACACACGGCTACGTGCCCCGCCGCCAACGCCTGCCCGTCGCGCGCCCAGCTGACCCCATGGGGTGTTTGCCTGCCGAGGAGCGTCGGCAGCACGCTGCTGAGACCCCCGAGGTGTTGTTGCACGACAACTGCGGCCGGGAACTCCGCCGGCAAATCGCGCAGGACGATGGAGAGGGGTTCCAGGCCGCCCGCCGACGCCAGCAACACCACCAGCTCAACCGGGGGATGGTGCTGGTCGGTCGTCATTGTCTCAGTGTCCCCCCGCCCGCGGATAAGTGACAGTTCGCTTGGGGGCGCCGCAGGTCACCCGTGCGACTGCTATCCACTATGCGAAACGTAGGACGCGCGGCGAAGAGCGGCCGGCTAGTTGTGTTTCGTTGCGATGGAGCAGGGTAGGACTTTCTTGGTGGCCGCCGAGCGCAATCAAGGTGGGACGGAGTGCTGGTGAAGATCGCGATCGTGACGGGTGACGACATCCTCACTGACGACCCTCACCAGCTTTGTGCCGCGCTCGCTGCCCGGGGACACCAGGCGGTCACCTACGTCAGGCAACGAGACAGGCGACCCGCGGAAGCGACCACCGACGGGGGCTGCCGGATCAGGTCGATAAGCGTGGGTCCGCGCGTGGCGGCTTCGCCGGCGGAGGTGCTGCCCCATGTCGGGGAATGGGCCGCGACACTTGAACGCCTCTGGTCAACCGATCAACCCGACGTTGTGCACGCCTACGGCTGGCTGGGCGGGCTGGCCGGGCAGTTGGCCGCGCGACGGCAGCGCATACCGGTCGTCCAGACCTTTCAGGGGCTCGTGGCGACCTCGCGTGGCGGTTCGCGGCAAGAGAGCGAGCGTGAACGCATCGAGCCGCTATTGGCGCGCGGCGCGGGCTGGGTGACCGGTGAGTGCACCGCGGACGTCGAGCTGCTGGCCCGGCTGCGTCGCAGCCGGGCGCGCGTTTCCGTCCTGGGCAGCGGCGTCGACGTGGAGCGTTACAGTCCGGTGGGACCGGTGGTCGCCCGGAACGGCCTGCACCGCGTTCTTGCCATGGCACCCGATCTTTCGTCGCACAACGGTTTCGACATCGCTATCCGAGCGCTGCCCAGGGTGATGGGGACGGAGCTGGTCATCGCGGAAACGGCCGCCGGCGACCCCGCCAACGCGGCCGCGCGCGCCGCACTCGAACACCTCGCCGGCGAGTTGGGGGTGGCCGACCGGGTCCGCTTCGCGGGTGCGGTCGGCGCCGACGATCTGCCGAGGCTGCTGCGATCCGCCGACGTCGTCGCGTGCACGCCGCGCCAGCCGCCGCTCTGCGCGACGGCGTTGCGGGCCATGGCAAGTGGCGTGGCGGTGGTCGCACTTCCCGTCGGTGTCCTGAGCGACGTCGTCGTGGACGCCGTCACCGGGCTCGTGCTGTCCCAACACAGCCCGGCTGCGGTGGCCGCCGGCTTGAGAAGCCTTCTGGCGCAAAGCTTCCAGTGTGACAGCATGGGGGCGGCCGGCCGAAGCCGCGCGGTGTCGCGGTTCAGCTGGGACCGGATCGCCCTCGACTCCGTGAATATTTATCTACGGCTGGCGTCGCCGCGTCCGGCGCCATCCGACTTGCAGCCGGCGGAGCCGCAGTGACCGTCGTCGCCGACGCCGCGACGTCCGGCGTTCGGGATGGGGTAGCGGGTGGATCCGACGCGATAGAGGTCGACCTTCGCGCCGCTCCTGCGACCTATGCGTCGCCGGGGTATAGCCCTGCGGCCGTTCGCTACGAGCAGTTCCGCACCGTCGATCAGGGGGCTGCGCGCCGGTTCTTTGCCGGCGCCTACACGCCGGGCTGGCGGATCAACGGACACATCGGCCGCTGGGCCATCACCCATCAACGTTGCGCAGCGGGCTCGATGACGATCGACGAAGTGGTGATTGAGGGTCGGTTGGGCGTCGAGATTCCACCCGCCGACTCCGTCGTCGTGATCCAACCCCGGGCGGGATCGCTGGCAGTGACCGGTGTGCCGTTCCCGCATGTGGAATGCCCAGTGCTGGTGGCGCACGGCATGTCTTGCGCGCTGCAGGTGAACGGCGCCCGGTTCGACGTGGTGACTATCCAGGCGGAGGCGCTGAACAAGGTCGCCGCGGAGTCACATACGCCGTTGTCGCAGCAGGTCCGGTTCCTGAGTTGCCGCCCACGCTCGCGCGGCGCCGTGCCCGCCTGGCATCGAGCGCTGGAGTACGCGACGGCAACCCTGGCCGCCCCCGAGACCGCCCAGCAACCCCTGGTGGTCGCGATGCTGGCCCCCTTGCTGGCCGGCGCGCTGCTCGAGTGCTACCCGTCGAATGTGACCGAGCTGGATCCGGCCAGCGACCCCGCGCTCCCAGCGACGCTCAAGGACGCGGTGGCCTTCATCCACCGCCACGCCGCGGCGGACATCGGCATCAACGACGTGGCCGGCGCGGTGCATCTGACGCCCAGGGCGGTGCAGTACCTTTTCCGGCGCCAGCTCGATACCACGCCGACGGAGTACCTGCGCCGCGTCCGGCTGCACCGCGCGCATCAAGAGCTGATGGCGGGTGGGCCGACGACGGCGACCGTCACCGAGATCGCGCAGCGTTGGGGCTTCGCCCACACCGGCCGGTTCGCGGTGCTCTATCGGCAGACGTACGGGCAGAGCCCGCACACCACGCTCAAACAAACGATGTAGCCCGGCCGCGTCTAGCATGTGGGCGTGGTCGAGATTCACGTGGAGCGCACCATCAACGCGCCGGAGGAGCAGGTCTTCGACTGGCTGGCCGACCCGGTCAACCTGGCCGCCGCCCCGCTCGCCCTGCGGGGCCGTTACGCGAAGGGTTCGCCGGGGCCGGGTGCGGGCGCGGTGCGCGAGGTGCTCGGGGTGGGGACGTGGTTCCGCGAAGAGATCACGGCCTACGACCGGCCGCGCAGCTACTCCTATCTCATCGTGCGGTCGTTCCCGCCGTTCAATCATGACGGCGGCACGCTGACGTTCACCGCTTCGGGAGGCGGCACCCACGTCGACTGGCTGAGCAACTACACCCACCCCGCGCGGGCCGGGGGCAGGCTGCTGGAGGCGGTCACGTATCCCCTGCTTCGCTCCAGCTTCCTGGCGATCCTTGACGCCTGCGCGCAGCGGCTGGGGAAGTAGTCGCCGTCAACCGCTCAATCGGTGCATCAGCTGGCCGGCGGCGTATCGCCCGCTGACCACGGCGCCGGTGACGGTGGCCGGATTATTGACGCCGACGGCCTCACCCGCCAGGTAGAGCCGGTCGCCGATCGGTTCGGCCAGCCGTCGCCGGTCTTCCAGGCCGGAACCCGGCGCGTGAAACGAATACGCGCCGCGTGCATAGGGGTCGATCGTCCAATTCGACGTTCGGACCTCCACGGGGGAGATGTCGTCGCCGAACAGTCGCCGGGCGACGGGCAGGGCGGTCGCCATCAGGTCGCCGGGCGAAGACGACTCCGCCGACCGGCCGCGATCACCGGCGTTGAACGCCAACACAATTGGGCCCGCCGCGCTGGGCAGGGTGAACCACTGCGACCACACGCCCGGGGCGGTGCCGAGGAATTGGTAGAAGGCGTTCTCCACGTTCCAGGTTCGGCGGGTGAAACGGAAGAAGCTCTTGGACAGCGCGCCGAATCCCAGTGCGGTCACGGCACGCGTGTGTCCGTCGGGAAGGGGCGGATCGAACGCGATGGCACCCGATTTCAGCACCCCCAGGGGGACGGTGACGATCGCGGCGGCGCCCTCGAACGACCGGTTGGGAGCCTGCACGACGACGGAGCTGTCGCGTCGCGCGATCGCGGTGACCGGCGTGCCCAGCGTGACCTGAAGGCCGTCGGCCAGCAGCCTGGGCAGGGCGTCGTACCCGCTGGTGACCACGCACTGCTCGCCGCCGGCGTAATCGCCCTTGTCAAATGTGGTGGCCGACAGCTGATCCGCGTCGGCGGCGTATTCGTTCTCGATCTCGGTGGTGAGGTAAAAAGCCAGCTGGGCGCGGTCGGATCCGGAAAGCTCTTCGGTTTGTGCCGCGGAGTTGACGGCGGCGCCGAGGCTCCCGCCGTCCACCTGGCCACGAGCCGCTTCGACGAACTTGCGCCAGGTATTCGGGTCGTAGTGCAGCGGCTGCAGCGGGGGATCGACCGCGAGCTTCGCCCACCCGTAGTAGTCGGTGGCGGCCAGCTGGGCCCGCGCCCGGCGCGCCAGTTCCGTCACCGGGTTGTCCGCTGTGCCGTGGATCCAGGACGCGCCCATCTCGAGCGGTACGCCCCAGTCGTGGTTGGTGTATACCCTGCCGCCGATGCGATCGCGGGCTTCGATAACGCGCACCGGCCACCCGGCGTCGGCGAGGCTGCGCGCGGCGGACAGCCCCGCCATGCCGGCGCCGACGATGAGCACCGACTTGGTGTCGGGTGGCGGCGGGTGACCCGTCGCGCAGGCGGCCGCCAGCCCTCCGCCGACCACGCACGTCGAGGCCGCGAGAAACTCCCGACGGCTCATCGGGGACACGTCTGTCAGCGTCCCACACCGCAACGGGCCGTGGGCCGGGATTGTTGCACGATCGTGCTGAAAATGTCGGCGTGTATCGGCCCATTTCGCCGCGGCCATCGTTCGGTGAGGACTAAACTCGCGTACATCCGGAGTGCGGCAATGTTGCCGCGTTCGAAGGGGGAGCGCGATGGGTGCTGGGCAATCGATTCGCACAATCGGGCGGCTCCCCGACGAACTGCCGCCAAGTCGCACGCTGACCGTGCGCGCGGCCGACGGAACTCCTTTGCACACCGAGGTTTTCGGGCCACCCGACGGGTATCCGATCGTGCTTACGCACGGCATCACCTGCGCGATCCGGGCGTGGGCACACCAGATCGCCGACCTGGCCACCGATTACCGGGTGATCGCCTTCGACCATCGTGGCCACGGGCGCAGCGGCGTTCCGCGGCGCGGCGGCTACAGGCTCGAACACCTTGCCTCCGACCTCGATTCGGTCCTCGAGGCGACATTGGCGCCGGGTGAGCGCGCGGTGCTGGCCGGTCACTCGATGGGCGGCATCGCCATCGCCGCCTGGTCGACGCACTACCGCGACAAGGTCCGCCGGCGCGCCGACGCCGTCGCGCTGATCAACACCACCACCGGGGATCTGGTGCGGGAGGTCAAGCTGCTGTCGGTGCCGCGCGAGTTGCGGGGATTTTCAGAGGCGCGGGTCCTGGCCGCCCGTGGCCTGATCAACGTGTTGGGCGGGTTCCCGGTGCCCACCGCGGCCCGGCTCCCCAGCCGCTATGTGGTCGCGATGCTGGCGGTCGGACGGGACGCGGACCCGAGCGCCGCTCGGATCATCTACGAGCTCTTCGCACAGACATCACCCGCCGGGCGCGGCGGATGCGCCAAGATGCTCGTCGACGCGTTGGGGTCGCGGCATCTGCACCTGGACGGTTTGACGGTGCCCACCTTGGTCATCGGCAGCGAACGCGATCGGCTGACGCCGATCGGCCAGTCCCGCAGGATCGCCCGCACCGCGCCCAACGTGATCGGCCTCGTCGAGCTGCCCGGTGGGCACTGCTCGATGCTGGAACACCCGGGTGAGGTCAGCCGCCACCTGCGGTCGCTCGCCCAATCGGTGAGCCACGACGTGCGGATCAGCTCATAGCAGGGCGGCCACTTCTGCGGCCGCGCGTTGGCCGGACCTGACGGCGCCGTCGAGGAACCCCGTCCATTCGTCGGCGGTCTCGGTCCCGGCCCAGTGGATCGGCCCGACCGGCGCGCGCAAACACCGCCCGAATCGCGTCCATGAGCCCGGTGGCACCGCCGCCGTCGGGCCGCCCGGTGCGAAACCCTCTGCGCCCCAACGGTGATCGACATAGTCGAGGGGTTTGAGCGCCTCGTCGCCGAACAGCGACGCGAAGCAGCGCAGCGCGTCGCGGCGGCGCTGCTCGGGGAGAAGCGAGTCGAACGCGCGGGCGTCCACGAATCCCATCAGGATCCCAGGCCCGTCGGCGTGCGGGCTGACGTCGAAGGTGATGAACACCGGGCCCTTGTCGGACAGCGCCTGCCCGGAGAACCCGTCGGCGCGCCAGAACGGTGTCTCGTACGCCGCGTACGCCTTGCTGAGCCGGCCCTGCGGCCAGTGCCGGGCGAGTTGGTCGTACTCGGCGGGCAGCGGGGGAGCGAACTCGATCGACGCGCGATGGGCCGGGGGGATCGCGACGATGACGAACCCGGCCTCGACGGGGCCGGCGTCACTGGTTACGGTCACTCCCGCGCCGTGGCGGTCGATGCGGCGCACCGGCGCGTTGAGCACGACGCGCGCGCCCAGTTCGGCGGCCGCCACCTGGGCGATCTGCTGGGTGCCGCCCGGAAAACGGTCCTGCTGGGCACCGTTTTCGACGTCGAGCAGCCGGTCCAGGCCGCCGGCGGCGTGGGTGTAGCGGGCGGCGTGCAGCATCGACACATCGTCGGGTTCACACCCCCAGGTCACCCGGGCCACGATGGCCATCAGGTCGAGCGACGAGGCCGTCGCGCGCACCGAGCGCAACCACCCGCCGAGCGACATGCCGTCCAGCTCGCGCGCCCGGCGCGCGTCCCAGGGGGTCGCCACCGGCACGCCACGGGCGATCCTCTCGAATTGCCAACGCAGCCGGCCGATATCGAGCAGCCCGGTCAGCGACAGCTTGGGAATCGTGCCGCGGTACGGGCGGGCCCAGCCGCGCCAGTGGATCACATTCTTGCCGTCGTGGTGGGTCGGGGCGGTCGGGACCTCGAGCTCGGCCGCCAGCGCCAGGACGGCGTCCTGGGTTGGCCCGACGAACGTGCCGCCCAGATCGGCGGGCAACCCCGCGACGCTGCCCGTGAACGAGCGCCCGCCGACGCGGTCGCGGCCCTCGAACACCAGCACGTCGTGGCCCTGGCGCGTCAGCTCGCGCGCCGCGCACAGCCCGGCAAAGCCGGCACCGACGACGACAACGTCGACAATCCGCGGCGGCTTTGTCACGCCCCTAGTCAACCGCATCTCGACGGTGTCGCAGGCGCGAACGTGGACTTGTGGCGCGAATGACCCGAAAACTCGCCGCCGGCGGGCAAGGTCTAGGGCGCGACCGTCAGCCAGTCTTTGAAGCCGGAGGGGTCGTGGCGGCCCAGCGCGCCGTGCTCGTAGAGGCCCCAGCCTTCGACCGGTTCCCCGTCGCCGTCGCGGCACAGCGCGCGACCCACGTGGTCGATCACGCCGAAGCCCGAGCGCGCGACGATCGCCGGGTCGGTCATGTCGTAAGTCAGGCGCTCGACGAACTTTTCGCCCTTCCACATGCCGTGCAGCCAGTCGGAGTCGCCGCCGTAGCCGCCTCCGACGTGGATGGGCACGGGCAGCTTGGACTCCACGTCGAAGTGAACCGGTGTGCCGTCGGGGGCCGTCGCGTCGATCGTCGCCCCGGTGGGGATGCGGGTGCCGGAGCGGTAGTGGATCTTGACCCGCGGCCAGCCGAGCTGTTCGACGCGGCCGTCGCGCCAGATCCGGGTGCAGTCGTTGAGCGAGCGGAACCCGTTGGGCTCCTCCTGGATGATCAGCACGATGGCGAAGTCGTTGAACGCCATGGGCACGTACAGCCACCACATGCCCTCGAACGGGGGGTCGGCGGGCCGGCCCGCGGGCTCGGGCTCGCCGATAGGCCTGATGCCCCAGGACCGGTCGCGGCTGCCGAGCCAGGTTCCCGGGTCGACGGCGATCTCCTCGCCGTCAATGGCGATGCGGCCGCTCCAGCTGCCGAGCTGGGCGAACCGCTGGGCGTCCAGCGTCACCCGGTTGCCGGTCCGCAGGACGTGCGGCTGTTCCTGGACGACGTCGAACAGCCCCTCCCAAGTGAGATCGGCTGCGATGCCCTCGGTTTCGTCGAGGACGAGGCGCAGCTTGCGCAGCGGTTCGCTGACCTCGATCCGGTAGCCGTTGACGCGCTGGTTGAGCCGGTCGGAGTCGATGGCGTCGGACAGGTGCACGGCGGTCTGCGTGTCGCCGCGGCGGATGAGCACGAACGCGTCCTTGACGCCGAGGTTGGGGTAGTAGCCCATGCCGCTGATCAAGAAGATGTCGCCGGTGCGGTCGTGGGCGTTGAAGTAGGAGCGGTCGTAAAAATTGCGGTCCGAGCTACCCGGCCACGCGATGGGTTGCGGAAGCTGGTGTACCGGGAACTCGTCGAGCGGGCCAAGTATTTGCGGCATCAGCGCTCCTCTCCGATGAGACGTTTCATCAATCCGGCGTGGTAGAACAGCGATTCTGCAAAATTGGGGTCGTCGGGCATCTCTATCTCGCCGAAGTGCACCCGCCGGGCGCCGGTGCGCATGAACACGCACGCCCACATCACCCCGGAGTAGACGTAAAACCAGCGCAGGTCGCCAACCTGCACGCCGGTGAGCCGCTGGTAGGTGGCGCGAACGTCGTCCTCGCGCATCACGTCGGGCAGTCCGGGCAGCGTCGCCAGGCCGGCGAGCTCCTGAAAGACCATGTGCGCGTAGATCATCCAGGCGACATCCAGCTCGCGTGGCCCGAGCGTGACCATCTCCCAGTCGAGCACGGCGACGGGCCGGAAGTCCCGGTACAACACGTTGCCCACCCGCGCGTCGCCCCATAGCAGCACGGGTTCGCGTGCGGCCACCTCGGCCGGCCAGTTGTCTTCCAGCCATCCGAAAGTGCGCTCCAGCAAGGGCGATCGGCCGATGTCGGGCACGGCGAAGTCGTACCACGCGCGCACCCAGTTGAAGTGCCTGCGCAGCGCGGTGTCGCCGTCCTGGCCTTCGGTCAGGAAGCTGAAGGTCTTTTCCGCGTTGGGAATCGAATGCAGCGTCGCCAGCACCCGGACCGTGGCGTCCTGCAGTTCGCGCCGGCGTTCGGCGGGGGCGTCGGCAAACCAGTTGCCGCCGAAGGTATATGGCATGACGTCGGGCGGCACCACGCCATCGACGTAATCCATCAGGAAGAAGGGCGTGCCCAGGACGCTGCCCGTCGGCTCGAGCCAGCGCACGCGCGGGACGGGGACGTCGGTCAGCTCGCCGACGGTGCGTATCACCTCGAACTGGTGGTCGAGCCGGTACGTCGGGAAGACCTGCACGTCCTCGGCGGTCGGCGCCACCCGGGCCACCAGTTTTTCCTCGACCGGTTGGCCGTCCTTTTGCCAGCGGGCGCTCAGGATGATGGTTTCCGACGACATCCCCGTTGAGTCGACGCCGCTTTCCACGGTCACCTCCGGCGTCGCCCCGCCCGGTAGGACGGTCGACAGCCATTCCGACAGCACCGCGGGCAGCGTGGTGACGTCGCGGCTGGAGCGCTGAAGTCGGTCGACTTTGTCGAGCACGGGTTCCGTGGCCATAGGTGCCTCCTTCGTTGAGGCTTCTTCGCGGCAATTACGATACGGTAGGTAGCGTTATGAAAGCAGACCCATCCGACCTTGACAAGGGCCCCGGCGCCGGGCGCCCCCGGGATCCGCGCATCGATTCGGCGATCCTGTCGGCGACCGCGGAACTGCTTGTGGAGATCGGTTATTCGAACCTTAGCCTGGCCGCGGTCGCCGAGCGGGCGGGCACCACTAAATCCGCGCTCTACCGCCGGTGGTCGAGCAAGGCCGAACTGGTGCACGAGGCGGCGTTCCCGACCGCGCCCACCGCGCTGGAGGCCCCGGCCGGGGACATCGCCGCCGACGTCCGGATGATGATCGAGGCCACCCGCGACGTGTTCACCACGCCGGTGGTACGTGCCGCATTGCCCGGCCTGGTCGCCGACATGACGGCCGACCCCGCGCTCAACGCCCGGGTGATGACACGCTTCGCCGACGTGTTCACCGCGGTCAGGGTGCGCCTGCGCGAGGCCGTCGACCGCGGCGAAGCGCATCGCGAGGTGGACCCGGACCGATTGATCGAGCTGATCGGGGGAGCGACGATGCTGCGGATGCTGTTGCGCCCGGAGGAAAAGCTGGACGACACGTGGGTGGAGCAGACCACGGCCATCGTCGTGCACGGAGTGACGGGATGACCCAGCGGCTCGCGGGCCGGGCCGCGATCGTCACCGGCGCCAGCCGCGGGTTGGGCCGCGCGATCGCGCTGGCCCTCGCGGCGGAGGGCGCGGCGGTGGCCGTCGCGGGGCGCACCGAACAGGTGTGGGACGACCGGTTGCCCGGCACCATCGGGGAGACGGTCGCCGCCATCGAGGCGGCGGGCGGGCGCGCCGTGGCGATCCGGGCCGACCTGACCGACCGCGACGACGTGGCCCGCCTGGCCGCCGAGACGCGAGAAGCCTTGGGCCCCATCACCATTCTGGTCAACAACGCGGCGTTCACCGCGCCCGGCCGTCCGCCGGTGCGCGGGGCGCCGCCGCGCGCCAAGCCCACCAGGCCCGCTGCTCCCGGTGGCAAACCCGGCTGGCCGGGCTTCGTCAGCACGCCGTTGCAGGCGTTTCGCCGCCACTTCGACATCGCGGTGTTCGCGGCCTACGAGCTGATGCAGCTGGTGTGCCCCGACATGTTCGACGCCGGCGGCGGCTCGATCGTCAACATCACCTCGGTGGCGTCTCGCATGCCCGGCGACGGGCCTTATCCGGACCGCAGCGGCGGGGTGCTGCCCGGCTACGGCGGGTCGAAGGCGGCCCTCGAGCACCTCACCCAGTGCGCCGCCTACGACCTCGCCGACCACAACATCGCGGTGAACGCACTAGCGCCATCCAAACCCATCCTGACGCCGGGCCTGGCCTACTATGCCCGGGACTTCGTCGATACCGCACCGGCGGACGAATTCGCCCGGGCCGCGGTCGAACTGGCGCTGGTGGACGCCGCGGCCGTCACCGGCCGCACCATCGGCCACCTGCAGGTGCTCGACGGCAGCTTCGGGCCGTTCACACTGGACTAGTCATCCGGCGGGTCGGGATCTCCGCGCAACAGTTCTTCGGGGTGGTGGGCGTGGTTGATTCGAGGTGGGCCGGTGCCGTCGGTCCAGCCGAGTCGCCCGCTGTTCGTGACCACGGTGTGCCATTCGCCGCGGCTGGCCCCGCCGTGGTCGCAATCGCAGGCAAAGTACAGCTTGTCGGCGTCGGTCCGCCCACCCTTTGCCCAGTCCGGTGCGTGGTGCACTTCGCAGCGATAACCCGATTCCAGGCAGTTGGGTCGGGTGCACCCGCGGTCGCGCGCATAGCAGATGAGTCGCTGGTCGGCGGTGGCGATGCGTTTTTGGCGGCCGAGATACAGCGGCCGGCTGGTGTGGTCGTCGAACACCGCCAAGTAGTGAATGGCCTTGGCGGCCATGCGAATCAGGTCTCGCATCGGCAACCGGGACCCGCCCCCGGTGCGCGCGGGCGCCGGCATCGGGATCGAGTCGTTGAGGACGGCGTGGGCGGCCTGGTTGAGTTCGGCCAGTGTCGTGGTGACGATGACGGTGACGGGGTGGCCGCGGTGTGTGCCGAGCTTGCCCGAGGCGATCGCGGCCGCCAGGCCCAGCTTGAGCGCGTCGTGGCAGCGTTGCGCCGGGGTGCGCTGATCGCGCTCCTCGGGCTGGGTGCCCTCGGGTTGGTGCCGGCCCGGCCGCACGGCCGCCTCGATCGCTTCGAAGTAGGCGCGGGCCTCGGGGTCCAGCAACCCCGAGAGACGCGACATGCCGTCGGGGCCCTGCGGCCCCAGGCGCAGCCCGCGCCGGCGCGCCCGGTCCTCGTCGGTGAACAGCCCGTCGGGATTGAGGTAGTCGGCGATGCGCTGGCCCAGCCTGACCACGACGCCGGCATCCAGCTTGGTGGCATGGCGCACCAGGGTGCGCTCGGCCTCGGCCACGTCGGTCGGCGAAACACAGGCCGGCAGCACGTCGACCGCCTGGCAGACCGCGCGGATATGGTCCTCACCGACCGCGCCGGCTTCCACCGCGGCCGCCAGCTCCGGAAGCTCGGGCTGCACCGGGGGACCGGTCAGCGAGCGGCGCGGCCGTATCCGGGCGGCGAGTTTGAAGCGCCGCACGATCTCCCTGGGCGTCACCCGCAGCCGCGCGCAAAGCGCTGCCCGCGTCGACGGGATGCACTCGCTGCCATCGGGCGGGTCGGCGATCTCCCCGAAAAACCGGTACATCAGCCCGCGGTTGATACGGTCCTGCGTCTCCAGCCGCTCGGCGACGTCGACGCGGAAACCGTTGCCCACCACGTCCGATGACGTGTCGCGCAGCACGTCGTGCGCGGCGTCGATAGCGTCGAGAGCAGCGCCGATCCGCTCCCGTGCCTCGTTGGCGCCCAAGCAGGAACCCATGCCCCGACACTATGAATCACCTCTGTCACGGTCGCCCGACCGGACAAGCCGTCGTCGCCGGCCTGTGGATGAAATCGCAACTGTGGATAAGCTCTCCGGCGCCACACGGGCGCCGTTCCTGGCGGCGAGACCTCCTGACGTGCCAGTATGAAGAAAGTCAGTGCCGCAACGGCGGCAGGCAACCGGCCGAGTGGTGTGCCAATGCCCGGTATCGACAAGCCGACGGGGCGGGTCATCGCCCTGATCGTCCTCTTGATCTTTGTTGCTGCCGCGCTGCGCGGCTATCTTCCGGCCCAAGACCACGCCGTGCACCGGGAGCCGGGCAGCAGCCGGGCGGCGCTGATGTTCGTCATCGCGGCCCTGAGCGGGACCCTCGCGCTCTTGACGATCGCGGTGGTCGCGCGGCTGCGCGATCCACGCGCCGTGGCACCAAAGCAGGGCGACCTGTCTGAGCTGCTCGGCACCGGCATTGGTCGTCCGAGCTGGCGGGTGCTGCTGATCGGGCTCGTGCTCATCCTGGCGTGGCTCTTGATCGTGACGCTGCTGATCCGATTCGTGATGCCGCACTCCGCCACTCCCACCGCGCCCAACGCGCCTCCGAACGCGCCGCCGTCGGGGCACGCCAGCACCGCGCCGCCCCCGCAACGACCGCCGAACAACACCGGGGACATGTTCGGTGTCCTGCTTGCCGGCGCGATCCCGATGATGCTGGTCATCGTCGCCGGTTCGGTGATCATGTCGCGGCGGCGGTGGCGCGCGACGACACCCGCCGCCATCGTCGGGGAGGATTCCGAGCCGCCGGCGCCGACACCGCCGTCGGAGTCGCTGGCCCGCGCGGCCGAACTGGGCCTGGCCGAGATGGGCGACCTGAGCCGGGAACCGCGCGAGGCGATCATCGCCTGCTATGCCGCGATGGAGCGCGAGCTCGCCAATGTCCCGGGAGCCGCCCCGCAGGACTTCGACACACCGACCGAGGTGCTGGTCCGGGCCGTCGAACACCACGCGCTGCACCCCGACAACGCGGTGCAGCTGGTGAACCTGTTCGAAGAGGCGCGTTTCAGCCCGCACGTGATGAACGAGGGCCACCGTGAGGTGGCGGTCAACGTGCTGCGGCTCGTCCTCGATGAGTTGCGGAGCCCGGTATGAGAAAGCTGGTGGCCCTGGGCGTTTGCCTCATCGTCGGGATCGAGCTGATGGCGCTCATCCTGCACGGTCGCCAACTTTTGTTGATTGCATCGGGAATCGCCCTGGCGCTGGTGTTGCTCAACATCCGCCGTTACCTGGGACGCGTCCCGGAACCCGCGGACGAGTCGGACCCCGACGACCGGACGGACTCGTTGCGTCGCTGGCTTTCCACTACCGAGACGACGCTGCGCCGGTCGGACTCCACCCGCGCGGACTGGGATCGGCATCTCCGTCCGATGCTCGCCCGACGGTACGAAATGACCACGGGGCAAAAGCAATCCAAGGATCCGGTGGCGTATCACGCCACCGGCCGGATGCTCTTCGGTGTCGAACTGTGGGAGTGGGTCAATCCCAACAACGTCACGCGCACCGGTGACCGGGAGCCTGGTCCCGGCCGTGCGGCGCTGGAAGAGATTCTGCGAAAGTTGGAGCAGGTATGAGGGGAGCCAGCCAGATATGACACTGCCGGCCGCGACTACCACCGCACGCTGCGAGGCGGTGCTCGACGAAATCGAACGTGTGGTGGTGGGCAAGCGCTCGGCACTCACCCTCATCCTCACCGCGGTGCTCGCGCGCGGACACATCCTGATCGAGGACCTGCCCGGCCTGGGCAAGACGCTGATCGCCCGGTCCTTCGCGGCAGCGCTGGGGCTTCGGTTCACGCGCGTGCAGTTCACGCCGGACCTGCTGCCCGCCGACCTGCTCGGCTCGACGATCTACGACATGCAGTCGGGCCAATTCGCGTTCCGGGCGGGACCGATCTTCACCAATCTGTTGCTGGCCGACGAGATCAACCGCACGCCGCCGAAGACCCAGGCGGCGTTGCTGGAGGCGATGGCCGAGGGCCAGGTGAGCATCGACGGCGAAACCCACAAGCTGCCAACGCCATTCATCGTTTTGGCGACCGACAACCCGATCGAGTACGAGGGCACCTATCCGCTGCCCGAAGCGCAGCTGGACCGGTTCGCCATCCGGCTGGAGCTGCGCTACCTCTCCGAGCGCGACGAGACCGCGATGCTGCGCCGCCGCCTGGACCGTGGCTCGGCCGAACCGACGGTCAACCAAGTGGTCGACGGCCACGATCTGGTGGCGATGCGCGAATCGGTCGAGCAGGTGACCGTGCACGAGGACGTCTTGCACTATGTGGTCTCGCTGGCCAAGGCCACCCGGCATCACCCGCAGGTCGCCGTCGGCGCCAGCCCGCGCGCGGAACTCGACCTGGTTCAGCTCGCGCGTGCCCGTGCGTTGTTGCTCGGTCGCGATTATGTGATCCCCGAGGACGTCAAGGCGCTGGCAGTTCCGGCCGTCGCCCACCGGATCACCTTGCGCCCGGAGATGTGGGTGCGAAAGATCCAGGGCGCCGACGTCGTCGGGGAACTGTTGCGGCGCTTGCCGGTTCCCCGAACAAACGGGGGACACGGGCCAACCGAATGAGCGCGGTGTGATCGAGAGCCGTGAGGTCGAGTTCCGTTGGCGGCCAGCGCCGCTGGCGCGGACGATCGCCACCTGCGCCGGGGTCGCGCTGGCCGCCGCCGTGATCGGTGCGCGCTGGCAGCTGATCGCCTTCGCCGCACCACTGCTCGGGGTGCTGTGCTCCATCAGCTGGCAGCGCCCGGTGCCCAAGATCCGGGTGCACGGAGAACCCGACTCGCAGCGCTGCTTCGAAAACGAACCGGCGCGGGTGACCGTGTGGGCTACCGACGAATCCGGAACGGCCGGGACCGCGGCGCTCGAACTCACGCTTTCGGCCGTCGCGGGCATGGACCTCGAAGCGCTCGACTCGGATGCCAGTCACACGAAAACCATTGGGGCGACCGCACATCGCTGGGGCCGCTATCCCATTCGGGCCCGGGTGGACGTGCTCGCGCGCGGTGGGCTGCTGATCGGAACGGCCACCGTCGACGCCGCCGACGTGATCGTGTTTCCGCTGACGCCGCCGCAGTCGACGCCCATCCCGCAGATCGAGCTGCTCGACCGGCTGGGTGCCCACCTGACCAGGCACATCGGACCGGGCGTCGAGTATGCCGACATTCGCCCCTACGTGCCCGGTGACCAACTGCGGGCGGTGAACTGGCCGGTGAGCGCGCGCCGCCGCCAGTTGCACGTGACGCAGCGGCTGACCGACCGGGCCGCCGACGTGGTGGTGCTGATCGACACGTATCGACAGCCGGCGGGTCCGGCGACCGAGGCCACCGAACGAGTCGTACGCGGCGCGGCGCAAGTGGTGCAGACCGCGCTGCGCCACGGCGATCGGGCCGGGGTCGTCGCCCTCGGCGGCAACCGCCCCCGATGGCTCGGCGCCGACATCGGCCAGCGCCAGTTCTACCGCGTGCTCGATACTGTGCTCAGTGCCGGCGAACGATTTGAAAACACCACCGGCACACTGGCTCCGCGCGCGGCCGTCCCCGCCGGGGCGATCGTCATCGCGTTCTCGACGCTGCTCGACACCGAGTTCGCACTGGCGTTGATCGACCTTCGCAAGCGCGGCCACGTCGTGCTCGCCGTCGACGTTCTCGACACCTCGCCGTTCGATGCCCAGCAGGATCCTCTGGTCGATCGGATGTGGGCGCTGCAGCGCTCCGCCATGTATCGCGACATGGCCACCGTCGGCGTGGACATCGTGGCCTGGCAAGGGGACAGCACGTTGGATCAGTCGATGGGGGTACTGCCGGACCGCCGGCATCGGGTGCGGGGGCGGCTCCGCACATGAAGTCGATGCCGCTGGTCGTCTCCACGCTTTTCGGTGCCCTGATGGTGGGCCTGGCCGCCGTCGGGACTCATGGCATGGCGGTTGGCGCCTGGGTGGCGGCCCTGATCGCGGTGAGCGCCGGGGTGGTTTACCGGCCGGCCGTTACCGCTGCCGTATTGCTCTGCGTGGCAACCATCTCGGTGTCCGATCCGTCGCTGGTCTTCGCGGCTTGGTCCGGCCTGTGCGCCGCCGCCTACCTGGTCTGCCGCCATGCGGTCGGTACCCCTGAGGGGGTCGTCCTGTGGAGCTGGCCGACAGTTCTTGGCGCCGTTGGGTTTACCGTCGCCGGGTTGGTCGCGACGTCGTTCCCGCTGCAGCTGCCGTGGCTGCCGCTGGCGGCGCCATTGGCCGCCCTGGCCATCTACATCGTGGCGATGCGCCCGTTCGTGCGCTGAGCCGGCTCAGCGCAGCAGTTGGGCCGCCTGGTCCGCCAGGTCGAGCACTGGCTGCGGGAAGATGCCCAAAACCACTGTGACGGCGGCACACACCGCGATCGCGGCCTTGCTCAAGATGCCCGGCGCCACCACATGTGGCGTGTCGTCGGTCGTCTCGGTGAAGAACATCGACACGATGACACGCACGTAGAAGTAGGCGGCAACACCGCTGGCCACCACACCCACGATCACCAGCGGCACAGCGCCGCCCTGGGCGGCCGCCTTGAACACCGCGAGCTTGCTGACGAAGCCGCTCGTCAACGGAATGCCGGCGAAGGCCAACAGAAACATCGAAAACATCACGCCCACAATGGGTGAGCGCTGCCCGAGGCCCGCCCAGTGCGACAGGGTGGCGTCCTCGACCCCGTCGCCGTTGCGGATCAGGCTCACGATGGCGAACGCGCCGACGGTGCTGAAGCTGTAAGCGACCAGGTAGAACAGGGTGGCGGAGAGGCCCGCCTGGTTGTCGGCGATGACACCGGTGAGGATGAACCCGACGTGGGCGACCGACGAATAGGCCAGCATCCGCTTGACGTCGGTCTGGTTGACCGCCGTGATGGTGGCCACCGCCATGGTCAGGATCGCAATTGTCCATAGCACCGGACGCCATTGGTCGTGCAGCGGCGGCAGGGCCACGTAGACCACCCGAAGCAGCGCGCCGAACGCCGCGACCTTGGTGGCCGCCGCCATGAATCCCGTGATCGGGGTCGGCGCGCCCTGGTACACGTCGGGGATCCACGAGTGGAACGGGACCGCACCGACTTTGAAGAGCAGGCCGACCGACAGCAGCGCGACGCCGATCAGCGCCATCGTGCTATCGCCGTGGGCCGCCAGCGCATCCCGGACGCCGGACAACGTGAGCGTGCCCGTCGCCCCGTAGATCAGCGCGACGCCGTACAGGAAAAAGGCCGACGAAAAGGCTCCCAGTAGGAAGTACTTCATCGCCGCTTCCTGGGACAGCAGGCGGCGATGGCGGGCCAGCCCGCACATCAGGTACAGCGGCAGCGAAAGAACTTCCAGCGCAACGAACATCGTCAAGAGGTCGTTGGACGCGGGGAACACCATCATGCCGCCGACGGACAGCATCAGCAGCGGGAAGAGCTCGGTCTGCGCGGCCCCGGCCCGCTGCGCCTCGCGCTCGGCGTCGCTGCCCGGCACCGCGGACGCCTGCGGGGTAAACGAATCCAGGCCCCCCGAACCTGCGCCGACGGCAACCTTGCTCTCCGACTTGGCTTGCGTCCGCTCGGCGATGAAGATCACCGCCAGCATGGCGACCAGCAGCACGCTGCCCTGCAGAAACAGAGTCGGGCGATCGATGGCCACCGCGCCCAGCACCGCGGGGCGGCCGGAGGCTTGAATCGACCGGCTGACCTCGACGACCGCCACGAATGCCGCCACCAAGCCGCCGAGGGCAAGCGTCACCTGGGCGCCGTAGCGAATTCGCCTCGGCAGGAACGCTTCGCCCAGCACGCCGACCACCGCGACCGAGAACACGATGAGCATCGGGCAGAGCAGGAAGTACTCGACGCTGGGAGTGGGCAGGATCATCGGTGCGGTCCTTCAGCTCTCCGGGGTGGCGCGGTGGGCGCGGGATCGTGCTGGCCGATGGTGGTCATCGTGTTCGTGACGGCCGGATTGATCAGGTCCAGCACCGGCTTGGGGTAGACCCCGAGCGCGATCAGCAGCGCGATCAACGGTGCGACGACGATCATCTCGCGCGCCCTCAGGTCACCGATGCGTTCGTTGCCGCTGGCCACCGGCCCGGTCATCACCCGCTGGTAGAGCCACAACATGTAGATCGCCGACAGCACCAGCGCGGTGACGCCGATCGAGGCCGCCAACCAATACCGGTTGAAAGTTCCCAGCAGGACCAGGAATTCGCTGATGAATGGCGCCAGGCCGGGGAGCGACAGGGTGGCCATCGCCGAGACGAGGAAAGTGCCCGCCAGGATGGGCGCCACCTTCTGCACGCCGCCGTAGTCGGCGATCGCCCGGCTGCCGTGCCGGGTTATCAGGAAGCCGGCGATCAGGAACACGGCCGCCGTGGACAGGCCGTGGTTGAGCATGTACAGCGTCGACCCGCTCTGACCCTGGCTGGTCATCACGAAGATGCCCAGGATGATGAACCCGAAGTGCGAGATCGAGGTGTAGGCGATCAGGCGCATGATGTCGGCCTGGCCGATCGCCACGATCGCGCCGTAGACCACCCCGATGACGGCCAGCACCACGATCAGGGGGCGGAAATACGTTGAGGCGCTCGGGAACAGCTGTAGGCAGTAGCGCAGCATGCCGAACGTGCCGACCTTGTCCATCACCGCCATCATCAGCACCGCGGCCGCGGGTGTGGCCTCCACCGCGGCGTCGGGCAGCCAGCGGTGGAACGGCCACAGCGGCGCCTTGATGGCGAACGCGAACATGAAGCCCAAGAACAGCGCCTTGAACACCGCGGGGTCCGCGCCGTAGCGCCCGGACGCGACGCCGGCCACGATGTCGCGGAAGTCAAAGGTGCCCGCGCCGTGCTGCGCGGTTACCACATACAGCCCGATGACCGCCGCGAGCATGATCAGGCCGCCGAACAGGTTGTACAGCAGGAACTTCACCGCCGCGCGCGACCGGCCGGGGCCCTGGCCGAAGCCGCCGATCAGGAAGTACATCGGGATGAGCATGGCCTCGAAGAACACGTAGAACAGCAACACGTCCAGCGCGATCACCGAGATCAGCACCATCGACTCGATGGCCAGGGTCAAGGCGACGTAGGCGTGCACGCCGCGGGTTCCCTCGCCGCCGTCGTTCCAGCCCGCGACCTGGAGCAGCGGGATCAGCACCGCTGTCAGCAACACCAGCACCACCGCGATACCGTCCACGCCGAGGGAGTAACCCGCGCCCAGCGCCGGTATCCAGCGGTGGGTTTCGACGAATTGGTAAGTGGCACCTCCGGTCTTGAAGCCGACCGTGATGACGGCCGCCACCGCCAGCGTCAGCACGCCGAAGACCAGGCCGGTCCACTTGGCCAGCTGGCGCAGCCCCGGCGGCAGCAGGATGGTCAGCACGGCGCCCGCCAGCGGCACCAGCCACAGCACGCTCAGCCACGGCACGTCGGTCAGCAAAGCCCCGTTCATCGGCGCCGCTCCTCCTCATCGCTAAGCTCTGCATCGTCGCCGGCGTGAGTCATTGGCGCCGCTCCTCCTCATCGCCCCGCTCTGCATCGTCGCCGGCGCGCATCACCAGACTCTCACCGCCAGGATCAGCGCGGCCACCAGTACCGCGCCCGCGAGCATGGACAGGGCATAGTTGCGGGCGAAGCCGGTTTGCACCCGCCGCAGGCGATTTGAGGTCCGGCTGACCAGCGCCGCCAGCGCGTTGACCGAGCCGTCCACGCCCGCGTCGTCGACTTCGACCAGCGCGGAAGTCAGTTGTGCGCCGGGGCGCATGAACACGTCTTCGTTGAAGGCATCGCCGTAAAGGTCCTTGCGCGCGGCCGTAGTGAGCGGGTTGACGGCCAGCGGGGCCACCCTCGGAATCGGTGCGGTGGCGTACATCCGGTAGGCCACCGCGATGCCGATCGCGACGACGCCCAGCGCCACGACGGTGGTGACCCAGGCCGGCAGGGCATGGGCGGCTTCTTCCCGCACCCCGACGACCGGCTCGAGCCAGCGCTGCAGGCTGCCGCCCCACCACATCAGGAACCCGGAGAACACCGAACCGACCGCGAGCAGGATCATCGGCCACGCCATGACGGCCGGCGCCTCATGCGGGTGCGAGCCTGGGGCCCAACGCTTTTCGCCGAAGAAGGTCATCAACATGACCCGCGTCATGTAGAACGCGGTGACGCCGGCTCCCAGCAGCGCGGCCCCGCCCAGCACGTAGCCCCGGGTGTCGCCGGTGGACAGCGCCGCCTCGATGATCTTGTCCTTGGAGAAGAAGCCCGCGAACGGCGGCACGCCGATGATGGCCAGATATCCCAGCCCAAACGTGGCGAAAGTAATTGGCAGGGCGGTCCGCAGGCCTCCGTAGCGGCGCATGTCCTGTTCCTCGTGCATCGCGTGGATCACCGCGCCGGAGCCAAGGAACAAACCGGCCTTGAAGAAGCCGTGGGTCAGCAGGTGCATGATCGCGAACGCGTAACCGGCCGGTCCCAGCCCGGCGGCCAGCACCATGTAGCCGATCTGGCTCATCGTCGAGGCCGCCAGCGCGCGCTTGATGTCGTCCTTGGCGCAGCCGATGAACGCCCCGAGCAGCAGCGTGACGGCGCCGACGATCACCACGGCCAGTTGCGCGCCGGGCGCCAGGTTGTACAGCGGGTTGGACCGCACGATCAAATACACCCCGGCGGTCACCATGGTGGCGGCGTGGATCAGCGCGGACACCGGGGTGGGGCCCTCCATCGCATCGCCCAGCCACGCCTGCAGCGGGACTTGCGCGGACTTGGCGCAGGCGCCCAGCAGCAACAGCAGCCCCATCGCGGTCAACGCGCCCCGGCCGGCGGCGGGTGCCCCGGCGAACACCCCGGCGTACGACAGCGTGCCGAAGGTGCTGAACATCAAGAACATTCCCAGCGCCAGCCCGGCGTCGCCGACCCGGTTCATCACGAACGCCTTCTTGGCCGCCGTGGCCGCCGTCGGCTTGTGATACCAGAAACCGATGAGCAGGTAGGAGGCCAGGCCGACGCCCTCCCACCCGACGTAGAGCACCACGTAGTTGTCGGCGACGACCAGCAGCAGCATCGAGGCCAGGAACAGGTTGAGGTAGCCGAAAAAGCGGCGACGGTCCGGGTCGTCGGCCATGTAGCCGACCGAGTAGATGTGGATCAGCGACCCGACCCCGGTGATCAGCAGCACGAAACACATGGACAGCTGGTCGATCTGGAGCCCGAGGTCGACCTGGAGCTGCCCGACCGGGATCCAGCTGAACAGCTTCTGGTGGATGACGCGGTCATCCCCACTTCGATTGAGCATGTCGGCGAGCAGCGTCGCGCCCACCCCGAACGCCGCGAGCGCGGTGGCGCAGCCCAGCAGGTGGCCCCACGGGTCGGTGCGCCTGCCGCCGAAGAGCAGGATCGCGGCACCCGCCAACGGCAGCGCCACCAGCAGCCAGGTGTATTGAGTCATCTCCGCGTTCTTAGCCTTTGAGTAGGTTCGCGTCGTCGACCGAAGCCGATTTGCGGGCACGGAAAATCGTCATGATGATGGCCAGGCCGACGACCACCTCGCAGGCGGCCACCACCATGGTGAAGAACGCGATCATCTGCCCGTCCAGATGGCCGTGCATCCGCGCGAACGTGACGAACGCCAGGTTGACGGCGTTGAGCATCAGCTCGACGCACATGAACATGACGATGGCGTTGCGGCGCAACAGCACACCCGAGGCCCCGATCGTGAACAGCAGCGCCGAAAGGTAGAGGTAGTTGGCCGGATTCACGACGCACCGCCCTTCACAGCCTCGGCGGACCGGGTGTCTCGGGTGTCTCGGGTGTCTTTGCCGTCCGCGCCGCGCAGGCGCAGGATCGGCGACACCGACAACTCCGAGTACGAGCCGTCGGGCAGCAGCGCCGCCACGTCGACCGCGTTGTGTCGCGCGTAGACACCGGGATTAGGCATCGGGGTGGCGTGCCCGCCCGCGCGGAAGCGCTCCTCGGACAGTTCCCGCTGCGTCTTGCGGCGCTCGAAGCGCTCCCGGTGCGCCAGCACCATCGCGCCGACGGCCGCGGTGATCAGCAAGGCGCTGGTGAGCTCGAACGCCCACAGGTATCGCGAAAAGATCAGTGCGGCCAGGCCTTCGACGTTGCCACCGGAGTTGGCGGTGGTCAGTCCCACAAAACCTCCGGTCGCGACGTTACCGATGCCGGCCAGCAGCAGGATGCCGAATCCGAGGCCGGTGACCACCGCCGCGACCCGCTGACCGCGCAGCGTCTCCTTCAGGGACTCCGCGGAGTCGACGCCGATCAGCATCAGCACGAACAGGAACAACATCATCACCGCGCCGGTGTAGACGACAACCTGGACCACACCCAAGAACAGGGCGTCCTGGACCATGTAGAACACCGCCAGGATGATCATCGTCATGGCCAGGAACATGGCCGAGTACACCGCGTTGACCGCCAGCACCACCCCGAGGGCGCCGATCAGCGCCAGCGCGCCCAGCACCCAGAACGTCACCGCTTCACCGGTGGAGGTGCGAACGATGGTGTCTGTAGCCAGATTTGACGCCAGGTTCGAGGCCGCCGGCCCGGTCACCGCGCTTCTCCGGCGCCGGGGGACTCACGCAACCCGTCCGCGGTCACGTTGCCCTCGTAGTAGTCCTTGTCGGTGGCGCCCGGTGCGCGCGGATGCGGTGCCGGGGTCATCTCGGGCAGCAGCGGCGCCAGCAGCCGGTCCTTCTCGTAGATCAGGTCGGCGCGGTTGTCGTCGGCCATCTCGTAGTCGTTGGTCATCGTCAGCGCCCGCGTCGGGCAGGCCTCGATGCACAAACCGCAACCGATGCAACGCAGATAGTTGATCTGGTACACCCGCCCGTAGCGCTCGCCCGGCGAGTACCGCAGCTCCTCGGTGTTGTCGGCGCCCTCGACGTAGATCGCGTCGGCCGGGCAGGCCCAGGCGCACAGCTCGCAGCCGATGCATTTCTCCAGGCCGTCGGGGTACCGGTTGAGTTGGTGCCGGCCGTGGTAGCGCGGCGCCACCGGTCCGGGTTTCTCCGGATAGCCCTCGGTGACCCTCTTTTTGAACATCGAACCGAACGTCACGCCGAAGCCGGCTACGGCGTCGAGAAACTTAGGCACGTGCTTTCTCCTTGCTCGCACCGGCGGCCGGTAGCGGCGGTGTCGGGAATGCGGGCCCGAGGGTTTCGGGGCTCTGCGGCTCGGTGATCTCGTCGCGCCCGCGGCGCAGTTCCCGCTCCATCGCGCGAATACCGGGTGCGGTGAACGGCTTTCGCAGCAGCAGCACAAGCGCCGTGGCCACGACGATGCTGCTGACCACCAGCAGCGGGGTCCAATGCGCATAACCCTGGTTGCGCAACGTGCGGATGACGGCCGCGATGATGATCCACACCAGCGCCATGGGGATCAGCAGCTTCCAGCCCAGCGCCATGAACTGGTCGTAGCGCAGCCGGGGCAGGCTGGCCCGCAGCCACATGTAGATGAACAGGAACGTCCACATCTTCGCGGTGAACCAGAGCACCGGCCACCACCCGACGTTGGCCCCCGGCCACATGTCGATCGGCCAGGGCGCATGCCAGCCGCCGAAGAACATGACCGTTGCGAGCGACGAAACCGTCATCATGTTGACGTACTCGGCCAACATGAACATCGCGAACTTCAGCGACGAGTACTCGGTGTGGAAGCCGGCGACCAACTCGCCCTCGGCCTCGGGCAAATCGAATGGGGCGCGGTTGGTTTCACCCACCATGGAGATCAGGTAGATGATGAACGACGGCAGCAGTAGGAACACGTACCAGACCCGGTCCTGGGCCGCCACGATTCCCGAGGTCGACATGGTGCCGGCGTAGAGGAACACCGACGCGAAGGACAGGCCCATCGCCACCTCGTAGGAGATGACCTGCGCGGTGGAGCGCACCCCACCGAGCAGCGGGTAGGTGGACCCCGACGCCCAGCCGCCCAGCACGATGCCGTAGACCCCGATCGCCGAGAGGCCCAGTATGAACAGGACCGCGACCGGAAGGTCGGTCAGCTGCAAGGGGGTTCGGTGGCCGAACACCGACACCTCCGGGCCGAACGGGATGAACGCGAACGCGGTGAACGCGGGAATCGTCGAAATGACCGGCGCGGCAAAGTAAACGAACCAGTCGACGCCACGCGGGGTGATGCTTTCCTTGAGCGCCAGCTTGATCCCGTCTGCCAGGCTCTGCAGGGCGCCCCATGGGCCCACCCGGTTGGGCCCGGGCCGCAGCTGCATCCAGCCCAGGATCTTGCGCTCGAGCAGGATCGCGATCAATACGTTCAGCATGAGGAACACGAAGATGGCCAGCGCCTTGCCCAGGACCAGCCACCACGTGTCGTGTCCGAAGGCGGCCAACGTGGTGGTCATGACTCCACTCCAATCCGCACGACGCTGCCGATGGCCACACCCAGCTTCCGGTGCACCGCCGAGCCCGGCGAGTTCAACGGAAGCCACACCACCCGGTCGGGCATGTCGGTGATGGTGAGCGGCAGGGTGATCGATCCGCGCGACGTGCTGACGGTGACCCGGTCACCCTCGGCGGCGCCGATCTCTGCGGCGGTGTCGGCCGAGAGCCGGACGACGGGCTCGCGCGCCGTGCCCGCCAAATACGGCTCCCCGTCCTGCATTCGGCCCTCGTCGAGCAGCAACCGCCATCCGGTCAGCACGGCTTGTCCTGTTTCAGGCCCGTTCGCGGCGTCGGCCGCTTCCGTCGTGGCGATCTGCGGACCGGCGGCGCGGTCGCCGTCCCAGGTGCCCAGCCCGGACAGCTCCTTGCGGGCCGCCTCGACGGTGGTGGTGCCCAAGTAGACACCCATTTCGTCGGCCAGCGTGTCGAGCACCCGATGGTCGGACTGGCGGGCCTGCTGGGTGGTGCCGCGCAGCGCGGGCTCGAACCCGCGGTAGCGGCCCTCCCAGTTGACGAAGGCGCCGGACTTCTGCGTCGTCGGCGCGATGGGGAACACCACGTCGGCTCGTTCGGTGACGGCGCTCGGCCGCAGTTCCAGGCTGACGACGAAGCCGGCGGCGTCCAGCGCCGCGTGCACCGCCTCCGGATCGGGGAAGTCGCCGGGTTCGACGCCGCCGACGAGCAGCGCCCCCAGGGATCCGTCGGCCGCGGCGGCCAGGATGCCCTCGGCGTCTCGTCCTGCGGCGGAAGGCAATTCGTCGACGTTCCACGCCGCGGCGACCTGCGTCCGGGCCGCGTCGTCGGCCACGGGGCGCCCACCGGGAAGCAGCGTGGGCAGCGCGCCGGCGTCCAACGCGCCGCGCTCGCCGGCCCGGCGGGGCACCCACGCCAGCCGGGCGCCGGTGGTGTCGGCGAGTCGTGCCGCGGCGGACAACCCGCCCGGCGCCGTGGCCAGGCGTTCCCCGACCATGATGACCGCGCCGGGTTTGCCGAGCAGGTCGCCCAGCTCACCGGTGGCCAGGCCGTCCAGCGCCGAAGCTTCGGCTCCCGGAACGGTTTTGATCAGCCGCCCCGCCATCTTCGTCAGCCCGCGGGTGGCGAAGGGCGCGACCGCGTAGACGGGGACGCGGTGCTTGCGGGCGGCCTTGCGCAACCGCAGGAACACGATCGGCGACTCGTCTTCCGGCTCGAACCCGACCAGCAGCACCACCGGCGCCGATTCGAGGTCGGAGTAGCTGACGGTCACCGGCCGGCCAGCGACGCGCGCCGCCAAGAAGTCGGCCTCCTCGGCCGAGTGCGGGCGGGCGCGGAAGTCTATGTCATTGGTATCCAACACGATTCGCGCGAACTTGCTGTAGGCGTAGGCGTCTTCCCAGGTCACCCGGCCGCCGACCAGCACGCCGGTGCGCCCGCGGGCCGCCTCGAAACCCTGGGCCGCCGCCACCATCGCCGCCGACCACGACGCGGGCACCAGCTGGCCGTCCGCGTCGCGGATCAGTGGGGTGGTGAGGACGTCCTGCTGCGTCGCGTAATTGAAGGCCCACCGGCCCTTGTCGCAGTTCCACTCCTCGTTGACTTCGGGGTCGTCACCGGCCAGCCGGCGCAGCACCTTGCCGCGGCGGTGGTCGGTGCGCTGCGCGCAGCCCGACGCGCAGTGCTCGCACACGCTCGGACTGGAGACCAGGTCGAACGGGCGGGCCCGGAACCGGTACGCGGTCCCGGTCAGCGCGCCCACCGGGCAGATCTGCACCGTGTTGCCCGAAAAGTACGAGTCGAACGGCTCATTGGCGTAGATGCCGACCTGCTGCAGGGCGCCGCGCTCCTGCATGTCGATGAACGGATCGCCGGCGATCTGCTCGGAGAACCGCGTGCAGCGTGCGCACAGGATGCAGCGCTCGCGGTCCAGCAGCACCTGCGACGAGATGTTGATCGGCTTGGCGAAGGTGCGCTTGACGTCGGTGAACCGAGAGTCTCCCCGCCCGTTGGACATTGCCTGGTTCTGCAGCGGGCATTCGCCGCCCTTGTCGCACATCGGGCAGTCCAACGGATGGTTGATCAGCAGCAGCTCCATCACGCCGTGCTGGGCCTTGTCCGCGGCCTCCGAGGTGAGCTGGGTGCGTACCACCATGTCGTCGGTGGCGGCGGTGGTGCACGACGCCATCGGCTTGCGCTGCCCCTCAATTTCGACCAGGCACTGGCGGCACGCGCCCACCGGGTCCAGCAGCGGGTGATCGCAGAACCGGGGGATCTGGACCCCCATCAACTCGGCAGCGCGGATCACCAAAGTGCCCTTGGGAACGCTGATTTCGACGCCGTCGATGGTCAACGTGACCATCTCGGGCTGGCTCACCTGATTCTCGGTGTCAGCCGCCTGAGTCATAGGCGCCGCTCCTTCTCATCGCTTCGCTCTGCATCGTCGCCGGCGCGGGTCATGGGCGCCGCTCCTTCTCATCGCTTCGCTCTGCATCGTCGCCGGCGCGGGTCATGCCTTACCTCCATTGGGTACAAGCATGGAGTCTTTGGGGTCGAACGGGCAGCCGCCGCCTTCGATGTGCGCGACGTACTCGTCGCGGAAGTACTTGATCGACGACATCACCGGGCTGGCGGCGCCGTCGCCCAACGCGCAGAACGACTTTCCGAGGATGGTGTCGGAGATGTCGAGCAGCTTGTCGAGATCTTCCTGGGTGCCCTCGCCGGTTTCCAGCCGCTTGTAGATCTGGGTCAGCCAGTAGGTGCCCTCCCGGCAGGGCGTGCATTTGCCGCACGACTCGTGCTGGTAGAACTCGGTCCAGCGGCGCACGGCACGCACCACACACGTGGTCTCGTCGAAGATTTCCAGCGCCTTGGTGCCCAGCATCGAGCCGGCGGCGCCCACGCCCTCGTAGTCCAGCGGCACGTCGAGATGCTCGTCGGTCAGCAGCGGTGTCGACGACCCGCCGGGCGTCCAGAACTTCAGCCGGTGCCCGGCCCGCACCCCGCCGGCGTAAGCGAGCAACTCGCGCAACGTGATTCCGAGCGGCGCCTCGTACTGGCCCGGCCGGGTGACATGCCCGGACAGCGAATAAAGCGTGAAGCCGGGCGATTTCTCGTTGCCCATCGACCGGAACCACTCGACCCCGTTGAGGATGATCGGCGGGACGCTGGCGATGGTCTCGACGTTGTTGATTACCGTCGGGCAGCCGTAAAGCCCGGCCACCGCGGGGAACGGCGGCCGCAGCCGCGGCTGACCGCGCCGGCCCTCCAGGGAGTCGAGCAGCGCGGTTTCCTCGCCACAGATGTATGCGCCGGCGCCGGCGTGCACCACCAGCTCCAGATCGAAGCCGGAACCGTTGATGTCGCGGCCCAGGTAGCCGGCGGCATAGGCCTCGGCCACCGCGTTCTGCAGGCGGCGCAACACCGGCAGCACCTCCCCGCGCACGTAGATGAACGCATGGTTGGCCCGGATCGCGTAGGCGGCGATGATGACGCCCTCGACCAGCACGTGCGGCGTCGCGAACATCAGCGGAATGTCTTTGCACGTACCGGGTTCCGACTCGTCGGCGTTGACCACCAGGTAATGCGGCTTGGCCGCCGGGCCGGTGTCGCCCTGCGGGATGAACGACCACTTCGTCCCGGTGGAGAAGCCCGCGCCACCGCGGCCGCGCAGCCCGGAGTCTTTGACGGCCCCCATCACCGCGTCCGGCTCCATCCCCAGGGCCTTCTGCATCGCCTGGTAGCCGTCGTGGCGGCGGTAGGTCTCCAGCGTCCACGACTCGGGGTCGTCCCAAAAGCGGCTGATCACCGGTGTCAACGGCGTGGCCTGGGCGGTGGGGGCGGCCATCAGTCGTCCTTCCGGTCCGACGGCGACTGAGGCGCGGGTGGGGCCTCCATCCCGAGTTCGTTCGCTATTCGCAATCCGGCCAACGTCGCCGCGCCCGCGCCGCCCTGGCCCTGGTCCGGCCGCTCGTCGGGCAGCCCGGCCAGGATGCGCGACGTCTCGCGGAAGGCGCACAGCGGCGCACCCCGGCTGGGCTCCTTAGGATTCCCGGCACGCAGGGAGTCGACGAGCTCGCGCGCCGACTCCGGCGTCTGGTTGTCGAAGAATTCCCAGTTGACCATCACGACCGGTGCGTAGTCGCACGCGGCGTTGCATTCGATGTGTTGCAGGGTGACCGACCCGTCGGAGGTGGTCTCGTCGTTGCCGATGCCCAAGTGCTCCTTGAGGGCGTCGAAGATGGCGTCGCCACCCATCACCGCGCACAGCGTGTTCGTGCACACGCCGACCAGGTAGTCGCCGGTGGGCCCGCGGCGATACATCGAGTAAAAGCTTGCCACCGCGGACACTTCGGCACCCGTCAGCCCGAGCTGCTCCCCGCAGAACTCCAAACCCGCGGGCGTCAGGTAGCAGTCCTCGGCCTGCACCAGGTGCAGCAGCGGCAGCAGCGCCGAGCGTTTGCTCGGGTAGCGGCCCATGATCTCTTTCGCGTCGACCTCGAGCCGCGCCCGCACCTCCGGCGGATACGTCTTGGGGGCACCCTCGACGACGAAGGCGTTGGGCTCCCCGGGCGGCGGTCCGAGCCGGATGAACACCGGCTGGCCCTGCGGCCCGGTCATCGGTCCACCCCGCCCATCACCGGGTCGATGCTGGCGACCGCGGCGATCAGGTCGGCCACCATCCCGCCCTCGCACATCGCGGCGACCGCTTGCAGGTTGGTGAAGGACGGATCCCGGTAGTGCACCCGGTAGGGGCGGGTGCCGCCGTCGCTGACCATGTGCACGCCGAGCTCACCGCGGGGCGACTCCACCGCGGTGTAGACCTGGCCCGCCGGAACGCGAATGCCCTCGGTGACGAGCTTGAAATGGTGAATCAGCGCCTCCATCGAGCTGCCCATGATCTTGGCGATGTGCTCGGGCGAGTTGCCCATGCCGTCCGGGCCCACCTTCAGGTCGGCGGGCCACGCGATCTTGCGGTCGGAGACCATCGTCGGGCCCGGCCGCAACTTGTCCAGACACTGCTCCACGATCTTTAGCGACTCCCACATCTCTTTGACGCGAATGATGTAGCGCCCGTAGGCATCACAACCGTCGTCGGTGATCACGTCGAACTCGTAGTTCTCGTAGCCGCAATAGGGCTCGCTCTTGCGCAGGTCGTGCGGCAGCCCGGTGGCACGCAGGATGGGGCCGGTGATGCCCAGCGCCATACACCCGGTCAGGTCCAGGTAGCCCACGCCCTCGGTGCGGGCCTTCCAGATGGCATTCTCGTTGAGCAGCTCGCCCAGTTCGCGCAGCGGCTGCCGCAGCTGCTTGACGGCTTCCGCGATCTCGGTGGCCGCGTTGGGCGGCAGGTCCTGCGCCACGCCGCCGGGCCGGATGTAGCCGTGGTTCATCCGCAGGCCGGTGATCGATTCGAAGACGTTGAGGATGATTTCACGCGCCCGGAATCCGATGAACATCGCGGTCATCGCGCCCAGCTCCATGCCACCGGTGGCCAGCGCGACCAGGTGCGACGAGATCCGGTTGAGCTCCATCAGCAGCACCCGGATGACGTTGACCCGCTCCGGGATCTCGTCGGTGATGCCGAGCAGCTTCTCCACACCCAGGCAGTAGGCGGCCTCGTTGTAAAACGGTGCCAGGTAATCCATTCGGGTCACGAAGGTGACTCCCTGGGTCCAGTAACGGTATTCGAGGTTCTTCTCGATTCCGGTGTGCAGGTAGCCGATTCCGCAGCGGACCTCGGTCACGGTCTCGCCCTCGATCTCGAGGATGAGCCGCAACACGCCGTGGGTGGACGGGTGCTGGGGCCCCATGTTGACGACGATGCGTTCACCGGGATCCGCGTTGCGGGCGGCGTCGACGATCTGGTCCCAGTCCTGGCCGCCGGCGATCAAGACTGTGTCAGGTTCGCTCATCTCGGTTTCGGTCATCTTTGATCTTTTTCCGGCATCAGTTGTAGCCCCTGCGCTCGTCGGGTGGGGGTATCTTGGCGCCCTTGTATTCGACCGGTACCCCGCCCAGCGGGTAGTCCTTGCGCTGCGGATAGCCATGCCAGTCGTCGGGCATCTCGATTCGGGTCAGCGACGGGTGGCCGTCGAAGATGATTCCGAAGAAGTCGTACGTTTCGCGCTCGTGCCAGTCGTTGGTCGGGTAGACCCCGAACAGCGACGGGATGTGCGGATCGCTGTCCGGCGCAGCAACTTCCAGCCGTAGCCGGCGGTTGTGGGTGATTGACTGCAGCGGGTAGACGGCGTGCAGCTCCCGGCCCTTCTCGTGCGGGTAGTGCACCCCGTTGACGCCCAGACACATCTCGAAGCGCAGCTCCGGTTCGTCGCGCAGCCGCTGGGCGACCTGCGGCAGCCGATCGCGGCGGACGTGCAGGGTCAGTTCGTCGCGGTCGACCACGACTTTCTCTATCGCGTCGGTGAATTCGACGCCGTCGCGCTGCAGCGCCTCGGCCAGCCGGTCGGCGATGTCGTCGAAGTAGCCGCCGTAGGGACGTGGGCTGCTGCCCGGCAGGGTGACCTCGCGCACCAGCCGTCCGTATCCGGAGGTGTCGCCGGTGCCGCGGACCCCGAACATGCCGCGGCGCACGTCGATCACCTCTTCGTCGGGGCCAGGGATGGATCCCCCCACTTCGGTGGCCGCCACCTTCGGGTCGTGGTCGGGGGAGCTCATCGCAGCAGTCCGCGCATCTCGATGGTGGGACGGGCCGCCATCGCCGCCTGCTCGGCCTCGGCAATGGCGTGTTCGCGGTTGACGCCCAGCGGCATTTCCTGAATCTTCTCGTGCAGCTTGAGGATTGCGTACAGCAGCATCTCCGGGCGCGGCGGGCAGCCGGGCAGGTAGATGTCCACCGGAACCACGTGGTCGACGCCCTGCACGATCGCGTAGTTGTTGAACATCCCGCCCGACGACGCGCACACGCCCATGGCCAGTACCCATTTCGGCTCGGCCATCTGGTCGTAGATCTGCCGCAGCACCGGGGCCATCTTCTGGCTGACCCGGCCGGCCACGATCATCAGATCCGCCTGCCGCGGTGTCGCCGAGAACCGCTCCATGCCGAACCGCGCGATGTCGAACCTCGGCCCGGCGGTTGCCATCATCTCGATGGCGCAGCAGGCCAGCCCGAACGTCGCGGGCCACAGCGAGTTTTTGCGGACGTAGCCGGCCACCTTTTCGACGGTTGACAGCAGGATGCCACCGGGCAGCTGTTCTTCCAGGCCCACGTTTTACCTCAATCCCAGGTCAGGCCGCCGCGGCGCCACACGTAGGCGTAGGCCACGAAGACCGTGAGCATGAACACCACCATTTCGACCAGCGCGAACGTGCCCAGCGCGTCGTAGCTGACCGCCCAGGGATACAGGAACACGATTTCGATGTCGAACACGATAAATAGCATTGCGGTCAGGTAATACTTCACCGGGAACCGCTGCCCGGCCGTCGCCTTCGGGCCGCTCACCGGCGCTTCGGTCGGCTCGATCCCGCACTCGTAGGCCGCCAGCTTCGACTTGTTGTAACGCTTGGGGCCGACCAGGCTGGCGAGCACCACCGAGCCCACGGCAAAGGCGGCGGCGATCGCGCCTAGCACCAGGATGGGTATGTAGACGTTCAACTCGCTCCAGATCCGTCGTGTGGCCCGCCTTCTCAGGCCGCTGAGCGGCGGCCAGGCGGTGACCGGGCTGCTGTGACGAGCCGGGTCTGTAGCACGTCACAGTGATCTTCAACATAGCGTCGTCGCGGCCGACGCACGTGGCCGGGGTAGCGCTAACCCATAGTTCGGTGTGTGAGATCCGGCACGTCTTTGCCGCGCGGGAAACGCGGCGCCACGACGATGCTGCCTGGGGACGGGGTGTTAGCTCTAGCGAGCGGGGGTGCGCAGCAGCCCGAGCACGGTGCGGCCCAGCACGATGGGGTCGAGCGGGTGGGGCACCGCGGCCTCGGCGCGCGACCAGCTGGCCAGCCAGGCGTCGTCGCGGCGGCCGGTGAGCACCACGATCGGCGGGCAGGTGTCGAGTTCGTCTTTGAGCTGTTTGGCGATTCCCATGCCGCCGGTCGGGGTCGCCTCACCGTCCAGGATGGCCAAATCGATGCCACCCTCGTCCATCGTGCGGATCACCATGGGGCCCGTCGCCACCTCGACGTAGCTGAGCTCCGGCAGGTCGGGGTGCAGACGGGTGCCCAGCGCCCGCATCACGTTCTCGCGGGTTTCGGCGTTGTCGCCGTAGACAAGGATCCGCAGGACGCTGGTGGAGTCGGGCACGCTCAGATGGTACTGGTGCCGCACCGAGTTTACCGGGGCGCCTGAACGAAGACGGCCTGCGCGGCGGCCGTTGCCGTCGCACCGATCATGCCGAACCTGTTCCAGCCCAGACCGAATTGGGATCGATCGACCTTGGTTTCGCCGGAGATCCGAATCGAGCCGTCCTCGAGCTCGGTGACGGCGACGGGCAGGGGCAGCGGCGCGGTGACGCCCTTGATGGTGAAGTTGGCCCGCAGTTCGGCGGCTTTGCCTTTAGGGGGGCCCTCGGTGGGATGCGCCGCGGTGACGACGACGCTGATGTCACCGAAGCGCTCGACGTCGAAGAAGTCGGCTGAGCGCAGGTGCTTGTCGCGGCGTCCGATGCCGGTGTTCAACGACGCGGTCCGGATGTCGAGGCGGCCGAACACCGCGCCGGTGCCGGTGAGCTGCCCGTCGCCGCTGAACTCGGTGAAGCGGCCTTTCACGTTCAGCAGGCCCCAGGCGTTTTTGACCTTGAAGGTCACGGTCGAGCGGTCGGGGACCAGATTCCACACCCCGGCCATGTCCGGATCGGTCAGCAGGGTTTCCAGAGTCGTCATGTCGCCTCTTTCATTCGGCTAGTCGAGCAACGGCGCGATCGCGGCCGGGTCGAAGTACTCGTCGATCCGGTCGATCAGCCCTTCGGCGCCCACCCGGATCACGATGCAGACGCGCGTGGAGATCGATTGGCCGGCATGACCGGTGGCGCGCAGCACGTGCTGCTGGACGAAGCCGCCGTCAAAGAGCTGACGATCGAGGATCTCATAGTGGCGCTCGGTGGTCGTCGTGACGAACCAGTCGATGACCCGCAGCGCGCGACGCTTGTCGTTATCGCGGCGGGCGCCGACCCGCCAGACCGCGATGTCATCGCTCCACAGCCGGTCGACCGCCGCGACGTCGCCCCGCTCGATCGCCGCGAACAGGCGGTCGGCCACGTCCACGATGGCCTCGGCGGTGGTGGCGGGCATGGTCGCTCCTACTCCGATCGCTCGTATCCCGGGTGCGCAACGGCCAACCGGTGTCGCACCAGTGTGCGCAGGCAGGCCAGCACCTCGTCGGCGCGCCCGTCCATCGCGCCGGCCCGGATGGCTCCGGCCAGCCCGTCCTCGTCGGCGAAACCCAAGCCGGCCAGCGCCTCGCGGCACTCCGCTTCGCCCTCGTCGAGCAGTTCGCGCTCGACGATCCGCAACGCGTTGGCGGCCACCCTGGCATGGAAGTTGACCTGTCCGGTGGTCGCCTCGCGGACGTCGGTTTCGAGGAACTCGGCCACCGCGGCCACGAGCTCGGCCGCGACCGGGCGGCCGTAGGAGCCGATCACCGGAGCGCCCCGTCCGATTGCCCGCCTCCTCCTCGCGCCGCTGCGCGGCGCGCATCGTCACCGGGCGCGTCCGATTGCCCGCCTCCTCCTCGCGCCGCTGCGCGGCAAACATCGTCACCGGGCGCGTCCAACAATTCGAGCAGGTCCCACTCGGTCTCGCACACTCGGCGCCCGATGGCCGCCAGCTCCACCGAGCGGAATTGACCGCTCAGGTGCCGCTCCGCCTGGTGCCGGCAGATGACGCCCCACCGCAGCGTGGCCAGCACCAGCCACCAGTGAAACGCCGCCCGATCGACGGTGGTCGCGCTGGCCTCCTCGTAGGCCTGAAGGAAGCTTTCGACGCTGCCGAGGCCGCCGGCGCCCAGGCCGGCAGGGGCGCCGAACCGCCAGGCCCGGATGCAGAACCAGGCCAGGTCTTCGTATGCCTCACCGGCGTGCACCAGCTCCCAGTCGAGGACGGCGGCCAGCTCTGACCCGTCGACGATCAGGTTGCCCATCCGGTAGTCCCCGTGCACCAGGACCGTGGTCGACGGGGGTGGCCGGTGGGCGGCCAGCCAGCGAAACGCCCATTCGAAGGTGGCGGTGGTATCGGCCATCGCGTCGAGGCGCTCGCGCCACTCGTCGAGCTGGTCCCGATGGGCCAGGCCAGGGATCCGCGGGTCGGCCCGGTGGATGGCGGCCAGCGCCTGGGCGCACCGCCGCAGCAGCCTCGTACGCGCCGCGTGCCCATCGGCATTGTCGAGCCGACGTTGGATGCGCCTAACGATGGTCTCGCCCTTGATCTCGTCGCAGATCAGGAACGGGTTGCCCAGCGCGGCAACGGAATCGTCGGCCACCAGGATGCGGGGGACAGGTGCGCCGGCCGCCGCGGCGGCGGCCTGGGCGCGGGCTTCCAGTTCCATCCCGGCATGCACGTCGTCGGGCGGCCCGGTCCGCAGGATCAGCGGCCGGCGTTGCTCGCCGCTGACGGCGTCGAACGCCCATGTGGTGCGGCTGGCACCCCCGGTCAGCGCGCGCAGGTTCTCGATCGCCAAGAATTCAGTGCCGGCGCCGAGCGCCGGGGCCAGCACCGCGGTCAGGCGGTCTTGCAGGTTCACTTCTGGCCGAACTTGAACAGCCGCTGCGCCACACGGCGGATTTGGATCTCCTCGGCGCCCTCGGTGATCCGGTAGCGGCGGTGGTGGCGGTAGATGTGCTCGAACGGCTCGTGACGGCTGTAACCGAGGCCGCCGAAGATCTGCATGGCCCGGTCTGCGGCGTCGCAGACCAGCCGGTTGGCCCGGTAGTTGGCCATCGACACCTTGTCCGATACCTCCATGTGGTGGTCGCGGTCCAGATGCCAGGCCGCGTAGTGCACCAGCAGCCGCACCATCTGGGCCTCGGTCTGCAGCTCGGCCAGGGGCCATTGCACGGCCTGGTTGACCGACAGCGGCTTGCCGAACACCGTTCGCTTGCCGGCGTACTCGGCGGCGCGGTCGATGCAGTACTGCGCCGCACCCAGGCTGCTCGCCGCCTGCCGGATCCGGTTCTCGTGCAAAAAGGTCTGCGCGACCTCCAGGCCGCGGTCCACCTCGCCGAGCACCGCGTCGGTCGGCACTCGCACGTCGGTCAGCTCGACCTCGGCGTGGTCGGTGGGCATGTTGAACGTCCACCAGTAGTAGGGGACGCGGAAGCCGGTCGCGTCGGTCGGCACCAGGAACGCGGTGATACCCAGGGGCGCCCCGGGCTCACCGGAGGTGCGGGCGAAGATCAGGTCGTGGGTGGCGCGGTGCACTCCGGTGTTGAACCGCTTGGCGCCGTTGATCACCCATCCGTCCCCGTCGGGTTCGGCGCGGGTTTCCAGCCAGGTCGCGTCGGAGCCGTGCCGCGGCTCGGTGAGCCCGAACGCCATTGACCGCTCCCCGGTGATCAGCGCCTCCGACCACAGCCGGCGCTGCTCGTCGGTGCCGAAGCGCTCCATCATGATCACCTGCGGAAAATTCCCGACGATCGACGACTCGTTCTGCAGGTCGTTGTGCAGGCCGAGCCCCTTGTGTGCCAGGTGTTCCCGGATGACGGCCATGTCGAGGTTGGTGCCGTCGCGGCCGCCCAGCGCCGCGGGCAAGCCGTAGCGCAGCCAGCCCGCCTTGTCGGCGCGCCTACGCATCTCAGCGAGCAGGTCCTCCCAATCCCGCGACGGGATGCCGTCGTGGTCCCAGTCGGTGCGGGCGTGCTCGCGGCGCTGGTCGAAATACTGGATGTTCTGGGCCTGCAGCGGGGCGATTTCGCGCTCGATGAACTCGTCCATCTCCGCGAGAAGCTCCGGAAGATGTTGCGGCAGAGTGAAATCCACTATTATCTCCTAAGTCTCCTTGCCGCTGCCGTACAGGGTTTTCTTCCAGACCGTCGACAAGGTGGCAACGGCGTCTTGATCGCTGATATGCAGGCCCAGGCCGGACGGCCCCACGAACACGGTGGTGAAGTTCTCGAAGAGCAGCGCGATGGCCGCCGCGGTGTGTTCCGGATTCAGCTCCGTTCCGTACCCCTGCTCCTGGGCCCGGCGGACCGAGGCGGCCACGATGTCCATGCCGAAGCGGCGGAATTCGTTCTGGACGTCCGCGAAGCGTCGCTGGGTGGCGGCGAGCTGGGCGACGGCGATCATGATGCCGATGTTCTGCTTGAACATCTCCCAGTAGCCGGTGACCACCGACGTGAAGAACGCGTCGTCATCGGGCGAATCCGGCAGGTGCAGGCGCAGCCCGGACGGTTCGACGACCTCGTGCAGAAAAGATTCCGCCAGCGCGGCCAGGAGGTCCTCCTTGTCGGCGAAATACCGGTAGAACACCGCCGGCGACTTGCCCGCGGCCGAGGTGATGTCGGCGAGCGTGGTACCGTGAAAGCCCCTTTCGGCGAACAGCTTTCGGGCGGCCTGCTCGATGGCCTGCCTGGTCTGGCGGCCCTTCGCGGTCAGCAGTTCGGCCGGCATCAGTCCCGGATCCGGTCGCCGGCGCGCAGTAGCCCGCTCGGTAGGTCATGTCCGACAAGCGATTTCGCCACCTCGGCCGCGGCGATGGCGGCCTCCAGGTCGACGTCGACGTCGATGTCGCTGTCCCGCAACAGGTAGACCAGATCCTCGGTGGCGATGTTGCCGGTCGCGCCCGGCGCGAAGGGGCAACCGCCCAGCCCACCGACCGACGCGTCCAGCCGGGTGACCCCGGAGCCGACCGCCGCATAGGCGCTGGCCAGCCCGGCGCCGCGGGTGTTGTGGAAATGCCCGCCCAGCGGCATGTCGCCGATCACCGGGCGCAGCTGCGCAATCAGCGAACTGGTCCGCCGCGGGGTGGTGGTGCCGATGGTGTCGGCGATCGAGAACCGGTCGACGCCCCGGTCGCGGGCGGCCGCGCCGATCTCGAGGATCCGCTCCGGTGGGGTCGGCCCGTCGAACGGGCAATCCCACGCCGTGGCCACGATGACCTCGACGGTGACGCCGGCCTCGTGCGCGATGGCGACGATGTCCTCGATCTGCTCGGTGGCCTCGGCGCTGGTTCGCCCGACGTTGGCCTGACTGAACGCGTCGCTGGCGGCGACCACGTACTCGATCGATCGCAGTCCCGCGGCGACGGCGCGCTTCGCGCCGTTCGGACTGGCCACCAGGGCGGAGAACTCGATGTCGGGGTAGTCGTGCAGGTGCGCGGCGAGCTCGGCGGCGTCGGCCATCGACGGCACCTTCGACAGGGACACGAAGGCGGTGGCCTCCACCTCACGAACCCCGGTGGCCGCGACCGCCGCCAGCAGTTCCAGCTTGGCCGCCAACGGGATTGGCGTTTCGATCTGCAGGCCGTCGCGCAGCGACACCTCGCGAATGTCGACGTGGGGCGTCATAGCACCTCCCCGGCCCTTAGCGCTTCGAGCTCGTCGGCGGTCTTGCCCAGGAGCCCGATGTAGACCTCGTCGTTGTGTTGTCCCGGCTGTGCGGGACCGGCGTTGCGGACACCGCCCGGCGACTCGGACAGCACAGGCACGATGCCCGGGCCCAGCACGTTGCGCCCGACGCGTTCGTCGTAGTGGTCGACCAGCATGCCGCGCGCCCGCAGCTGTGGGTCGTTGACCACTTCGGCGACGGTGTTGATCGGTCCCGCGATTGCACCGGCGGCGCTCAGCGTTTCGATGATTTCGCCCGGTTGGCGCTCGGCGGCCCACGCGCCGATGATCTTGTCGAGTTCGTCTTGGTTGCGGCCGCGCGCGCCGTGCGTGGCGAACCGGTCGTCGGTGGCCAATTCGCCGCGCCCCATCGCGGTGCACAGCCGAGCGAACACGGTGTCCTGGTTGGCGGCGATCACCACCCAGGACCCGTCGGCGCTGCGGTAGATGTTGGACGGCGCAATGCCCTCCAGCCGGGTGCCCGACGGCCCGCGCACCACGCCGCCGACGTCGTAGTCGGGGATCGTTGATTCCTGGACGGCCAAACATGATTCGGTCAGCGCGACGTCGACCACCTGACCTTGCCCGGTGACGCTGCGGCGGTACAGGGCGGCCAGCGCGCCCTGAGCGCCGAACATGCCGGCCAGGCTGTCGCCGAGCGAGAGCGCCAGCCGGGGCGGCGGCCCGCCGGGGAAGCCGTTGAGGTGTCGCAGCCCGCTGGCGGCCTCGGCCACCGACGCGTACCCGGCCTTGTGGGCGTCGGGTCCGGTCTGGCCGTAGCCGGATACCCGGGCCAGGATGATGCCCGGGTTTCGGTCGCGGAGCACGTCGTAGCCCAGCCCCCATTTCTCCAGCGTGCCGGGCCGGAAGTTCTCGACCACGATGTCGGATTTGTCGACGAGATCGAGAAACAGCTCCCGGCCGCGTGGCTTCCGCAGGTCGAGCGTGATGGCCCGTTTGTTGCGCGCGTGCACCGTCCAGAAGACGCGGTGCCCGTCGAGTTCGGCCTGGCCCCAGGTCCGCAACGGGTCCGGGGTGCCCGGGGGTTCGACCTTGATGACGTCGGCGCCCATGTCGCCGAGCAGCCGGCCGGCGAACGGCCCGGCGATCAGGGTGCCGAGCTCGAGCACCCGGATCCCGTCCAGCGGACCTGGGGGTGTCATTCGTCGCTCACGAAGTCGTGGCGGATCAGCCAGTCGGTGATGATGTCGACGGCGTGCCGCAGCTTATCCCGCTGCTGGGGTCCCGCGTAATAGTGTGTGGCGCCGGGGATTTCGTGCATCTCCTTGTCCGGGTGCCCGATCGCCTCAAAGAGGCGCCGGATGTGGCTTGGCGTGCAGGCGTCGTCGGCCAGGTTACCGATTACCAGCGCCGGCACCGCGAGGTCGCGCCCGCAGGCAACCCCATCGCCGCGGGCGTCGTCGTAACTCCATTGCGACAGCCAGCCACGCAGCGTGCAGAAGCGGGCCAGCCCGACCGGACTCATGTTCACCACTCGAGGATCGCCCAGGTAGCAGGTTCCCGGGGTGCGTTCGTTGGGATCGACGCTCGGATCCAGCCAGCGCGGGTCGGCCATGGTGCCATGTACGACGAACCCGAACTCGTCATCGGGGCGGCCGGCGGCCTTCAGTTCGGCCAGTTTGGCCCTGACCCGTGCGGTGATGCGGCGGTTGCGCTCGATCTGGGCCTGCCGGTAGCGGGCCAGAAACTCCTGGCTGTAGGGCGGTTGATTGGGGTTGTCGGGGTTGTAGAGGTCCAGCTCGGGATCGCGCTTGGTCGGGTCGGATTCGTCGAGAATGGATGCGTCCAACCACTCGGTCAGGGTGCCGTGCCGGCTGATGTGCGCGGCAAGCAGCATGATCCCGTCGGCGGCGGGCAGGTCGAGCTTGGTGAGGTCCGGGCCGTCGCCCGATGGGCTCGACGTGACGGTCGGGTGCTGGGCCTGCTGCTGGTAGAACATCGACAGCGACCCGCCGCCGCTCCACCCGGCCAGCACCACCTTCGGGTAGCCCAGCCGCTTCTTGGCGTCCTTGATGCACTCGCCGAGGTCTTCGACCACCTTTTCCATCAGCAGCGCCGAGTCGGTGCCCCGGAAGCGGCTGTTGCAGTAGATGACATGGTGGCCTGCCCTGGCGAGTGCGTTGATCATCGGCAGGTACGCGCCGCCGCCGATAGGGTGCATGAACACCAACACGGTGTCGGACGGCTTGGCGTTCGGCTTGAGCAGGTAGCTTTCCAGCACGGTGATCTCGGCCAGCCCTCCGTAGACGTCCCGGATTCCCGAGTTGTTCTGGAAGGCAACGAGATAGGGGATGCGGTCGTACTCGTGCTTCACGAGTGCTGCCCCAGGTCGTGGGCGAGCACCTCGGCCGACGGCGTCAGGCGGCGCCGCGTGTCGACGGCGATGACCTGCCAGTCCACCCGCGAGTGCTCATCGAACTTGCGTCGGGCCCGCTCCCGCGCCTTTTCCGGTGCGCCGTGGTGCACCCCTTGCGGCGCATGGGTGATCAGGCCCGGCGGCATCGGGATGCCGTACAGCGACCCGCCGTGGAAGAAGGCGATCTCGTCATAGTCGACGTTGCGGTGATACCAGGGCGTGCGCTCGGTGCCCGGGACGCCCTCGGCGGGCTTGGGCAGGAAGTTCATCACGTACACGCCGGTCGCCTGCATGAACAGGTGGACCGTCGGCGGCAGGTGCACGCTGTCGGAGGTGATGACGTTGTAGTCGGCGACGTTGAAGGTGAACGCGAAGTTGTCGCCGCGCCACCCCTCGACGTCGAGCGGATTGTGTTGGTAGAAAAGCGATGTGAGGCCACCCGTGTGGACCAGCCGGACCTCGTACTCGTCGCGGTCGTCATCTGCGATCGAAGCCGGCTCGGGGATGGTGGCCTGCGACGGGTCGAACGGGAAGTGTCGGCCCAGCGCTCCGGGCGGTGGCACCCGGAACTCGTCGCTCGCCTCGATCATCAGTAACGTGGTTTCGCGATCCGGCATCTGGCGCCAGGTACACGCCTTCGGCAGGTAGACCCAGTCGCCCTCTCGGTAGCGCAGGGGCCCGAACTCGGTCTCCAGCAGCCCGGTTCCCCGGTGCACGAAGCACAGCAGGTCCCCGTCGACGTGACGGACGTAGAACGGCATCGGCTCACGCCGGCGGCTCAGCAGGATTCGGCAGTCGTCGTTGCTGAACATCAGCAGGGGGCTGCCGTTGGCATCGGTGGCGTCGCTCGGCTTCAGCTCACCCGCGAGCACGTCGACCGGGCGCAGCGGGCCGACCGCCCGATAGGCGGTGGGGTCGTGGCGGCGGTACATGTTGGCGGTGCGGCCGGTAAACCCGCCCCGCCCCAGCTCGTCGTCCTTGAGGCCGTCGAGGTCGGCGTGCAGGCGGCGCGGCGTCCTGCCCTTGCGCAGGTGGACAAAGGACTCCATGGGCGCTCCCGACTGCGGCGTTGGCAGAAACTGAAAGTGATATTACTTTTTGTTTTGCTCGCGCACAAGGGCCTGCCGCGACCTCGGGCGGTTCTGCGCAGAGGCTGGTGTTGCAGATGAGATCAAGCGCCGGCGCGTCAATCACGCACGCGCAGCACAACTTTCCCTTTGGCGGTGCGATTCTCGAGCGACGCAACCGCGGCGGCGGCCTCGGTCAGCGGGTAGACCGCGGGGTCGGGCGGGCGAAGCTGGCCCGAGGTGAGCAGCCTTTCGAGCCCCGCCCACTGCTCGGCCAGCGCGTCGGGGTGCGAAAGCGTCCAGGCGCCCCAGCCGACACCGACCACGTCAACGTTGTTGAGCAGCAATCGGTTTACCTTAACCGTCGGGATCTCACCGCCGGTGAAGCCGATCACCAGCAGCCGGCCACCGGGCGCCAGCGAGCGCAGCGAATCGGTGAACCGGTCACCGCCGACCGGGTCGACGACGATATCGGCCCCGCGGCCGTCGGTCAGTTCCTTGACCGCGTCCTTGAACCCCTCGGCCAACACGACGTCGGTGGCGCCGGCGGCCGTGGCGAGCCGGGCCTTGTCCTCCGTGCTGACCACCGCGATGGTGCGCGTTGCCCCGAGCACCGGGGCCAGCCGCAGCGTCGACGTCCCGATCCCGCCGGCCGCCCCGTGCACCAGCACGGTCTCGCCCTGCTGCAGGCGGCCCCGCACGGTGAGCGCGAAGTACACCGTCAGGTCGTTGAACAACAGGCCGGCGCCGGCCTCGAAGCTCACGTTATCCGGCAGCTTGAACACCCGGTCGGGCGCCAGCACCGCAACCTCGGCCATGCCGCCGGTGAGCATCGTCAGGCCGACGACCCGGTCGCCGGCCGCCACATGCGCGTCGGCGGGGGCCGACCGCACCACCCCGGCGATCTCCGCGCCCAGCACGAACGGCGGCTGCGGGCGGTACTGATACAGGCCCCGGGTGAGCAGGGCGTCGGGGAAGGCCGCGCCGGCCGCGTGCACGTCGACGACCACGCCGTCACCGCTGGGTTCGGCGACGTCGGCCACCTCGATCCCGTCCGGTCCATCGAGCCGAGTCACCTGTACCGCGCGCATGCCACCTCCGTCGTCCTGGGCCGTCCCAGCCGCCCGAACAGCGTACTGCTCAGAATCCGCCGGCCACCCGGACCACCGCCCGGCCGGAGAATGCGCCGGCGCGGAGCTGGTCGAGCACTCCGACCACGTCTTTGACGTCGACGTCGCTGATCACCGACTCGAGATGGCGCGGCCGCAGCGAATCACCCAACAGCGCCCACAGTTTCCGGCGCGGGCCGATCGGCAGCTGCACCGAGTCCATCCCCAAAAGCGCCACGGCGCGCAGGATGAACGGCATCACCGTGGTGTGCAACGCGGGACCGCCGGTCAGTCCGCTGGCGGCCACCGCCCCGCCGTAGTCGACGGCGCTGAGCACGTCGGCCAGCGTCGCGCCGCCCACGCAATCCACCCCCGCCGCCCAGCGCGCCTTGTTCAGCGGCCGCGGTTTGGCCTCGGGATCCTCGGGCAACCGCCCGATAACCTCCGCGGCGCCAAGTTCTTTCAGCAGATCGGTCGCCTTCTCCTTGCCGCTCGAGGCGACCACCCGGTAGCCGGCGCCGGCCAGCAGATCCACGCTGACGGAGCCGACGCCGCCGGAGGCGCCGGTGACCACGACCGACCCGGCCCCGGGCTGGACGCCCCAGTTGATCAGCGCCTGCACGCTCATCGCGGCGGTGAAGCCGGCGGTTCCGATCGCGGCGCCGTCGTGCGGGCTCAATGCGCCGAGCGCCACCACCTGGTCCGCAGGCAGCCGGGCGTATTCGGCGTAGCCGCCGTGGTGGCCGGTGCCGATCGCATATCCGTGCGCAAGCACCTTGTCGCCGACGGCGAAATCGGGTGATTCCGACGCGACGACCTCACCGGTCAGGTCGATGCCCGGGACCACCGGATAGTTGCGCACCACGCCGCCACCCGGTGTCAATGCCAGCGCATCCTTGAAGTTGACGCTCGAATACAGCACGCGGATCGTCACCTCCCCGGGCGGGAGGTCCGAGGCGCTCAGCGTCTCGACCGACGCGGTGATCCGGTCCCCATCCTGGCGCGCGACAAGCGCTTGAAACGTGTCCATACCGACGACGCTAACCTCATCGCATGGAACGCTTTCCACTCGGTGGCTTTTCGGTCTCGCGCATCGGATTCGGTGCCATGCAATTGCCCGGTCCGAACGCCTTCGGCCCGCCGCGCGACCGCGACGAGGCGCTGGCCGTGCTGCGGCGCGCGGTCGAACTCGGGGTCGACCACATCGACACCGCCCAGTTCTACGGCCCCGACGTCGCCAACGAACTGATCCGCGAGGCGCTGCACCCATACCCGGAGAACCTGGCGCTGGTGAGCAAGGTCGGTGGGCGCCGCGACGACACCGGGGCCTGGCTGCCGGTCGCCGCGCCCTCCGATTTGCGCCGCGACATCGAGGCCAACCTGCTCGCCCTCGGTGTCGACCGGCTGGCGGCAGTCAATCTGCGCTTGTTCGAAAGCGAGGGGCCGGACCGACTGTTCGACGAGCAGCTATCCGTCGTGATGCAAGCCCGCGACGAAGGTCTGATCGGTGGCATCGGGCTCAGCGAGATCAAGGTCGCGCACCTGCGCCACGCCCTGGAACGCGCCGAGATCGCCTGTGTGCAAAACGCTTTCAATCTCGTCGACCGCTCGTCGGCGCCGGTGCTGCACGAGTGCACGGCGCGCGGCATCGCCTTCGTGCCGTTCTTCCCGCTGGGTGCCGCCTTCATCAAGCCGAACCCGGTGCTCACCAACCCGCTGGTGCAGGAGATCGCGCAGCGGCTCGGGCGCACGCCGGCGCAGGTCGCCCTGGCGTGGACGCTAAGCGTGGCACCCAACGTGCTGCTGATCCCGGGCACCTCGTCGGTGCGGCACCTGGAGGAGAACCTCGACGCCGCGTCCGTCGAGCTCGACGACGAGACCCGCGAGCGGCTGAACGCCGTCAGTGCTTGATGCCGCCACGGGTCCGGGCCGCGACCGCCGCCGACGCCGCGGCGTGCCTCGACATCTACCGCCCGTACGTGCTGGACACCGCGATCTCGTTCGAGACCGATGTGCCGACGGTCGAGGAAATGGCGCGACGGATCGCCGGTGCCCACGAATGGCTGGTGCTCGAGGTCGACGGGGCCGTCACCGGTTACGCCTATGCGCACCAGTTCAATTCGCGCGCCGCATACCACTGGTCGGTCGAGACGAGCATCTACCTTGCACGCGAGCGTCACGGCAGCGGCGGGGGCCGCCTGCTCTACACCGAGCTGTTGCGGCGGCTCGCCGAACGCGGTTTCCGGCGAGCGTTCGCCGGCATCGCCCAGCCCAACGATGCCAGCAATGGGCTGCACCGGTTGTTCGGCTTTCGGCCGGTCGGCCGGTATCCACGCGTCGGGTGGAAGCTCGGCGCCTGGCACGACGTCGAGTGGTGGCAGCTCGACCTGCTCGGTGAAGACGACGATGCGGATGCGGACCCGCCGCGTCCGATCGCTACTTGAGCTTTGCGCCGGCCGCTGCCTTGCGAGTTCGTCTGATCACGTGGCGGAGCCGCCGGCCATTTTGCTCGTCGTGCCTTGGAATCGGTGCAGCGCCCACAGCACCAGCCGGTCGCGCTGCTCGGGGTCTCGTTCGTTGTCGTGCAAGTGCAGGCCCTCCACCATTGCGGCGATCGCCCGCGCAGCAGTGCGCGCGTCATCGCCCGCGAGGCCCTCGCGCTGGAAGCCTTCCTGCAGCATCCGCTCAATCAGTTCATGGAGGCCGTGATGGAAGTCGGAAACGACTACCGACTGTGCGGCCCGGTCGTGCACGGTGGCAGTCAGTGATGCGACGCGGTCGAGTTCGTGCAGCGCGGCGATGACCAGCTCGGGCAGCGGCCGCGGCTCGCTGAGCAGGCGCGGCAACGCCTCTTCCAGCCGCCGTCGTAGCACCGCAACGAGCAGATCGTCCTTGGTGGGGAAGTACCAATGCACCGAATTGGTCGCGATACCGGCCTGAGCGGCGATCGCCGCGATGGTTGTGTCCCGGTAGCCGCCCGGCCCTAAAAATGCGGCGTCGGCGGCATCGAGTATCTCCGCCAGCTTGACCTGGCGGTCGACTCCCGCACGATTCCGTGCCATACCGCCTCCTCTTGATTACCAGACAAGAAACAGGCTAGCCTCTTGATTGGCAATCAACACGCTGCGGTGACCCGGCGCCGGGATGCAGATTCGCGTGCGTAACGGGCCCAGCATTGCGTCGTCGACCAAAGGCAGACCAGGACGAGGGGGGTTTAGGCGTATGACCGCAACAGGTTGGCGAGAGAAGCTGTCGACGGTGAATGTGCTTGGCCGACCGGTTCGCGGTGGTCGCGGTGACGTCGAGCGGCTGCGCGGCAAGGTAGCGGTGGTTACGGGCGCGTCCCAAGGGCTGGGTCAGCACATCGCGCTTCAGTTGGCGGCCGAGGGGGCGCGCGTCGTCCTCGCCGCCCGTAATGCACAGCGTCTCAATGAGATTGAATCCCAGATCGCCGCCGCGGGAGGCATTGCCCGGGCAGTCGCCGCAGACCTGACGAGGGAGGAGGACTGTGCCCGCCTGATCGATACCACGGTGGCCACATTCGGCGGTATCGACGTCTTGGTACTCAACGTCGGCGTGGCAACATACGGAAGGCTAGAGGAACTCGAGTCCTTCGCGCCGATCACGGCGGCGATGCAGGCCAACTTCTTCAGCGCCGCCTACCCGACCTATCTGGCTTTAAGCCATCTCATCGCGGCGCGCGGAGTGATCGCGTATGTGACCTCCGGATCAGGACACTTCCCCATGGCCGGTTATTTGGGTTACACCACAAGCAAACACGCCATGAACGGATTCTTTGAAGCATTGCGGCTTGAGGTCTACCCTCGCGGCGTCCACGTGCTGACCATCAACCCCGGTGACATGTACAGCGGCGATGGAGCCGGGCGCACATTCATCGGACCCAGCGGTGCCGAGGACAAGATCGACCTGTCCGTGCGGCGGCGCAACGACATCGCGCGGACGCCGGCCAGCATGGTAGCGCCACGATGCGTGGACGCCATCGTCCATCGGCACCGTGAAGTTGACCTCTCGCCGCCGATCCAAAAAATCGGTACCCGCATCCGGCCGCTGCTGCCCGCCCTGGTTGACCGGCGCATCTATGCCAAGACCAAGACGATGCGGTCGGCTTTCGAAGCAGTTCCCGAATTGCACACGGCCTCAGCGCAACAGGCGGGTGGTTCGCCCGACGACGCGCCCCACCAGCGCTAATTGGTGACGCCCGACACCGCCGGATCATGAGGCGGATGGATTCAGTCGGCGAGATCGAGCGCTACACCGTCCCCAGCGAAGGAGCAGTACACCGATGGTGACCCATCTGGCCCGCTACCGATCCGGCGATGACACCGGCTGGGGGGTGGTCGTCGGCTCAGCGCTGACCCCGCTGGCGCACGAGTATCCGACCACCGCGAAATTGATCACCGGCGGTCGGCAGGACTGGAGCGCGGCAGCCAGGCGGCCGGCCAGCATCGATCTGGCCGCGGTGCAGCTGTTGTCGCCGATCACCACGCCATGCCGGGTGATATGTCAGGGCGCCAACTACCGCCAGCACGCCATCGAGGCGGGGATGAACCCCGACGAGCGCACATTCAACCTCTTCTTCGACAAAACCGATGCCGCGATCACCGACCCGACAGCACCGGTCACCCGACCCGCCCACGTGCGGCTGCTGGACTACGAGATCGAACTTGCCCTGGTGATCGGCGCGCCCATCACGGCGCCGACCACGGTGACCCCGGAGAACTTGCACGAGTTCGTGTTCGGACTCACCATCGCCAACGATCTTTCGGCGCGCGACGTGCAGCTGCCGCAGGGCCAGTTCCTCAAGGGCAAAAGCTATCGCGGGTTCTGCCCGGTCGGCCCCTTCCTGGCGGTACCTGAGTCCGACGAATACGACCTGCTCAACGATCTCGAATTGTCGTTGAGCGTCAATGGGATCCAACGCCAGCACGACAACACCCGCAACATGTTGTACCGTCCCGCCGAGACCCTCACCGAGCTCAGCGAATTCTGCGACCTGGGTCCCGGTGACCTCGTGCTCACCGGCACCCCGCACGGATGCGTTGCCACCTCGCCGCCGGCGCTAGTGCGTCGGTTGGCGACCGCTCTGTTGCCCGAGCACACCCTGTGGGCGATGTTCGTCAAGCAGAACATCTCCAAGCCCTATCTCAAGCCCGGGGACGTCATCACCGCTTCGATCCGCAATGCCAGCGGCGCAATCGATCTGGGCGCCCAGCACACGACCATCACCTCACCGACACGATGAAGGACCAACCGATGACCGGCGACACCCCGTTGCGGCGTCACACACCGCCGCCACAAATCTCCAGCCACGACAGCCCCGTCACAATGGGTAGTTCCGCGCAGCACCCCATTCCCGACCTGATGGCCCATTTCGTCGTCAAGACCGCCCGCAGCAACGAAATGATCGCCTGGTATCAGGCTGTGTTCGGCGCGCGCGTGGTGCACGAGGACGCACGCATCGCATTTTTGACATGGGACAACGAAAGTCACCGCCTCGCCCTGATCAAACTTCCCCGGTTCTTGCGGTATCTGTTTCCGCTTGCGCGGTTGCGCCGCAAGTTTTTCGGGTTTGATCACGTGGCATATACCTACAGGTCATTGGAGCAGCAGCTGTTGGCCTACGAGAAGCTGAAGAACGCCGGAATCGCACCGGTGTGGTCGATCAACCACGGCCCGACCACGAGTCTGTACTACGAGGATCCCGATGGGATCCGGCTGGAGTTTCAAGTCGAGAACTTCTCGACCGGCCAAGCCACGGCCGAGTATCTCGGCACCGCCGAGTTTGCGGCGAACCCGATCGGGGTCAACATCGACCCCGACTACCTGCTTGAGCAATTGCGCGCTGGCGCCGAGGAATCCGATCTGCTCAAGCAAAACGCCGGCGTGCGGCCGGGCACCAAATACCGCGCCAATAGGCGCACCATCTCCTGGAAGACGCTCTGACCGTGTCGTCGGGGTCTTCGGCTCAATTCGGCGATGTCACGGCACTACTGAATGTGATTCATTAACTCGGAGGCTTAGTGAGTGGACACCACCGCGATTCCCCATCCACCCCACCGCTTACCGGTGCTGGGCGATGTGTTGGGCGTCAACCCCCGCGCTCCCGTTCAGTCGGCGTTGCGGCTGGTGCGCGATTTGGGACCGATCTCGGTGCGCAAACTGTTGAACATCGAGGTTGTCACAGTAGGCGGAGCTGAGCTGGCCGCCGAGCTCAACGATGAGACGCGCTTTTCCAAGCACGTCGGACTGCACCTGCTTCCATTGCGCGCCATCGTGGGTGATGCCCTGTTTACCGCCGAGAACGACGAGCCGAATTGGCAGTTGGCCCACGACATCCTGGTGCCCGCGTTTACCCGAGAGGCGATGCGCGGCTACCACTCGATCATGTTCGAGGTGGTCCGCGAACTGCTGGCTCGCTGGGACGGCGCGGCCGAATGCGGGCGGCAGGTCGACGTCACCGCCGACATGACGCGGTTGACATTGGAGACCATCGGTTGCGCCGGGTTCGGATACCGCTTCGGCTCATTTGAGCGCGATCAGCCGCACCCGTTCGTCACCGCCATGATGCGCACTCTTCGCTACGCCCCTTTGTCGACATTCCAGGCCCTCGCCCCGGTGCGCCGAGTAGTGGTCGGCTCTGCCCGCCAGCACCGGGGCGACCTCGCGACGATGCAGCGGATCGTCGACGAGGTCATTGCGGCGCGTCGCGACGACAAGGAAGAGCCGGATCTGCTTGGCCTGATGCTGCGCAGTGCGCACCCCGAGACGGGCCGCCGCTTGGACGAGGTCAACATCCGCCAGCAGGTCATCACATTTATGATCGCCGGTCACGAAACAACTTCGGGCGCATTGTCCTTCGCGCTGTACTACCTCATCCGAGACCCGCAAGCGTTGGCCCGAGCGCAAGCGGAGGTCGACGCGCTGTGGGGCCAGGCCAGCGACCCCGAGCCCGCCTTCACCGATATCCCCAAACTGCGATACGTACGTGCGGCACTAGACGAGGCGCTGCGGCTATGGCCGACCGCGCCCGCATATCTGCGGGCCGCCCGCACCGACACCGTGCTCGGCGGCCGCTACCGAATGAATCGGGGCGACTGGGCAATGGTGCTGCTGCCGCTGCTGCACCGCGACCCGTCGGTATGGCATGATCCCGACCGGTTCGACCCCGACCGGTTCGCCCCGGGCCAGGCCAAAGCCCGCCCCGCGCACGCTTACAAGCCGTTCGGAACCGGGCAACGGGCCTGCATCGGCCGCCAGTTCGCCCTGCACGAGGCAGTGCTGGCACTCGGCCTGCTCCTGCACCGCTACGACCTTTCAACACCCGACGACTACCGCCTGCAGATCACCGAATCCCTCACCCTCAAACCGCGGGGCTTTTACCTCGTGCCGCGCCGACGCCATCGCCGGTGACGAGAGGAGGGGGCGAGCTGCGCCGGCTGACCGAACGCGGTGTCAGTGGTCAGAACGGGTAAGGGCCCAGGCGCTCCCAGGCGGTCGCGCCGGCCACGAGTGCCAGCAGTACGTTGAGGGCGACGTTCGTGTACTCGCGTCGGCGGGCGTGCGTGCTCATGGCGCCAATTAGGACGAGCAGCAATCCGATGGCGGCCAGCGGCGCCGGGATGGATGCCGTGTGCGCCCGCCGCGATCGAGGAACATGCGCATCCGGTGTCGACCATCCTGGTGGACGGTCGGCGGCTGGAGCCTCGATGAGCGCCCGATCGTTACTTGAGCTCGGAGGAAGAAAGCCCCAGTAGCCGGCGGGCAACCACCAGCTGCTGGATCTGCTGGGTGCCCTCGAAAATGTCCAGGATCTTGGAGTCGCGACCCCACTTCTCCAGCAGTGATTGCTCGGAATAGCCTGCCGTCCCTGCCAATTCGACGGTCTTGAGGGTGACGTCGCTGGCCATCCGGCCGGCCTTCGCCTTGCTCATCGACGCCTCTTTGGAGTTGGGGATCTTGTTGTCGGCCTGCCACGCCGCACGCAGCGACAGCAGATAGGCGGCCTCCCAGTCGGCCTCCATCCGCAGGAACTCGGCCGCGGCCGCGCTTTGGGCGTGCGACGGTTTGTCGTAGGAGATTTCGACCCCGGCCTCGGTAAGGATCTTGCGGATTTCCTCCAGCGCGGCGCGGCCGACGCCGACGGCCATGGCGGCGACGATCGGCCGCGTGTTGTCGAAGGTTTCCATCACGCCGGAAAAGCCCTTGCCCGCCTGGATCTCCGGGTTGCCCAGCAGGTTGTCCTTCGGTATCCGCGCGTTGTCGAACCGGATCACCGCGGTGTCGGAACCCTTGATGCCGAGCTTGTGCTCGAGCCGTTCGACGGTGACGCCGGGGTGGTCGCGCGGCACGATGAACGACTTGATCGCCGCGCGGCCCTGTGACTTGTCCAGCGTCGCCCACACCACGATGTGCGTGGCGCGCGAGCCCGCGGTGACAAAGATCTTCTCGCCGTTGATGACGTATTCGTCGCCGTCCAACTTGGCGGTGGTTGACACCGCCGCGGAATCGGATCCGAAGCCAGGCTCGGTGATGGCCATCGCCGCCCACACCTTGCCCAAGCGTTCCAGCTGTTCGTCGGTGGCGACCGCGGAGATTGCCGCATTTCCCAGCCCCTGATAGGGGACCGACAGCATCATCGCGAGGTCGCCCCAGCTGGCTTCCATTGTCTGCAGCAGCGCGGCCATGTTGGCGCCGTTGTGGTTTTTGCCTCTGTCGTCGTCCTCGTCGCGAAGCGAGTCCGCCCCGGCGAACGCGACCGATTCGGAAGCTCCCTCGAACAGATTGATCAGGGTGTCGAGCTCGACGGGGTAGGCGTGCTCCTTGAGGTCGTACTTGCGCGCGATCGGCCGCATCATCTCGGCGGCGCCCTGATGCGTCTTGACGATCACCGCTTGCAGCTTGCGGGGCAGTTCCAGATTGATTGCCATGATTGGTCTTTCGCTAGTGAAGTTCGAGTTGGATGACTGCTAGATCACTACGACACCCTCGGCCACTCCGATGGCCCGCAGGTCGCGGTACCAGCGCTCGACCGGGTATTCCTTGGTGTAGCCGTGGCCGCCGAGCAGCTGCACGCCGTCCAGGCCGATCTGCATCCCCTTGTCGGCGCCCAGCCGCTTGGCCAGCGCGGCTTCCCGGGTGAACGGGAGGCCCTGTTCGGCGCGGGCGGCGCCGCGCCAGGTGATCAGCCGCAGGCCGTCCAATTCGATGGCGATGTTGGCGCACATGAACGCCACGGCCTGACGGTGCGCGATCGGCTCGCCGAACGCACGGCGTTCCTTCACGTAGGGGACGACATAGTCGAGCACCGCGTGCGAGGTGCCGACCGCCAGGGCCGCCCAGCCCAGCCGGGACAGCGCGATCGCCTCGGAGTAATCGTCGTCGGTGGCTTCGTCCTCGCCGAGCCGGGCGCTCAGCGGCACCGACACGCCGGACAGCTCCACCTGACCCAGGGCGGCCGCGCGAACCCCCATGCTCGGATCCGCCTTGACCGTAAGGCCTTTGGTGGACGACTCGACGATGAACAGCGCCGGCTTGCCGTTCAGTTGCGCGCCGACGATGAACAGCTCGGCGTCGGCGGCGGCGGGGACCAACGACTTCACACCGTCGAGGCGGTAGCCGCTCGGGGTGCGCACCGCGGTCGTCTTGAGCCGGGTGGGGTCGAACAGCGGCTGCGGTTCGGCGATGGCCACGCACGCCTGCGGGACGTTGTCGCCGGCGAACTCGCGCAGGTAGGTGGCCTGCTGATCGCCGCTGCCCCAGTGGGTCAGCGCGGCCGCCACGCCGCCGGGGGCCAGGATCGGCAAAGCCAGGCCCATGTCCCCGTAGGCGAGGGCCTCGGCCGCCAGCACGTTGGTCACGCTGGAGCGGTGTGCGGCGATGCCCTCGAAGTCCTCGGGGATGTTGATCGCGGTGATGCCCAAATCGGCGGCCTTGGCGATCAGGCCGGGCGGGTAGGTCGCGGCCTCGTCGGCGTCGTGGGCCGCGGGACGCAGCACCTCGGCGGCGAACTCGTCGAGGGTCTCGACGATCATCGTCTGCTCGTCGTCGGGCGTCAGGTCGAAGAAGTCCTTGCCGCTGGACTTGAGCCGGGTCGGCCCGGCCCGCAGGCTTTGGACGCGCTTGAACTGCCGTGACGCGGCGCCGGCGGTGGAGAAGATCGTCTTTGTGCCGTAGCGCAGGCCCCGATTGAGCGGGTCGCGCAGGTGGTATTTGTCCAAAAATTCCTGGCCGACGAGCGGGGTGAGCAGCGCCAGGGTGACGTCGATCCCGGTCCGCTTGTGCGGCTGCAGGCCGACGCCGGTCTTGCGGCCGCGCCGCTTGGAGCGTGAGCTGGGCTTTGAAGTCTCTTTTGAAGAAGCCTGTTTTGAACCGGTACGAGCGTCGGTCATTTCAGCACCCTCTGTTGTTGGGGCGATGCGGATGGAGCCTATCTTACTCCGGAGTAAGATAGGTGGGGCCGCATTTGTTAACTAATTCACAGCGACTTCGCGCGCAGGCTGGCCAGCACCCGTTCGTGCAGCAGGCCGTTTGTCGCCACGGCGCTGCCGCGGTGGGGTCCAGCCGTACCGTCCAAGCCGGTGAATTTCCCGCCCGCCTCGCGCACCACGATGTCGAGCGCCGCCAGGTCCCACACCGACACCTCCGGTTCGGCGGCAATGTCGACCGCCCCCTCGGCAACCAGGCAATAGGAAAAGAAGTCACCGTAGGCGCGCACCCGCCACACCGCATCGGTCAGCTCGATGAAGCGATCGCGCAGGCCGCGCTGCGCCCAGCCCGACAGGCTGGAGAACGAGAGGCTGGCCGAATCAAGCTGTGCCACAGAGGAAACCGAGAGCGGACGCGGCGGCCCGCCGTCGAACGCGGCGAACGCCCCGCGGCCGCGGGGGCCCCCCCCCCCCCCGCGCCCCCCCCCCCCCCCCCCCCCCCCCCCCCCCCCCGGCCCCCCGGGGCGGACACCCGGAGAAAAGAGCCAACCG
>NZ_LZIR01000009.1 GCF_001667035.1 Mycobacterium sp. 852002-51057_SCH5723018
GAGGGCATCTTCACCGCCCTGCAGGCGATCGCGACCGTCGGCTCGGTGATGGGAGGCGGGGAAGGGCCGCCGCCCGCGCGGATCGTGCTGGAGTCCGACGGCGGCGAGAACAAGCCGACCAATCCCAGCGATCCGCACGACGGCGCCTACACCGCCGCCCGGCTGGCCAAGGATCAGGAGGTGCCCATCTCGACGATCTCCTTCGGCACGCCCTACGGCACCGTCGAGTACGAGGGCGCCACCATTCCGGTGCCCGTCGACGACCAGACGCTGCAGGAAATCACCAAGATCACCGACGGCCAGGCGTTTCACGCTGACAGCCTGGAGTCGCTCGAGGGCGTCTATTCCACGCTGCAGCGCCAGATCGGCTACGAGACCGTGAAGGGCGACGCCAGCCTCGCCTGGATGCTGCTGGGCGCGGTGCTGCTGGCCGGCGCCGTCCTGGCCGGTGAGTTCCTGAACCGCAGGCTGCCCGCCTGAGCGTTCAGGTCGGCAGGCGCCGGTTGATCAGCAGGGCCAGCGCCGCGGCGATCAGGGCGGCGACGACGCCCAGGCGCAGCCAGCCGGCGCTGCCGGGACCGGGCACCGTGCGATACCCGATGTCGTTCTCTATGGCGTTGTAGCTCTTGTTGAGCTCGCTGAGGTTCGTGGCGGTGTAGGACTGCCCGCCCGACAGCCGCGCGATCGTCTTCATCTGGTCCGTCGAGACGGGGACGGCGACCCGCTGCCCGTTCATCTCGATCTCGCCGCCCTTGGTGCCGAA
>NZ_LZIR01000010.1 GCF_001667035.1 Mycobacterium sp. 852002-51057_SCH5723018
CTGCAAGAGCCAAACATCGGGTGATCCAGACCCAACCACCGCCAATGCGGCACCGCCACCATGACACTGAGTGTCTGCACGGCGACACGCCGCAAACCGCGTACAACTGCGCACGCTCGCGAGCCGCTCGGCGTCAGTTCAGCTGCGTAGATAGTTCAGCTGGGCCTGCACGGACCATTCGGCTGCGTCCCAGAGCTTGTCGTCGACGTCGACATAGACGTATTCGACGATCTCGCGGACGGTGGCCTCGTCGCCGATATCCCGCAACGCGGCGCGCACCTGCTCCAGCCGTTCGCGCCGGTGCGTCAGGTATCCGGTGGCGACGGCTTCCAGGTCCGCCAACTCGGGCCCGTGCCCCGGCAGCACCCTGCGCCGGCCCAAGCCGCGCAGCCGCCTCAGCGATTCCAGGTAGTCGGCCAGGCTGCCGTCTTCCTTGTCGATGACGGTGGTGCCGCGACCGAGCACGGTGTCCGCGGTGAGCACGGCGTCGTCGAGGACGAACGACAACGAATCGGCGGTGTGGCCCGGCGTCGCGATGACTTTGATCTTCAGCCCGGCGGCGTCGATCACCTCGCCGTCGACCAGCTCACCACCGAGGCCGCGCAAAAACCCGCTGCCCGCCGACCGAACCGTCGCCCCGGTCAGCTCGACCAGCTTGTCGATGCCGTCGGTGTGGTCGCCGTGCCGGTGGCTGATCAGCACCAGCGCGATCTTGCCGAGGGTGGCGACCCGGGTGATGTGCTCGTCGTCCTCCGGGCCGGGATCGACGATGACCAACTCGTCGCTGCCCGGGCCGCGCAGCACCCAGGTGTTGGTGCCCTCGAGCGTCAGCAGGCCGGGGTTGTCGGCCAGCAGCACCGACGCAGACTCGGTGACCGCCCGCAACTTGCCGTATGCGGGATGGCTCAACGACTCAGCGGTCTCGGTCACGGCCGTCAGCCGACCTCCACGATCAGCTCGACTTCCACCGGCGCGTCCAGCGGTAGCTCGGCCACGCCGACCGCCGAACGGGCATGCGCGCCTTGGTCGCCGAACACCTCGCCCAGCAACTCCGAGGCACCGTTGACGACGGTCGGCTGGCCGTTGAACCCCGGGGCCGACGCGACGAACCCGACCACCTTGACCACCCGGGTCACCGCGTCGATACCGACCACCGAATTCACCGCCGCCAGCGCATTGAGCGCGCAGATCCGGGCGAGCACCTTGCCCTCTTCGGGACTGATGTCGGCGCCGAGCTTGCCCGTCTGCGCCAGCTTTCCGTCCTGCATCGGCAATTGACCCGAGGTATAGACCAGGTTGCCGGTGCGCACCGCCGGTACGTAGGAGGCCAGCGGCGCGACCACCTCCGGAAGCGCGACGCCGAGTTGGCCGAGCCGGGCGGAAGCACTCATCTACTTGGGGCGCTTCAAATACGCGACGTGCTGCTCACCGGTGGGGCCGGGCAGCACGGCCACCAGCTCCCAGCCGTCGGCACCCCACTGGTCGAGGATCTGTTTGGTCGCGTGCGTCAGCAGCGGAACCGTGGCGTATTCCCATGCGGTCGGTTGGGTCATGACGCGAGCTTATCGGTCGGCGGTGAATGGTCCGGGCCGGTGGCCACCACCCGATCTAAGGGTGACCTGGGGCGCTCGGGCTAGCATGCGAAGGTGGCATCCACTTCTAGCGGCGGTAGCTCCGTCGGCTGGCCCGCGCGCTTGTCGAAGGCCCGCTTGCATTTCGTGACGGGCAAGGGTGGTACCGGCAAGTCGACGGTGGCGGCCGCGCTGGCGCTGACGCTGGCTTCGGGGGGCCGCAAAGTCCTTTTGGTCGAAGTCGAGGGCCGCCAAGGGATTGCGCAACTTTTCGACGTGCCGCCGCTGCCCTACCAGGAGCTCAAGATCGCGACAGCCGAGCGGGGCGGCCAGGTGAACGCGCTGGCGATCGACATCGAGGCTGCGTTCCTGGAATACCTCGACATGTTTTACAACCTCGGGATCGCGGGCCGGGCGATGCGCCGCATCGGGGCCATCGAGTTCGCGACGACGATCGCGCCCGGCCTGCGCGACGTGCTGCTGACCGGCAAGATCAAGGAGTCGGTGGTTCGCGTGAACAAGGGAACCAAGAACCCGGTTTACGACGCGGTGGTCGTCGACTCGCCGCCGACGGGCCGCATCGCGCGGTTCCTCGATGTCACCAAAGCGGTTTCGGATCTGGCCAAGGGCGGGCCGGTGCACTCGCAGAGCGAGGGCGTGGTGAGGCTACTGCACTCCGACCAGACCGCCATCCATTTGGTCACGCTGCTCGAAGCGCTGCCGGTGCAGGAGACGCTGGAAGCCATCGAGGAGCTTGAGGAGATGCAGCTGCCGATCGGCAGTGTGATCGTCAACCGCAACATCCCGTCCTACCTGGAGCCGCGGGATCTGGCCAAGGCCGCCGAGGGCGATGTGGACGCCGACTCGGTGCGGGCCGGGTTGGAGTTGGCCGGAATCAGGTTGGACGACGCCGACTTCGCCGGTCTGCTGACCGAAACGATTCAGCACGCGACGCGGATCGCCGCGCGGGCCGAAACCGCGCAGCAGCTCGACGCATTGAAGGTGCCGCGGCTGGAACTGCCGGCGATCTCCGACGGTGTTGACCTCGGTAGCCTGTATGAGCTGTCGGAATCACTTGCGCAGCAGGGGGTTCGATGAGCGTTACCCCGAAAATGCTTGATATGGCCGCCATCCTGGCGGACAGGTCGAACCGGGTGGTGGTGTGCTGCGGCGCCGGTGGCGTGGGCAAGACGACCACCGCGGCCGCGATAGCGATGCGCGCGGCCGAATATGGCCGTACAGTATGCGTTTTGACGATTGATCCGGCGAGGCGGCTGGCGCAAGCGCTGGGGGTCAACGACCTTGGCAACACCCCGCAGCGGGTGCCGCTGGCGCCCGAGGTCTCCGGAGAGCTGCACGCGATGATGCTCGACATGCGGCGCACGTTCGATGAGATGGTGCTCCAGTATTCCGGACCCGGTCGGGCGCAATCGATTCTGGACAACCAGTTCTATCAGACGGTCGCCACGTCCCTGGCCGGCACGCAAGAGTACATGGCGATGGAGAAGCTCGGTCAGCTGCTCGGCGAGGACCGCTGGGACCTGGTGGTAGTGGACACTCCCCCGTCGCGGAACGCCCTGGACTTCTTGGACGCGCCAAAACGACTGGGCAGCTTCATGGATAGCCGATTGTGGCGGTTGCTACTCGCTCCCGGCCGCGGCATCGGTCGGTTGGTCACCGGCGCAATGGGTTTGGCGATGAAGGCGATCTCGACCGTGCTGGGCTCCCAAATGCTCGGCGACGCGGCGGCTTTCGTGCAGTCGCTAGACGCCACCTTCGGCGGGTTCCGCGAAAAAGCCGATCGCACCTACGCGTTGCTGAAACGGCGCGGCACACAGTTTGTCGTGGTGTCGGCCGCCGAACCCGACGCGCTGCGTGAGGCGGCCTTCTTTGTCGACCGGCTGTCACAGGAAGGGATGCCGCTCGCGGGCCTCCTGCTGAACCGCACCCACCCGACGTTGTGTTCGCTGCCGGTCGAGCGCGCGATCGACGGCAGCGAGACGCTGGACGCCGAGACGGATTCCGAGGCCGCGTCGCTGGCCGCGGCCGTGCTGAAGATTCACGCCGACCGCGGGCAGACCGCCAAGCGGGAAATCAGGTTGCTCTCCCGATTCACCGGGGCCCACCCGCACGTGCCGGTGATCGGCGTGCCGTCGCTGCCGTTCGACGTGTCGGACCTCGACGCGTTGCGGGCGCTCGCCGATCAGATCACTTCGGTCGGCGACGATGCGGCCCGCGTAGCGGGCCGCTGAGGAGACGACCGGCTGGGCACTGCACACCCGGCAGCGCCCCGATTTAGACACACGCCAGTCTTTGCCGCGAGGTGCTATTGACGCGGGCCGGGCCGGTCGCGACGTAGCGATGTCGTTGCTGCCGAATTCGTATTAGGCACAAGCAAGCTCGTATTCGACACGAGCCAGCCACTACTAGACGGGTTCTAATAAGGAACGCAGGAGGGCACTGTAACAATTACGTAATTATGAAAACCGTTATTTTCAGAATGCCCGGAAAGTTCTTGCTTCCGAAGGAGACGCGCCTGTGATGCGCCCAGGTCAGCCGATGCTGCGGTTACGGCGCTTCTCGAAGAAGTCCGACCACGAAAGGACGTCAGGGTTCTGCTTAAGCAGAGCCCTGCGCTGGCGTTCGGTCATGCCACCCCACACCCCGAACTCCACCTTGTTGTCCAACGCATCTGCGCCGCACTCCTGCATCACTGGGCAGTGGCGGCAGATCACCGCGGCCTTCCGTTGCGCGGCCCCCCGAACAAACAGTTCATCGGGGTCAGTGGTCCGGCAGAGCGCCCTCGATACCCAGGCAACCCGATCTTCGGCGTCGACACTGTGCAATACCCCTTTAGCAGCCGCGATGTTGGTTCTGCGCGCGGCCGGCCGTGGTCCTGACACGAGCTGTTCCCTTCCTCCCGATCGCTTGTTGCGACCGCCCTCCTGTGCTGCGATCTACGCCACACTGTGCACATCGCTGTTATCTGAATCGCACCGTGTGTCTAAGTTAGGTGGTCAGATGCCAATTGCGCAACAGTCTGATAACGGTTTTTTGGGACGCGCGTGCAGTCTCGTCCCAAATCATAGGTCTGAGTGTGACCACCCGCATCTCGACCCGGTAACTGACGAGTGACGGCGGCGCAAATTTTCTGCCAACGCCGAGTCTATGTTCGCTGGTCGCGGTATGGGAGGGACTTTGGTCAACTGTTTGGATGGGGAGGTGACGGGGGCCGCTACCCTAGTACGCATGTCAGACCGCCCTCCGGCCGCCCTCACGCTGCTCAAGCTCGCCGGGTGCTGTTTGTTGGCGAGCGTCGTCGCCACCGCGCTGATGTTTCCACTGGCTGGAGGGCTCGGGCTGATGTCCAACCGGGCGTCGGAAGTCGTCGCCAACGGTTCGGCCCAGCTGCTACAGGGTGAGGTTCCGGCGGTGTCGACGATGGTCGACAAGAAGGGCAACGTCATCGCCTGGTTGTATTCGCAGCGTCGCTTCGAGGTGCCCACCGACAAGATCGCCAACACCATGAAGCTGGCGATCGTCTCGATCGAGGACAAGCGGTTCGCCGACCACAACGGCGTGGACTGGAAGGGAACCCTGACCGGGCTGGCCGGTTACGCGTCCGGTGACGTCGAGACCCGCGGCGGATCGACCATCGAACAGCAGTACGTGAAGAACTACCAACTGCTGGTGACCGCCCAGACCGACGCCGAGAAGCGCGCGGCCGTGGAGACCACGCCGGCGCGCAAGCTGCGCGAGATCCGGATGGCGCTCACGCTGGACAAGACCTTCACCAAGCCCGAGATCCTGACCCGCTACCTCAACCTTGTGTCGTTCGGCAACGGCTCGTTCGGGGTCCAGGACGCGGCGCAGACCTACTTCGGCATCAACGCGGCCGACCTGAACTGGCAGCAGGCGGCGCTGCTGGCCGGCATGGTGCAGTCGACCAGCACGCTCAATCCGTACGTCAACCCCGACGGCGCGTTGGCCCGGCGCAACCTGGTGCTCGACACCATGATCGAGAACCTGCCCCAAGAGGCCGACGCCCTGCGCGCCGCCAAGGCCACGCCGCTGGGCATCTTGCCGCAGCCCAATGAGCTGCCCCGGGGCTGCATCGCGGCGGGCGACCGCGCCTTCTTCTGCGACTACGTGCAGGCGTACCTGTCCCGCGCCGGCATCAGCAAGGACCAATTGGCCAAGGGCGGCTACCTGATCCGCACCACGCTGGACCCCGACGTGCAAATCCCCGTCAAGGCCGCCATCGACAAGTTCGCCAGCCCGAACCTGCCGGGCATCTCGAGCGTGATGAGCGTGATCGCACCGGGCAAGGACTCTCATCACGTCATGGCAATGGCCAGCAACCGCAAGTACGGCCTGGACACCGAGGCCGGCGAAACGATGCGACCGCAGCCGTTCTCCCTCGTCGGCGACGGTGCCGGCTCGGTGTTCAAGATCTTCACCACGGCAGCGGCGCTGGACATGGGCATGGGCACCAACGCGACGCTCGAGGTGCCGGGCCGGTTCCAGGCCAAGGGCATGGGCAGCGGTGGCGCCAAGGGCTGCCCCAAGGACACCTGGTGCGTGATCAACGCCGGTAACTACCGCGGCTCGATGAATGTGACCGACGCGCTGGCCACCTCGCCCAACACCGCGTTCGCCAAGCTGATCCAGCAGGTCGGGGTGACCCGCACGGTGGACATGGCGATCAAACTCGGCTTGCGGTCCTACGCCGACCCGGGCACCGCGCGCGACTACAACCCCGACAGCAACGAGAGCCTGGCCGACTTCGTCAAACGGCAGAACATCGGTTCGTTCACGCTCGGCCCGATCGAGGTGAACGCGCTGGAGCTGTCCAATGTCGCGGCCACGCTGGCCTCCGGGGGCGTCTGGTGCCCCCCGAACCCAATCGACAAGCTGATCGACCGCAACGGCAACGAAGTGGCCGTGACCACCGAGACCTGCGACCAAGTAGTGCCCGAAGGCTTGGCCAACACCCTGGCCAACGCGATGAGCAAGGACGCCGTGGGCAGTGGCACCGCGGCCGGTTCGGCCGGTTCGGCGGGCTGGGACCTGCCGATGTCGGGCAAGACGGGCACCACCGAGGCCCACCGCTCGTCCGGCTTCGTGGGCTTCACCAACCGGTACGCGGCGGCCAACTACATCTACGACGACTCACCCAACCCGACGGATTTGTGCTCCGCTCCCCTGCGCCACTGCGGCGAGGGTGACTTGTACGGCGGTAACGAGCCGGCCCGCACGTGGTTCACCGCGATGAAACCGATCGCCACCAGCTTCGGTGAGGTGCACCTGCCGCCGACCGACCCCCGCTACGTCGAGGGCTCACCCGGTTCGCGGGTGCCGAGCGTGACCGGCCTGGAGGTCGACGTGGCGCGCCAGCGGCTCAAGGAGGCGGGCTTCCAGGTCGCCGACCAAACCAACTCCGTCAACAGCAGCGCCAAGCTGGGCGAAGTAGTCGGGACGGCGCCCAGCGGGCAAACCATCCCGGGGTCGATCATCACCATCCAGGTCAGCAACGGCATCCCGCCGCCACCGGGGCGCCCCCCGCGCGCGGCGGGGGGGGGGGG
>NZ_LZIR01000011.1 GCF_001667035.1 Mycobacterium sp. 852002-51057_SCH5723018
ATCTCGACGATCTCCTTCGGCACGCCCTACGGCACCGTCGAGTACGAGGGCGCCACCATTCCGGTGCCCGTCGACGACCAGACGCTGCAGGAAATCACCAAGATCACCGACGGCCAGGCGTTTCACGCTGACAGCCTGGAGTCGCTCGAGGGCGTCTATTCCACGCTGCAGCGCCAGATCGGCTACGAGACCGTGAAGGGCGACGCCAGCCTCGCCTGGATGCTGCTGGGCGCGGTGCTGCTGGCCGGCGCCGTCCTGGCCGGTGAGTTCCTGAACCGCAGGCTGCCCGCCTGAGCGTTCAGGTCGGCAGGCGCCGGTTGATCAGCAGGGCCAGCGCCGCGGCGATCAGGGCGGCGACGACGCCCAGGCGCAGCCAGCCGGCGCTGCCGGGACCGGGCACCGTGCGATACCCGATGTCGTTCTCTATGGCGTTGTAGCTCTTGTTGAGCTCGCTGAGGTTCGTGGCGGTGTAGGACTGCCCGCCCGACAGCCGCGCGATCGTCTTCATCTGGTCCGTCGAGACGGGGACGGCGACCCGCTGCCCGTTCATCTCGATCTCGCCGCCCTTGGTGCCGAAGGAGATCGTCGAGATCTGCACCTCCTCGGCCTTGGCGGCCCGGGCAGCGGTGAACGCGCCCTGCGGCGC
>NZ_LZIR01000012.1 GCF_001667035.1 Mycobacterium sp. 852002-51057_SCH5723018
TCTCTTTGTGTGCTCCCCCCCCCCGGTGGTGGTGTCACCCCCTTTTTCTCCCTACCCGGGGGGGGGGGGGGGGTGCGCCCCCCCCCCCCCCGCGACCCTGGTGAAGCTCACGATTGCCCAGGACAAGCGCTTGCAGCGGTCCATCTTCAAGTCGCTGTCTGCGAGGGATATGGCAGGCCCTGAGACAGCTGCCGCGTTGAACAGCGTGCCTTCCTAGATGGAGTGGTGCGCAACCATTATGTGATTCAGTCAACACGCTCGCCGCCGTCGAGCCGCCGCTGTGTTGAACCGGTAATTCGTCGGGGACCGTCGGCCTTGAAGCCGCTGTCGTCGACAGTCACGAACTCGAGGGGTTAACGAGCTTGCCGGTGAATGTCTTTTATCCACCAAGTGATCCTTCGCTCGAGGCGATCGCTCGCCAGCTCGGTGAGAAGTGGCTACCCCGGTCGCAAGGGGGCATGGTGAAATCGCGCCGAATCCCGTTCCGGGGGATGACTTTTCGGAGTATCGGTGCGGCCCGTAGATCATCGAGCGGGCCGTCCGCGAGATCCGAGAGGGCATCGGCGGCCCAACTGAGCTTGCCGCCGCAATCGTTCCGCGTGGCCTGTCGCGATCGCGACACATAATCGGTTGCGAAGACACGCCGGCGAGGCTCGCAACGGTTTATGTCTGGCGCAGCGCGCGCCAAAGACGAAACCGCCCGCCCGGCAATCAAACCGGGCGGGCGTCGTCGTCTAGCGGCCTACACGTCGTAGTAGAGCGCGAACTCGTACGGGTGCGGCCGGATCTGGACCGGCAGGATCTCGTTCTCGCGCTTGAAGCTGATCCACGTCTCGATCAGGTCGGGCGTGAATACGCCTCCCTCGGTGAGGTATTCGTGGTCGGCTTCGAGCCGGTCGATGACCGCGGACAGCTGGGTGGGCGCCTGCGGGATGTTGGCGGCCTCTTCCGGCGGCAGCTCGTAGAGGTCTTTGTCGACCGGCGCCTGCGGCTCGATCTTGTTCTTGATGCCGTCGAGCCCGGCCATCAGCATGGCCGAGAACGCCAGGTACGGGTTGCCCGACGAGTCGGGGCAACGGAACTCGAGCCGCTTGGCCTTCGGGTTGCTGCCGGTGATCGGGATGCGCACGCACGCAGAGCGGTTGCGCTGGCTGTAAACGAGATTGATCGGGGCCTCGAAGCCGGGAACCAAACGCTTGTAGGAGTTCACCGTCGGGTTGGTGAACGCCAGCAGCGACGGCGCGTGGTGCAGCAGACCGCCGATGTAGTGGCGGGCGGTATCCGACAGGCCGGCGTAGCCGGTCTCGTCGTACATCAGCGGGCTGCCGTCTTTCCACAGCGACTGGTGGGTGTGCATCCCGGAACCGTTGTCGCCGAACAGCGGCTTGGGCATGAAGGTGACGGTCTTTCCCGCCTGCCACGCGGTGTTCTTGACGATGTATTTGTACAACTGCATGTCGTCGGCCGCGTGGAGCAGCGTGTTGAACTTGTAGTTGATCTCGGCCTGCCCGCCGCTGCCCACCTCGTGGTGGCCCTTCTCCAGGCTGAAGCCGTTCTCGATCAGGTTGTGCAGCATCCTGCTGCGCAGGTCGACGTAATGATCGACGGGGGCGACCGGGAAGTAGCCACCCTTGGGGCGGACCTTGTAACCGCGGTTGGGGCTGCCGTCATTCTCGTTCGGCTCACCGGTGTTCCACCACCCGGAGATCGCGTCCACCTCGTAGAACGAGCCGTTGGTGCGCGAATCGAAGCTCACCGAGTCGAAGATGTAGAACTCGGCTTCGGCGCCGAAGTAGGCGGTGTCGGCGACCCCGGTGCTGATCAGGTAGTTCTCCGCCTTGCGCGCAATGTTGCGCGGGTCGCGCGAGTAGGGCTCGAGGGTGAACGGGTCGTGCACGAAGAAGTTCAGGTTAAGCGTCTTGGCTTCAGTGAACAGGTCGATACGCGCGGTTTCCGGGTCGGGCAGCAGGAGCATGTCGGACTCGTGGATCGATTGGAACCCGCGAATCGACGAGCCGTCGAAGGCCAACCCGTCCTCGAAAACGCTTTCGTCGAAGAACGACACCGGAATCGTGAAGTGCTGCATGATGCCTGGCAAGTCACAGAACCGGACATCGACAAACTCGACGTCTTCGTCCTTGGCGAGTTTGAAGACGTCGTCGGGCGTCATTTCCGTCACAGAGTGCTCCTTTACTTGGTGATCCGCGGCCTGACGCTATGGAGCTGATGTTGCCCGCCAGTCAACCCGATGTTGCGCAGAGGTTACGTGACCACGCGTCCCGCATCGGATCCCGGGTTGCTGGTGGGCTCTATTGTGGGGCCATGGACGGCAAGATCGTATCTGGTCCGGGGCACCCGCGCACCGCCTGGTCCCGCCTGCATATCGAGCCGGCGCCGCAGTCCGGCCGGACGGTCGGAAGCGCCCGATGACCGGGGGTTTGCCGGAGTCGCGATCGACCTATCCCGGCGAGCGGCTTGGGTTGCCCGAAAGCGGCTCGGGATCCCCGGCGCCGATGGGTCGCCGGCTGGCCGCGCTGATGATCGACTGGCTGATCGCCTACGGCCTGGCGGCTCTCGCCATGGCGTTCGGCGCCTTCTCCGACCGGATGCTGGCCACCGCGGTGCTGGTCGTCTGGCTGGTGCTCGGCGTGGTGGCGGTGCGGCTGTTCAGCTTCACGCCCGGGCAGTTGGCACTCGGCCTGCAGGTGGCGGACGTGGACGGGCGTTTGCCGGTGGGGGTCGGCCGTCTGGCGGTGCGGGGGTTGCTGATCGCGGCGGTCGTTCCCGCGCTGTTCACGGACTCCGACGGCCGCGGCATCCACGATCGGCTGACCGGGACGGCGGTGCTGCGCCGCTGAATCCGATGGCCGCGACCCGCTTCGCCCGGCGGCGACCCGCTGCGCGCGGGCGTTACCTGCGCCGCACCGTGCGCTGCACCCCGCGCATCTTGCCGGCGTTGGGCAGCGGCCCCTTCGGCAGGACGGCGGCTCCGGCCCGTGACCCCAGAGCGGCCAGCCGCGACTCCAGCGTGTCCATCTGCTTGACGGTGATGTTGTGCGGCAGGCGGTTGAGATGGCGCTCCAGCTTGCCCAGCGGGACCTCACCCTCGCCGTTGCCGACGATGACGTCGTAGATCGGCGCCTCGCCGACCAGCCGGGCGGTGCGCTTCTTCTCCTGGGCCAGCAGGGGTTTGACGCGGGCCGCCGATCCCTCGCCGACCAGGATGACGCCGGGTCGGCCGAGCACCCGATGCACCGCGTCGAAGTGGCCGGTCGCGGCGACGCCGGGGGTCACCCGCCACTTGCCGCGCAGGTTGTCCAGCACCCACGCCGCGGCGCCGGTCTGGCCTTCGGCCTTGCTGAAGACCGACCGCTGGGCCCGGCGGCTGAAGATGATGAACGTGACCAGGCCGCCCACCAGGACGCCGAGCGGGATGATCGTGATCATGGTGAGCCCGCCGGCCCACACGCCCACGGCCACCGAGATGCCCACGATCAGCACGAAGGCGCCGATCATGTACGGCAGCAGGCGCTTGTCCTCCTGACGCTGCATGTTGAAGGCCTGCCACAACTGGGCGCGGCGCTCCCGCGCGGCGGCCTTGCGGGCGGCCTTCGCCTGCGCCGTGGCGGCCTTGTTCTCGGCGGTCTTGCGGGGTTTAGCCATAGTCAATAAGGATACGTATGCGCGAAGGTGGCTACGGTGCCGCGGCGCGGCTGCGGGCGGCCTGCTCGTAGAGCCGTCCCGCCCGGTACGACGACCGCACCAGCGGCCCGGCCAGCACTCCGGAAAACCCGAGTCCCTCGGCATGCCGCGCGAACTCGACGAACTCCTCGGGCCGCACCCAGCGCTCGACCGGGTGGTGGCGCGTCGATGGCCGCAGGTACTGGGTGATGGTGACGATGTCGCAGCCGGCGCCGCGCAGGTCGGCCAGCGCGGTGCGCACCTCGTCGGGGGTTTCGCCCAGCCCGAGGATCAGGTTGCTCTTGGTGACCAGCCCGAAGTCGCGCGCGGCGGTGAGCACGCCCAGGCTGCGCCCGTAGGTGAAGGCGGGCCGGATCCGCTTGAAGATGCGCGGCACGGTTTCGACGTTGTGCGCCAACACTTCCGGGCGGGACTCGAATACCTCGGCCAGCCGCGCGGGCTCGCCGTTGAAATCGGGAATCAACAATTCGACGCCGGTCGACGGATTGAGCTCCTTGATGGCGCGCACCGTCTCGGCGTACAGCCACGCACCGCCGTCGGGCAGGTCGTCGCGGGCGACGCCGGTGACCGTGGCGTAACGCAGCCCCATCGTTCGCACGCTCTCGGCGACCCGGCGGGGCTCGTCGCGGTCCAGCGCGGCGGGCTTTCCGGTGTCGATCTGGCAGAAGTCGCAGCGACGGGTGCACTGGTCGCCGCCGATCAGGAAGGTGGCCTCGCGGTCCTCCCAGCATTCGAAGATGTTGGGGCAGCCGGCCTCTTCGCAGACCGTGTGCAGGCCCTCCCGCCGGACCAGGCTTTTCAGCTCGGTGTACTCCGGGCCCATCCGGGCCCGCGTCTTGATCCACGGCGGCTTGCGCTCGATCGGGGTCTGCGCGTTGCGCACCTCCAGGCGCAGCAGTTTGCGTCCTTCGGGTGCCGCTGTCACATGGTCGATGCTACGCGGGCGACGGAATGTTCCCGCACTGGAAGGACGCCGTCCAGCGCGTCGCAGACGGCGCCGGCGACGGACGCCCGGACGTCGTCGACAGTGATGGTGCGCTGCAACTCGTCGGACAGCGACGTCACCCCGGCGTCGCTGATGCCGCACGGCACGATGGCGGCGTACGCGCCGAGATCGCAGTCACAGTTGAGGGCGAACCCGTGCAGCGTTGTGGCCCGCGACACCCGCACGCCGATGGCGGCGACCTTGCGCGCCGGCCGCCCACCACTACCCGGCACCCAGACTCCCGACCGGCCATCCACCCGGATCGTGTCCAGGCCCAGCTCGCCGCACACCTTGATCAGCGACTCCTCAAGGCGCCGAACGTAATTCACCACGTCGAGCGGTTCGGCCAGCCCGATGATCGGGTAGCCGACCAGCTGCCCGGGACCGTGCCAGGTGATCTTGCCGCCGCGATCGGTGTCGACAACGGGAGTTCCATCCACCGGTCGTTCGTGCGGCTCGGTGCGCCGGCCGGCGGTGTAGACCGCGGGGTGCTCCAGGAGCAGCAGAGTGTCGGGTCCGCCGGCCACCCGGGCGTCGGCCAGGTCGCGCTGCAGGTGCCAGGCGGTGCGGTAGTCGACGCTCCCCAATTGGCGGACGTCGATCTCGGTCGACTGTGACCGGATAGGAGACCGGATGGAAGGGCTCACGTTCGTGACGGTACTCGGCCGGCCCCGGCCCGGCGATGCGACGTCGGCGGTTAGGGGCTAGTCGTGATCGCGCCGGGCGGTGGCGTACTCGAGCGCCTCGCCAATCGTGTTGTGGTGGAACTGGAAACCGGCGCGCTCGAGCGCCGACGGGATGGCGCGCTGACCGGTGAGCAGCCCCTCGTCGGCGAACTCTCCGAGCAGGCCCCGCACCGCGAACCCGGGCAGCGTCCACGGGGTCGGGCGGTTGATCGCCCGCCCGAACGCGGTGGTGAACTCGGCGTTGGTGACCGGCGCCGGCCCGGTCATGTTCACCGGGCCCGACAGCGACGGGTGTGAGATCGCGAACAGCAGCGCCCGCACCTCGTCCTCGAGGCTGATCCACGACATGTATTGACGGCCACTGCCCAGCCGCGCGCCCAGGCCCGACGAAAAAAGCGGTCGCAGGCGGCGCAGCGCCCCACCCGACCGCGCCAGCACCAGGCCGGTGCGGGCCAGCACCACCCGGGCGCCGGCGTATTGGGCGGGCAGCGTCGCGGCTTCCCAGTCTTCGCACAGCTGGGCCAGGAAACCGCTTCCGGCCCGGTCGTTTTCGTCGACGACGCGGTCCTTGGTGTTCCCGTAATAGCCGATGGCGCTGGCGTTGATCAGGGTTTCGACCCCGGCCTCGGCGACGGCGTTGGCCAGCACCTCGGTGGGCGCGATGCGGCTGTCGCGCAGGCTCTGCTTGAAGGCACCCGACCACCGGCGCTGGCCGATGTTGACGCCGCACAGGTTGACGACGGCGTCGATGTCGGCCAGCGCGTCGGCATCGAACTCGCCGCTCTCCGGATTCCAGTGCAGTTCCTCGGAATTCGCCGGCGCGCGGCGCACGATGCGCAACACCGGGTGGTCGGCCGCCCGCAATGCCGCGGCCAAGGCCGAGCCGATCAGGCCGGACGAACCCGCGATGGCGATGACGGCCTTCGGCACAGTTTTCCAAGCCCCCTAAAGCCCCAAGTCGGCCTCGAACGCTCCCTCTTCGAGCCGGTGCTTGATCGTGGTGAGGAAACGTCCGGCGTCGGCGCCGTCGATCAGCCGGTGGTCATACGTCAGCGGCAGGTAGCACACCGAGCGGACCCCGATGGATTCGTTGCCGAACTCATCGACCACCACGCGCGGCCGTTTGACGATCGCTCCGGTGCCCAGCATGGCGGCCTGTGGCGGAACCAGGATCGGGGTGTCGAACAGTGCGCCCTGGCTGCCGATGTTGGTGATGGTGAAGGTGCCGCCGGACAGCTCGTCGGGCTTGAGGTTGCCCGACCGGGCGCGCGCGGCGATGTCGGCGATCGCGCGGGCCAGCCCCGCCAGCGACAGGTCACCGGCGTTGTGGATGACCGGCGACAGCAGACCCTGGTCGGTGTCCACCGCGAAGCCCAGGTGCTCGGCGTCGTAGTAGGTGATCTCCTTGGAGTCCTCGTTGTAGCTGGCGTTGACGTTGGGGTGAATCTTGAGGGCGTCGATCACCGCGCGGGCGATGAACGGCAGGTAGGTCAGGTTCACCCCCTCGCGCTCGGCGAACGCGCCCTTGGCCCTGGCCCGCAACCCGACGATCTTGGTCATGTCGACCTCGTGGGTCTGGGTGAGCTGGGCCGTGGCCTGCAGCGACTCGCGCGTCTTGGCCGCGGTGATCTGGCGGATCCGGGTGGCCTTCTGGGTGGTGCCCCGCAGGTGTGCCAGCGCCGGAGTCGGAGTTGGTGCCGCGGCGGGGGCGGGCCTGCGGCCGTCGACGGCCGGCGCGGCGGCGGGTGCCGGTGCGGCCGGCGGCGCTTTCTTGGCTTCTTCTCGCTTCTGCGCGGCGGCGAGCACGTCCTGCTTGCGGATGCGACCGCCCACCCCGGTGCCGGTGACCTGCGCGAGGTCGATTTTGTTTTCCGTGGCCAGCTTTCGCACCAGCGGGGTGACATACGGTGCGCCGTCGGGCCCGGATTCCGCCGCCGGCCGGGCCGGCGCGGGTTGGGCCTCCGCCGCGGGCGCCGGCTCCGCCTTGGGCTCGGGCTCCGGTTCCGGCTTGGGCTCCGGGGCGGGCTTGGCGGCCGGCTCGGGCTTGGGTTCTGGTTTGGGTTCCGGCTCGGGCTCGGGCTTGGGAGCCGGCTTGGAAGCCGGCGTTGCGCCGGCCTGTGAACCGGCGCCGATGCGGGCCAGCTCGCCGCCGACCGGCACGGTGACGTCTTCTTCGGCGGTGATGGCCACCAGCACGCCCGCCACCGGTGACGGGATCTCGGTGTCCACCTTGTCGGTGGAGACTTCCACCAGCGGCTCGTCCACCTGGACCGAATCCCCGACCTTCTTGAGCCAGCGCGTCACGGTGCCCTCGGCCACCGACTCGCCGAGCTCTGGCATCAGCACCGGCTGCCCGTCACCCGAATCGCCGCCCGACGCTTGGGGGGCCGGCGCCGCGGGTTCGGGCTCGGGTTGGGCCTCGGGTTCGGGTTCCGGCTGGGGTTCCGGTTCGCTGGGCGCCTCGGACCGGCTCGCGGCTTCGGGCTGGCCCTGGGACTCCTCACCGGCGTCGCCGATGACGGCCAGGTCGCCGCCGACCTCGACGGTGTCGTCCTCCTGGGCGATGATCTTGGTCAGCACACCCGCGGCCGGCGACGGGATTTCGGTGTCGACCTTGTCGGTGGACACCTCGACAAGCGGCTCGTCAAGTTCGACCGTGTCGCCTTCCTGCTTGAGCCAGCGCGTGACCGTCCCTTCGGTGACGCTCTCACCGAGTGCCGGCATCTGGACGGAGAAGGCCATCTCTTTTGACTCCTCGATCGCTCATGGGTCGGGGCGGGTCGAACAATCCAAAACTATCCTGTCACTGCGCGTTCGTCGGCACGCATCCAGGGCGGACCGGGTGAGGGCGCCGTTGCGGCCCGAACATGCTTGCTACGGTGTGGCCACTGCACGCCAGAACGCGGAGGCCCGATGCCGGCAACACCACAGAAACCCGAGCAGTTCGTCGACAGCACCGACGGCACGCGCATCGCGGTCTACGAAGAGGGCAACCCCGACGGCCCGACCGTCGTCCTGGTGCACGGCTTCCCCGACTCGCACGTGCTGTGGGACGGCGTCGTGCCGCTGCTGGCCGAGCGGTTTCGCGTCATCCGCTACGACAACCGCGGCGTCGGGATGTCGTCGGTGCCCAAAGGAGTGTCCGCCTACACCATGGCCCGGTTCGCCGACGACTTCGAGGCGGTGATCTCCGAGCTGAGCCCCGGCCAGCCGGTGCACGTGCTGGCCCACGACTGGGGTTCGGTCGGCGTGTGGGAGTACCTGACCCGCCCGGGCGCCGGGGACCGGGTGGCCTCGTTCACGTCGGTGTCCGGCCCGAGCCAGGACCAACTCGTCGACTACATCTTCGGCGGTCTGCGCCGGCCCTGGCGCCCGCGGACGTTCGCCCGGGCGCTCAGCCAGGCGCTGCGGCTGAGCTACATGGTGTTGTTGTCGATCCCGGTGCTGGCGCCGCTGGTGCTGCGGCTGACGCTGTCGATCCCGGCGGTCCGGCGCAAGGCGGTCGACAACATCCCGGAGGACAAGATCCATCACTCCGCCACGTTGGCAAGGGACGCCGCCCATTCGGTAAAGACTTACCCTGCCAACTACTTTCGCTCGTTTACCCGGAAGCGCCCGATTCATGTGGTCGACGTGCCGGTGCAGCTCATCGTCAACACAAAAGACCCCTACGTGCGGCCCTACGGGTATGACGTCACGTCGCGGTGGGTGCCGCGGCTGTGGCGACGCGACATCAAGGCGGGTCACTTCTCCCCGATGTCGCACCCCCAGGTGATGGCGGCTGCGGTGCACGACTTCGCCGACCTGGCCGAGGGCAGGCTGCCGAGCCGCGCGATGTTGCGCGCCCAGGTCGGGCGTCCGCGCGAGGAGTTCGGCGACACCCTGGTGGCGGTGACCGGCGCCGGCAGCGGGATCGGCCGCGAGACCGCGTTCGCCTTCGCCCGGGCGGGCGCCGAGCTGGTGGTCAGCGACATCGACGAGGCCACCGTCAAGGAGACCGCCGCCGAGATCGCCGCCCATGGCGGCGTCGCGCACCCGTACGTGCTCGACGTGTCGGACGCCGACGCGGTCGAGGCGTTCGCCGAACGGATCAGCGCCGCGCACGGCGTCCCCGACATCGTCGTCAACAATGCCGGCATCGGCCATGCCGGGGGGTTCCTGGACACCCCGGCCGAGGAGTTCGACCGGGTGCTCGACATCAACCTGGGCGGTGTGGTCAACGGCTGCCGGTCTTTTGGCCGGCGTCTGGTCGATCGCGGCACCGGCGGCCACATCGTCAACGTGGCGTCGATGGCCGCCTATGTTCCGCTGCAGTCGCTGAGCGCCTACTGCACCTCCAAGGCCGCGACCTACATGTTCTCCGACTGCCTGCGGGCCGAACTTGATGCCGCCGACGTCGGGCTGACCACGATCTGCCCGGGTGTCATCAACACCAACATCGTCAACTCCACCCGGTTCTACGCGCCCGCGGGCAAGGCCGAGACGATCGACGGCCGGCGGGGCCAGCTGGACAGGTTGTTCGCGCTGCGCCACTATGGCCCGGAAAAGGTCGCCAAGGCGATCCTGTCGGCGGTCAAGAAGAACAAGCCGATCCGACCGGTCGCACCGGAGGCCTACGCGATCTACGGCGTTTCCCGCGTGGCGCCGCAGGCGCTGCGCAGCACCGCGCGGATCAAGGTGATCTGAACCGCCCTAGACCGTCCGCGATCCCGTCGGTCGTCGCACCACCAGGGCACCACCGATCGCCAGGACCCCGATGACCGCCAGCGGGATGGTCCACGAGCGCCGGCCGTTGACCGACGATTGGCATTGCGCCACAAAGTCGGTGTGCGGGATGACTTGGTTCAGGATCGGAATGTTGGAGCCGTTCTTTTCGTTGGCGCTCCGCGCGCTCGACAAGTCCATGGCGATTCCGTTCCCGCACGACACGGAATTGCCGTTGTTGTCCGATACCGACACCGGCACCAGCAACCCGATGACGCCGGCCAGCAAGAGCACGGCACCCACCGCGATGATCAACCGTCGCACCGTCACTGTCTGCCTCCCGTCGAATGCCAATCGTGTAACGGCCTAATAGCCACTGGCCACGCCCCCTAAACCGAGGATCGGCGCGGCCGGCATCTGTCGCGGGCCGATCCGACGCATGGTTTCCACCGGCCGGGGTACCCGTGGGCATCAGGCGGTGCGAAAGGATTCTCAATGACTGCGACCCGACAGATGGCTGCGATCCGCGAGGTGAGGGCGTCCCGCCAGCAGATCTGGGACGCAATGGCCGACGGATGGACATATTCGCAGTGGGTGGTGGGCAACAGCCGGACCCGTGCGGTGGACCCGAATTGGCCAAAGCCCGGTTCGGCCATCAAGCACTCCGTCGGGGTGTGGCCGCTGGTTATCAGCGACCAGACGGTGGTCGAAAGTTGCACGCCCGGTGAAGAACTCGTTCTCCGCGCAGGTCTCGGACGGCTCGGTGCCGCACGGATAACGCTGCGGCTCAGCGACCTTCCGGATGGCGGATGCCGGATCGAAATGATCGAGGTTCCGGTCGAGGGACCGATCAAGCTCATCCCCGACCAGCTGGCCTTGGCCGCTGTGTATCCGCGCAATCGCGAATGCCTGTTGCGGTTGACCGCGCTCGCCGAACGCCTCGAGCCGAGCCAGGTCAAATAGGACATGGCCGCCGAGACGGTCGACGCCGTCGTCATCGGGGCCGGACACCACGGGCTTGTCGCGGCGTCGATGCTCGCCGACGCGGGGTGGGACGTGCTGGTGCTCGAGGCGCAGCCCGAGCCCGGCGGCGCCGTGCGCAGCGCAGAACTGACCCCGGGTTACATCACCGACTTGTTCAGCTCCTTTTACCCGATGACGGTGGCCTCTCCGGCGATCGCGGCGCTGCGGCTGGAGGACCACGGGCTGCGGTGGTCGCGCGCGCCGGCGGTGGTGGGTCACCCCCGCACCGCGACCGACGATGATCCGCCCATCATCTACCCTGACCCCGCCCGCACCGCAGCGGAATTGGCACGCCGCGAACCCGCCGATGGCGAAAACTGGTGGCGCGTAGTGGAATTGTGGAACAAGATCCGTTCGCCGCTGCTGGACGCCATGCTGGCGCCGTTTCCGCCGGTGGGCCCGATGCTGCGGCTGCTGCTCAAACTCGGTACGGCCGAGGCGGTTCGGCTCGCGCGGCTGCTGGTGCAGCCCGCCAACACCATGGCCAGACAGTTGTTCGCCGGTGAGGCTCCGCGAGTATTGTTGCTGGGCAACGCAATGCACGCCGACGTCCCGCCGGACGCGCCCGTCAGCGGCGCGATGGGCTTCCTGATGACGATGCTCGCCCAGGACTGCGGCTGGCCGGTGCCCGTCGGCGGTTCCGGCCAACTGACGGCCGCTCTCGTGGGCCGCGCGCGCTCCGCCGGCGCGCGAATCGAGTGCAACCAGAACGTTTCCCGCATTCAGGTGCAAGGCGGGCGGGCGGTCGGCGTGACGACGACCGCGGGTCGCACGGTGCGGGCGCGGCGGGCCATCGTGGCGGACGTCACGGCGCCGCGGCTGTTTTGCGATATGCTGCCCGCGGATTCGGTTCCGGCGGGCATGCTTCGCGAGCTAGAGCGCTACGACTGGGACCCGCCGGTGGTCAAGGTCAACTACGCGCTGAACGGACCCATCCCGTGGCGGGCGGAGAGCCTGCGGAAGGTCGGCACCGTCCATTTGGGTGCCGACGGTGACGGACTGGTGCGCTGGATGGCCGACCTGAGCACCCGAGTGGTGCCGCAGCACCCCTTCATGTTGTTGGGTCAGACCACCACCGCGGACCCGAGCAGATCACCGGCGGGCACCGAAAGCGTCTGGGCCTACACGCATTTGCCGCGCTACGTCGCCGACGACGCGTCGGCCGAGCAGCTCGCGAAATCGGTGGATCAGGTGATCGAAGAACACGCTCCCGGCTTCGGTTCGGCGGTGATCGACCGGTTCGTGCAACGCCCGTCTGATCTGGAAGCCAGCGACGCCAACCTGCACCTGGGCGCGCTCAACGGCGGGACCGCGCAGCTGCAGCAGATGCTGATCTTCCGACCGGTGTCCGGGATGGGGCGCGCCGAAACCCCGGTCGAGGGGCTGTATCTGGGCAGCGCGTCGGCGACGCCCGGAGGGTCCGTGCACGGCGCGTGCGGGCGCAACGCGGCCAACGCCGCGCTGGCCGCCGCCGGTGTGACCGGCTGGCCGCGCCGCAAGCTGAGCCGAACCGTGATCTCGCTGCTGACGAAGTGACGCCCGGCGGTTACCCGTTGCTCGCGATGTCTTCGAGCACGGCGAACATGGTTCGGGTGGGTACGCCGCTGGCGCCCTTGGGCGTGTAACCCCATGGGCTGCCTGTGTTGTAGGCCGGGCCGGCCACGTCGATATGCGCCCAGCCCACGCCGTCGGCGACGAACTCGCGCAGGAACACCCCGGCCACCAGCATGCCGGCGAAGCGCTGACTGCTGATGTTGGCCAGGTCGGCCACGGTGGACTTCAGGTCGTCCTTGAGCTCGTCGGGCAGCGGCATCGGCCAGCCGTTCTCGCCCACCCGCTGCGATATCGCGGCGACGCGGTCGCGGAACTCGTCGCTGCCCATCACACCGGGTACCCGGGCGCCCAGCGCCACCGTCTGTGCACCGGTCAGGGTGGAGGTCTCGATCAGGTAGTCCGGGTTGTCCTCGCAGGCCCGGACGATGGCGTCGGCCAGGATTAGCCGGCCCTCGGCGTCGGTGTTGAGCACCTCGACCGTGGTGCCGCCGTACTGGGTCAGCACGTCGCCCGGGCGCTGCGCGGTCGCCGACGGCATGTTCTCGGCGATCGGCACCGTGGCGATCACGTCGATGGGCAGCTCTCGCTGGGCGGCCAGCGCGACGGTCGCAATGACCGCGGCGGCGCCGGCCATGTCCGAGGTCATGTAGTGCATCGACGCCGCCGGCTTGATCGAGATGCCGCCGGTGTCGAACGTGACGCCCTTGCCGACCAGCGCCACGCGCTTTGCCTGCTTGGGCTTCTTGGCGAGCCGCGAGCCCCGGTGGGTCAGCCTCACCAACCGCGGTGGGCGCGACGAGCCCTGGCCCACGCCGATGATCCCGCCGTAGCCGGATTTCTGCAGCGCCTTTTCGTCGAGCACCTCGACCTCGAGACCGACGGATTCGCCCAAAGCCTTTGCCCGCCTTGCTAATTCGGCTGGAAATAGATGGCTCGGGGGAGTGTTGACCAAGTCACGCGCGGTGGCGCCCGCGGTCGCCACGGCCGCAGCGTGCGCGGTTTGGTTCTTGGCCTCCTTGGCTGCCCTGGTTTCGGAGGCCAGCACCGTGATCTTGCGCAGCCCTTTGTCTTTCGGGGCGGTCTTGTCGGTGCGGAACGCGGTGAACCGGTAGCTGCCCAGGATCAGCCCCTCGACGGCGGCCGAGCGGACGTCTTCACCGGATTCACCGGGCAGCTCGGTCAGCGTCGTGATCACCGCCTCGGCGCCGCCCAGCGACCGCGCCGCCACGCCGGCCGCCCGACGGATGACGTCTGCCGGCCACTCGGATCGCGGCTTACCAAGACCGATCGTCAGCACACTGGCCACCGGCAGCGACGCCACCACCAACCGGTGTATCTGCTCGCTGCCACCGGTGGCCTCCAGCGCCCGCAGGCCAGCCTCGATCTCGGCGACCGCGTCGGCGGGCAGGAACGGCTCGCCGGCCGCGACAACCGCGCCCGGCCGGTCGTCCTCGCCGGTCGAGACGACCGGCACCAGCAATACCGCGGTGTCCGTGCCGCGTTTGGGCAGCGACGTGGCGACGTTGACGGTGGGGGAGTGGTAGCCCGGTTCGGTGGTCACGGCACACCACCCTAGTCACCGGGTGCGGGGCATTCTGGGAGTGTCTCTGTCGCCGTCCCCGACGTGCAGATCGAAGGCGGTCACCGGATCGTCAAACCCCTTGAGGGTCAACGGGACCTGGGCGAGCGCGGGCCAGTGGGGCAATTCGTCGCGGAACTCGGCCGCGGCCAGGACCTGCCCGGGTGCCGCGGCCGCCACCAGCCGGGCGGCCAGGTTGACCGGGATGCCGAAGTAGTCGCCGTTGATGGCCAGCACCGTCCCGTGCGCCAGCCCGGCGCGCACCTGCAGCCCCTCCTCGCGTGCCCGCGGATGGCCGACCAGGTCGAGCGCCGCCTTCGCCAGCCCCGCGGGCGACGAGCACACCCACATCACGGCGTCGCCGATGAACTTCACCACCCGCCCGCCGGCGGCGTGCACGACATCGGCGACGGTGGCGCCGAATTCGGTGAGCAGGTTCGACAGTTCCGCCGGGGTGAGCGCTTGGGTCAGCGCGGTGAAGCTGGACAGATCCGCAAAACCGACGCCGCACACCACGGTCGCCGACGTGCCGAGAAGGACGCCCTCGAAGTAGGTTCGGGCGCTGGTCAGGTGGTGGCGGTGCACGACATCGATCAGGGTCCCGAGACGCGGGATGAACTCGGCGACCGAGCGATATGCCTGCGCCGTGGCCAGCTCATCGTGGGTGTAGTTCATCTGGATGTCCGGCGTCCCGGCGCGGATCAATGTCCCCTCGGCCTCCGCCAGGCGGGCCATCGCGGCGCCGAGCACTCGCAGCAGTCCGAGCGCGCCGTCCTCGCCCACCACCGCCTTGATCCCGACCCACGTCGAGAGGGCGTCGACGTCGGCCTGGCTCAGCGCGGGAACGTCGGGACCGGCGACGGTCAGGCCGAGCAAGGCCCAGGCCCGTGCCACGTCGTCGGCGGACAGGCCGAGTTCCTCGGCCGCGGACTGCACGGTGTAGACGGGTCGTCCCGACCAGGCCAGGACATCACCGGCAAGCCCGAACAGCCGGCCGCGGCGTTCGGCCTCGACCATCTCGTCGACGGTGAAGCCGAGCCCGGCCAGGTACTTGATCAGGTCGGCCCGCTCGCGCGGGTTGGCGATTCCCGCGGCCTCAAGCTCGTCAAAGTCGAGCGGATCGGACACCTACCCAAGTGTGCCAGCAGCCGGCGACATTAGGGTGAGTCGTCGTGACCGACGACTTACAGCATGGACCGCTGGAAGACCGCCATCGCGACCTGGGCGCAAACTTCGCCGAGTTCAGCGGCTGGCTGATGCCGGTCTCCTATGTCGGCACCGTCAGCGAGCACAACGCCACCCGCAACGCGGTCGCGCTGTTCGACGTCAGCCACCTCGGCAAGGCGTTGGTCCGCGGGCCCGGCGCCGCGGCATTCGTCAACTCCGCACTCACCAACGACCTGGGCCGCATCGGTCCGGGCAAAGCTCAATACACGCTGTGCTGCACCGAATCCGGCGGCGTCATCGACGACCTGATCGCCTACTACGTCGGCGACGACGAGATCTTCCTGGTGCCCAACGCCGCCAACACCGCCGCGGTGGTCGAGGCGCTGCGCGCGGCCGCCCCGGCCGCCCTGACGATCACCAACGAGCACCGCTCTTATGCGGTGCTCGCCGTGCAGGGCCCGCAGTCGGCCGACGTGCTCGGCGAGTTGGGCCTGCCGACCGACATGGACTACATGGGCTACGCCGACGCCTCCTATCAAGGGGTGCCGGTCCGGGTGTGCCGCACCGGATACACCGGCGAGCACGGCTACGAGCTGCTGCCGCCCTGGGACTCCGCGGGCGTGGTGTTCGACGCGCTGATCGCGGGGGTGACCGCGGCCGGGGGCGAGCCCGCCGGCCTGGGCGCCCGCGACACGCTGCGCACCGAGATGGGCTATCCGCTGCACGGCCACGAACTTTCGCTCGACATCTCGCCGCTGCAGGCCCGTTGCGGATGGGCGGTCGGCTGGAAGAAGGAGGCGTTCTTCGGCCGCGACGCGCTGCTGGCCGAAAAGGAGGCGGGGCCGCGGCGGTTGTTGCGCGGGCTGCGGATGCTCGGCCGCGGCGTGTTGCGTTCCGGGCTGACGGTGCTGGCCGGGGGCACCCCGGTGGGGGTCACCACGTCGGGAACGTTCTCTCCGACGCTGCAGGCCGGCATCGGGCTGGCGCTGATCGACACCGACGCCGGCGTCGACGACGGCCAGCACGTCACCGTCGACGTTCGCGGCCGTTCCGTCGAGTGCGAGGTGGTCCGCCCGCCGTTCGTCGCCGTGAAAACGCGCTAGCCGCCACCGGTTCGCGCGGAAAAACCCGTGGCACGCGGATATACAATCGGCCCCATGACCAGCGGCTCACCCGAGTTCACTGTTCTACGTGCGTCTAATCCCGCCACCGACGCCGAACGTGAATCAATCCTGGCCGAGCCCGGTTTCGGCAAGTACTTCACCGACCACATGGTGTCCATCGACTACGCCGAGGGCCGGGGCTGGCACAACGCCCGGGTCATCCCCTACGGCCCGATCGAGCTGGATCCGTCGGCCATCATCCTGCACTACGCGCAGGGAATCTTCGAGGGGCTCAAGGCCTACCGCTGGGCGGACGGCTCGATCGTGTCGTTTCGCGCCGAGGCCAACGCGGCCCGACTGCGGTCGTCGGCGCGGCGGCTCGCGATTCCCGAACTGCCCGAAAACCTGTTCATCGAATCCCTTTGCCAGCTGATCGCCGTCGACAAGGCCTGGGTGCCGCGCGCCGGCGGCGAAGACGCGCTGTACCTGCGGCCGTTCATCTTTGCCACCGAGCCCGGACTGGGCGTGCGGCCCGCCAAGGAATACCGCTACCTGCTGATCGCCTCGCCGGCCGGCGCCTACTTCAAGGGCGGCATCAACCCCGTCACCGTGTGGGTGTCGACGGAGTACGTGCGGGCCAGCCCCGGCGGCACCGGCGCGGCCAAGTTCGGCGGCAACTACGCCGCCTCGCTGCTGGCTCAGGCCCAAGCGGCCGAAAACGGTTGCGAGCAAGTGGTATGGCTGGACGCCGTCGAACGCCGCTTCGTCGAAGAGATGGGCGGGATGAACCTGTTCTTCGTGCTCGGCAGCGGCGGATCGTCGCGGCTGGTCACCCCGGAGCTGTCCGGCTCGCTGCTGCCCGGCATCACACGGGATTCCTTGCTGCAGTTGGCGATTGACGCCGGATTTTCCGTCGAGGAACGCAAGATCGACATCGACGAGTGGCAGAAGAAGGCCGCCGCGGGGGAGATCACCGAGGTGTTCGCCTGCGGCACCGCCGCCGTCATCACTCCCATTTCGCGGGTCAAGTACGGCGACGCCGAGTTCACCATCGCCGACGGCCAACCTGGCGAGGTGAGCATGGCGCTACGCGACACATTGACCGGCATCCAGCGGGGCACCTTCGCCGACACCCACGGCTGGATGGCGCGGCTGGGCTGAATGCCCTTGACGACGTAGCGATGTTCGGGCGGCGGAGCTCGGGCGAACACAGCGCCGGTCGCCGGGTGGCCCCGGCGATCGTGGCGGCGACCGCGACGGCTTGGGCGGCGGTGTATTTCGTCGTCGAGTTGGTCAGGATGCGCCGTGGCGAGCCCGGCTACCTCGACCTACAGGTATATCGCGCCGGTGGCCACGCGCTGCTGACCGGAAACTCGGTTTACGCCGCCGATTTCGCGTCGGTCAACCATTCGCCGAACGGGTTGCCGTTCACTTATCCGCCGTTCTCGGCGCTGACGTTCGTTGCGCTGGCGTTGTTGCCGGCCACGGCCGCGGCGGTCTTGATGGTCGTCCTCAACGCCGCCGCCTGCGTCGTCCTGCTCGGCCTGGTGCTGACCGCGGTGCACGGCACGTGGCGCCGGCCGCCGGTGCCGATACCGGCGCGCGCGGCAACCGCCGTGCTGACCGCCGCGCTGGCGTTCGTGGTGAGCGTGCCGGTCCAGGCCAACTTCACCTACGGGCAGCTGGACCTGATACTGGCGGCCGCGGTCGCGCTCGAGATCCTGCCGCCGTCGGTGCCGTGGCCGCGCGGACTGCTGGTCGGCCTCGCCGCGGCGATCAAGCTCACGCCCGCGGTGTTCGTGGGTTACTTCCTGGTGACCCGGCAATGGCGGGCCCTGGCCGTGTCGCTGGCTGCCGCCGCATCGGCGGTGGCTCTGGGTTGGCTCGCGGACCCGGCGGACACCGTGCGCTATTTCACGTCGACGGTCTTCGACGCGGGACGGATCGGCCGGCTGTCGTTCCACTCCAACCAGTCCTTGCGCGGCGTCATCGAGCGCATCCCCACGCTCGATGCTTCGCGCGGCGTGCTCGTGGTGGCGCTGACCGTCGGGGTGCTCGCGCTGGCCGTCGCCGCCATCGAGGTGAGCCGGCGTTGTCACGACACGGTGGCCGCCGTGCTGTCCGCCGCGTTCCTCGGCCTGCTGTGCTCCCCGGTTTCGTGGGGTCATCAATGGGTGTGGTTGTCGGCGGCGGCGGTGTACTTCCTGATGCGCTGGACGGTGGCCGGCGGCGTGGGCAACGTTGTCGCCGGTCTCGCCGTTGCCCTGCTGACCCTCGCCCCGCCGTGGATGCTGTTGCCTCACGACGGCGGTCGGGAGCGAGGCTGGAACGGGATCGAGCAGCTGCTCGGCAGCGCGTGGGCGCTCACCGCGCTCGCGTTGCTGGTCCGTTTCGCGGTGCCGCGCGGGGCGGCGGCCCGGTCAGCCCAGCCGCACCAGCGCCGCCAGCGCGACCGCCGCCACCGTCGTGGCCGATTCGATCGCGGCGCCGAGGACGTCGCCGGTGATGCCGCCGAACCGGCGCACACAATGCGCCACCAGGGCGGCCCCGCAGCACAGCGCCAATAGGATCGCGACCGGTCCCTGCCACGGCCGAGGACCCGCCGCCGCCGATGCGGCGAGCAGCGCCGCGACCCAGGCCGCCACCACGGGCGCGGGCTGACTCCCGGCGACCCGGGCACCCAGCGCGCTGCCCTCGGCCGCCGGCACCGACCGGCGGCAGGCCAGCACCGCGGCGACCCGGCCGGCAAACACCGCGAGGACGATTCCCGCCGGCCGCAGCGCCGAGAACGCCAGCCCCTGCACCACGATCACCAGCACGACCGCCGCCACGCCGAACGGTCCGGTCGACCCGTCGCGCATCACCGCGAGCGCGCGCTGCGGCGGGCCGTAACAGCCCAGCCCGTCGGCCGTGTCGGCGACGCCGTCGATGTGCAGCCCGCGGGTCACCAGCAGCAGCGCCGCCACGGCCAGCAGCCCAGACAGCGGACTCGACGGGCCGAAAAGCGCTGCGCCACACCACGTGACGGCCGCCGCCAACGCTCCCAGCGTGGCGCCGACCACGGGGAGCGCGGCCATCGCGCCGCTCCCCATCGGGGAGTTCGCGGACCCCGGGACGGGCAGGACCGTTCCAAAAGCGAAAGCCGTTGCCACCGAACGCATCACGACGACGACGGGGACGGGCCGGCCACGCCGGCGTCTTCGAAGGTGGTCATCTCCGACAGCGCCGCCACCGCGGCCCGCAGCACCGGCAGCGCCACCGCCGCGCCGGTTCCCTCGCCCAGCCGCATGCGCAGGTCCAGGATCGGGTCCAGCTCGAGGGCCGCCAGCGCCAGCTCATGCGCCGGCTCGGTGGACCGGTGACCGGCCTGCCACCACTGTCGTGCGCCGGGCGCCAGCCGGTCTGCCACCAGCGCGGCGGCGGTCACCGCCAGCCCGTCGAGAAGCAGCGGCGTGCGCCGCACGGCGGCCTGCGCGCAAAAGCCCGCCAACGCGGCCAAATCCGCGCCGCCGCAGCAGCGGAGCAGCGCGACCGGGTCGGGCAACACCGGTCGCGCCCGAAACAGGGCATCGCGCACCGCGGCCGTCTTGCGGGCCCATCCCGCGTCGTCGATCCCGGTGCCCGAGCCGACCACCGTGACCGGCTCGGCGTTTGTCAGCGCAGCCACCAAAACCGCTGCGGGAGTGGTGTTTCCGATGCCCATGTCGCCCGCGATGAGCAGGTCGGCGCCGGCGTCGACCTCCTCGTCGGCGATGGCCCGGCCCGCCGCGATGGCGGCGACGGTCTCCCCGTCGGTCAGCGCGTCCTGCACCGCGATGTCCCCGCTGCCGCGCCGCACCTTGTGGGCGCCGGTCGACTCCGAGGCCGCGTCGGCGTCGACCGCCAGGTCCGCGACGCGCACCGTCGCGCCGGCGACGTCGGCCAGAACGTTGATCGCCGCCCCGCCGGCGTCGATGTTGGCGACCATCTGGGCGGTCACCTCCGCGGGGTATGCCGACACCCCGGACCGCGCCACGCCGTGGTCACCCGCGAAGACCACCACCCGCGCGCGCTCGAATTGCCTTGGCGGACAATGCCCTTGACAGGACGCGACCCATACCGACAGGTCCTCGAGGCGGCCCAGGGCCCGTCGCGGTTTGGTCAGCGTGTCCTGGCGGGCCCGGGCGGCCGCGGCGGCGCCCGCATCGGGCGGCGACACCGGCGCGAATTCCATCACGTTCCCGACGGCATCGGCTTGATCGGTACCGCCTGCCCGGCCACCACCAGCACCACCCGGTCGCACACCGCGGCGACGCGCTGGTTGAGGCTGCCCAGTTCGTCGGCGAACCGGCGCCCGGACGCCGTGGCGGGCAGCACGGTCAGCCCGACTTCCGGGCTGACCAGCACTAGCGGGGAGCCGAATTCGCGCACCGCGGCGAGCATGTCATCGACCGGACCCGCCACCGATCCGCCGTCCCACGCGTGGTGGCGGTCCAGCGTGGCGGTCAGCCAGCCGCCGAGGTCGTCGACGAGCGTCGGGGTGCCGGGGGACTGAAGCAATTGGCTTGCGATGTCGTGCGTTTCGACCGTCGACCAATGGTCGGGGCGCCGGTTGCGGTGCCGCGCGACTCGGTCCGACCAGGCCGCGTCGCCGTCGTCGGCCGGCCAGGGGGCCAGGTAACAAACCGGCTGTCCGGGCGGCAGCGACTCGGCGATGGCCTCCTCCGCCCACCGGGACTTGCCCGACCTGATCCCGCCCAGCACCAGGGTGCGCACCCGGATCAGGCGGCCTTCGGACGCCGCTTAACCGACACTGCTGCCGCGCTCGACTTGCGGCCGGGGTGCCCGCATCCGGCGTATCTGGGAAGCCCGGCCGGCGGCGTAAAGACCCAGCTTCCAACGGCTTTCGGTGTTGTCTGGGAACTTCGCGTCGACCAGCCTGCTCACCTTGCGGCCCAGGATCAGCCCGTCGACACCCATCACCACCATCAGCACCAACATCGCCGGAGAGGCGTACAACTGCAGCTGCGGCACGGCGAACATGCCGAACATCAGGCCCAGCGTCGCCGGCATGAACAGGCCCAGGACGTTGCGCCGGGAATCCACCACGTCGCGCGCATAGCGCCGGATCGGACCCTGGTCGCGCGCCATCAGGTACGCCTCGTCGCCGGCCATCATGCGGTCCCGGCGATCCGTCATCCGGGCCCGGCCGGCGGTCCGTTCGGCTCGGCGTTCCTCGCGGCTGAGTTTGGGGCCGGACAGTGATTTGCGCCGCGCCCGCGCCTCGGATGCCGTCATCGGGGCCGGCGCGATCGGGCCCTTCCGTGCGTTGCGCCGGGCCTCGTTGCGCTTGGGGGTGGGGCGGCCCTTGGGGCCGGTCCGGCGAGACCCGCGGGCCCCGGTGTCCGCGGAATCGGCGGCGTCGACCGCCGCCTGCGCCGCCCCTTCGGGGTCGTCGTCGCGGCCCTTCTTGCGGCCCATTAGCTTCACAGTGGCCAGGTTACTTCCCGGATGAGCTGCCCCGTCACGGCCCCGCGGTGGGGTGTTATCTGTCATGTGCCAGCGCGCCGATTGGACCTACTCTGGACTGTAATGAATGGCTACCTGTGATGGACGACGGTCACGATGGCCGCGGATGACGGCGGCCTCGCACCCGGCCGTCTGCGGTTGCCGGCCATGCAGGTATTGGTCGCCCCGGATTGCTACGGGGAAAGCTTGTCGGCCGTGGAAGCGGCCGCCGTCATCGCGACCGGCTGGAATCGATCGCGCCCGGGCGATCGGTTCACCGTCGCCCCGCAGTCCGACGGCGGCCCGGGCTTCGTCGAGGTGCTGGCCAGTCGGCTGGGAAAGAAGCGGCGGTCGCGGGTGTGCGGGCCGCTGGACACCACGGTGAGCGCCGAGTGGGTGTTCGACCGGGCCTCGGCGACCGCGTATTTGGAGGTGGCTCAGGCGTGCGGCCTGACGCTGCTGGACGGTCCGCCCACCGCGGAAACCGCGCTGGCGGCCCACAGCAGGGGAGTGGGGCAGCTGATCGCCGAGGCGCTGCGGGCCGGGGCGAAGCAGATCGTGGTCGGGCTGGGTGGCAGCGCCTGCACCGACGGCGGCCAGGGCATGATCGGCGAGCTCGGCGGCTTCGACGCCGCGCGGCGAGAACTGACGAACGTCGACCTGGTCGCCGCCTCGGACACCGAATATCCGCTGGTGGGACCGTGGGGCGCGGCGCGGGTGTTCGGGCCGCAGAAGGGCGCGGACACGGCTGCCGTCGCGGCGCTCGAAGTCCGGCTCGAGGCGTGGGCGCTGGAGCTGGAGGCGGCGGCTGGGCGCGACGTCAGCTCGGAGCCCGGCGCCGGCGCCGCCGGTGGCATCGGCGCCGGCCTGCTCGCGCTCGGCGGCCGGTGCGAGTTGGGCGCCGCCATCATCGCCGAGTCCACCCGCTTAGCCGACGACCTCGAGGTGGCCGACATGATCGTCACCGGTGAGGGCAAGTTCGATGAGCAGTCGTTGCACGGCAAGGTGGTCGGCTTTCTCGCCGAGTCGGCGCGTCCGCTGGGGATTCCCGTGATCGTGCTCGCCGGGCAGGTCGGCCTGGAGAATTCGGCGGTGCGTTCGTCGGGCATCATGTCCGCGCTGTCCATCGCCGATTACGCCGGTTCGGTGCGGTTGGCGCAGGCGGACGCGGCCAATCAGCTCATGGGTTTGGCCTCGGAGGTCGCTGCACGACTCGGGAATAGCGGTCCCGCAATGTACCGTTGATGCAGTGGGCTTTTTCCCGAGCGGGTAGGGCCCGACCATGAGCCATGTAGGAGAAGCAATGACGGTGCAAAACGAGACGACCGCCAAGACCCACGGCGTGGTCCTGACCGAATCCGCCGCTGCCAAGGCGAAGTCGCTGCTCGATCAGGAGGGCCGTGACGACCTGGCGCTGCGCATCGCGGTCCAGCCTGGGGGGTGCGCTGGGCTGCGCTACAACCTGTTCTTCGACGACCGGACGCTGGACGGCGACCTGACCGCGGAGTTCGGCGGTGTGACCCTGACGGTCGACCGGATGAGCGCCCCCTACGTCGAGGGCGCGTCCATCGACTTCGTCGACACGATCGAGAAGCAGGGCTTCACGATCGACAACCCCAACGCCACCGGTTCCTGCGCCTGCGGCGATTCCTTCAACTGATCGCGGTTTAACCGTTCGCGAAACGGTCTCAGTACGAGCCGCCGGTGCGCAGCACGTACGAGCAGACCATGATCTGGCCCCGCTGGAACAGCAGCTGGGCCACGCCCTGCACCTCCCCGCGCGCCGGACCCCCGGTGGCGGGCGTGACCCGCATGGAAAACAGCGCCTGCGCCTGATACTGCGACAGGTACACGATCTTGTCGATCGAGGTCAGCTGCACCTCGGAAAACTGCTTGCGGAACGCGTCGCTGCTCATTTTGGCCAGCGCCTGGTCGGACCGCTTGTCGTGCACCCCGTCGTAGAGGCCGCATAGCGCGTTGCGGACGATGACGTCGATGTCGCGATGCTCGAGCCCGTCCAGGTAGTTCTGGATCGCCGTCTTCACCGTGGCCTCCGAGAACGAGGTGCCGGTATTGGCGCCGTTGGTGCGCACCCCGTACACGATCGCCACCGTCATCGCGGCCACCAGTACGACGGCCACCAGCAGGCCGATGATCAGCCGCCGCTTGGACCGTCGCGCGGGGTACGGCACGGGCGGTTGCCCGGCATAATTGGCCGGAGGCGGTCCAACGGGCTGGTGCGGGAACTCAACCGGCTGGGACTCGGCGTGGGGCGTCGGTCCGTCGGCGCCGACGGTGTGGTCCGGCGAGTGCGGACCGGCCATGTGGTTCTCCTACCGTGGTAGACGGGACCGTGATCCCTTGGCAGGCTAGCGCACGGCGTTGCGCCGACCGCGACGCGACGACGGTCGCACCTGAGTAAGCTAGATAACCTTACTAACGAAGGATGGAGATTTCGTGACGATCGCGGTGACAGGTTCGATTGCGACCGACAACCTGATGCGTTTTCCCGGCAAGTTTTCCGAGCAGCTGCTCGCCGAACATCTGCAGAAGGTGTCGCTCAGCTTTCTGGTCGACGACCTGGTGATCCACCGCGGCGGTGTGGCGGGAAACATCGCGTTCGCCATCGGAGTGCTGGGCGGTGACGTCGCGCTGGTCGGTGCGGCGGGCGACGACTTCGGCGAGTACCGCGAGTGGCTGCAGTCCCATGGCGTGAACTGCGACCACGTCCTGATCTCCGAGAGCGCGCACACCGCGCGTTTCGTCTGCACCACCGACGTCGACATGGCCCAGATCGCGTCGTTCTACCCGGGCGCGATGTCGGAGGCCCGCAACATCAAGCTCGCCGACATCGTCTCGTCCATCGGCACCCCGGACCTGGTGATCATCGGGGCCAACGACCCCGAAGCCATGGTGGTGCACACCGAGGAGTGCCGGAAGCTGGGGCTGCCCTTCGCCGCCGACCCGTCCCAGCAGCTCGCCCGGCTCTCCGGCGACGAGATCCGCCAGCTCATCGACGGCGCCAAGTACCTGTTCACCAACGACTATGAGTGGGACCTGATGCTGTCCAAGACCGGATGGACCGAGGCCGACGTGATGGCCCAGGTCGAGCTGCGGGTGACCACGCTGGGCCCCAAAGGCGTGGACGTGGTCGAGCCCGACGGCGCCACCACCCACGTCGACGTGGTGCCCGAGACCAGCCAGGTCGACCCCACCGGCGTCGGCGACGCGTTCCGGGCCGGTTTCCTCACCGGCCGCAGCGCCGGCCTCAGCCTGGAGCGTTCGGCGCAACTCGGCTCGCTGGTGGCCGTGCTGGTGCTGGAGTCGACCGGAACCCAGGAGTGGGCCTGGGACCACGGCATCGCCAAGACCCGGCTTGCCGGCGCCTACGGCGAGGACGCGGCCGCGGAAATCGCCGCGGTGCTCGCCTGAATCCGCGATTCAGCGGGGTCACGGCGCCCCGAGTGTGAACTCACGGCCTTCAGTGTGAGCTGAGGGCGGCGACACGCCGAAGGTCCGCGCCCAGGGTTCACACGCGAGTCTGTCGGCGCAGGGAACCTAGAGCTGCACCGGGTAGTGCGGCTCGCTGATCTGCGGCACCACGCTGTGCTCGACGAAGATCGCGTGCCACAGCATGAAGATCAGCACGGTCCACAGCCGGCGGCTGTGATCGCTGACGCCGTTGCGGTGTTCGTCGAGCATCCGGCGCACGGCGGCCAGGTCGACCAGATGATCGGCCTGCGACGAGCCCACCAGCCCGTGGGCCCATTCCAGCAGCTCGCCCGTGCGCAGCCAGTGCCGGATCGGCACCGGGAACCCGAGCTTGGGCCGGTGCAGCACGTGCGCCGGAACGATCGGCTCCAGCGCGCGACGCAGGGCGTACTTGGTGGTGATGCGGGTGATCTTCGCCTCCACCGGCAGTCGCGACGCGACCGCGAACACCTCGGGATCCAGGAACGGCACCCGAAGCTCGAGCGAGTTGGCCATCGTCATCTTGTCGGCCTTGACCAGGATGTCGCCGCGCAGCCAGGTGAACAGGTCGACGTGCTGCATGCGGGCCACCGGGTCCCAGCCGGTCGATTCCGCGTACACCGACGCGGTGACGTCGGTGTGGGTCCACTCGTCGCGGAACCCGGGCAGCACGTCGCGCAGCTGCGCGTCCGAAAAGCTGCGGGCGTTGCCGTAGTAGCGCTCCTCGAGCGTCAACGATCCGCGGTGCAGCAGGCTCTTACCGCGCATGCCCTCCGGCAGCGGCTTGGACACCTTACCCACCGAACGCCGCAGCGGCCGGGGCAGATAGTCAAAAGGCTTGAGCGACAGCGGCTCCCGGTAGATCGTGTAGCCGCCGAACAGCTCGTCGGCGCCCTCGCCGGACAGCACCACCTTGACGTGCTTGCGGGCCTCGCGGGCGACGAAGAACAGCGGCACCAGCGCCGGGTCGGCGACCGGCTCGTCGAGGTACCAGACGATCTCCGGCAGGGCCGCGACGAACTCGTCGGCGCTGACCACCTTGGCGATGTGGCGGGCGCCGATCGCCTCCGCCGAGGCCACCGCGACGTCGATCTCCGAGAACCCCTCGCGCTCGAAGCCGGTGGTGAACGTGATCAGCCGGGGGTTGTGCCGAATGGCCAGCGCCGCGATGGCCGTGGAGTCGATGCCGCCCGACAGGAACGCGCCCACGGTGACGTCGGCGCGCATGTGCTTGGCCACCGAATCCTCGAGCACCGCGGTGATTTCGTCGTAGCGAGCTTGCTCGGTGTCGCGGGTGATCGGCGTGGCGGCGAACCGCGGCACGAAGTAGCGCGTGATCTCCGGCTGCTGGCCCGGCCGGATGCGGGCATAGCAGCCCGATTCCAGCCGGCGCACCCCGCAGTGCAGCGTCTCGGGCTCCGGCACGTACTGCAGCACCGTGTAGTGCTGCACCGCCCGCTCATCGATGCCGCTGTCGAACCCGACCAGCTCGGCCAGATCCATCAGGCATTTCTTTTCGCTGGCCACCGCCGTGCCGCCGGCGCCGGTCGCCATGAACAGCGGCTTGATGCCGAAAGGATCACGGGCACAGAACAATTGCCGGGTGACGGTGTCCCACAGCGCGAACGCGAACATGCCCCGCAGCCGCGTCAACACCTCGGTACCCCAGTAGTGATAGCCGGCGACGATGGGTTCGCCGTCGCCGTCGGTGGCGAAGACGACGCCGTGCCGGGCCGTCAGCTCTTCGCGCAGCTCGAGGTAGTTGTAGATCTCGCCGTTGAACACCAGCACGTAGCGGTCGGGCGCCTCCGGCGGCCCCCACCGCAGCGGCTGATGCGAATGCGCGATGTCGATGATGGACAGTCGGTTGAAGCCGAACACCGCGCTTCCTGCGGCGCCGTGGTCGCCAGGGTCCGTCCAGGTGCCCGGCTCGTCCGGCCCACGATGACGCATCAGGTGCGACGCGCGGGCGACGGCGTCCTCGGTCCCGGCCCCGAGGCCCTCAGCACCGGCCGGGACCGCGACGAACGCCAGCAGACCACACACGGCGCCCCAGTATGCCGCACTCGCGCGGCGGGTGGCGGTTGACCGGCCGGGGTTTCGTCGCCGGGCTGAGCGGCGTGGTCTACGCTGCGTAGTATTCGATATCCGAGCAGGAGGCGCCAACGTGACACCTCGCGAGCAGGTCCGTTCGCAACGTTTGTCGCACGGCATGTTTCGGGGGCCTTTTGTACGCCGCTCCGGGGGCGCTGAGCGGGGTCTTTCCCGCCGTCTTCGGCCGCTGGCGCTGGCCGCGACGTTGGGCCTGCTGGCCGTCACCCTCAGCGGATGCAGCTGGACGCAGGTGCTGGGCATGGGCTGGCCCGAGGGGATCACCCCGCAGGCGCACGTCAACCGGGAGCTGTGGATCGGGTCGGTGATCGCCGCTCTGGTCGTCGGCGTCGTCGTGTGGGGCCTGATCTTCTGGTCCTCGGCGTTTCACCGCAAGAAGGCCACCGACACCGAACTGCCGCGGCAGTTTGGCTACAACATGCCCCTGGAGCTGGTGCTCACCGTGACGCCGTTCCTGATCATCTCGGTGCTGTTCTACTTCACCGTGGTGGTGCAGGAGAAGATGCTGCATCTGGCCAAGGACCCCGAGGTCGTCATCGACATCACCTCCTTCCAGTGGAACTGGAAGTTCGGCTACCAGAAGGTCAACTTCAAAGACGGCACGCTGACCTACGACGGCGCCGACCAGGCGCGTAAACAGGCCGTGGCCTCCAGGCCGGAGGGCAAAGACGAGCACGGCGAGGAGCGCGTCGGGCCGGTGCGCGGGCTCAACACCGCCGACCGGACTTACCTGAACTACGACAAGGTCGAGATTCTCGGAACCCCGCAAGAGATCCCGGTGCTGGTGCTGCCGGCCGGCAAGCGCATCGAGTTCCAGATGGCTTCCGCGGATGTCGTGCACACGTTCTGGGTGCCGGAATTTCTGTTCAAGCGTGACGTGATGCCCAACCCACAGGCGAACAATTCCGTCAACGTCTTCCAGGTCGACGAGATCACCAAGACCGGGGCGTTCGTCGGTCACTGCGCCGAGTTCTGCGGCACCTACCACTCGATGATGAACTTCGAGGTTCGGGTGGTGCCGGCCAACGACTTCAAGGCCTACCTGCAGCAGCGGATCGGCGGCAAGACCAACGCCGAGGCGTTGCAGGCGATCGCTCAGCCCCCGCTGGCGGTGACCACCCACCCGTTCGATACCCGCCGGGGTGAAAAGAACACGAGCCCAGTAGGTTAGGACCCTCAATGCATATCGAAGCGAGGCTCTTCGAATTCATCGCGGCCTTTTTCCTTTTGACGGCGGTGCTATACGGGGTGCTGACCGCGCTGTACGCCACCGGCGGCGAGGAGTGGGCGGGCACCACCGCATTGACGCTGACCGGTGGCCTGGCGTTTATCACGGCGACCTTTTTCCGGTTCGTGGCGCGCCGGCTGGATACCCGTCCCGAGGACTACGAGGGCGCCGAGATCAGTGACGGCGCAGGCGAATTGGGCTTCTTCAGCCCGCACAGCTGGTGGCCGATCCTGATCGCGTTGTCGGGCTCGGTGGCCGCGGTCGGCATCGCGTTCTGGCTGCCGTGGTTGATCGCCGCCGGGGTGGTGTTCATCCTTGCGTCGGCGGCCGGGTTGGTCTTCGAGTACTACGTCGGCCCCGAGAAGCACTGATTTGCGACCCAAAGGTCACAATCAGGGCATCAGTTGATCGTTGGCCCGTTTGCCAAGACTTCTTCGCGGTAGCCGGTTCGGTAGGGTTTGCCCAAGCACTATGAGAAGTTCCCAAGCGCGCGCGCAACGGTCTAGCCGCGAAGCCCCGCGCGCTGGTGAGGTAGTTGGACAGGGCAGGCAAACATGAGTGGGCCGAATCCTCCGGGATCAGAACCGGAAGAACACGATTCCGCCGGCGAACCCAGCCACGAACCGGACGCCGGTGGCCACCCCGGCGACGCGTTGTCGCCCGAAGCGGTCGAACCCCACGACGAGCTGGGACCCCTCGACGACGGCGCCGAAATAGCGGCAGCGGACCAGACGGGTCAGACGGACGCGTACTCGCGCGCCTACTCGGCCCCCGAGTCCGAGCATTTCATCAGTGGTCCCTACGTGCCGGCCGACCTTCGGCTCTACGAGTACGACGACTACGACGAGGCCACCGAGGACGACGAGCACCGTGCCCCGCGCTGGCCGTGGGTGGTCGGCATCGCCGCCATCGTGGCCGCGATCGCGCTCGTGATTTCGGTGTCGCTCCTGGTCACCCGAACCGACACCAGCAAGCTCGCCAACCCGGCCACGACCACCACGCCGTCGACTCCGCCGATGCAAGACGAGATCACGACCACCAAACCGCCGCCGCCGGCGACCACCCCGTCGGCGGCAGTGGCGCCGCCACCGCCGACCTCGACCCCCAGCGGTCCGCGCCAGGTCACCTACTCGGTGACCGGCACCAAGGCGCCGGGCGACATCATCTCGGTGACCTACGTCGACGCGTCCGGGCGCCGGCGCACGCAGCACAACGTGTACATCCCGTGGTCGATGACCGTCACCCCGATCTCGCAGTCCGACGTGGGCTCGGTCGAGGCGTCCAGCCTTTTCCGGGTCAGCAGGCTCAACTGCTCGATCACCACCAGCGACGGAACGGTGCTGTCGTCGAACACCAACGACTCGCCGCAGACGAGCTGCTGATGGTCAGCAGATATTCCGCCTATCGCCGCGGGTCCGACACCGTTCCGCCGGGCGTCATCGACCGGATACTGGTCGGGGCGTGCGCCGCGATCTGGCTGGTGTTGCTGGGCGTGGGCGTGGCCGCCGCCGTCGCGCTGACGGACCTGGGCAGCGGCTTTCACAAGATGGCCAAGAACTCCCACACGCCGTGGGTGTTGTACGCCGTCATCATCGTTTCCGCGCTGATCATCGCCGGGGCGATCCCGGTGCTGGTGCGGGCCCGGCGCATGGGCCTGACCGACCCGGCCGCACGATCGACGTCGGCCACAGCACGCGCGAACAGACCCCCGGTGCGGCTGATGTCGCCCGCCCCGCGGACCGCGGCCGATCGGGCGCGCCAGCCCAGGGTGCAGGCGGCGCGGCCGTCGGCCGAGGAGTGGTCCGGTGCGGCCGTGGACCGGGTTTGGTTGCGCGGCACCGTGATTCTGACCGGCACCATAGGTGCGGCGCTGATCGCGGTATTGGCGGCGACGTACCTGATGGCCGTTGGGCACGACGGCGCGTCGTGGATCGGCTACGGGCTGGCCGGGGCCCTCACCTTGGCCATGCCGGTGGTTGAGTGGCTACACATCCGACAGCTGCGCCGGCTCACCGGCGCACAGTAGCTCAGGACTTTTTGGCGTACCTGCGAACCAGCTCGTCCTCACCGAACGTGCTCGTGCGCTGCCGGCCGGTGCCGTCGCTGCTGAAGAAGGTCCACTGCCGCGGAGTCGTCTGCGGCCCGCTGATCAGCTTGACCGTGAGGCGCAGGTCAGTGGGACGCAGCGTGCCGATGACGTCACCGACCTTGACCTGCGATGGATGAATCTGCGGTGCGTCGCACCAGTTCTGTATGGCCACTTCACCTGTTCCTCACGTTGTATCGGTAAGAATACCTGCGATCCGCGTCCCGCGCTGACGGTTGCGCATAGCTGGTGCGCCGCAACGGCTTTGTTGCGATATCACAACGACCGGATTGACGCGGGCGCGCCCGCGCGCGCGTACTCGCGTCACGGCCGTAGCTTCGGCCCTGTCACCTCATATGTCCCGAGATGGCCACAACGGTTTGTGAAGACCTGACACATGGGAGGTGTGGTGAGCAGGTTCGTCGAGACGATGCTGGGCAGCGCGGAGTCCAGTAGTCGCGGCCTGGTGACCGGTGACCCTGGCTCGCCGGTGCGTTCCACCTGGGGCGAGGTCCATCAGCGGGCCCGCCGGGTAGCGGGGGGATTGGCCGCGTTGGGCGTCGGCCCGGGCGATCGGGTCGGGGTGCTGGCCGGCGCCCCGGTCGAGATCGCGCCGACGGCGCAGGGCGTGTGGTTGCGCGGCGCGTGCCTGACGATGCTGCATCAGCCGACGCCGCGCACCGATCTGCAGGTGTGGGCGCACGACACGTTGGCGGTCATCGCCATGATCGAGGCGACGGTGGTGATCGTGTCCGACCCGTTCATGGCCGCGGTGGCGGTGTTGGCCGAGCACGGGCTCACGGTGGTGACGATCGCCGAGCTGCTCGCCGCCGCACCCGTCGACGTCGTCGACAGCGGTGACGACGCTCTGGCGCTGTTGCAGTTGACGTCTGGCTCCACCGATTGCCCCAAAGCGGTGGCCATCAGCCACGCCAACGTGATGGCCAACGCCGAGGCGATGTTCGTCGGCGCCGAATACGACCTGGATACCGACGTGATCGTGAGCTGGTTGCCGCTGTTTCACGACATGGGCATGACCGGGTTTCTGACGGTGCCGATGCTGTTCGGCGCCGAGCTGGTCAAGGTCACACCCATGGACTTCTTGACCGATATCTTGTTGTGGCCCAAGCTGATTGACAAGTACCGGGGCACGATGACCGCCGCGCCGAACTTCGCGTACGCATTGCTGGCCAAGCGGTTACGCCGGCACGCCAGGCCCGGGGATTTCGATTTGTCGTCGTTGCGGTGGGCGTTATCCGGTTCTGAGCAGGTCGAACCGGCCGATGTGGAGGACTTCTGCGCGGCCGGTGCGCCGTTCGGGCTGCGTCCCGAGGCGATCCTGCCTGCCTACGGGATGGCTGAAACCACTGTGGCGGTGTCGTTTTCGCAATGCGGCCTGGGACTGCTGGTCGACGAGGTGGACGCCGACATGCTCGCTGTGCTGCGCCGGGCGGTACCCGCCACCACCGGCAACACCCGCCGGCTGGCCTCGCTGGGGCCACTGCTGGACGGTATCGAGGCCCGCATCGTCGATGAGTATGGCGCCATCGAGCCAACCCGGGGAGTGGGCCTCATCGAGGTGCGCGGCGAGCCGGTCACGTCGGGATACGTCACGGTCGGCGGTTTCGTGGGCGCCCAAGACGACCAGGGCTGGTTCAGCACCGGGGATCTGGGATATCTCACCGAGCACGGGCACGTAGTGGTCTGCGGCCGGGCCAAGGATGTCATCATCATGGCCGGACGCAACATCTACCCCACGGACGTGGAACGTGCCGCCGGGCGGGTCGTCGGAGTGCGTGCGGGGTGTGCGGCGGCCGTGCGGCTCGACGCGGGTCATTCCCGGGAATCGTTTGCCGTCGCGGTGGAGTCAAATCACGTCGACGACCCGGCGCAGGTGCGGCGCATCAAGCACCAGGTGGCCCACGAGGTGGTCACCGAGGTCGCGGCGCGCCCACGCAACGTGGTGGTCCTGGCCCCCGGCGCGATTCCCAAGACACCCTCGGGCAAGCTGCGCCGCGCTTACGCGCTGTCGCTGGTCAGCTGACCCGCTGCCGCGGGGCTAGTGCTCGCTGTGTTCGCCGTTGGGCGAACCGACGATGCCGTCGCCGTTCGAACCGACGATGCTGTTCTGGTATTCGCGCAGCGCGGTCAGGGCGCGTTGCTCACCGGAGTGCGCCGCCTCGCGCAGCGCCGCATCCTGCGACGCCGGGTCGGCGGACAGGAAGCTGCCCGAACCCGGGGTGCCGGCCAAGCCCAGCTTGTTCATCCGCTTGGGCACCGCCGCGCCCTCGTATTCCAGCGGAATCGGGTGACCGTGGCCGTCGACGGGGCCCAGCGGCTGGTGCAGCTCGATGTAGGCGCCGTGCGGCAGCCGCTTGATGATGCCCGTCTCGATGCCGTGCTCGAGCACGGCGCGGTCGCTGCGCTGCAGCCCGATGCACCACCGGTAGGTGATGAAGTAGACCATCGGAGGCAGGATCACCATGCCGATGCGCCCGATCCACGTCGTCGCGTTCAGCGAAATGTGGAACTTGAACGCGATGATGTCGTTCATCGCCGCCAGGGTGAGGATCATGTAGAAGGCGATCGCCATGGCGCCGATCGAGGTGCGCACGGGCACGTCGCGCGGCCGCTGCAGCAAATTATGGTGCGCGTAGTCGCCGGAGAACCGCTTCTCCAGGAACGGGTAGATGATCAGCAGGATGAACACCAGGCCCATGATCAGCGCGACCCAGACCGGGGCCGAGATGGTGTGGTGCCAGAAGTAGAACTCCCAGGGCGGCCAGATACGGGCCAGGCCCTCGGTCCACATCATGTAGAAGTCCGGCTGCGAGCCGGCCGACACCTGAGATGGCTTGTAGGGGCCCAGGTTCCAGATCGGGTTGATCTGCAGCAGGCCGCCCATCAGGCCCAGCACGCCGACGATGGCCGCGAAGAACGCGCCGGACTTGACGGCGAAGATCGGCATCACCCGCACGCCGATGACGTTGTGCTCGGTGCGGCCGGGGCCGGGGAACTGGGTGTGCTTCTGGAACCACACCATCGCCAGGTGAAGCCCGATGAGCGCCAAAATGATCCCCGGCAGCAGCAAAATGTGCAGGGCGTAGAGCCGCGGGATCAAGATGGTGCCGGGGAAGTCGCCGCCGAACAGCGCCCAGTGCAGCCAGGTGCCGATCACCGGCATGCCCAGGGTGATGGACGACAGCGCCGCGCGCAGGCCGATGCCCGACAGCAGGTCGTCGGGTAGCGAGTAGCCGAAGTAGCCCTCGAACATGGACAGGATCAGCAGCAGCGAGCCGATCACCCAGTTGGTTTCACGGGGGCGCCGGAACGCTCCGGTGAAGAAGATGCGCGCCAGGTGCACCATGATCGCCGCGGAGAACATCAGCGCAGCCCAGTGGTGAATCTGGCGGACGAACAGCCCGCCGCGGACTTCGAACGAGATGTTCAGCGCCGACTCGTAGGCGCGCGACATCTCGACCCCGCGCAGCGGTTGGTAGATGCCGTTGTAGGTGACGTCGGTCATGGACGGGTCGAAGAACAGCGTCAGGTACACGCCGGTGATCAGCAGCACGATGAAGCTGTACAAGGCGATCTCGCCCAGCAGGAACGACCAGTGGGTGGGGAAGACCTTGTTGAGCTGTCTGCGGACCGCCGCCGACGGGTGATACCGCGTGTCGATGTCCTCGCCCTGCCGGGCCAGGACGTCACCGATCTTCGGGGGACTCAGTTTTGGACTCATGTTGTCGTCCTCTCCCAAAATGCCGGTCCGACGGGCTCGATGAAGTCACCGTTGGCCACCAGATAACCCTCGCGGTCGATGGTGATGGGCAGTTGCGCCAGCGCGCGCGCCGCCGGGCCGAAGATCGGCTTGGCGAAATGCAGCGCGTCGAACTGGGACTGGTGACACGGGCACAGGATTCGGTAGCTCTGCTCTTCGTACAGCGATGCGGGGCACCCCAGATGCGAGCAGACCTTGGTGTAGGCGAAGAACTCGCCCCAGTTGAAGCTCTCCTGGCCTTGGCGCTTGACCATCCGCGACATGTCGCTGGGCCGGATTCGGATGAGCATCACGGGATTACGGACGCCCATCTTGATCTGGGTCAGCTTTTCGTGGGATTCCGCGGTGGTGCCGTCGCCGTCTGACTCGCGCCACGGGAAGACGGTCTCCATGCCGCCGGCGTCCATGTCCTCCGGGCGCATCTTGAGGAACGGCGCCCCGTTGTGCGAGCCGGTGGCCCGCGCCAGGTAGATGGTTTCACCGTGATAGCGCGGGGTCCAGCCGGACGTCCACAGCTCGGCCTTCAGCCCCTCGGCGGTGGGCACCACCGGCTTCCACGGGTTTTTGATCAGGCCGCCGGCAAAGGCGACCAGGGTGCCGAGGCCAAACGCGCCCAGGCCCATGCCCAACGACAGTCCGACCAGCTTGCGCCGCCCGATCGTCGAACCCTGGAAGGCGTCACCCAGGTTGGCGACCACCGTCTTGCGGTCGATTTCACGCGAGGCGCCGTCGTGGCGGTCCTGGATCGAAATCTCTTCCGGGATAAAGCGTTTCTGGTAGAGAACCGCGCCGATCGCGATGCACAGGATGGACAGCCCGAAGGTCAGGCCATACAGCGGGGTGGCCAGCGTGTAGAGGAAGCTGCCCGCGGCCTCCCGCGGCTTGTACTCCCAGGGCCAGAACAGGAAGACCAGCAGCAGCGCCATGCCGAACCCGCCGCCCAGCAAAAGCCACCGCGCCACCGAACGCTCGGCGCGCTTTTCGGCCTTGGTGCCCTCGATCGGCCAGCGCGGCTCCTTGAAGACGGTCTCGACGCCGTCGAGTTTGCCGCCGAGCGCGACCAGTTCCTGCGGGGACATGGCGGCCAGCGCCGCCTCGTCGGGCTCTTGGTGCGCGCCGGCGCCTCCCGATGCTTTGTCGGTGTCAGAGCCGCGCACGTCTTGCTCGTTGGACAAGTCGCTCATGATGATCGCGCCCCAATCCACAGTGCCAGCCCGATCGCGGCCACCATGCCGATGATCCACATGGCCATGCCCTCGGGTGCGGGTCCGAAGCCACCGAGGCCGTAGCCGCCCGGCTGGCGCTCCTCGCTGACGGTCTTGACGTAGCCGATGATGTCCTTCTTGGCGTCGAAGGACAGCTGGCGGTCGGAGAACTTCGGCATGTTCTGCGGGCCCGTCAGCATCGCGGTCAGGATCTGCTGCTCGTTGGCGGGCTCGAGGTCGGGCGCGTACTTACCGGACGACAGCGCCCCGCCCTTGCCGGTGAAGTTGTGGCACGACGAGCAGTTGAGCCGGAACAGGTCGCCGCCGCGGCCCAGGTCCTCGCCGCGCAGCGAGCGCATCGCGACGCTGCCGTCGGGGTTGCGCACCACGGTGGGGCCGCCGCCGTTGGCCTGCACGTAGGCGCCGATGGCGTCGATCTGGGACTCGTCGAAGATCGGCTCCTTGCGCGGCGCCTGGGCCTCGCCGCGCATGGCGGGCATCCGGCCGGTGGACGTCTGGAAGTAGATGGCCGCCTCGCCGACACCGATCAGGCTGGGGCCGTGGTCGGGCACACCTTGCAGGTTGGCGCCGTGGCAGGACACGCACGAGGTGTCGAACAGCTGCTTGCCGGTGCGGAGCAGCGCCGACGACGACTCGTCGGCCACGGCCACCTGCGGGGTGGGGGTCAGCACGGCGGCCAGGCCGCCGGCGATGGTCAGCGCGACGAGCAGCAGCAGGCCGCCGGACAGTCGCCGGCGCAGGCGCCGCCGCGCGCGATCGTTGCGCGCACCGCGTGGCGTAGCGGATCGGGTAGACCCCAGTTTCTTCAACCGAGCACTCCTGTCCATTCCGTTTCGAAAGCGCCGGCCTTCATCGGATGAAATAGATCACGGTGAACAGCGCGATCCACACGATGTCGACGAAATGCCAGTAGTAGGAGACGACGATGCTAGCCGTCGCCTGCGCCGGGGTGAACTTGCTCATCCCGGTGCGGGCCAGCAGGAAGATGAAGGCGATCAGCCCGCCCGTCACGTGTAGGCCGTGGAAGCCGGTGGCCAGATAGAACACCGTGCCGTAGGCGCTGCCCGGGATGGTCGTGCCGTGCGACATCAGGTGGTAGTACTCGTAGGCCTGGCCCAGGACGAAGAACAGGCCCATCAAGAACGTGATCACGTACCAGCGGCGCAGCCCGAAGACGTCGCCGCGCTCGGCGGCGAACACGCCCATCTGGCAGGTGAATGACGACGCGATCAGCACCAGCGTCACCGGGACGGCCTGATACAGGTTCAGCTCGGTCGGCGGCGGCGGCCACTTCCCGCCGGCCTGCGCCCGCGCGGTGAAATACATCGCGAACAGGCCAGCAAAGAACATGAGCTCGCTGGAAAGCCACACGATGGTGCCGACAGCGACCATGTTGGGTCGATTCAGCGAATGCACTCGCGACGTGATCGCAGTACCCGAGGTCCCCACAGCGCTGGTCACATCCGCAAGTATGACGCTTTGTAGTTGTTGAACTCTACCCGGGTCGCAAATTGGGGTTTTCCGCGGCGCGTTCCGGCCGAAGCGCGCGTGGCCGTGGCAACGGTTGGGGCGCGGTCGATCCCCGTGGGACCATCGGCGCGTGGCCGCGTCACCAGAACCCACGCCCCCCGCGCCCGCCTCGTCGTGGCGGCAGGTCCTGGGGCGCTTGACGGGCGGAGACCCGTTGGCACGGGGACAGGCCGCCTGGGCCATGGACCAGATCATGACCGGCGACGCGAGCGCGGCCCAGATCGCCGCCTTCGCGGTGGCGATGACGATGAAGCGTCCCACCGCGGCCGAAGTCAGTGAGCTTGCCGAGGTGATGCTGAGCCACGCGCGCCCGATGCCCGCCGACGCGATCCCCGACGACGCCGTCGACATCGTCGGCACCGGTGGCGATGGCGTCAACACCGTCAACCTGTCCACCATGGCCTCGATCGTGGTCGCCGCCGCGGGGGTGCCGGTGGTCAAACACGGCAACCGGGCGGCGTCGTCGCTGTCCGGGGGCGCCGACACGCTGGAGGCCCTCGGGGTGCGCATCGACCTGGGGCCCGCCCAGGTGGCGCGCACCCTTGCCGAGGTGGGGATCGGGTTCTGCTTCGCGCCGCTGTTTCACCCCTCGTACCGGCACACGTCTGCGGTGCGTCGCGAGATAGCGGTGCCAACCGTGTTCAATCTGCTTGGACCACTTACCAATCCGGCCAGGCCGCGAGCCGGTTTGATCGGCTGCGCCTTCGCCGACCTCGCCGAGGTGATGGCCGGGGTGTTCGCGGCGCGCCGCTCCAGCGTGCTGGTGGTGCACGGCGACGACGGCCTCGACGAGTTGACCACCACCACCACGAGCACGATCTGGCGCGTGCAGGCCGGCACGGTGGACCGGCTGACGTTCGACCCGGCCGGATTCGGCTTCGCCCGCGCCGAGCTGGACGAGCTGTTGGGCGGCGACGCGGAGGCCAACGCGGCCGAGGCGCGCGCGGTGTTCGCCGGCGCCAAGGGGCCGGTGCGGGACGCCGTAGTGCTCAACGCCGCCGGGGCCATGGTCGCCCATGCGGGCCTATCCAGCCGCGCCGAATGGCTGCCGGCGTGGGAGGAGGGATTGCGGCGCGCCTGCGCGGCCATCGACTCCGGTGCGGCCGAACAGTTGCTCGCGCGATGGGTGCGGTTCGGCCAGGGTCTCTGAATCGGCCTGTTCGCCGGCGACCCGCGCCGAGCGGGCCAACGCCGCCCACGCCGCCCAGGCGCCGGCCGACCGCAGCGGTGAGGCCCATCCGGCATCGCCCACGCCGGCCACCCGGACGATGCGCACCCCGGGGCTCGCCAGCCAGCGTGCGATCAGCGCGGTCTCTTCGACCAGCGCCCCGCCCAGCGGGGCCGTCGTCCGCAGAATCGCCTGTGCGCCAGCGTGAATGGCGTCGATCACCGGCATCGGGGGCACCCCGCGCTTGGCGGTGCCGGCCGCCGCGAGTTGGCCGTAGCGGATGACGACGAGGTGGTAGCCGCCCTGACCATCCGGGCCCTCCGGCTTGGCGGCGATGAGCTCAGGCAGCGCGGCCAGCGCCCCCAGCCGCTGCCCGCGCCACAGCGTCTCGATGGCCGTGGCGGTGCGGTCCCGCAGCCGCGCGGCGCTCTCGAAGAAGCGCTGCTCGGCCAGCGCGCCGACCTGGTCCACGGCGGCGGCCAGGGCGCCGTTGTCCAGCCCGTCGATCAACGCCGCGACGCGCGCGACGGCCGCCGCGTACTGGGTGGCCGTGGCGTCGCGGGCGCCCGGGCACGGCGACACCTCGACCTGTGGGCAGGCCGGCCCGTGCAGCGCCGAGCGTCCTAGTCGCGCGGTGCAGGTCCGCAGCCCGCTGAACCGCGCCAGCAGCGCGGCGGTGTCGGCGGCGTCGGTGCGGGACCGAAACGGGCCGACGGCGCGGTCGTGCCGCGGCGCCCGCACCGCCGACAGCCGCGGAAACGCCTCGTCGGTGAGCGCCACCCACCACCACCGCTGCGGGAATCGCGACCGGCGGTTGTACGGTGGGGCGTGCGCGGCCAGCATGCGCAGTTCGCGCACCCCGGCCTCGAGCGCGTGCGCGCACTCGACGTGGTCGACCGCGCTGGCCAGCGCGACCATCTCCTTCATCCGGCCGCGGGGGTCGGCGCCGGTGAAGTACTGGCCCACCCGGCGCCGCAGGTCAACGGCGGTGCCGACGTAGAGCACTTCGCCGGCGGGGCCGCGGAACAGGTAGACGCCGGTCCGGTGCGGCAGCCCGTCGGCCAGCACCTTCTTGCGGCGCTGGGCCGGCGTCACGTCGGGCAGATACGAGCGCAGGTCGGCGTAGGTGTGCACGCCCTGGTTGCCGACTCGCTCGATGAGGGCATGCAACACCTCGACGGTGGCGCGCGCGTCGTCGAGGGCGCGGTGCGTGGGCTGGGCGGCGACCGCGAACAGCCGCGCCAAGGCGGCCAGCCGCACGCTGGGTGCCTCCTCGCGGCTGAGCACGCGACGAGCCAGCCGCACCGTGCACAGCACCTGCGGCCGCGGCCACGGGATCTCGCAGCGCTGCGCCGCGGCGCGCAGGAATCCGACGTCGAACCCGGCGTTGTGCGCGACGAGCACGGCCCCGAGGTCCAAGCCGGCGAATTCGAGGAACATCGGCAGCACGGCGTCGATCGTGGGGGCGTCGCACGCCATCGCCGTGGTGATGCCGGTGAGCCGCACGATCTGCGGTGGGATGTCGCGCTGCGGGTCGACGAGGGTGGCGAACTCGCCGAGCACGACGCCGCCGCGGACCTTGACCGCGCCGATTTCGGTGATGGCGTCGGGGGCGGTTCCGTCGGCGCCTTTGGCGCTTCCCCCGGTGGTCTCCAGGTCCACGACGACGAAAGTGGTTTCGCGCAAAGGGATTTCGTCGACGGGGCCGGCGGCCGGGTCCCATGGGGCGCCCAGGTCGGCGAAACTCAGCTGAGTCGCACCGCTCGCACTCATGGCGGTGAGGTTAGGCACGCGCACCGACAGCCGGGCGGTTCCCACGCCGGGTCGGCCGCGGAGAGATGTCGGTGGCCGCGGTTAGCGTGCGGGTAGCCCGACGCGGCGTTGGGAAGCCAGACCGAGAGGACCCCCCTGATGACAAGCAACAGTGCTCACCCCGGGTTCGGGGCGCCAGGCAAGGACGGGCCGGTGCTGATTGACTGCGACGACTGCGCGGTGCGGGGCCCGGGCTGCCGCGATTGCGTGGTCAGCGTGTTACTCGGGGTTCCGGAAACGTTGTTGGACGACGAGCGCGCCGCGCTGGAGGTGCTCGCCGACGTGGGGCTGGCGCCGAGGCTGCGTCTGGTTCCGATTCGCCGCGAGCGAGGGTCCGGTGTAGCGTAATCGCCTTGTGCGCCAAAACGACTGGGGTCTTAGACTCCTGCCATCATTCACAAAGTAATGACAGAAATCTATCCATTTTCTTAACGATCCGGTTTGGACAAACGTCGATATCGTTTCGTAACCTGTTTGAGACCTAAACCAGCTCGACGGCGCTCCGACAGGATCCGGCAGCGACCCGTCCAAGGCCGTTTAAGGATGAAATTTTGAGGCTCGACTCTATGTACCCGCGTGCGCGTCTCCTGACACGTTCTGCTATCGGTACGTTAGCGGGCTTGACCGTCTTCGCGGGGGTTTTTGCTGCCAATTCGTTTGCCGACCCGGCCGATGACGCGCTGGCCAAGCTCAACCAGCTGTCTCGCCAGGCCGAGCAGACCACCGAGGCGATGCATAGTGCGCAGCTCGACCTGAACGACAAGCTGGCGGCCCAGCGTGCGGCGGAGAAGAAGCACACCGACGACCAGGCCGCGGTGGACGCGGCGAAGGCTCGCCTGGCCCAGTTCCAGGGCGCCGTCAACAAACTTGCCGCCGCGCAATACATGGGCGGCCGCGTCGACGGCATGTCGGCCATGCTCACGGCGGGATCGCCGCAGGGCCTGATCGACAAGCTGGCCGTGCAGCGCCTGATGGCGACGCAGATGCGCAACCAGATGGCGAGCTTCCGGATCGCCGGTGATCAGGCCGCCAAGGCCGAGCAGGCGTCCGCCAAGTCGGCCGCCGACGCGAGAAGCGCCGCCGAGCAGGCCGCCGCGGTCCGGGCGGCCCTGCAGTCCAAGCAGAGCCAGCTGCAGGTGCAGATCGCCGTGGTCAAGTCGCAGTACCAGACGTTGTCGCCGCAGCAGCGCACCGCGCTCGCCGACCCCGGCCAGGTCCCGGCCGCCGCCCCGGGTCCGGGTGGGCCGGCGCCGGACGCCGTGCCGCCGGGGGCCCCGCCGCCCGACGGGCAGGTTCCGGGTCAGGCTCCGCCGCCGGGCGGATTGTTCGCGCCGGGTCCCGGCGGTGTCGGCGGCGGTGATCGCGCCACCGTCGTGCAGGCCGCGCTGACCCAGGTCGGGTCGCCCTACGTGTGGGGCGGTGCCGCACCCGGTGGGTTCGACTGCTCCGGCCTGGTGATGTGGGCGTTCCAGCAAGCCGGCATCTCGCTGCCGCACTCCAGCCAGGCGCTGGCCCACGGGGGTCAGGCGGTGTCGCTGTCGGACCTGCAGCCCGGCGACGTGCTGACCTTTTACTCAGACGCCTCGCACACCGGCATCTACGTCGGCGACGGGATGATGATCCATTCCTCTACCTACGGCCAGCCCGTGCGGGTGGTGCCGATGGGCGCAGGGGGCCCGATCTACGACGCCCGCCGTTACTAAACGGCCCGGACCGGGGCGGCGGCGCTGGCTCCCGTTCCTGCTGGCCTGGGTTTTCGTCGTCGAGCTGATCGCCGCCGCGGCGGTTCCGGTCAGGCAGGAGCGGGACAGCGTCGCGTTGCGCCCACAGCTGGTCGTCCCGCCCCGTCGGCCGATAAGCGCTCCGGCGGCGCCCATGCTGGTCGGGGACCGCGCCGTCCGGCTGTTCGGGGGTGGGCCGGTCAGCGGACGAGTGCTATCGCGTGTCGCGGCGAACATCGGCGGTGCGGTCGAGGCGGTGGATGCCTTTTGGGGGGTCGATTGGCCGCGCGAAATATCGGTGGTCGCCGCCGGCTCCGACGAGGAGTTTCGCGCGGCCGCCGGCGGCGGGCCGGAAGCGCAGTGGGCCGACATCGCGGCGGTGACGGTCGTCGACCACGTCGACCCCGCGCACCGGGTAGCGATCGGCCAGCGCATCGTATTCGCGCCGGGCGCGGCCAACATGAGCGAACCGGCATTTCGAATTGTGTTGACCCACGAGCTTTTTCATTACGCGGCCCGAGGCGACACCGCCCTGGACGCGCCGCGCTGGCTGACCGAGGGGGTGGCCGATTTCGTCGGCCGGCCGAGCACATCGAAACCCGAGGATGCGCTCACGATCGCGCTGACGCTGCCGTCGGACGCCGACCTCGATACGCCCGGGCCGCAGCGGTCACTGGGCTATGACCGCGCCTGGTGGTTCGCCCGCTTCGTCGCCGACGTCTATGGCGCGCCGAAGCTGCGCGCGTTCTACCTTGCCGCGTGCGGCGTCGGGCACGGCGACCTTGCCAGCGCCATCCACGGCGTCCTCGGCACCGACTACGGGGGCCTGTTCGCGCGCTGGAAGCAGTGGATGCTGCCCTAGACCCTCGCAGCCACGCGTCGACACGCTAGCCTTTCGCACGTGAGCCGGGTCCTGCTGGTAACCAACGACTTTCCACCCCGTCCCGGCGGCATCCAGTCCTACCTGGGCGAGTTCGTCGGCCGGCTGGTGGGCGCAGGGTCGCACGCGGTCACCGTGTACTCCCCGCAGTGGAAGGGCGCCGACGCCTTTGACAACTCGGCCGAGGCGGCCGGGTATCGAGTGGTGCGCCACCCCGGCACGCTGATGTTGCCCGGCCCGGCGGTCGACGCGCGGATGCGCCGGCTGATCGCCGAGCACGGCATCGACACGGTCTGGTTCGGCGCGGCCGCGCCCCTGGCGCTGCTGGCGCCGCGCGCCCGGCAGGCCGGCGCGTCGCGGGTGCTGGCCAGCACGCACGGCCACGAAGTCGGCTGGTCGATGCTTCCGGTCGCGCGGTCGGTGCTGCGCCGGATCGGCGACGGCACGGACGTCGTCACCTTCGTCAGCTGCTACACGCGGTCCCGGTTCGCGTCGGCCTTCGGACCCGCGGCGAGGCTGGAGTACCTGCCGCCCGGGGTGGACACCGACCGGTTCCGGCCCGACCCGGCCGCCCGGGCCGAGCTGCGCGGTCGCTACCGGCTGGGCGAGCGGCCCACCGTGGTGTGCGTGTCGCGGCTGGTACCGCGCAAGGGCCAGGACACGCTGATCAAGGCGCTTCCGTCGATCCGGCGGCGGGTCGACGGGGCGGCCCTGGTCATCGTCGGCGGCGGTCCCTATCTGGACGCGCTGCGCAGGCTCGCCACCGATTGCGGAGTCGCCGAGCACGTGACGTTCACCCGCGGCGTGCCGGCCGATGAACTCCCCGCCCACCACGCGCTGGCCGACGTCTTCGCCATGCCGTGCCGAACCCGCGGCGCCGGCATGGACGTCGAGGGCCTGGGCATCGTGTTCCTGGAGGCCTCGGCCACGGGCGTCCCGGTGATCGCCGGGCACTCGGGCGGGGCACCGGAAACGGTGCGGCACAACAAGACCGGGCTTGTGGTCGATGGCCGCTCGGTGGACGAAGTCGCCGAGTCGGTCAGCGAGTTGCTGACCGATCCCGACCGGGGCGCCGCGATGGGCGCGGCCGGGCGACAGTGGGTGACGTCGCAGTGGCGCTGGGACACCCTGGCCGGGCGGCTGGCCGATCTGCTTCGCAGCTGAACGGCTCGAGCGGCCGCCCGTTACTCCTTCTCGTAGATCGATTCGATGTCGGAGGCGAACTTCTCGGCCACGACGTTGCGCTTGACCTTCATCGTCGGCGTCAGCTCGCCGGTGTCCTCGGTGAAGTCGACCGGCAGGATGCGGAACTTGCGGATCGACTCGGCGTGCGACACCGCCAAATTGGCGTGCTTGACGGCCGCGTCCACCTCGGCGACGAGATCGGGATCGGCGGCCAGATCGCCCACCGACGCGCCGGACGGCTTGTGGTTGCGTTCCTTCCAGCCGCCGAATGCCTCCGGATCGATCGTGATCAGCGCGCCGACGAACGGCTTGGCGTCGCCCACCACCATGGCCTGGCTGATCAGCGCGTGCGCCCGCAGTTGGTCCTCGAGCACCGCGGGAGCGACGTTCTTGCCGCCGGCGGTGACGATGATCTCCTTCTTGCGACCGGTGATCTTCAAGAAGCCGTCCTCGTCGAGCGCCCCGAGGTCGCCCGTCTTGAACCAGCCGTCGGTGAAGGCATCGCTGCTGGCCTGCTCATTGCGCCAGTAGCCGCTGAACACCACGCCGCCGCGCACCAACAGCTCCCCGTCCTCGGCGATGCGCATGCTGTTGCCGGGCAACAACGTTCCGACCGTCCCCATCTTGACCTTGCCGACCTGGTTGACCGTGATGGCCGAGCTGGTCTCGGTCAGCCCGTAGCCCTCATGGATGGTCACCCCCACGCCGCGGTAGAAGTGGCCCAGCCGAGCGCCCAGCGGCGCGCCACCCGAGACGGACGCGTGGCACTCACCGCCCAGTGCCGCGCGCAACTTCCCGTAGACCAGCCGGTCGAACAACGCATGCCGGGCACGCAGCAGCAGCCCGGGCCCGCCGTTGTCCTGGGCCTCGCTCCAGGCGACCGCGGTTTCCACGGCCGCAGCGAAGACCCGGCCCTTGCCGTCGTTGGCGGCGTTTTGCTCGGCCGTGTTGTACACCTTCTCGAACACCCGGGGCACCGACACCACCACCGTCGGCTTGAACACCGCGAACTGCGGCAGCAGGTTCTTGAGGTCGCTGGTGAAGCCGACTGTCACCTTGTTGGCGAACGCGGACAGGGTCAGCGACCGGGCCAGCACGTGGGCCAGGGGCAGGAACACCAGCAGCCGCTGGCCCTCGTCCAGCAGCGTCGGGAGACATTCCTTGGCGCCCCGGGTCTCGTAGAGCAGGTTGGAATGGGTGAGCTGGCAGCCCTTGGGCCGTCCGGTGGTCCCCGAGGTGTAGATCAGCGTGGCCGGGTTCTCGGCCCGCAGCGCCTCGAGCCGGACGGTCAGCTCGGCCGGCTCGACGGACGCGCCCGCCTCGGCGAGCTGGTCGAGCGCCTTGGGGCCGGCACCGTCGATGTGCAGCACCCGGCGCAGCGCGGGCAGCTCGGTGGTGAGTTCGGTGACCATCGCGGCGTGGGCGTCGGTCTCGGCGAACGCCAGCACCGCTTCGGAGTCCTGCAGCACCCAGCGCACCTGCTCGGCCGACGAGGTCTCGTAGATCGGCACGGTGACACCGCCGACCGAGAGGATCGCCAGGTCCAGGATCGCCCACTCGTAACGGGTGGCCGAAAAGATGGACACCCGGTCACCGGCCTGCACCCCGAGCGCGATCAGCCCCAGCGCCGCCGAGCGAACCTGGCCGGCCGCCTCGGCGCACGTGACGTCGGTCCAGACGCCGTCGATCAGACGCCGGAAGATGGCGAAGCCGGGATCGTCTCGCTCGTGCGCGAAGACCATGGCCGCGATGTTGTCGTGCTCGCCGACGGAAAAGCGGGCGGGGACACTGTACTCACGCATGTGGCCCAGCGTAATCCGCGCATTCGCGCAGCACGGCGGCAGTCCGCTGGTCGGACCGCGTTGCCTGACCTGCCCCGACACGGACCATGCGCAGCGGTGTGTGAAGCTGGGGGAATGAACAGCATCCAGGTCGCGGATGAGACGTTTGTCGCCGCCGACGGCGCCAAGGTCGGCGCCGCGGTCTCCGATCCCGCGTCCTGGCGGCGGTGGTGGCCGGACCTGCGGCTGCGCGTCGTCGAGGATCGCGGCGAAAAGGGGATCCGCTGGACGGTCACCGGCGCGGTGACCGGGACCATGGAGGTCTGGCTGGAGCCGTCGCTGGACGGGGTTGTGCTGCACTACTTCCTGCACGCCGAACCCAGCGGCGTGGCGGCCTGGCAGCTGGCCAAGCTCAACTTGGCGAAAATGACACACCGCCGTCGGGTGGCGGGCAAGAAAATGGCCTTCGAGGTCAAAAGGACGGTGGAGCGGTCACGACCGGTCGGCGTTTCTCCGGTAGTTTAACTCGATCAAGGTTTGGCAGGGCGAGTACCGTTTCGGCCCGGGAGCCGGGGTACTCCTGCATATCGCGGGGCCTACCCACATGCGGGAGAGAGGGCAGCAGCCAGGTGGCGGAGAAGACGACGCAGACCATTCACATCGACGCCGATCCGGACACGGTCCTTCAGGTGATCGCCGACATCGACTCATACCCGGAGTGGATCTCGGAGTATAAGGAAGCCGAAGTGCAGGAGCGGGGCGCCGACGGCTACCCGAAGGTCGTGCGCTTCGTGATGGACGCCGGCATCATCAAAGACACCCTGGTCATGACCTACCAGTGGCCCAAAGACCGTAAGTCGCTGAGCTGGAGCCTGGTGTCCAGCTCGCTGCTGAAGTCGCTCGAGGGCTCATACCGCTTGGCGCCCAAGGGATCTGGCACCGACGTCACCTACGAACTGTCGGTCGACCTTGCGCTCCCGATGATCGGGTTGCTCAAGCGCAAGGCCGAGCGCAGGCTGACCGACACCGCCTTGAAGGATCTGAAGAAACGAGTCGAGGCTGAGTGAATCCGCTGAATTCCGGGTGTCCGCCCCGGCCCGGATCAGTCTCTTCGTTGGCAAGGGCGGGGTAGGTAAGTCGACCCTGGCCGCCGCGACCGCGGTCCGTGACGCGGGCGCCGGACAGCGGGTGCTGGCGGTGTCCACCGACCAGGCGCACTCGCTGGGCGACGTGCTGGGCGTCCCGGTCCCACCGAGCGGCCGGGGTGACCTCGTACGCGTGCTCGCCGACCTCGAAACCGGAGGGGCGCAGGCGGGCGGCGGCTTCCTCGACGCGCTGGCGCTGGACACCCTGGCCCTGCTCGAGGCCCGGTGGCACGACGCGGTCAGCGCGCTGGATCGGCGGTTTCCCGAGTCCGAGTTGAGCAGCATTGCCCCCGAAGAACTTTCGGCGCTGCCGGGGGTGCAGGAGGTGCTGGGACTGCACGCCGTCGGCGAGCTCGCCGCCTCCGGGCGATGGGATCGCGTCGTCGTCGATTGCGCCTCGACCGCCGACGCGCTGCGGATGCTGACCCTGCCCGCCACCTTCGGGCTGTACGTGGAACGCGCGTGGCCGCGTCACCGCCGGCTGTCCATCGCCTCCGACGACCCCCGCTCGGCCGCGGTGGTGGAACTGATCGAGCGCATCAGCGCCAGCGTGGAGCGGCTCAGCGCGTTGCTGACCGACGGCGATCTGGTCAGCGCCCACCTGGTGCTGACCGCCGAACGGGTGGTCGCCGCGGAGGCGGTGCGCACGCTGGGGTCGCTGGCGCTGATGGGTGTGCGGGTCGAGGAGCTGATCGTCAACCAGGTTTTGAGCGAAGACGAGTCCTACGAGTACCGCAACCTGCCGGAGCACCCGGCGTTCTACTGGTACGCCGAACGCATCTCCGAACAACGCGTCGTCCTCGACGAGCTCGACGCCACCATCGGCGACGTCGCGCTGGTGCTGACGCCGCACCTGTCCGGCGAGCCGATCGGAGCCAAGGCGCTGGGCGCGCTGCTGGACAGCGCCCACCGACGAGGCGGGGCGGCGCCGCCGGGTCCGTTGCGACCGGTCGTGGACCTCGAATCCGGCTCGGGGCTTGGGTCGATATACCGGATGCGGCTAACGTTGCCCCACCTCGATCCTCGAGGACTTACCCTGGGCCGCGTCGACGACGACCTGATCATCAGCGCCGGCGGCTCGCGGCGCAGGGTCCGGCTGGCGTCGGTACTGAGGCGATGCACGGTGCTGGACGCGAACCTGCGGGGTACCCAGCTGACAGTTCGTTTTCGACCGGATCCGGAGGTGTGGCCTAAATGAACGGGGCTCATCCCGAACTCGGTCCCGAGCTGCGCAGGCTGGCGCAGGCGATCCTGGACAGCATCGACCCCGCCGTTCGAACGGCGGCCGCGCTGACGGCGGGCGCCGGGGTCGGGACCGGCAAATGCCAGCAGGTGTGGTGCCCGGTGTGCGCGCTGGCCGCGTTGGCGACCGGCGACCAGCACCCGCTGCTCACCGTGATCGCCGACCACAGCATGGCCCTGCTGGAAGTCATCCGCGGCATCGTCAGCGACATCAATGACATCGACCGGTCGGGCAAACCGCCACCGGACGGGCCGGCCGGCGGCGGTGCCGACGCCGATGCCGACGCGGGCGCCACCGCCGGCGACACCACCGTGAAGACCCGCTACCAGCCCATCCCGGTCACCGTCGAGGAGTGACCCGCCCGCTTTCGAAGGTGGTCCCTTGCGCTGCGGGTCGGTACAGTTGGCCAGAACACTGATTCGGCGCGGGCGAGAGGGAGGGCCATGTGGTACTGGCTGTTCAAGTACATCTTGCTGGGCCCGTTGCTCTCCCTGCTTGGACGACCGAAAGTTGAAGGGCTGGAACACGTTCCGAGTTCCGGTCCGGCGATCCTGGCCAGTAATCACCTCGCCGTCATGGACAGCTTCTACCTGCCGCTGGTGGTCCGGCGCCGGATCACCTTCCTTGCGAAGGCCGAGTATTTCACCGGCACCGGGCTGAAGGGCTGGCTCAGCCGCTGGTTCTTCACCGCCGTCGGCCAGGTGCCGATCGACCGCGCCGACGCCGACGCCGCGCAGGCCGCGCTGAACACCGCCGAGCGGCTGCTGGGTGAGGGCAAGTTGCTGGGCATGTATCCCGAGGGCACCCGCTCGCCCGACGGCAGGTTGTACAAGGGCAAGACGGGGCTGGCCCGGCTGGCTCTGCACACCGGCGTTCCGGTGATCCCGGTGGCGATGATCGGCACCAACGTGGTCAACCCCCCGGGCACCTCGATGCTGCGCTTCGGGCGGGTCACGGTCCGCTTCGGCAAGCCGATGGACTTCTCGCGCTTCGAAGGCCTGGCCGGGAACCGCTTCATCGAGCGGGCCGTCATCGACGAGGTGATCTACGAACTGATGCGGCTGTCCGGCCAGGAGTACGTCGACATCTACGCCGCCAGTGTCAAGGAAAGCGGCAACGGCGCCCATCCGGCAACCGACGACGCCGCCACCCGCATCCCAGAGACCGCCGTCGTCTAGCTGGTCGCCGCCACCGGCGTCAGCGCGGCCGTCGCCTCGTCTTCGCGGCTGGTGCGGACCGTCACGGTGAGCCCCGCCGCGACGATGACGGCGAGCGCCCACCACACGTAGGACGACCCGACGATCTGGCGCCACAGGTTCGCCGTCGTCTCGTGATGCTTGGGCAGCAGGTCGATCGGCGTCCACCGCATCAGCACCACCCCGACGGCGCTGAGCGCGCCCAGCGCCAGATTGCGGCGCCGCCACGCCAAAACCCCGATCATCAGCACCGCCGGCAGCATCCACACCCAGTGGTGCGACCACGAGACCGGCGAAACCACCAGTCCGAACAGGGCGACGCAGATCACCGCCAGGGTCGGCTCGCCGGCCCGTAGCACCCGCCGCATCGCCCAGACGGTCACGGCAAGCACCAGCAGGGACGCGACGACCCATAGCGGGAAGCGTTCGTGCTCGTCGAGGCCCAGCCGGGCCAGCGCCCCCGCGATGTTCTGGTCGGTGTTCAGCGCGGCCTCACCGATCCGGTCGGTGTGGTGGACGGTGTGGGTCCAGTACTCCCACGAGTCGCCCCACGCCAGCACGAAGCCAAGCAGCGTCGCACCCGCGAAGGACGCCAGCGCGGTCAGGGCCGCGCGACCGTCGCGGCGCAGCAGGAAATAGAGCAGAAAGACGGCCGGAGTGAGCTTCAGGGCGATCCCGAGGCCCATCAGCAGCCCGCGCGGCCAGGGCGTGCGGCGCGGCACGCAGTCGGCGATCACCAGGGTCATCAGCACCACGTTGATCTGGCCGAACGCGAAGTTCGACGTGATCGGTTCGAGCCAGATCGTCGCCGCGGCCGCGATCAGCACCGCCAGCCACAGCCGGCGCAGCCACGCGGGCCCGGGCACCAGGGCCGAGGAGTTCCACACGTCGAGTCGGGCCAGCACGATCGCCGTCGACACGATCAGCAGCACCAGCGTCAACACGGTGATCGCGACGCTGGCGGCCGGCATGTGCAGCCAGGAGAACGGGGAGAAGACGATGGCCGCCAGCGGGGGATAGGTGAACGGCAGGTTCAGCCCGATGGGGGTGTGGAACAACACGTCCCCGCGATACAGCGGGCGCCCGTCCAACCAGGCCTGACCGCCCATTTGATAGACGTCGATGTCGATCCGGTACGGCGTGTGCCCGAACAGGCGCCAGCCGACGTAGTACCAGGCCGCGGCGGCCAGCACCCAGAGCAGGAGCCACACGAACGCCCGCCCGGATTGACTGCCCACGCCGGGCGCACGCCATCTCCTCATGTCGCAGAACAGCGTAATCGGTGCCGGACTCCGCGACGTGCCCCCAGCGCGGCTCCCGCGGTGACGCGACGGGCGGGCGTAGCTTTTCAAGGGTGTTCCACTGGTTCGTGTATGGGGTGTCCCGCTGGTTCACGCACGACATCGTCGACCGCGGCCGGCTGCCCCTGCTGTGCTGCCTGGTCGCGTTCATCCTGACCTTTTTCGTCACGCGTACGTCGGTGCGCATGATCCGGCACCGGGCCAGGACCGGCCGAGCGACGCGATGGTGGCAGCCGCGCAACGTGCACATCGGGGGAGTGCACATCCACCACGTGACGTTCGGGGTGGTCCTGGTGATGCTGTCCGGGCTGACGCTGGTGACCCTGGCAGTCAGCGGGCAGGAACCCGAATTTACCTTGGCGGCAACGCTTTTCGGTGTCGGAGCCGCGCTGGTTCTCGACGAGTACGCGTTGATACTGCACCTGTCGGACGTCTATTGGGAAGAGGACGGCCGCGCCTCGGTGGACGCGGTGTTCGCCGCGGTGGGGTTGGCGGGGTTGTTGATCATGGGTCTGCACCCGCTGATGTTTTTCCTGCCCGTGTGGCACAGCGCCGACTCGGTGGCGCTGCGCGCCGGCGTGGGCGGCCTGCTGGCGCTGGCGCTGCCGCTGTCCGTGGTGGTGGTGCTCAAGGGCAAGGTGTGGACCGGCCTGCTCGGCATGTTCTTCGTCGTGCTGCTGGTCATCGGTGCCATCCGGCTGTCCCGCCCGCACGCCCCGTGGGCGCGGTGGCGCTACACCAGCCAGCCCGACAAGATGCGCCGCGCGCTGCAGCGGGAACGCAGGCTGCGCCGCCCGGTGGTGCGGGCCAAGCTGTGGGTGCAGTGCGCCATCGCGGGCACCCCGCACCTGCCCGACGAGCGCACGGTTGACGCCGAGCTCGACCAGGAGGTGCACGCGGCGCCGGCGCCCACCGGGCCCATCCTGATCAGCAGGTAGGCGGCCCGTACCGGCACTTGTCGTCGGCGGCCTGGGCCTGATTGGCCGCCTCCTTGTTCGTGCCGTACCGGCACTCGTCGTCGGCGGCCTGAGCCTGATTGGCCGCCTCCTTGTTCGTGCCGTACTGGCACTCGTCGTCGGCGGCCTAGGCTTTCTCCGGTGCGGTACTTCTACGACACGGAATTCATCGAGGACGGCCGCACCATCGAACTGATCTCGATCGGGGTGGCCGCCGAGGACGGCCGCGAGTACTACGCGGTCTCCACCGAATTCGACCCCGAGCGCGCCGGAGCCTGGGTGCGGGCCAATGTGCTGCCCAAGCTGCCGTCCCCGTCGTCGCCGTTGTGGCGTTCGCGTAAGCAGATCCGCCTCGATCTCGAGGAGTTTTTCCGGGTCGACGGGACCGAGCCGATCGAGCTGTGGGCCTGGGTGGGCGCCTACGACCACGTCGCCCTGTGCCAGCTGTGGGGACCGATGCCGGCCCTGCCGAAGGCGATACCCCGCTTCACCAGGGAATTGCGTCAGTTGTGGGAGGAGCGCGGATCGCCCCGGATGCCGCCGCGGTCCCGCGACGCGCACGACGCGTTGGTCGACGCACGCGACCAGCTGCTCCGATTCCGGCTGATCACCTCCGGGTGAGGGCGTTCGCCCTGATCAGCCGTGACTAGCCCATGTCTGGGCCCGGTTACCATGGACCGATGAACTGGACCGTCGACATCCCGATCGACCAGCTGCCATCGCTGCCGCCGCTGCCGACCGACCTGCGGGCGCGATTGGACGCCGCGCTGGCCAAGCCGGCCGCCCAGCAGCCCAGCTGGGACGCCGAGCAGGCCGCGGCGATGCGCACGGTGCTCGAAAGCGTGCCGCCGGTGACGGTGCCGTCCGAAATCGTCCGGCTGCAGGACCAGCTGGCCCAGGTCGCCAAGGGTGAGGCCTTCCTGCTGCAGGGCGGCGACTGCGCCGAGACGTTCGTGGACAACACCGAACCCCACATCCGCGGCAACATCCGCACCCTGCTGCAGATGGCCGTGGTGCTGACCTACGGCGCGAGCATGCCGGTGGTCAAGGTGGCCCGGATCGCCGGCCAGTACGCCAAGCCCCGCTCGGCCGACATCGACGCGCTGGGGTTGAGGTCATACCGCGGTGACATGATCAACGGCTTCGCCCCGGACGCCGCCGCACGCGAGCACGACCCGTCGCGGCTGGTGCGTGCCTACGCCAACGCCAGCGCGGCGATGAACCTGGTGCGGGCGCTGACGTCGTCGGGGCTGGCGTCGCTGCACCTGGTGCACGACTGGAACCGCGAATTCGTCCGCACCTCGCCGGCCGGGGCGCGGTACGAGGCGCTGGCCAGTGAGATCGACCGCGGGCTGAAGTTCATGAGCGCCTGCGGGGTGGCCGACCGCAACCTGCAAACCGCCGAAATCTACGCCAGCCACGAAGCTTTGGTGCTCGACTACGAGCGCGCCATGCTGCGGCTGTCCGACGTGGAAGACGGGGAGCCACAGCTGTACGACCTGTCGGCGCACACCGTATGGATCGGCGAGCGCACCCGACAGCTCGACGGGGCGCACGTCGCGTTCGCCGAGGTGATCGCCAACCCGATCGGCGTCAAGATCGGCCCGACGATGACCCCGGAGCTGGCCGTCGAATACGTGGAGCGGCTCGATCCGCACAACAGGCCCGGCCGCCTGACGCTGGTGAGCAGGCTGGGCAACAACAAGGTGCGCGACCTGCTGCCGCCGATCGTCGAGAAGGTGCAGGCGACCGGACACCAGGTGATCTGGCAGTGCGACCCGATGCACGGCAACACCCACGAGTCGTCCAATGGGTACAAGACGCGGCACTTCGACCGCGTCGTCGACGAGGTGCAGGGATTCTTCGAGGTGCACCGGGCGCTGGGCACCCACCCCGGTGGCATCCACGTCGAGATCACCGGCGAGAACGTCACCGAGTGTTTGGGTGGGGCGCAAGACATTTCGGACACCGACCTGGCCGGCCGCTACGAGACCGCCTGCGACCCGCGGCTCAACACCCAGCAGTCGCTGGAGTTGGCGTTCCTGGTCGCCGAGATGCTGCGCGACTAGTTCCCTTTTGCCGCGAGCGTGCGCGTTTGTACGGCGACACGCCGGCTCCGGCGTACGACTGCGCACCCTCGCGGAACAGAAGCTACAGCAGGCCGCTCAGGTTGTTGCCGATCGTCCAGGCCGCCGTCGCGACCAAACCGGTGAGCGCCAGCACGACCGCCACCCACACCAGCACCATGCGGCGCGCGTGTTGACGGGCCCAGACGAATTCGCTGAGCGCGATGCCGGCGAAGTCGCCTGAGACGGGCTGGTATTCGTAGTCCTCGGGCTCGGCTTCGGCTTCGGCCGGGCGTGCCGGCTCGGCCCAATCCCCGGGGTCGCGGGTCAGCTGACGGGTGGGGTCGCGGACCGGCGCCTGCGCGGGCGGGGGCGGTTGCTGGGCGGTGGCCGGGCGCTGGCTCATCCGGCTGTGGTGCAACGCCGCCGATCGGTGCTGGGCCGAGTTGCGCGGCGCCGGCACCCGAAAATCCGGCAGGCCGAGTTCGTCGGCGATCGCATCGAGTTCGGCGCCCATCTCGATCGCATCGGCGTATCGGTCGGCCGGGTCGCGGGCGGTCGCGCGCTGCACGAAATCGTCGAACTGCGGTGGCACACCGTCGATCGCCAGGCTGGCCGGCGGCACGTCGGCATCCAAACGTTGGTAGGCGATCGAGAGCGCCGAGTCGCCGGTGAACGGTGTGTGCCCGGTCAGCAGCTCATAGGTGAGGACCCCGGCGGAGTAGACGTCGCTGCGCGGGCCGGCGTTGCCGTCGCGCACCTGCTCAGGCGACAGGTAGGCGGCAGTGCCCAAAATGACGCTGGTGGAAGTGATTCCGGCGGCCGCGACGGCGCGGACCAACCCGAAATCGGCGATCTTGACCTCGCCGTCGTCGGAGATCAGCACGTTCTCGGGCTTGACGTCGCGGTGCACCAGGCCGGCCCGGTGCGCGGCGGCCAGCCCGCCGAGCACGGGGCGAAGCACCGCCGCGACGGCATGGGGTGGCATCGGACCGCGCTCGGCCAGCAGCTCGCGCAGGGTGCCGCCCTCGATGAGCTCCATGACCAGAAACGGGTGCCGGGCGTCGAGGCCCTGGTCGTAGACGGCAACAAGCCCGGGGTTTTTCAGCCGGGCCACAGTGCGGGCTTCGAGCTGGAAGCGGGTCAGGAATTGCTCGTCGCCGGCGTAACGAGAATCCATGACCTTTACCGCGACCGGGCGGTCGAGCCGGGTGTCGAGCCCGCGATACACCGTCGAGGTGCCGCCGCTGGCGATCTTGGACTGGACCAGGTAGCGGCCATCCAGCAACGTGTCCTCCAACGGATCGCCAGACCATGCTTGGGCCCGGTGACGATGCGGGCCGGCACGGCCTGAGGAGGAGCCGGGCAAATCTGCTTCGGCCCGGTGACGATGCGGGCCGGCACGGCCGGAGGAGGAGCCGGGCAAATCTGGTTCGGCCACGGGGCCATCGTAGGTGCGGCGGTGAAATCCGGTGCGGAACCTGGTTCCAAAGACGGGACCAGGGCCTACACTTGCGCTGATGAGCAGTATCCCGGCCGGCGACGATGTATTGGACCCTGACGAGCCAACTTACGATCTGCCCAGGGTCGCGGAGTTGCTCCATGTTCCGGTCAGCAAGGTGCAGCAGCAGCTGCGGGAGGGCCACCTGGTCGCGGTGCGGCGCGGCGGCGGCGTGGTGGTGCCAAAGGTGTTTTTCACCAATTCCGGTGAGGTGGTCAAGAGCCTGCCCGGGCTGCTGACGATCCTGCATGACGGCGGCTACCACGACACCGAGATCGTGCGTTGGCTGTTCACGCGGGACCCGTCGCTGACCGTCACGCGCGACGGCACCCGCGACGCGATCAGCAACGCCCGCCCAGTCGATGCCCTGCACGCCCACCAGGCTCGGGAAGTCGTGCGCCGGGCACAGGCTATGGCGTACTAGGCGATTCGGATTGCCGCTCCGGCGCGCGGTACAGCGCGTACCAGGCGGCCAGCGCGCAGGCCGTGGCCAGCGAAAAGTGCAGCCATGAATACATGCCGTGCGACCCGTCGGGCTTGAAGATCACCATCACCCAGGTAGACAGGCCGGCGATGGCCGCGACCGCCCGCCGAGACTGGGCCAGCGGCGCCACCACCGCCAGCGGCCACGAGTAGTACCACGGCAGCGCGGCGGGGACGAAGAGCACCACGATCAGCATCGACCATGCGATCCCGGTCAGCGCGGCGCGGTCGTCGCGCCGAAACCGCCACCACAGCAACGGCAATGACACCGCGATGATCGCTATGCCGATAATCCGGGTGATCCGCAGCGTGGCGTAGAAGTTGACCGGGAAGAACCCGCTGCCCAGGGCGTGGATGAGGTTGGCAACCGCGGTGGGCACGGTCAGCCAGTTGATGATCTTGACCGATCCGGCCAATGCGGTCAGCCAACCCAGGCCGACGCCGGCCACGGCCGACAGGATCGCGAACACGACGGCGAAGATCAGCAGGGTTGCCGCGGTGGCCGCCAGGAACGCGCGCACGGGGTGATATCCGCGCCGGTCGCGCAGGTGCCGCATCCACACCCACACCAGGAAGGGCAGCGCGATCCCGGCGGTGGCCTTGACCGCGATCGCCACGGTGATCAGGACGATGCCCACCACGTGGCGGCCCTGGAACGTCAGCGCGATCCCGGCGGCCATCAGGCCGACCATCAGCATCTCGTTATGCACGCCACCCATCAGGTGGATCAGCACCAGCGGGTTGAGAACGCAGATCCACAGCGCCAGCGCGCCGTCGGTGCCCAGGTGATGGGCCAGCCGGGGCGCGGCCCAGATCAGGAGCGCCAGCCCGGGCAGCATGCACAGGCGCAGCAGCATCGTCCCGGCGATCACGTGATTGCCGACCAGCATGGTGACGACCTTGGCGATCAGGATGAACGCCGGCCCGTAGGGAGCAGTGGTGATGCTCCAGATGGGGCTGACGTTGTCCAGCAAGGCGTTTGGGTTGGCGACGGGGCCGACGGCGTAGGGGTCCAAGCCGTCGCGCAGCAGCGCGCCCTGGGCCAGATACGAGTAGGTGTCGCGGCTGAACACCGGCACCGACAGCAGCAACGGCGCCAGCCAGAAGGCGGTGGTGGCGCGCATTATGAACTCGGACGCTTTGCCCGCCACCGCGCGCCGGCCCAGCAGCACCCACGCGATCAGCATGAGAGCTACGCCCGCCCACAGCAGGATGGACGAGAGCACCAGCCCGTGCCCGAAGCGCAGCCAGGACAGGTGCAGCGATTCCAGCAGGGGGTCGTGCGGCTTGGTGCTGCCCGCTCCCAGCCCGCCCGCGGTGATCAGCACCGAGCCGACGAAGCCCAGCTTCGCCGGCCGGGCCTCCGGTGTGGCGGCGAACGCTCTCAGTCGTGAAAAATACTGCGCCACAGTAACTTTGGTTGCGAGAGAGTCGGCCACCGGGGCGTCCGTCGGCATGGTCATCGGCCTAGGCAAATCGATCCGTGGCCATCTTGGCCAGCCCGGAGAGCCCCGCCTTGGCCGCCGCGTGGATGGGTGCGGCCGCGAGCGTGGCCAGCGCCCGTTCGGTCAACTCGGCGATGCGTCGCTCCGCGGCGGCCAGGGCGCCCACCGACTCGATGACGTCGCGCAGCTCGGCGACCTGCGCGTCGGTCAGCTGCGCGCCGATCGAGGTGCGTAACACGTTGGCCGCCAATGGATCCGACTTGTCGGCCAGCTCGACCGCCTCGGCCAGCAGCACGGTACGCTTGCCGGAGCGCAGGTCGTCACCGGACGGCTTGCCGGTCACCGCCGGATCGCCGAACACGCCCAGCACGTCGTCGCGCAACTGGAACGCGACGCCCAGATCGGTTCCGAATTGACCGAAGGCGGCCTGCACGTCGGGCCGGTCCGCGGCGGCCGCCGTGCCCAGCTGCAACGGCCGCGCCACCGTGTAGCAGGCGGTCTTGAAGGTGTCGACGTTCATCGCCGACGCGATCGACTCGGCGCCGCTGGCCTCGGCGACGATGTCGAGGTATTGCCCGCCGAGTACCTCGGTGCGGATCTCGGCCCACACCCGCTGGACGCGGGGCCTGGCGTCGGGGGGCAGGTCCACCCCGAAGACGATGTCGTCGGCCCACGCCAGCGCCAGGTCGCCGAGCAGGATGGCCGCCGATACCCCGAACCGCTCGGGGGAGCCCCGCCAATTCCGGTCGCGGTGCAGGGCCGCGAACCGGACGTGGGTCGTCGGTTTGCCGCGCCGGGTGGCCGAGTCGTCGATCACGTCGTCGTGCACCAGCGCACAGGCGTGCAGCAGTTCCAGGGCGGAAAACAGCAGCAGCACTTCGGGATCGGGTTCCGCGGTCGCCACGGCGCGCCAGCCCCAATAGGCGAACGCCGGCCGCAGCCGCTTGCCGCCGCCCAGCACGAAGTCCTCAAGGGCGCCGATGAGCACGTCGTAGTCGCCGCCTTCGGAGCTTATGTAGGCGGTCTGGGCGCGCCGGTCGTGCAGATACCGCCGAAGTCGCTCGGTGATGGCACCGGTCAACTCGACGGTTGCCGCTGTTTCTGCGGCTTTCGGGCTCAGCGCGGCGCCCCCTTTCTGCTCGGCGTGACGGGTAGTTGTTCTCGGGCCGACAGTTTATGTCGCTTCGGCGCGCCCAGTTGCTTCGACTGCCTCAGTAACCCGCCCCTATGCTGGCGGGGGTGTCCGCGCGCCGCGTTGCGCTTAATCGTCTGAGGGAGAGGAGCCGCGTGACCCTCAACACCATCGCGCTCGAGTTGGTGCCGCCGAACTCGGAAGACGGGCGGGAGCGGGCACTCGAAGATGCGCGAAAAGTGGTGCGGTACTCGGCCGAAACCGGCCTCGACGGCCGGATCCGGCACGTGATGATCCCAGGGATGATCGCCGAAGACGACGATCGCCCCGTCGCCATGAAGCCGAAGCTCGACGTGCTCGACTTCTGGTCGATGATCAGTCCGGAATTGCCGGGGCTGCGCGGCCTATGCACCCAGGTGACGGCCTTCATGGACGAGGCCTCGCTGCGCCAACGGCTCACCGACCTGTGCGCCGCCGGGATGGAAGGCGTGGTGTTCGTCGGCGTGCCCCGCACGATGAACGACGGCGAAGGCTCCGGCGTGGCGCCGACCGACGCCCTGTCCATCTATCGCGACCTGGTGAGCAACCGCGGCGTGATCGTGATCCCCACCCGCGACGGCGAACATGGCCGGTTCAACTTCAAATGCAACCAGGGCGCGACCTACGGGATGACCCAGCTGTTGTATTCCGACGCGATCGTGGGCTTTTTGACCGAGTTCGCCAAGAACACCGATCATCGGCCCGAGCTCCTGCTGTCGTTCGGGTTCGTGCCGAAGGTCGAGGGCCGCGTCGGCCTGATCAACTGGCTGATTCAGGACCCCGGCAACGCCGCGGTGGCCGACGAGCAGGCGTTCGTCAAGCGGTTGGCCGGCAGCGAACCCGACCAGAAGCGCAAGCTCATGGTCGACCTGTACAAGCGCGTCATCGACGGGGTCGGCGAGCTCGGCTTTCCGTTGAGCATCCACTTCGAGGCGACCTACGGGGTGTCCGGGCCCGCGTTCCAGACGTTCGCGGAGATGCTGGCCTACTGGTCACCGGTCGCTCAGAGCTAGCCGCGCGGAGCGCCCCTCGGCGGCTGGTCGCCGGGTGCGGTGAACCGCGGGGAGCGGTCCCGGCTGACCCAGGCGAGCAGCGCCACCACGCCGGCGGCCGCGAACGACGCGATACCCAGCCACACGCCGGCCCCGGTGAAGTTGCGGGTATTGGGATCGGTGTAGCGCGCGTTGGCCGTCATGGTGCTCACCACGCCCGGCTTGAGCTTCCACGACACCACGTCGGGCTCGACGCGGTCACCGTTGGTCGAGGTGACGACGCCGGGAAAGGCGACGGTGAGCTCGACGTCGGCGTCGTTATCGGTCACCGAGGTCAGGTCCGCGCGCCCTTCGAGGATCACCAGGTTGCCGTTGCGGCGCAGCGACAGGCTCACCCCGGAGGCGTCGGAGTTCATGTTGGCCAGCTGCGGCAACTCGGCGAAGGTCAGGTCGGAGAACACCGCCTGTGACCCCACGTAGCCGTCGCTGTCGTAGTTCGACACCGCCACCTTCTGGCTGAACGGCAGGTTATTGCTGTCGAGCTGCGGGCCGGTGTCCTTGGACGTTCTCGGCTTGGCCGCGGCGATGATCTCGCCGGACACCAGGTCGTCGGGGGAGACGGTGAGCGACGCCCTGACACGCAGGCATCCGGTGGCCAGCGGCACGAGCAGCAACAGCAGGGTCGCCATGGCCACCACGCGACGCCGCCGGCGAGTGAACCCACGGGCTTTCAGCGGGTGAGGGCTGGCGCGCACCAGGTCATCGTGCCAGATCGGGCGTGGCACCTCGGCGCGCCGTGCCGCTAGCGGGTCGTCACAGGGGCAGCGCGCGGCCCAGGATCGCGAAAGCCCGTGGGTCACCGGCGAAGTGGTAGCGACGGATGATGTCGGTGAAGCCCAGCCGCCGGTACAACCGCCACGCCCGGTTGGCCTCCCCGTTGGTTTCCGGAGTCGAAAGCAGGACGTTCTTCTCGGCGCGCCCGGCCAGCAGCCGGCGGGCCAGCGCCTCGCCGAGGCCATGGCCCTGCACCCGCGGATGGATGTGCAACTCGGTCAACTCGAAGTAGCTGCTCATCAGCCGGGCGATCTCGGTGGCCGGCAAGCCACCGCGTTGCAGGCCCAGGACGACCTGCTGCTGCCACCACTGCCCGGGCGCCCCGGGGTAGCCGTACGCCACGCCGAGCAACGGCGCGCTGCTCAGCTCTCGGGCCGGCGGCGGCGGCTCGTCGCCGGCGCCCTCGACTTCGACGACGGCCGCCCCCTGCCAGCCACTTCGGCGGACGTGTTCCAGCCACATCGCGGCGCGCTGATTCTCGGTGCCCCGCGGGTATCGCATCGCTTCGACATACACCCCGAGGGCGTCAGTGAGACGGCGCTCCATATCGCTCGGCAGCAGATCGATGAGGAATATCGCCAACTCGCGGTGCCCTCCTCATCCGGTGATCCGGTCGCGTGCGGGTGCGTTTGCTTTCGTGCGGTCGGTCGGCCCCGTGCGCTACCCGCCATTATCGGACCACCATGGCTCCGGTCGGCGACCGGTCGCGGCAACGCACCCGCGAACCGTCCGCTTCCGCAAGCGAGTTGCAGCGCACCGTGTTGCGGCCCACACGAGTTCCGGAGCGCGGCCGGGATAGAATCGCTGCCGAACCAGTGGTACGGCGCAGATTGACCTCGTATCATTTGATTTAGTTGCCCTTGCAACGGGCATCCGCGTGCTATCGATAGTTACGTGCCAAACTGTCGGCAAGGAGGGACGAATGCCACTCTCCGATCATGAACAGCGGATGCTCGATCAGATCGAGAGCGCTCTCTACGCGGAAGACCCCAAATTCGCGTCGAGCGTCCGCGGCGGAGGGTTCCGCGCACCGACCGCGCGGCGGCGCCTGCAGGGCGCGGCGTTGTTCGTCATCGGCCTGGCGATGCTGGTTTCCGGCGTGGCGTTCAAGGCCACGATGATCGGAAATTTCCCGATTCTCAGCGTTTTTGGCTTCATCGTGATGTTCGGCGGTGTCGTCTACGCCGTCACCGGCCCGCGGCTGTCGGGCAGGCCCGACCATTCCTCGGCCCCCGGATCGGCGCGCCAGCGGCGCAACCGGGGCGGCGGCTCGTTCACCAGTCGGATGGAGGATCGGTTCCGCCGGCGCTTCGACGACTAGCGGCAGCAACATAAGAAGTCACACGGGGTAGCTAGATCGGCTACCCCGTTTTTTTGTGCGCCGAGCCTGCGGTGAGAGCGTGGATCGGTGCCGTGCCGGCGCTCTGTGCGCAGTCTCGCCGCGCTGGTTGCAGGGTCGGACGGGTAGCCCACCGGCGTGGGACGCCGATTCCCTTCCGAGTCCCAATCGAGCCGCAATCGAGCCGTGGGGCTCGATTCATGCCCCACTGCGCCCCACATTTGCGCCCCACTACGCCCCACCCGGCAGCTTTAGCGCACTGAAGTGCGCTTTTGTGGCCTCGTCAACGGTTTACTACGTCATAACGGCCACCCTCGAACGACCGTGGGCCGGCGCCTGGTGGCAAGTAGCCGGGAAAACTCCGACGCGACACCCCAGCAATGGGGCGGAGTGGGGGATTGTGGGGTATGGTGGCCGAAGTGTTTGGGTGACCCCGACGGGGAGGTGAGCTGGTGTTTCTCGGCACCTACACGCCCAAACTCGACGACAAGGGGCGACTGACGTTGCCCGCCAAGTTCCGCGACGCGCTGGCAGGGGGGTTGATGGTCACCAAGAGCCAGGACCACAGCCTGGCCGTGTACCCGCGGGGGGAATTCGAGCAGCTGGCTCGCCGGGCTAGCAAGGCCTCGCGCAGCAACCCGGAGGCGCGGGCGTTCCTGCGCAACCTCGCCGCCGGCACAGACGAGCAGCATCCCGACGCCCAGGGCCGCATCACCTTGTCGGCCGACCACCGCCGCTACGCCAACCTGTCCAAGGACTGCGTGGTGATCGGGGCGGTCGACTACCTCGAAATCTGGGACGCCCAGGCCTGGACGGACTACCAGCAGACCCACGAAGAGAACTTCTCCGCGGCCAGCGATGAAGCACTCGGCGACATTATCTGAGGCGCGTGCCCGTGCATCGTGGCCTCTGCCCGAACCGACCCTGGCGTACTTCCCCAACGCCAGGTTCGCGACTTCGGACAGGGACCCGGGTGCAGGGGCCACGTCTTTAAGATCCGCCGGGGCGGCTCCGGGGCTCGACGGGTGCCGCCAGACCCGGGGAGGCGTTGCGGTGGCTGAGAATTCAGACGATCACGGGCACGTGCCCGTCCTGCTGGAACGCTGCCTCGAGTTGCTCACCCCCGCCCTGACCCGCCACCACCCCGACGGGTCGGGGGCGGTCCTTGTCGACGCCACCCTGGGCGCGGGCGGGCATGCGGAGCGCTTCCTGACCGAATTGCCGGGGCTGCGCATCATCGGACTCGACCGCGACCCCAGCGCCCTGGACATCGCCGGGACTAGGCTGGCGCCCTTCGCCGACCGGATCACGCTGATGCACACGCGGTACGACGGCCTGGTCGCCGCGTTGGCCGAATCCGGTTACGCCGCAGCCGGATCGGTCGACGGGGTGCTGTTCGACCTCGGGGTCTCATCCATGCAGCTCGACCGCGCGGAGCGGGGTTTCGCGTATGCGCAGGACGCGCCGCTCGACATGCGGATGGACCCGGCGGCGCCGCTGACCGCGGCCGACATCGTCAACACCTACGACCAATCGGCGCTGGCCGACATCCTGCATCGCTACGGCGAGGAGCGGTTCGCCCGCCGCATCGCGGCCCAGATCGTCCGCCAGCGCGCCCGCACCCCGTTCACCTCGACCGCGGAGTTGGTTGCCCTCCTGTACCAAGCGATTCCGGCGCCGGCCCGGCGCACCGGCGGGCATCCGGCCAAGCGGACCTTCCAGGCGCTGCGCATCGCCGTCAACGACGAACTGAGCTCGCTGCGAGCGGCCCTTCCCGCCGCCCTGGAGGCGCTCGCCACCGGCGGACGCATCGTCGTGCTGGCCTACCAATCGCTGGAAGACCGGATCGTCAAGAGGGCTTTCGCCGACGCCGTCGCGTCGCGCACGCCGGTTGATCTTCCGTTCGAACTGCCCGGCCACGAGCCGAGATTCCGGTCGCTGACGCGTGGCGCCGAACGCGCCGATGCCGCCGAGATCGAACGCAACCCACGCAGCGCCGCGGTCCGATTACGGGCGCTGCAACGTCTGGAGCACACGGCACAAGCACGGCAGGTCAGCGAGAAGGGCGGCTCATGAAGGTAAAGCGCGAGGCGCCCAAGCGCCGCGGCGGCGGAGGGGACCGTTCCGCCCGGAAGGGCGGGCGCGCCCCGGCCGACTCGGCGTCGACGCGCCGCGCCCGGTCCTCGGCGCCCACCCGCGAGGCGCGGGCGCCCAAGTCCGCCCCGCAAACCGGCCCCATCGCCCGGCCCGCCGAGCGGTCGGCCCGGCCCAAGAACGCGAGCCAGGCCAAGGCGCGGGCCAAGGCGCGTAAAGCCAAGGCCCCCAAGATTATCCGGCCGTCATTGACCGAGCGGTTGGCCACCCGGCTGGCGGCCATCGACCTGCGGCCCCGGACGCTGGCGAGCAAGGTCCCGTTCGTCGTGCTGGTCATCGGGGCGCTGGGCCTCGGGCTGGGGCTGACGCTGTGGTTGTCCACCGCCTCCGCCGAGCGTTCCTATCAGCTGAGCCACGCCCGGGAGAAGAACCGGATGCTGCAGCAGCAGAAGGAGTCGCTGGAACGCGATGTGCGGCAGGCGGAGTCCGCGCCGGCCCTGGCCGAGGCGGCCCGCAAGCAGGGCATGATCCCGACCAGGGACACCGCACACCTGGTCCAGGACCCGACGGGTAACTGGGTGGTCGTCGGCACGCCCAAGCCCGCCGACGGCGTCCCGCCGCCGCCGCTGAACAGCAAGATTCCCGACGCGGCTCCGCCGCCGCCGCCCCCACCGCCGGCGCCGCCGGCCGAAGTCCCGGTGCGGGTGCAGCCGCTCCCGGGCGGCCCGCCGGTGCCGGGCCGGTCCGGACCCGAGGCCCTGCTGCGCGCCCCCGACGGCGCATCGACGGTTGGCGGTCAGCACCTGCCCCGGACCGCCCCCCAGCTTCCGGGCATGCCCACCGCGCCGATCACCGGCCAGCTGCCTGTGCTGTTGCCGACGCCGGGGCTGCCGGCTCCCGCGGCCCCGGAGCACGCCCCGATGCCCGCCGAAGTGCCGATTCCCTTGGGCGGCCTGCCCGTCCCCCTTCCCGGCCAACTGCCGGCGCCACTGCCCGCTGAGGTGCCGATCCCGGTGCGGCCGGGACTCGCGCCGGCGGTGCCGCAACAGGCGGTGGTACCGGGCGTCCCCGTCGCCCCGGGACCGGTACCCGGCGCGACGGCCGGTGTGCCCCGGTGAGCCGCGGCGAGGCGCGACGGACCCGCCGGTCGCAGCCGGGGCGACCGACCCGCGGTCCCCGTAAACCACAGGAGGCCAAGGGGGTCCGCCAACCCAAGCGGGCTCGCAAGGCCCAGCAGGCGGCGGACGCCAAGTCACCCAAGGGATTCCGGAAAGGCAAGAACGCCAAGGACGCCCGCGCGGCCGAACGGCCCGACGCCGTAACCGCCGGCCATTCGGCGCGGGAGCGGCGCACCCGCCAGGTCGTCGAGCTGGGCTCGCGCGGCGCGTCGTTCGTCTTCCGGCATCGAGCCGGCAATGCCGTCATCCTGGTGCTGACGGTCGTCGCGGCGGTGCAGCTGTTCTTCCTGCAGGTGACGGAAGCCCCGAAGCTGCGGGCCCAGGCGGCCGGCCAGTTGAAGGTGACCGACGTCGAGAAGGCGGTCCGCGGCAGCATCGTCGACCGCAACAACGCACAACTCGCGTTCACCACCGAGTCGCGTGCCCTGACCTTTCAGCCCAAGCGAATTCGCCAGCAGCTGGAGGAGGCGAAAAAGAAGAACTCGGCCGCCCCGGATCCGCAGGAGCGGCTGCGCGACATCGCCAAGGAGGTCTCAACCCGGCTGAACAACAAGCCGGACTTCGCGACGGTGCTGAAGAAGCTGCAAAGCAACGACAATTTCGTCTACCTGGCGCGTGCCGTCGACCCCGCCGTCTCCAGCGCGATCTCCGACAAGTTTCCCGAGGTCGGTTCCGAGCGGCAGGATTTGCGGCAGTATCCGGGCGGATCGCTGGCGGCCAACATCGTCGGCGGCATCGACTGGGACGGTCACGGGCTGCTGGGGCTCGAGGATTCGCTGGACTCCGTGCTGTCCGGAACCGACGGCTCGGTCACCTACGACCGCGGATCCGACGGCGTCGTCATCCCGGGCAGCTACCGCAACCGGCACCGGGCGGTCAACGGCTCGACCGTCCAGCTGACCATCGACGACGACATCCAGTTCTACGTGCAGCAGCAGGTCCAGCAGGCCAAGGATCTGTCTGGGGCGCACAACGTTTCGGCCGTCGTGCTGGACTCCAAGACCGGCGAAGTGCTGGCCATGGCCAACGACAACACCTTCGACCCCTCCCAGGACATCGGTCGCCAGGGCAATAAGCAGCTGGGCAACCTGGTGGTGTCCTCGCCCTTCGAGCCGGGATCGGTGAACAAGGTGATCACCGCGTCGTCGGTCATCGAGTACGGCCTGTCCAACCCCGACGAGGTGTTGCACGTGCCCGGCTCGATCCAGATGGGCGGTGTCGGCATCCATGATGCCTGGGACCACGGCGTGATGCCCTACACCACCACCGGGATATTCGGGAAGTCGTCCAACGTCGGCACGCTGATGCTGGCGCAGCGCGTCGGCCCGGAACGCTTCTACGATATGGTCCGCAAGTTCGGCCTGGGCCAGCGCACCAACGTCGGGCTGCCCGGTGAAAGCGCCGGGCTGGTACCGCCCATCGACCAATGGTCGGGCAGCACCTTCTCCAACCTGCCCATCGGGCAAGGCCTTTCGATGACGCTGCTGCAGATGACGGACATGTACCAGACCATCGCCAACGACGGCCTGCGGGTGCCGCCGCGGATCATCAAGGCCACCATCGCGCCCGACGGCACCCGCACCGAAGAGCCGCGCCCCGAGGGGGTGCGGGTGGTGTCGCCGCAGACCGCGCAGACCGTGCGGGGCATGTTGCGCGCCGTCGTGCAGCACGACCCGATGGGCTACCAGCAGGGCACCGGCGCGGCCGCCGCGGTGCCGGGCTATCAGATGGCCGGCAAGACGGGCACCGCCCAGCAGATCAACCCAGGCTGCGGCTGCTACTTCGACGACGTGTACTGGATCACCTTCGCCGGGATGGCCACCGTCGACAACCCCCGCTACGTCATCGGCATCATGATGGATAACCCGCAGCGCAACGCCGACGGGACGCCCGGGCACTCGGCGGCCCCGCTGTTCCACAACATCGCGGGCTGGCTGATGCAGCGGGAGAACGTCCCGCTGTCGCCGGATCCGGGGCCGCCGCTGACCCTCCAGGCCACCTAGGCCCACGGCCCGGGAAGGCCTCATGGCCGGTCGCGCTAGGTAGGGTGTCATGGCCGATCATGAGGATCACGCGGGTGGACGGGAGGTGTGAACAGCGGTGTCGATGCCCACTGGTTTGCGCCCCACCGCCGGCTCGGGCGTCAGCTTGTCGGTGCTGGCGGCACAGATCGGGGCGGTGCTCGCAAACCAGGGTGTGACCGTCCCCGACGTGCCGGTGACCGGCGTGACGCTGCGCGCGCAGGACGCGCTGCCCGGTGACCTGTTTGCCGCCCTGCCCGGCTCGACCACGCACGGCGCCCGGTTTGCCGGCGACGCGATCGAACGCGGCGCCGTCGCGGTGCTCACCGACGCTGCCGGGGTCGCCGAGATGGGCGACCGTGCCCGAGCCGTGCCGACGCTGGTGCACCCGGGCCCGCGCGGCGTGCTCGGCGGCCTGGCCGCCACGGTGTACGGAAACCCGTCCGACCGGGTCACGGTCGTCGGGATCACCGGAACGTCGGGCAAGACGACCACCACCTACCTGGTCGAGTCCGGTCTGCGCGCCGCAGGGCGCACGGCCGGGCTGATCGGCACCATCGGCATCCGCATCGACGGCGCCGACATTCCCGGGACGCTGACCACACCCGAGGCCCCGGACCTGCAGGCGATGCTCGCCGCGATGGCCGAGCGCGGCGTGGACACCGTGGTCATGGAGGTGTCCAGCCACGCGCTGACCCTGGGCCGGGTGGACGGGACCCAGTTCGCGGTGGGCGGCTTCACCAACCTGTCCCGCGACCACCTCGACTTTCACCCCACCATGGCCGACTACTTCGAGGCCAAGGCCCTGCTGTTCGATCCCGGCTCGCCGCTGCGTGCCCGGCGCGCCGTGGTGTGTATCGACGACGACGCGGGGCGCGCGATGGCCGCCCGGGCCGGCGACGACGCGATCACCGTCAGCGCGTCGGGTCAGCCCGCACACTGGCGCGCCGCGGCCGTTGGGCCGATGGGTGCCGGGGGGCAGGAATTCACCGTCGTCGACCCCGCCGGGGTGCACCACCTCGTCGGCATCCGGCTGCCCGGCCACTACAACGTCGCCAATTGCCTTGTCGCGCTGGCCATTCTGGACACGATCGGGGTCTCGCCGGAGCAGGCCGCGCCGGGCCTGCTGGAAACCCGGGTGCCCGGGCGGCTCGAAGAGATCGACTGCGGCCAGGATTTCCTGGCGCTGGTCGACTACGCCCACAAGCCGGGCGCATTGCGGGCGGTGCTGACCGCCCTGCGGCGCCCCGAGGGCCGGCTGGCGGTGGTATTCGGCGCCGGCGGCGAGCGTGACCCGGGCAAGCGCGCCCCGATGGGCGAGGTGGCCGCCGATCTGGCCGACCTGGTCGTCGTCACCGACGACAATCCGCGCGGAGAGGATCCCGCGGCCATCCGCCGCGAGATCCTGGCCGGCGCGGCGCAGCGCGGCGGAGCGGCCGAGGTCGTCGAGATCGCCGACCGGCGCGAGGCCATCGGACGCGCGGTGGCCTGGGCCCGCCCCGGCGACGTGGTCGTGGTCGCCGGCAAGGGCCACGAGACCGGGCAGCGTGCGGCCGGGGAGGTCCGCGCCTTCGACGACCGGGTTGAGCTGGCGGCGGCGGTCAAGGCCCTCAAGGCACCGCGATGATCGACCTGACCGTCGCCCAAATCGCCGAAATCGTCGGCGGCACGCTGGCCGACATCTCCCCGGAGGCCGCCGCCGAACTCCGCGTCACCGGCACCGTCGAATTCGACTCGCGCGCCGTCGGACCGGGCGGGCTGTTCTTGGCGCTGCCCGGCGCGCGCTCGGACGGGCATGACCACGCGGGCTCGGCGGTGTCGGCCGGCGCGGTGGCCGTGCTGGCGGCCCGACCGGTCGGGGTGCCCGCCATCGTGGTCGAACCCCAAGCCCGCACAACCGAGGGCGCGCTGGCCAGCGTCCTGGAACACGACGCCGACGGCTCCGGCGCGGCCGTGCTGGCGGCGCTGGCCAGGCTGGCCAAGGCGGTGGCCGCCGAACTGGTGGCCGGCGGGCTGACCATCATCGGGATCACCGGCTCGTCGGGGAAGACCTCGACCAAGGACCTGGTGGCCGCCGTGCTGGAACCGCTGGGCGACGTGGTGGCCCCGCCCGGGTCGTTCAACAACGAACTCGGTCATCCCTGGACGGTGTTGCGCGCGACGCGGCGCACCGACTACCTGGTTCTCGAGATGTCGGCGCGCCATCCAGGCAACATCGCCGCGCTGGCCGACGTCGCCCCGCCGGCGATCGGGGTGGTCCTCAACGTCGGCACCGCCCACCTGGGTGAGTTCGGCTCCCGCGAGGCCATCGCCCGCACGAAATCTGAACTGCCACAAGCTGTTTCGCCGTCCGGCGTGGTCGTACTCAACGTCGACGACCCGGCCGTCGCGGCGATGGCCAGAGTCACCCGGGCCCGGGTGGTCCGGGTCAGCCGGGAACGCCACACCGACTCGGGACCCAGCGAGGTGTGGGCCGATGCGGTGGCCCTGGACGAAGTGGCCAGGCCGCGCTTCACCCTGCACGCGTCGGACCGCACTGTCGAGGTGCGGCTCGGCGTGTTCGGCGACCATCAGGTCACCAACGCGCTGTGCGCCGCCGCGGTCGCCTTGGAGTGCGGCGCGACCGTCGAGCAGGTGGCCGCCGCGCTGGCCGCGGCCGGGCCGGTGTCGCGGCACCGCATGCAGGTGACCACCCGTCCCGACGGGGTGACGGTGATCGACGACGCCTACAACGCCAACCCCGACTCGATGCGAGCCGGGCTGCAGTCCCTGGCGTGGATTGCCCATCGGGGCGGCGCGCAGAGCCGGCGTAGCTGGGCGGTGCTCGGCGAGATGGCCGAGCTCGGTGAGGACGCGATAGCCGAGCATGATCGCATCGGCCGGCTGGCGGTGCGCTTAGATGTGTCTCGACTCGTTGTCGTGGGAACCGGGAGGTCGATGAGCGCCATGCACCACGGGGCGGTCATGGAGGGCTCATGGAGCGCTTCTGGCGATCGAGGGGCCGCGAGCGTGCCCGACGGCGACGCCGCCCTGGCGTTGCTGCGGGCCGAGCTGCGGCCCGGTGACGTCGTGCTGGTCAAGGCGTCCAACGCCGCCGGGCTCGGGGCGCTGGCCGACGCGCTGGCAGCCGACGGGTGGGAAGACTCCGGCGGGGCAGGCCCGTGAGGCAGATCCTCATCGCCGTCGCCATCGCGCTGACCGTGTCGATCCTGTTGACGCCGGCGCTGATCCGGCTGTTCACCAGGCAGGGGTTCGGCCATCAGATCCGCGAGGACGGGCCGCCCACCCACCACAGCAAACGGGGCACCCCGTCGATGGGCGGGGTGGCGATACTGGCCGGCATCTGGGCGGGTTACCTGGGCACCCACCTCGCCGGGCTGGCGTTCGACGGCGAAGGCATCTCCGCGTCGGGCCTGCTGGTGCTCGGTTTGGCCACCGTGCTGGGCGGCGTCGGGTTCCTCGACGACCTGATCAAGATCCGCAGGTCGCGAAACCTCGGGTTGAACAAGACGGCCAAGACCGCCGGGCAGATCGTCGCCGCGGTGCTGTTCGGTGTGCTGGTGCTGCGGTTCCACAACGCCAGCGGCCTGACCCCGGCCAGCGCCGACCTGTCCTACGTGCGCGAGATCGCCACCGTCGCACTGGCTCCCGGGCTGTTCGTGCTGTTCTGCGTGGTCGTCGTCAGCGCCTGGTCCAACGCGGTCAACTTCACCGACGGGCTGGACGGGCTGGCCGCCGGCAGCATGGCGATGGTCACCGCCGCCTACGTGTTGATCACGTTCTGGCAGTACCGCAACGCATGCGTCACCGCGCCGGGCCTGGGCTGCTACAACGTCCGCGATCCGCTGGACCTGGCGATTATCGCCGCCGCCACCGCCGGCGCCTGCATCGGATTTCTGTGGTGGAACGCCGCGCCCGCCAAGATCTTCATGGGCGACACCGGGTCGCTGGCGCTGGGCGGCATCATCGCGGGCCTGTCGGTCACCAGCCGCACCGAGATCCTCGCCGTCGTGCTCGGTTCGCTGTTCGTCGCCGAGGTCACCTCCGTCGTGCTGCAGATCCTGGCCTTCCGCACCACCGGGCGCCGGGTGTTCCGGATGGCGCCCTTTCACCACCACTTCGAGTTGGCCGGGTGGGCGGAGACCACGGTGATCATCCGCTTCTGGCTGCTCACCGCGATCACCTGCGGCCTGGGGGTGGCGCTGTTCTACGGTGAGTGGCTCGCCGCGATCGGTGCGTAATGAGCGGCCTTGAGCCTTTGGCGGCGGGCGCGCCCGTGCTCGTTGCCGGCGGCGGCGTGACCGGCAAGGCGGTGCTGGCCGCCCTGAGCCGCTTCGGCGCGGCGGCCACCCTGTGCGACGACGACCCCGCCACGCTGCACCGGTACGCCGAGACCGGGGTCCCGACCGTTACCGCGGCGACGGCCACCGGCCAGATCGCCAATTACGCGCTGGTGGTCACCAGCCCCGGCTTCGCACCGACGACGCCGCTGCTGGCCGCCGCCGCGACGGCGGGCGTGCCCATCTGGGGTGACGTGGAGCTGGCCTGGCGGCTCGACGCGGCGGGCCGCTACGGCCCCCCCCGCCGCTGGCTGGCGGTCACCGGGACCAACGGCAAGACGACGACGACGTCGATGCTGCACGCCATGCTGATCGCCGGCGGGCAACGCAGCGTGTTGTGCGGCAACATCGGTAGTCCCGTGCTCGACGTCCTGACCGAACCCACCGACCTGCTGGCCGTCGAGCTGTCCAGCTTCCAGCTGCACTGGGCGCCCTCGCTGCGGCCCGAGGCCGGCGTGGTGCTCAACATCGCCGAGGACCACCTGGACTGGCACTCCACGATGGCCGCCTACACCGCGGCCAAAGCGCGGGTGCTGGACGGCCGCGTGGCGGTGGTCGGGCTCGACGACGGCCGCGCCGCCGCGCTGCTGAGCACCGCGGCGGCGCCGATCCGCGTCGGGTTCCGGCTCGGCGTACCCGCCGCCGGAGAACTCGGCGTGCGCGACGGCCAACTGGTCGACCGCGCCTTCGCCGACGACCTGGCGCTCGTGCCGGCCGAATCGATCCCGGTGCCGGGGCCGGTCGGGATCCTCGACGCCCTGGCCGCCGCGGCGCTGGCCCGCAGCGTCGGGGTGCCCCCCGACGCGATCGCGGCCGCGATCGCGTCGTTTCGGGTGGGCCGGCACCGGGCCGAGGTGGTGGCCGTCGCCGACGGGATTCGCTACGTCGACGACTCCAAGGCCACCAATCCGCACGCCGCCGAGGCGTCGGTGCTGGCATACCCGCGGGTGGTATGGGTAGCCGGCGGTTTGCTGAAGGGCGCGTCCGTCGATGCGGAGGTGGCCCGGATGGCCCCGCGCCTGGTCGGCGCGGTGCTCATCGGCCGAGATCGCGCGGAGGTTGCAGAGGCGTTATCGCGACACGCGCCGGATGTCCCGGTCGTCCAGGTTGTGACAGGCGAGGATGCTGGTATGAATGCGACTGCTGTGGTTTCTGATACAGATGTGACAGAAGTGAGACATTCGGGCGGGGACTTGGGCGCTCGCGTCATGGCCGCAGCCGTCGCGGCGGCCCGCGACCTGGCGAAGCCGGGTGACACCGTACTGCTGGCGCCGGCCGGCGCGTCGTTTGACCAGTTCAGCGGCTACGCCGACCGTGGCGACGCCTTCGCGGCCGCCGTGCGCGCGGCGACCCAGTAGGCGAGTGTGGCTAACGCGCTGAACCGGCTGCGTCGCAACAAGGGCCGGGGCAAGGGGAGCGACGGCGCCGCCACGCCCGAACCGGGCGAGGGCGCGGCATCGGACGCCTCAGAAGCCGAGGCCGCGACGGACGCCATCGAGGCCTCGGGGCCCGCGGAAACCGCCGACAAGCCCGCCGCGTCCGACATCCCGGCCGCGGCGAAGGCGGAGGTCGCGGCCCAACCGGGCGGTCTGCGCCTCCGGTTCGGGGCCTGGCTGGGCCGGCCCATGACCTCGTTTCACCTGATCATCGCCATCGCCGGGGTGCTGACCACGCTCGGCCTCATCATGGTGCTGTCGGCCTCCGGTGTGCGCTCGTATGACGCCGACGGGTCGGCGTGGGTGATTTTCGGCAAGCAGGTCTTGTGGACGGTCATCGGCCTCGTCGCGGCCTACATCGCGTTGCGGGTGTCGGTGCGGTTCGTCCGGCGGGTGGCCTTCACCGGCTACGTGATCACCATCATCTTGCTGGTGCTGGTGCTGGTGCCCGGAATCGGCAACCTGGCCAACGGTTCTCGCAAGTGGTTCGTGATCGCGGGCTTTTCCATGCAGCCCTCCGAGCTGGCCAAAATCGCCTTCGCCATCTGGGGCGCGCACCTGCTGGCGGCCCGGCGCCTGGAGCGGGCCTCGCTGCGCGAGATGCTCATCCCGCTGGTCCCGGCGGCCGTCATCGCGCTGGCGCTCATCGTCGCCCAGCCCGACCTCGGCCAGACCGTGTCGTTGGGCATCATCCTGCTGGCCCTGCTCTGGTACGCCGGGTTGCCGCTGCGCGTGTTCGTCACCTCGCTGGCGGCCGTCTTCGTCGCCGGCGCGGTGCTGGCGATGTCGGCGGGGTACCGCTCGGACCGGGTGCGGTCCTGGATCAACCCCGAAAACGACCCGCAGGACACCGGCTACCAGGCCCGGCAGGCGAAGTTCGCGCTGGCCCACGGCGGCATCTTCGGAGACGGCCTCGGCCAGGGCGTCGCCAAGTGGAACTACCTGCCCAACGCCCACAACGACTTCATCTTCGCGATCATCGGCGAGGAGCTGGGCTTCATCGGCGCGTTCGGGCTGCTGGCCCTCTTCGGGCTGTTCGCCTACACCGGGATGCGGATCGCGCGCCGGTCGGCCGACCCGTTCCTGCGGCTGCTGACCGCGACCACCACCATGTGGATCCTCGGGCAGGCGTTCATCAACATCGGCTACGTGATCGGCGTGCTGCCGGTGACCGGTCTGCAGCTGCCGCTCATCTCCGCCGGCGGAACTTCCACCGCGGCAACCCTTTTCATGATAGGCATCATGGCCAACGCGGCTCGTCACGAGCCGGAGGCGGTGGCCGCGCTGCGCGCCGGCCGTGACGACAAGATGAACCGGCTGCTGCGGCTTCCGCTGCCTCAGCCGTACGTGCCGAGCCGCATCGAGGTATTCCGCGATCGCAAGCGGGGCCCGCGGCCGGCCGGCGCCAAAGCGGGCCAGAAGGGTGCGCAGGCGCCCGCCCGGAAGGCGTCCCGCAAGGCCGATGCTCCGCTTCGGCCGGCAATCGGGCGAACAGCTGCCCGTCCGGCCCGGCGCACGAGGCATCATGTATCTGGCCAGCGTCGGACACGGCGATCTCGCGCATTGGAAGGTCAGCGTTACGGGTGAACGGCACGATCAATGAGCCGGCCGGCGGGCTGGGGGCAAGCCCCTCGCCCGCCGGTGCCGCATCATCGGTCAAATCCACCGTCTCGGTCGTGCTCGCCGGTGGCGGCACGGCCGGGCACGTGGAGCCGGCCATGGCCGTCGCCGACGCGCTCAGCGCGCTGGATCCGCGGGTCCGCATCACCGCGCTGGGCACCCCCCGCGGGCTGGAGACCCGCCTGGTGCCGCAGCGCGGCTATCACCTCGAACTGATCACGCCGGTGCCGCTGCCGCGCAAGCTCAGCGGCGACCTGGCCCGGCTGCCGCCGCGGGTGTGGCGCGCGGTGCGGGAGACCCGCGCGGTGCTCGACGCCGTCGACGCCGACGTCGTGATCGGTTTCGGCGGGTACGTGGCCCTGCCGGCCTACCTCGCCGCCCGCGGCATCCCCGGGCGCCGGCGTGGGCGCATCCCGGTGCTGATCCACGAGGCCAACGCCCGCGCGGGGCTGGCCAACCGCGTCGGCGCCCGCAGCGCGGACCGCGTGCTCTCGGCGGTGCCCGACTGCGGGCTGGCGCGCGCCGAGGTGGTCGGCGTGCCGGTCCGGGCGGCCATCACCGCGCTGGACCGCGCGGCCCTGCGCGCCGAAGCGCGCAGGCACTTCGGCTTCGCCGACGACGCGCGGGTGTTGCTGGTGTTCGGCGGTTCGCAGGGCGCGGTCTCGCTGAACCGGGCCGTCTCCGGGGCCGCCGCCGAGCTTGCCGCCGCCGGGGTTTCCGTGCTGCACGCGCACGGGCCCAAGAACACCCTCGAGCTGCGCGAGCCGCAGCCGGGCGACCCGCCCTACGTCGCGGTGCCCTACCTTGACCGGATGGACCTGGCCTACGCCGCCGCCGACCTGGCGATCTGCCGGTCCGGCGCGATGACCGTCGCGGAGGTCTCGGCCGTCGGCCTGCCGGCCATCTACGTGCCGCTGCCGATCGGCAACGGCGAGCAGCGGCTCAACGCGCTGCCGGTGGTCAACGCCGGCGGCGGCATGCTGGTCGCCGACGCCGACCTGACACCGGCCGCGGTCGCCGAGCGGGTGGGCGCACTGCTCACCGACCCGCCGCGGCTGGCGGCGATGACGGCGGCCGCCGCCCGGGTGGGACATCCGGACGCGGCGCGCCAGGTGGCGCAGGCGGCGCTGGACATCGCCGGGCGGGCGGTGGCAACCGGGGGACCGCGGTGAACGGCGAGCAGCTGCCGCCCGAGCTGCGTCGGGTGCACATGGTCGGCATCGGGGGAGCCGGAATGTCGGGCGTCGCCCGCATCCTGCTCGACCGCGGCGCGCTGGTGTCCGGGTCCGACGCCAAGGAGTCGCGCGCGCTGCACGCGCTGCGGGCGAGGGGCGCGGAAATCCGGATCGGCCACGACGCGTCGTCGCTGGACCTGTTGCCCGGCGGCCCCACGGCCGTCATCACCACGCACGCCGCCATCCCGAAGACCAACCCCGAGCTGGTGGAGGCCCGCCGGCGCGGCATCCCGGTGATCCTGCGCCCGGCCGTGCTGGCCAGGCTGATGGAAGGCCGCACCACGTTGATGGTCACCGGCACCCACGGCAAGACGACGACGACGTCGATGCTGATCGTGGCCCTGCAGCACTGCGGGCGCGACCCGTCCTTCGCCGTCGGCGGGGAACTAGGGGAGGCGGGCACCAACGCCCACCACGGCAGCGGCGACTGTTTCGTCGCCGAGGCCGACGAAAGCGACGGCTCGCTGCTGGAATACACGCCCAACATCGCGGTGGTCACCAACATCGAGACCGATCACCTGGACTTCTACGGCAGCGCCGACGCCTATGTCGGCGTGTTCGACTCGTTCGTGGAGCGGCTGGCCCCCGGCGGGGCGCTCGTGGTGTGCACCGATGACCCCGGGGCCGCGGCGTTGGCCGAACGCACCGCCGCGCTGGGCATCCGGGTGCTGCGATACGGATCAGCAGCCGAGCAGGCGTTGGCCGCCCGGCTGCTGTCCTGGGAGCAACACGGCACCGAGGCGGTCGCGGTCTTCCAGCTAGACGGTGAGCCGCAACCGCGCGTGATGCGGTTGTCGGTGCCTGGGCGACACATGGCGCTCAACGCGCTCGGCGCGCTGCTGGCGGCGATGCAGATCGGCGCCGAGGCCGACGAGGTGCTCGACGGGCTGGCCGGCTTCGAGGGCGTTCGCCGCCGGTTCGAGCTCGTCGGAGCCTCAGCAGTCGGCAAGGGCTCGGTGCGGGTGTTCGACGACTACGCCCATCACCCCACGGAGATCAGCGCCACCCTGGCTGCGGTGCGCGCGGTCCTCGAGGAGAGCGGAGACGGCCGCTGCCTCGTGGTGTTCCAGCCCCACTTGTATTCCCGCACAAAGGCTTTCGCCGCCGAGTTCGGTCGCGCACTCGACGCCGCCGACCAGGTTTTCGTCCTCGACGTCTACGGCGCGCGCGAACAACCGCTGGCCGGCGTCAGCGGGGCCAGCGTGGCCGAGCACGTCAGCGTGCCGGTGCGCTACCTGCCGGATTTCTCCTCGGTCGCCCAGGAGGTGGCCGCGGACGCCGCCCCCGGCGACGTCATCATCACGATGGGTGCGGGCGACGTGACCTTGCTGGGGCCGGAGATCGTGACCGCGCTGCGGGCGCGGGCCAACCGCAGCACGCCGGGCCGTCCGGGGGTGTTGCGATGACCGAGCCGAGCGACGACGCCGACGGCGTGATCACCGAACCGCTTGCCACCGCGGCGCCTGAGGGCCAGACACCCGCGGAGGAAACCGAATTCGAGGGTCCACGCCGGCGCGCCCGGCGTGAAAGGGCCGAGCGCCGCGCCGCGCAGGCCCGCGCCCGGGCCATCGAGGATGCACGCCGCGAGGCCAAACGCCGGGCCAGCGGGCGCATCGCCAACCAGCCCAAGCCCCCTGCGCGCGGGGTGGTTCGGGGCCTGAAAATGCTGCTGGCCAGCGTGGTGCTGGCCGTCGTCGGCGTCGGGCTCGGATTGATTCTGTATTTCACGCCGGCGATGTCGGCGCGCAACATCGTCGTCACCGGGATCGGGACGGTGAGCCGCGAGGAAGTGCTCGACGCGGCGCGGGTGCGGCCCGGCACGCCGCTGCTGCAGATCAACACCAACCAGATTGCCGATCGGGTGGCCGCGATCCGGCGGGTGGCCAGCGCGCGGGTCCAGCGCCAATACCCGTCCGCGCTGCGGATCACCATCGTCGAACGGGTTCCGTTGGCGGTGAAGGACTTTCCCGACGGTCCGCACCTGTTCGACCGTGACGGCGTGGACTTCGCGACCGCCCCGCCGCCACCGGCGCTGCCCTACATCGATGTCGCCGATCCCGGGCCGAACGACCCGGCGACCAAGGCCGCGCTGCAGGTGTTGCTCGCGCTGCGTCCCGAGGTGGCGAGCCAGGTCGGCCGGATCGCGGCGCCGTCGGTGGCGTCGATCACCCTGACGCTGAACGACGGGCGAGCGGTGATCTGGGGGACCACCGACCGCGCCGAGGAGAAGGCCGAGAAGCTGGCCGCGCTGTTGACCCAGCCCGGCAAGGTCTACGACGTGTCGAGCCCGGACCTGCCGACCGTCAAGTAGTCGGCGGCAAAAATTTGCGTGCCGCGCCTCGGCGCGCCTGCCGGGTTAGCGCGCGTCGTACCCATACCGTTCTGTTTGCGCCGAACTACTTGACATAACTCTAACCCTATGGTTGAGGTTGAGGGTTTGCCAGGCGGAGACACCGAATCCCACCAGGGAGGAAGAGACATGATGACCCCCCCGCACAATTACTTGGCCGTGATCAAGGTTGTGGGTATCGGTGGCGGCGGCGTCAACGCCGTCAACCGGATGATCGAACAGGGCCTCAAGGGCGTCGAGTTCATCGCGATCAACACCGACGCGCAGGCGCTGTTGATGAGCGATGCCGACGTCAAGCTCGACGTCGGCCGCGATTCCACCCGTGGGCTGGGCGCCGGGGCAGATCCCGAGGTCGGACGCAAGGCGGCCGATGACGCCAAGGACGAGATCGAAGAGCTGCTGCGCGGGGCGGACATGGTGTTCGTCACCGCCGGCGAAGGCGGCGGCACCGGCACCGGCGGGGCGCCCGTCGTCGCCAGCATCGCCCGCAAGCTGGGCGCGCTGACCGTCGGTGTGGTCACCCGGCCGTTCTCGTTCGAGGGCAAGCGCCGCGGCAACCAGGCCGAAAACGGCATCGCTTCGCTGCGGGAGAGCTGCGACACCCTGATCGTGATCCCCAACGACCGGCTCCTGCAGATGGGCGACGCCGCGGTGTCGCTGATGGACGCGTTCCGCAGCGCCGATGAGGTGCTGCTCAACGGCGTGCAGGGCATCACCGACCTGATCACCACGCCGGGGTTGATCAACGTCGACTTCGCCGACGTCAAGGGCATCATGTCCGGAGCCGGCACCGCCCTGATGGGCATCGGCTCGGCCCGCGGGGAGGGGCGGTCGCTGAAGGCCGCCGAGATCGCCATCAACTCGCCGCTGCTGGAGGCCTCCATGGAGGGCGCGCGGGGTGTGCTGATGTCGATCGCCGGCGGCAGCGACCTCGGCCTGTTCGAGATCAACGAGGCGGCCTCGCTGGTGCAGGACGCCGCCCACGCGGACGCCAACATCATCTTCGGGACCGTCATCGACGACTCGTTGGGCGACGAGGTGCGCGTCACGGTGATCGCGGCCGGCTTCGACGCGGCCGGACCTGGCCGCAAGCCGGTGGTGGGAGGCGCGGCCGAATCCGGCACCGGCGGGGCGCACCGGATCGAGTCGGCGAAGGCCGGCAAGCTCAGCTCGACGCTGTTCGAGCCCGTCGACGCCGTCAGCGTGCCGCTACAGACCAATGGCGCGACGCTGAGCATTGGCGGCGACGACGACGACGTCGACGTGCCGCCGTTCATGCGCCGCTGATCCCGTGGCCGTGACCCCGAAGGCGGCAGAGCTGGCGCCCCCTGACCGACAACGACGGTTTCCGGATACTGGTCACGTGAGCGTTCGAATCCGGCGGGTGACGACCACCCGCGCGGGCGGTGTGTCCAAGCCGCCGTTCGACACCTTCAACCTGGGCGACCATGTCGGCGACGACCCGGCGGCCGTGACGGCCAACCGGGCGCGCCTGGGCGCCGCCACCGGCCTGGGCGCCGACCGCGTGGTGTGGATGAACCAGGTCCACGGCGACCGAGTCGAGGTGGTCGAGGGGCCGCGGGGGACCGCGGTCGACGGCACCGACGCGTTGGTGACCGCCACGCCGCGCCTGGCTCTGGCGGTGGTGACCGCCGACTGCGTGCCGGTGTTGATGGCCGACGCGCGCGCCGGTGTGGTCGCGGCGGTGCACGCCGGCCGCGTCGGCGCCCAGCGCGGCGTGGTGGCCCGCGCGCTGGAGGCGATGCTGGGGCTGGGCGCGCAGGCCGGCGACATCTCCGCGCTGCTCGGGCCGGCGGTCAGCGGCCGCAACTACGAGGTGCCCGCGGCGATGGCCGACGAGGTCGAGGCCGCGTTGCCGGGCAGCCGCACCACCACCGCGGCCGGCACCCCCGGGCTCGACCTCAGGGCCGGAATCGCTTGCCAATTACGCGAATTGGGCGTCACCTCGATCGACATTGACCCGCGCTGCACGGTGGCCGACGCCGCGCTGTTCAGTCATCGCAGGGACGCCCCGACTGGGCGGCTGGCGTCGCTGGTCTGGATGGAGTGACCGGAATGGCGGTGGACATGCCGGCCCATAGAAGCGAGGCAAACCATGGCGACCGCGAATCGGAATTGACCCATGCGTTGGCCGGTGTCCGATCGCGACTTGCGGCGGCGGCGGAAGCGGCGGGACGCAATGTCAGCGAAATTGAACTTCTCCCTATTACCAAATTCTTTCCGGCAACCGATGTTGCGATTTTGTCTCGATTGGGTTGTCGGTGCGTTGGCGAATCGCGCGATCAGGAAGCCGCCGCGAAGGTCGCGGAAGTCGCCCGGTTGGCAAGTAGTTCCGCGCGGCCGGACTTGCGGGATATGCACTGGCACATGGTGGGCCGGATTCAGCGGAACAAGGCGCGGTCGCTGGCCCAGTGGGCCCACACCGCCCACTCGGTCGACAGTCCACGGTTGGTGACCGCGCTCGATCGGGCGGTGTCGACGGCCCTGGCCGACGGCCGTCGGCCAGCGCCGCTGCGCGTGTACGTCGAGGTCAGCCTGGACGGTGACGTCTCCCGCGGCGGCGTCGACGTCACGGCGTCCGGCGCGGTGGACCAGGTCTGCGCCCAGATCGAGGACTCCAAGAGCCTGGAACTGGTCGGGTTGATGGGCATCCCGCCCCTGGACTGGGACCCTGACCGGGCCTTTGACCTGCTGCAATCCGAGCACCGTCGGGTCCTGCAAGCGCACCCGAACGCCGTCGGCCTCTCCGCCGGCATGTCCAGCGACTTCGAAATCGCCGTTAAACATGGTTCGACTTGTGTGCGTGTCGGTACCGCGCTATTGGGTCCGCGGCGGCTACCGTCACCGTGAATAGTCACTGTAGTCACACCTTCATCACAGACACCACAACTCCCAGGGGCTAGAAGGGGTTAGCGATGAGCACACTGCACAAGGTCAAGGCCTACTTCGGTATGGCTCCCATGGAGGATTACGACGACGAGTACTACGACGACCGGGCTCCCTCCCGCGGCTTCCCGCGTCCCCGGTTCGACGAGAATTTCCAGGGGTATGGCCGCTACGAGGGCCGCGAATACGACGACCCGCGTGGCGAGCCGGCCGACTACCCGCCGCCCAGCAGCTACCGCGGCGGCTATGGGGACGACCCCCGCTACAGTCCCGTCCACCCGCGCGAGTTCGAGCGGCCCGAGATGACCAGGCCGCGCCTCGGGTCGTGGCTGCGCAACTCCTCCACCCGCGGAGCGCTGGCGATGGACCCGCGCCGGATGGCGATGATGTTCGAAGAAGGCCACCCGTTGTCGAAGATCACCACGCTGCGCCCCAAGGACTACAGCGAGGCCCGCACCATCGGTGAGCGGTTCCGCGACGGCACCCCGGTCATCATGGACCTGGTGTCGATGGACAACGCCGACGCAAAGCGTCTGGTCGACTTCGCGGCCGGCCTGGCCTTCGCGTTGCGCGGCTCTTTCGACAAGGTCGCGACCAAGGTGTTCTTGCTCTCGCCCGCCGACGTGGACGTGTCGCCGGAGGAGCGCCGCCGGATCGCCGAAACCGGCTTCTACGCTTACCAGTAGCCACACCCGTTCCGCCGCAGGCGGGTTTAGCCATCACCCTGCTGCTCGCCGCCGCCCGCGCGAGAAGTGTGCCCGCACATTAGAGTCGGTACGCTGGCGATTGCCGCACTAGCGCGCGGCTGACATCTCATCGGTAAGGTCGGGCTTCAACGTTGGTGCTGTTCTTTCAGATCCTCGGGTTCGCGCTGTTCATTTTCTGGCTGCTGCTCATCGCCCGGGTCGTCGTCGAGTTCATCCGCTCGTTCAGCCGTGACTGGCGCCCGACCGGGATCACCGTGGTAATCCTCGAGATCATCATGTCGATCACCGATCCCCCGGTGAAGCTGCTGCGCCGGCTGATCCCGCAGCTGACCATCGGAGCCGTCCGCTTCGACCTGTCGATCATGGTGCTGCTGCTGGTCGCTTTCATCGGCATGCAACTGGCATTCGGCGCCGCGGCGTGAGCGCTCTGGCCCGCCCGCGGCACGGGCGGGGAGACGGTTCGGCCACGTTTTAGCCTCAGTTCGGCGGCCGCGATTTAAAAATTTTAAGGATTTGGATTTTATTGGTCTTACTGTGTGAAATTGGTTCTTATTTATTGGCCTAATCGGCTACCGCAGGGTCTGGTGTGACAGGATGGACGGCAGTTGCACGACGGCAACCACTCCGTTCTACACTTTGCAGATCGTTTGACAGGAACTCGAGGGGACGAACAATGCCGCTTACACCAGCCGACGTCCACAATGTGGCGTTCAGTAAGCCGCCGATCGGCAAGCGCGGTTACAACGAAGACGAGGTCGACGCCTTTCTCGACCTGGTGGAGAACGAGCTGACGCGGCTCATCGAAGAGAACTCCGATCTGCGCCAACGGATTGAGGAATTGGACCGCGAGCTGGCCGCCGCCGGCGGCGCCGGCGGTGCGCAGCCCACCCAGGCGATTCCGACCTTCGAGCCCGAACCGGAGCCGGTCAAGCCGGCGCCGGCCCCGATCGCGGCTCCCGCCCCGGCCCCTGCCGCGGCGGGGACCAATGAGGAGCAGGCCATGAAGGCCGCCCGGGTGCTGACCCTGGCGCAAGACACCGCCGACCGGCTCACCAGCACCGCCAGGGCCGAATCCGACAAGATGCTGGCCGACGCCCGCGCCAACGCCGACCAGATTCTCAGCGAGGCCCGTCACACCGCAGAGACCACGGTCACCGAGGCGCGTCAACGCGCCGACGCGATGCTCGCCGACGCCCAGAGCCGCTCGGAGACCCAGCTGCGCCAGGCCCAGGAGAAGGCCGACGCGCTGCAGGCCGACGCGGAGCGCAAACACTCCGAGATCATGGGAACCATCAACCAGCAGCGCACCGTGCTGGAAGGCCGCCTCGAGCAGCTACGCACCTTCGAACGCGAGTACCGCACCCGGCTCAAGACCTACCTCGAATCCCAGCTCGAGGAGCTGGGCCAGCGAGGATCCGCGGCACCGGTCGACTCGAGCGCCGACGCCGGCGGGTTCGAACAATTCAATCGGGGTAATAACTAGCCTCAGAATTGTGCCCGCACTGAACCTGGCACTCCCGCACGTCGGCTGGAGGGATGACCGATGCTGATCATTGCCCTGGTCCTGGCCCTGATCGGCCTCGTCGCACTGGTATTTGCGGTCGTCACCAGCAACGAGCTGGTGGCCTGGGTGTGCATCGGCGCCAGCGTTTTGGGCGTGGTGTTGCTGATCATCGACGCCCTGCGGGAACGCCAGCGGCGCGGCGTCGCCGGCGAAGATCACGAGCCGGCCGACGCCGGCGACGACGCGAACGCGCCGGTCGACTACCCCGAGGAAGCCCCGCCCGAGGGCGAAGAGCACGCCGCCGCCCAGGACACCACCACCGACGAGTCGTCGCAGGGCATCGAAACCAGCGGGGAGTCGGCGGTTCCGGCCGACGGCCGCAGCGACGACCGCGCCAAGTAACCCAGCCACGCGACAAGCGCAGCGCCTTCTAACGGGTCGGCGTGCCGAGCAGCTCGCGGACCTCGTCATCGCTGACCTGGTGAAAGTCGGCATAGACCTGCCCGACGGCCTCGAACCCCGGCGGCATCGTGGCGCACACCACGTCGTCGGCTTCCAGGGCGAGTTCGCGGCACGTGGAGGGCGGTCCGACGGGGACCGCCACGACGATCGCTTCAGGACCGGCGTCCCGCACCGCCCGGACGGCGGCCAGCATGCTGGCGCCGGTGGCGATGCCGTCGTCGACCAGGATGACGGTCTTACCGCGTGGGTCCGCGAGCGGGCGCCCGCCCCGGTACGCCTGCTCGCGGCGGATGAGCTCGGCCGTCTCGCTGGCGATCACCTCGCGGACCTGCTCGTCGGTGATGTGCAGGCTGGAAATCACGTTGTCGTTCATCACCACCCCGCCGCCGCTGGCCAGCGCGCCCATGGCGAGCTCCGACCAGCGCGGGACCCCGAGCTTGCGGACCAAGAACACATCGAGCGGGGCGTGCAGCGCCGCGGCGATTTCCCAGGCCACCGGCACTCCACCGCGGGCCAGCCCGAAGACCAGCACATCGTCTTTATCCGGGTCCTTCTGGCGGTAGGAGGCCAGCTCGTCGGCCAGCAGGCGACCGGCCTCCCGACGATCGCGGAACGTGCGCGTCGAAGTTCGCCGGAGAAAGCCGCTCGGTGGGTTCATGGGTCGCATTCGCCAGGCCATTGCCTTACACCAAGCCTACGTGCGGCGTCGAGGGCCTGACACGTCCGCTCACTCGGATTCTGGTTGTGAGTTAGATAACGTTGTGCGCAAGGGGATTTGGCGGCGACACGAGAGGATGCGCGAAATGAGCCGGCGTTCCAACACCTACATGGGCTACAGCATCGCCTGCGCGATCGTATGGGCTGTCATCCTGGCCGCTGTTTCGGTGGCGGCCGACGACGCCACCCGGCACAAGTTGTTCTTGGTCTTTGGGGGATGGGTGATCGGTTGGCTGTCGGCCACGATCGCCCGAGCCGTCTACCCCCCGCCGAAGCGGCGGGTCCAGCCGTAACTTTTTGTGTCCGAGGGGGGACTTGAACCCCCACGCCCATTAGTAGGGCACTAGCACCTCAAGCTAGCGCGTCTGCCATTCCGCCACTCGGACGAGACCAACCGGATGGGTTGGCAGCTAAGGCTATCGGATCGGCCCGCGCGGACCCAACTCCGCTCGCCGACGATGCGGGCCGCGAAGCGGCCCGAGGAGGAGGCGGGCGAATCCAACCGAGCTCGCCGACGATGCGGGCCGCGAAGCGGTCCGAGGAGGAGGCGGGCAATTCCAACCGAGCTCGCCGACGCTGGGGCGCAGGCAATGGTAGGAAAGGTGGTTGTGACCGTCGAGAGCCGGGCGAGCGAGGTTCCCACCAATCCAAGCGACGATGTGGTCGAGGTCGTCAGCAGGTTGATCCGGTTCGACACCACCAACACCGGCGATCCCGAGACGACGCGAGGCGAGGCCGAGTGCGCGCGGTGGGTCGGCGAGCGGCTCGCTGAGGTCGGCTACCAGCCCGAATACGTCGAATCCGGCGCACCCGGCCGGGGCAACGTGATCGCCCGCCTGCAGGGCGCGGACAGCACCCGCGGCGCCCTGCTGATCCACGGGCACCTCGACGTCGTGCCGGCCGAGCCCGCCGATTGGAGCGTCCACCCGTTTTCCGGAGCGATCGAGGACGGCTTCGTCTGGGGGCGCGGCGCGGTCGACATGAAGGACATGGTGGGCATGATGATCGTCGTCGCCCGGCACCTGCGACGGTCCGGCATCGTGCCGCCACGCGATTTGGTGTTCGCGTTCGTCGCCGACGAGGAGCATGGCGGCACTTACGGCGCGCAATGGCTGGTGCGCAACCGGCCCGACCTGTTCGAGGGTGTCACCGAGGCGATCGGCGAAGTCGGCGGGTTCTCGTTGACGGTGCCCCGCCGCGACGGCGGCGAGCGCCGGCTCTATTTGATCGAGACGGCCGAGAAGGGGCTGTCGTGGATGCGGCTGACCGCCCGCGGCCCGGCCGGACACGGCTCGATGGCCCACGACCGCAACGCCGTCACCGCCGTCGCCGAGGCGGTCGCCCGGCTGGGGCGGCACCGGTTCCCCCTCGTGGTCACCGACACCGTCGCCCAGTTCCTCGCCGCCGTCAGCGAGGAGACCGGGCTGACGTTCGACACCGAGTCAGACGACCTGGAGGGAACGATCGAAAAGCTCGGCCCGATGGCCCGCATGCTGAACGCCGTGCTGCACGACACCGCCAATCCCACGATGCTCAAGGCCGGCTACAAGGCCAACGTCATCCCGGCGACCGCGGAAGCGGTGGTGGACTGCCGCATCCTTCCGGGCCGAAAGCCGGCGTTCGAGGCCGAGGTCGACGAGCTTATCGGCCCCGACGTGACCCGGGAATGGATCAAGGACTTCGACTCCTACCAAACCGCCTTCGACGGTGACTTGGTGGACGCCATCAACGCCGCAGTGTTGGCGCTCGACCCCGACGCCCGGACGGTGCCGTACATGCTTTCGGGCGGGACCGACGCGAAAGCGTTCGCGCGCTGGGGTATTCGCTGTTTCGGTTTCAGCCCGCTGCGGTTGCCGCCAGACCTGGATTTCGCAGCGCTGTTCCACGGCGTCGACGAACGGGTACCCATCGATGCGCTGAGGTTCGGCACCGACGTGCTGACGCATTTCCTGACGCACTGCTAGTGAACGAGACACGAGAGGATCGCCGATGAGCTTGCCACCTGACCCGTATGACGCGCTGCCCAAGTTGCCCTTGTTCAGTCTGAAATCGAACTCGATCACCAACGGTCAGCCGCTGGCCACACCGCAGATCAGCGGGATCCTGGGCGCCGGGGGAGAGGACGTGAGCCCGCAGCTGAGCTGGTCGGGTTTCCCCGACGAGACCCGCAGCTTTGCGGTCACCGTCTATGACCCGGACGCCCCGACCCTGTCGGGCTTCTGGCATTGGGCGGTGGCCAACTTGCCGGCTGACGTGACGGAGTTGCCCGACGACGCCGGCGACGGCGGTGAGCTTCCCGGCGACGCGCTGACCCTGGTCAACGACGCCGGGATGCGCCGGTACGTCGGTGCCGCGCCGCCTCCCGGCCACGGCCCACATCGCTACTACGTCGCGGTGCATGCCGTGGACGTCGACAAGCTCGACCTGTCCGAGGACGCCAGCCCGGCTTTCCTGGGGTTCAACCTGTTCCAGCACGCGATCGCGCGGGCCTACATCCACGGCACCTACGAACAGACGTAAACACCGCGGGGCCTGACGGGCCCGACCGCGCGTTACCAGTTGACGAACCCCTTGGCGCCGGACGCTGGCACGGAGAGGGCGCTTAGCAGGCGTCCCTTTTGCCACTTTGGTTTCACTGGTCCCATGGCGAATTGTTTTGTCGGTGCGCCGCAATATCATTCGAACATGCGTTCGAGTAGCCGCGAGGAGATCCAGGAGGACTTCGACGCGCTGCGCGCCGTGGTGTCCCGAATCGTCGGGCATTCGTATGACGCGTTGACCACCCCGGAGCGGCTGGGGTTGCTGGAACGGCTCGAGCACGAGACGCGCCGGCTACCGGTGCCCGGCCACGCACTGATCAATCAACTGGTGCAGCAGGCCACGCCGGCAGAGTTGGGAGGCAGGCTGCCCCACGTGTTGGCTGACCGGCTGAGGATCACCCGCGGCGAGGCCACCCGGCGGGTGGGCGAGGCCGCCGATTTGGGGCCGCGCCACGCGTTGACCGGCGAGCCGCTGCCTGCACGGCTGGCGGCCACCGCGGCCGCCCAGCGCGCCGGGCAGGCCGGCGCCGGTCATGTGGTGGTGATTCGCCGGTTCCTCGAGGAGTTGCCGTGCTGGGTCGACGCGGCGACCCGCGAACGGGCCGAGGCCGATCTGGCCAAGCTGGCCGCCCAATACCGCCCCGAGCAGGTGCGCGAGCGGGCCGATTTGCTCGCCTATTACCTCAACCCCGATGGCACCTACACGGACGAGGAACGCGCCCGCCGCCGCGGGCTGATCCTGGGCAAACAAGGGGTCGACGGCATGTCACAGTTGCGCGGCTGGCTGACGCCTGAGGCGCGCGCCACCGTGGAGGCAGTGCTGGCCAAGACGGCCGCCCCGGGCGTGTGCAACCCCAACGACGACACCCCGGTGGTCGACGGTCCCGCCGATGAGCAGGCTCAGCGGCGCGATACCCGCAGCGCCGCCCAGCGCAACCACGACGGCCTCACCGCGGGCCTACGGGCGCTGCTGGCCAGCGGAAAACTGGGACAACACAACGGGTTACCGGCGTCAATCATCGTGACCACCACCCTGCAGGATCTCGAAGCCGCCGCCGGCAAGGGCCTGACCGGCGGAGGCACCGTGCTGCCGATGTCGGATGTCATTCGGATGGCCCGCCATGCGCATCACTATCTGGCCATCTTCGACAAGGGCAAACCCCTGGCGCTGTATCACACGAAACGGCTGGCTTCACCCGCTCAACGAATCGTGTTGTACGCGAAGGATCGCGGCTGCACCCGCCCGGGCTGCGACGTGCGCGGGTATTGGTGCGAAGTCCACCATGTCGAGGATTGGGCTACCACGCACCACACCGATGTCGACAAACTCGCCCTGGCTTGCGGAGCCGATCACCCACTGGTCGAACCCGGCGGCTGGACCACCCGAAAACGCCACGACGGCACCACCGAATGGATCCCACCACCCCATCTCGACTACGGGCAGCCGAGAATCAACACCTTCCACCACCCCGAAAAACTCCTGGTCGACGAAGACGACGAAGACGGAGCGGCGTGATCTACTCCCGTTTCGCGTCCGCCGACCCGATGACATCGCTGAGCTAGGCGAACCCTCCGTCCCGCAGGCGACGGGCGATGCCGTCGTGAATGCTCTTGGGCCACAAGCCTTCGTGGATCATTTCGGCGTCAACTTATAGCGATGCTCCCGGTCAATGAGTCGCCGCCAGTGTTCGTTTATGTGGTCGGACTGACGCTCAAGCGGGGGTTTGGGCACGCGAGCGGCGTGTGCGGGATCAGCGCCGAGGAACTGCAAGACTCGCGCAATCTCGCCGCGATAGTTGGCGTCGAACTCTTCATACCGGACCGTCAGCGCCTTGACACGCCGGGTGCTGAAGTAATTGGTCCACGCTGCCTGTTCGGCGTCGAGGCTCTGTTCGATCCCGATAATCTGCTCGTACGTCGGCGCAACACAGGTGAGATCGACCGCGGCGCGGCTGGGGGTGGGCCGGGCCAGGTAGAGCCCCCACGGACGCGCCCTGGCCGAGGGGCCGGGAGAACGAAACCACTCGCCGGTCGTTTCGGCACGAAACAGCGATATGGCCTGCGCGCGCCGATCGGCACGGACGATATTGACGAAAACTGCTGTAGGGAAAAGCTTCTCGAGAACCAACCCCGGATCGCTACGAAAATCCAGGGCCCGCGCCAGCACGACGACATGCCGCCAATGAATTTTGATGCCCCGAACCCCGTTCCCCGTCGCAGCGAACTCCATAACCTTCGTCACATATTCGGGCCACGAGCAATTCATCGGCAGTTTCAAATCTTGCTTGTACGAACCCATGTAGTCGGGCGTGAAGTACTCTTCGGGCCGCCCGGCAACTCCAGTCGCGACGAGGCCGGCGGCCAGGAGCGAACTACCCGAACGAGGAGTGGAAGCGATGACATAGGTTGCGCCTCTCATAACCCCCTCCGGGATTGCTCCAAGGCTCGCACGCCCTTGGCTCGAACAGAAGAATAGCCGCGGAATTCGTCACCGCGCACCAAGATCATGGTGTCCACCAAGAAAAGCTCCGGGCCGATGGGGATGACCAGGGCGACCAAGGCGGGCGGCCGCCCCGGTTTGGGGGCCGCCGACCCGACCGTATCGCTGAGCGAGGCGCACCCGCCGTCGCGCAAGTGGCGAGCGATGTCGTCGTGAATGTGCTTGGGCCACAAGCCTCCTCCGTAGATAAGGCCGGTGTAGCCCTGCAGCAGCGACGCGCCCGCGGTGATCCGCTCCCACGCGCCACCACCTACGGTGCGATAGCCTCGGCGATCTGCCGGGGCATGAAGTTCAACAATTCGGGGATCAGGCCGCCGAATTGCGTTCCGCCCAAGGTGAGGGTGACGACCTGAACGGGCTGTCCAATACCTTCGGAGACGTCCAGCGTCGCCGAAATCTGTTGCGGCGGAGTGAGGATCCCGGAGAAGGGCATGTGCACCACGATCGGTGTGTTGGCGGGCACGATGGTGATGCCCGGGAGGAGGGGCGGGATGGCGCCGATAGTCACCGTCTCGGTCACCGGAATTGTCAGGTCGATGACGGTTTGGCCGTTGAGGAAGCCGTTCAGGGCGTAGGCGGGCATGTCAGCGAGCGCGCCGATCGCCGCTACTCCGTTTCCGGTCTGAAGTGCCGCCCCGAACACCGTGGCGCCCGTCGCGAGCCCGTCCAGTGCGGCGATCGGCGGACCGATGATCGCGAAGCCCAACGGAAGGGTGGACGTGTTGAGCGCAGTGACAAAGTTCTGCGCCATCTGCGCGGGGATCGAGCCCGGCGGCAGCAGGTTGACGAGGGACTGTTCTTGCGCGGCCGAGATGGAGGTCGCGGGGAGAAGGTCTCCCGCCGGGCCCTCCACCTTGTATGACGGCGCGCTGAGGAGCGACGGGTTGCTGGGGTCGACTCCGATGAGGTTGATGTCGACACCGCTGAGGAAGAGGTTCAGAAACGCGCGCGGGATGGCCTGGACCGCGCCGTGGTAGTCACCCGTCACGAGCGATTGGCCGGCCATTCCCATGTCGTACTCGAAGACCGGGAGGGTTTTCTGCAGGTCCGCGCCGGCCTTCTGCAGGCCCGCGTTGCTCGTCTGGTTGTAACTGTTCTGCTGGTTGATGAACGACTGCATCGCGGGCGCGAAGGTCGATGTTCCCTGGATGCCGATCTGGATGTTCGCCGGAATGTTGGCCAACGTGGTGGGGAAGTCTTGCAGCTGAGTGGCCAGCCCCGTCCCGACAATGTGCGCGTACCCGTTCTGGTTGCTGAAGACCTGGTGCAGGACGGGGAACGGGTCGGACATCCAGTCGTTGAAGATGGTTTGCAGGTTGGCGCCAGTATTGGCGAAGAGCGCTTGCCAGGGGTCGCCGGCGGCGGAAATGGTCGCGTTGGTCGCGAACAATGCTGGCAGCAGCCTGATCTCGAACCCGTCCCATTGAGCGGTCAAAAGGGAACCGATTTGCTGGCCGACTCCGCCGAGCAGACCGCCCAGGGGACTACCGCCGCCGAGCAGGCCGCCCAGAATCCCGCCGCCACCACCGCCGAGGATCGGGCCCAGGCCACCGAGAATCGGATCCGTGGCCGCAGCGACGCCCGCGGCGGGCGCGCTCATCGCGTCGGCTGTGTTGGCGATCTCGGTGCCGAGGTACGCCGCCGCCGTGCCGTTCAACAGGTTCGAAAATTCGTTGTGAAACGTCGCCGCCTGAGCGCTCAAAGCCTGAAATTGCTGACCGTACAAGCCGAATAGTCGCGAGATCGCGGTCGACACGTCGTCGGCGCCCGCGGCGGCGACGCTAGTGGTGGAGCCCGCCGCGGCCGAGGTGGCCTCGTTCAGGGTCGAGCCGATCCCCGCCAAACTCCCGCCCGCCGCTGACACCATTTCCGGCGTGGCGACTAGAAAGGACATACCTTCCCCCTCGACTTACGCCCTCGCGCATGCGTGACCATGCTCGCAAATGCGGGGGCTACGCGCACCCGGAATGCCGAGTCTTGAAACCTGTCTAAGCAGTCCGGCTAGCCGGTGGGTGTGATGGCCGCGGCTATCGCTTCCGGAATGGTGTTCAGCAGCGTCGGGAACAGACCCCCGAATTCCGTGCCGCCGAGGGTGGCGTTGATTGGAATAGTTATTCCGGCGACGCCGGCGGGGATGGTGACCGTTAGCGGTTCGGGCGGGGTGAGAAGCCCGTCGAAGGGGACGTGGGCTATGGCCGGCACGACGAGAGTGCCCAGCAACGGCGCCGACACAGCTATGGGCAGCGGCAGGTCCACGAGGAGTTGGCCGTTGAGGAAGCCGTTCATCGCGTAGGCGGGCATATCGCCGATCGCGTTCAGCATTCCCAAGACGTTGCCGGTCTGCGCGGCGGCACCGAAGGCCGTTGCCCCCTGGGCGATTCCGTTCGCCATGGCGAACGGTGGGCCCAGTATCGCGAAGCCCAGCTGCAATGGCAAGCCGAAGACGGCGGCGCCAGCCAGCGTTCCCCCGACGCCTATGGGGTTCAGGGTCGCGCCGACGTTCAGCGCGAAGTTCGCTGTGACATTTGCGTTGACGAGGGTGTCGATCGCGTTGGCGAAGTTGCCCAACATCATTCCGGGGATGGACCCGTGTGCGGCCAGGCTCGCAAGGCCTACCGGCTGCTGTCCGAGGGCGGTCAGGATGGGGAGCAACTCGGCGGCGGGGCCCTCCAACCCGACGGGTCCCGCGATGGAGACCTGGAAGTCGGGAGGGATCAGAGTGACGACATTGCCGCCGATCGTCAAGTGGCTGGTGTCGAATCCCGTGATGAAGAGATCGATTGGGGCGTGCGCCGCGTCCTGCACCGCGCCGTAGTAATCGCCCATCTGAATCGCCTGGCCGGCCATCGCCATGTCGTTGCTGGCGGTCGGAATCGTCAGCTGCAGATCCGAGCCCATCTTGTTGAGCGACGAGCCGACCGTCCCCCAGAAGCCGCTCGTGCCGTTGACGAAGTCCTGTCCGATGGCAGCCGGGTTGAACGTCGAAGCGCCTTGCAGGGTGAGTTGAATGTTCGCCGGCACGTTCGCGGGGAAACCCTGCAGATCCGTCGCGACCCCACTCGAGAAGATCAGCGCGTAGTGATTCTGGTTGATGACAATCTGATTCAGGACCGGGAACGGGTGGCTCGCGAATTGCGAGCCCATGAGGTTCAGATTCATCACCGTAGTGTCGAACAGGACTTGGTACGGGTTCGGGGCAGGACCCGGGCCCGACGGTGCCGGCCCGAACAGCCCCGGTAGTAACGAATTCAGCAGAGGTTGAAGTCCCTGAAGTGCCGGCACGTCCTGGAAGAGCCCGGTGCCAGCGCCTAAAAGGTTGGACAGGGTTATGCCGTTGACCAGCTCGTTGGACACGAAGTTACCCAGGTCCAAACCGACGCCGTTGAGGGTCGGCCCCAGCAACGCGCCGAGTGGTCCCGAGGTGAGGCTCAAGCCCGGGGTTAGGTTGCCGAGGTTTATCGGCCCGATGAAGTCGCTCAGGGTCGGGAAGGCGTTAAGAATCGCAGGGTTGAATAGCGAGCCAAAGCCGTTGGCGAATTGGGCCCCGATGCTGTTGAAGCCGCCCAGGAGCTGGTTCAGCCCGCTGCCCAATCCGCCGAGCAGCCCGCCCCCTGCGCCGTTCAGGCCGAGCAGGCCGCCCGAACCGCCGCCGAGTAAACCGCCGAGGAGACCGCCAAGGATGGGATCGGACGCGGCGGCCGCGCCGCCCGCGGTGAAGCTGCCGACCGCGAAGTTCGCGCTGGTGATGGCCTGCTGGGCATTGGCGATCTCGGTGTTGAGGTAGGCCGCCGCCCCGGCGTTCAACAGGCTCACAAACTCGTTGTGAAATGCCGCCGCCTGAGCGCTCAACATCTGGAATCGCTGCCCGTACGTGCCGAACAACTCCGAGACGGCGAGCGACACATCGTCGCCGGCGGCGGAGGTGATGGCGGTCGTTTGCCCCGCTGCAGCCGCGGTGGCCTCTCGCAGTGTGGAACCGATGCCCGCCAAATCGCCGGCGAACGCACCCACCGTCTCCGGCGCAGCAACTACAAAAGACATGGTCGTCTCCCCTCGAAGACTCTACCCATTAGCCAACTACGTCGTACCGGTCACACTGTTCGATAAATTGTGACGCACTAAACACACGTGTGTGTGCTGTTTCTAGCAGCTCGCTGTAGAAATACACAACCCTGGATGGGCGAGGCATTCAACCTTTATTAATCGACACACGCGCAATACGGACTCCCCGAGCTGGCCTGCTCTATCCCTTCGGTCTGCCTGGGCCGATGGCCGCGGACCCCACCGCCTCGCCGAGCGAGGCGAACCCGCCGTCGTGCAGGCGTCGGGCGATACCGTCGTGAATGTGCTTGGGCCACAAGCCCCCGCCGTAGATGAAGCCGGTATAGCCCTGCAGCAGCGACGCGCCCGCGGTGATCCGTTCCCAGGCGTCGTCGGCGGTCTCGATGCCGCCGACGCTGATCAGTACCAGGCGGTCCCCGACCCGGCCGTAGAGCCGCCGCAGCACCTCGAGCGCTCGGCGCGCCACCGGCGGCCCGGAGATGCCGCCCGAGCCGAGCTCGCTCACCCCCGGCGTGGCCAGGCCCTCGCGCGACACGGTGGTGTTGGTGGCGACGATGCCCGCCAGGCCCAATTCGACGGCGAGGTCCGCGATGTCGTCGACGTCGGAATCGGAGACATCCGGTGCGATCTTGACCAGCACCGGCGTCGAGGTTTCGGCCAGCACGCCGGACAGAATGGGCCGCAGCGCCTCGACCGCCTGCAGGCCGCGCAGACCGGGCGTGTTCGGTGAGCTCACGTTGACCACAAGATACGACGCCAGCGGGCCGACCAGTCGAGCGCTGGCCCGATAGTCGGTGACCGCTTCGGCGACGGGCGTCGCCTTCGTCTTGCCGATATTGACCCCGATCGGCACCTCGGGCCGGTGGCGCGCCAGCCGGATCGCCAGCTCCCCGGCGCCGCGGTTGTTGAACCCCATCCGGTTGAGCAGGGCCCGGTCGGCGGGCAGCCGGAACAGCCGCGGGGCCGGATTGCCCGGCTGGGGGTGCGCGGTGACGGTCCCGAGTTCGGCATAGCCGAAACCCAACGCGCCCCAGGTCAACAGCCCCAGGCCGTCCTTGTCGAAACCGGCGGCCAGCCCGAGCGGTCCGGGGAAACACACCCCGAACACCGTGCTGGCCAGCACCGGATCGGTCGGTGCGAGCAGTCGGCGCAGCACCCGCCGCCCCGCGGCGACGGCCGTGCCGCCGCGCAGGACGGCGAAAACAAGCGTGTGGATGCGCTCGGGCGGGATTAAGAAAAATAGCCGGCGTAGCAGCCGGTACATCACAACTCCGGCTGGTCGGGCCGCCGGCTTTCCACGCGAGGTTTCTTGCGGCGCAATAGAACCCGCCGGCTGCCGTCGTTGTAGAGCCGTACCCGCGTCAGCTCCCAGCCGCGGTATTCGGCCTCGATGGACAGCCGGGTGGACGCGCTGAGCCGGGTCACCTCCGGCGGCAGCCGCAACGGTATCCACTCGTATTCGTCGGACATCTCGGTGTCCCAGCCCACCGGCAGCCGACCCCACCGCGGCGTGGTCAACGCGCACCCGCCGCGTGCTCGATGATCTGAACGCCCGCACCGGATCCCGACACCACGTACAAGGTGTCCGACGCTTCGTCAAAGGCCAGCGAGTTGGGCTGTTGCACGGTTGGGTATCGCACCCTTTCGACGGGAATTCCGGTTGACAGATCGTAACCAATGACGACGTTCGCAGCGGTCTGGGACACCCACGTAAGTCCGTGCGACCCGGCCAGGCCGTAGGGTGCCTGCCGCACCGGGAACGCCTGACGCAAGATGAGCGGGCCGACGCCGTAGACCAGCAGCTGGCCGCCGCGGGTGTCGGCGACCAGCACCCGGCCCTGCGGATCGGCGGCCAGGGTGGTCGCGCCCTCACCGGCCCGCAGGGCCTGCTCGACGCGGCCCTCGGCGCCGATCGTCGTCACCGACGTCTGCCCGCGGTCCAGCACTACGGTTGTATTTCCCTGTGTGGCAAGGTAATCCACGCGCGCAAAGATCTTGTTTCGACTCCCGATGGTGGCACTCCTGGCCGAGTCCGGTGTCCGGGAGGTAAAGGTATAGATGGCGCCGTCGGCGCTGCCCAGCACCAGCCTGCCGTCGGCGCGTTGGGCGATTGCGGTGAACTCCGTTTGCTGGGCGTTGGCGACGGGGACCGGTGTCGTGTGACCCGCGGCCAGGTCGACCGCGAAGTAGCCGCCACGGGTCGCCAGGTAGGCGGTGCCGCGGCCGTCGCCGGTCAGCGCGGTCGCCGGCCCCGGCAGCGCGATCACGCGCGGCGTGACCTGGGGGTCGCCGAACTCGGCGAGGCTGGCGGGCGCCGCCGGGTCGGCACCGGGAACCAGGACGGCCAGTTGGTGGGTGCCCCCGTCGAAGATCGCCGCGGCGGCGTTTCCGTGCAGCGGCCGCACCGAGCCGGCCGGGGTTTGCGCCGCCGGCGGTGACTGGGCCGCCTGCGCCGGTTCTATCGTCGGCGGGGCGCCACTGAGCGGATTCTTCGAGCCGCCTGCACAACCGGAGAGCAGGACCAGCAAAGGCAGCAACACCACAAAGTGCCGATAAAGCGCTAGTTTGTCGCACCCATGCGGTCTCAGCAACGATTCTCCCTCGCGTTATCTACCTGAAAGTCAAATTTTAAGGAACGGTTTCGCACCCAATATGGCCATGTTGCCTGCATCCGGTCGGGCTGGAGAGGTATTGTCGCGTCATGACCGTCATCGCTGACCGGCATACCGCAGATAGAGAGTTTGCTGTCGAAGACCTCACGACAGGAATTTTCGCCAGCGGGTATGGACAAGTCGGTGACGGACGCAGTTTCTCGTTTCACATTGAGCACCGGTCGCTCGTCGTCGAAGTTTACCGGCCGCGCCTGACCGGCCCGGTTCCACAGGCCGACGACGTCGTCGCCAGGGCGGTCCGCAGCCTGGTCGACATCGACCTGACCGACGAGCGGAGCCTGACCGCCGCGGTGCGCGACTCGGTCGCCCACGCGGTACCGGTTTCAAGCCAGTGGTGATCGCAAGCGCGGCGTAGCCGGGCGCAGCGGGTCGCCACCATCGGGCCAGTGGTGATCGCAAGCGCGGCGTAGCCGGGCGCAGCGGGTCGCCACCATCCAGCCAGGTCGCGGCCGCCCCAGACCAGGTACGGTCGTCGTCGTGAGTGCGGTTCCGGTGATGTCTTGGTGGCGTCCAGTGACGGGCGCGGCGACATGACCGTGATCCTGTTGCGGCACGGCCGCTCCACCTCGAACACCGCCGGCGTCCTGGCCGGGCGCTCCGAGGGCGTCGACCTCGACGACAAGGGCCGCGAGCAGGCCGCCGGTCTGATCGATCGGCTCGGTGACCTGCCGATCCGGGCGGTGGTGACATCGCCGCTGCTGCGCTGCCGGCGCACCCTCGAACCGCTCGCCGAAGCGCTGTGCCTCGAGCCGCTGATCGACGACCGGCTGGCCGAAGTGGACTACGGGGACTGGACGGGCCGCAAGATCGGCGAGCTGACGAAGGAGCCGTTGTGGGGTGTGGTCCAGGCCCACCCCAGCGCGGCGGTGTTCCCCGGCGGCGAGGGTCTGGCCCAGGTGCAGGCGCGCGCGGTGGCCGCCGTGCGCGAACACGACCGGCGGCTGGCGCAGGAGCACGGCGGCGACGCGCTCTGGGTGGCTTGCACCCATGGCGACGTCATCAAGTCGGTCGTCGCCGACGCATACGGCATGCACCTGGACGGGTTTCAGCGGGTCACCGCGGACCCGGGGTCGGTGAGTGTCATCCGCTACACCCCGCTGCGACCGTTCGTGTTGCACGTCAACCACACCGGCGCGCGGCTGGCCGCCGCACTGGCCGCCGGGCCACCGCCCAAGGACGAGCACAAGGACGAGTCCAAGGGCGAGTCCAAGGACGGACAGGCTCAGGGTGAGGCGAAGAGCGAGGCGAAAACCGGGGCGGCCGAAGCGGTGCCGTCCAGCGACGCGGTGGTCGGCGGATCGACCGATTAAATCCGCGGAGGCGGGGCAACCGAATCGCACGGCGGCGGCAACAGCCGGTATTTTGGAGGTGCCATGGCCCGCGCAATTCATGTCTTTCGCACACCCGACCGCTTCGTGGCCGGGACCGTTGGCCAGCCCGGAAACCGCACTTTCTACATCCAGGCGGTCGGCGACTCCCGGGTGGTGTCGGTGATTTTGGAGAAGCAACAGGTCGCGGTCCTCGCCGAACGCATCGGTGCGCTGCTGCTCGAGGTGAATCGCAGGTTCGGCACGCCGGTTCCTCCCGAGCCCGCCGAGATCGAGGACCTCAACCCGTTGATCACGCCGGTCGACGCGGAGTTTCGGGTCGGCACCATGGGGCTGGGCTGGGATTCGGAGGCTCAGACCGTGGTGGTCGAGTTGCTGGCGGTCACCGACGCCGAGTTCGACGCCTCGGTGGTGCTCGACGACACCGAGGAGGGTCCCGACGCAGTGCGGGTGTTCTTGACGCCGGAGTCGGCGCGGCAGTTCGCCACCCGCTCCAACCGCGTCATCTCGGCCGGACGTCCGCCGTGCCCGCTGTGCGACGAACCGTTGGACCCCGAGGGCCACATCTGCGCCCGCACCAACGGCTATAAGCGCAGCGCGCTGCTCGGGCCCGACGATGACGCCGAGGAATAACCAGCCTGACGAGCGCGAGGTGTTGCGGGACGGCGAGCTGACCGTCCTCGGACGCATCCGCTCAGCCAGCAACGCCACCTTCTTGTGCGAGTCGAAGCTCGGCGAGTCCAGCGTGCACTGCGTCTACAAGCCGGTCGCCGGTGAAGCGCCGCTGTGGGATTTTCCAGACGGGACGCTGGCCGGCCGCGAACTCGGCGCCTACCTGGTGTCGACACAGCTGGGGTGGAACCTCGTGCCCTACACGGTGATTCGCGATGGGCCGGCGGGTCGGGGGATGCTGCAGCGGTGGGTGCAGCAACCCGGTGACGCGGCCGATTCCGATCCCAGGCCCGGCCCCGACCTGGTCGACCTGTTTCCGGCCAACAAACTGCAGCCGGGCTACCTGCCGGTGCTGCGCGCCTACGACTACGCGGGCGACGAGGTCATCCTGATGCACGCCGACGACACCCGGCTGCGGCGGATGGCGGTGTTCGACGTGCTGATCAACAATGCCGATCGCAAGGGCGGCCACATCCTGTTCGGCATAGACGGCGGCGTGTACGGCGTCGACCACGGCGTGTGCCTGCACGTCGAGAACAAGCTACGCACCGTGCTGTGGGGTTGGGCCGGCAAGCCGATCGACGAGGAGATGTGCGAGGCGGTCGCCGGGCTCGCCGAAGCCGTCACGGGCTCGCTCGGCGACGAGCTGGCCGGGCACATCACCCGCGCCGAAATCGCGGCGCTGCGCAGGCGCGCACACGCGCTGCTGGCCAACCCCGTCATGCCCGGACCCAACCGTCATCGCCCCATCCCGTGGCCGGCGTTCTAGGGAGGGCTTGGTCGTCGGCGATACTGAACCGGTGACGAGCGGCCCGGAGGACCTGACGGACGCCGCCCTGGCCGCCGATCTCGCCGCGGACGCGGGGGAACTCTTACTCAAGGTGCGCGAGGAAATCGGCTTCGGGCATCCGTGGGCGCTCGGCGATGCGGGGGACAGCCTGGCGAACGCCCTGATCCTGCGGCGGCTGCGGGACGAGCGGCCGAGCGACGCGGTGCTCAGCGAGGAGGCCTACGACGACCTTTCCCGGCTCAACCACGACCGGGTGTGGATCATCGACCCGCTGGACGGCACCCGCGAGTTTTCCACGCCGGGCCGCGACGACTGGGCGGTCCACGTCGCGCTGTGGCAACGTCCCACCGGCGACCCAACCGACGGCCAGCGCGAGATCACCGACGCGGCAGTGTCGTTGCCCGCCCGCGGAAACACCGTCTACCGCAGCGATACCGTGACCGACGGCGCGGCGCGCGTCGGCGTGCCGCATACGTTCCGGATTGCGGTCAGCGCCACTCGGCCACCCGCCGTGCTGCACCGCATGCGCCAGACGCTGCACATTCAGCCGGTGGCGATCGGCTCGGCGGGCGCCAAGGCGATGGCCATCGTCGACGGCGACGTCGACGCTTACGTGCACGCGGGCGGCCAGTGGGAATGGGATTCGGCGGCGCCGGCCGGGGTGGTGATGGCGGCGGGCATGCACGCGTCGCGGCTGGACGGCTCGCCGCTGCGCTACAACCAGCTCGACCCATACCTGCCCGACTTCGTCATGTGCCGGGCCGAGCTGGCGCCGATCCTGCTCGACGCCATCCGCCAGGAATTTCGCTGATCCGGCGCGCGTTTAGAGTCGACGTTATGCAGTCCTGGTCTTGCGCAGACGTTCCGGTGGTGCCGGGGCGCGGCCCGGAGCTGCGGCTGTATGACACCGCCGACCGGCAAGTGCGCCCGGTGGCGGCCGGGTCGAAAGCCACCATGTACGTCTGCGGGATAACGCCCTACGACGCGACGCACCTGGGTCACGCGGCCACCTACCTTGCGTTCGACCTGGTGCACCGGCAGTGGCTGGACCTCGGTCGCGACGTGCACTACGTGCAGAACGTCACCGACATCGACGATCCCTTGCTGGAGCGCGCCGAGCGCGACGGCGTCGACTGGCGCGAGCTCGCCGAGCGTGAGGTCGCCCTCTTCCGCGAGGACATGACGGCGCTGCGGATACTGCCGCCGCGCGAGTACGTCGGCGCGACCGAGGCGATTGCCGAAGTGGTCGAACTCGTCGAGAAAATGCTGGCGTCGGGAGCGGCCTACGTCCTCGATGACGAATATCCGGACGTCTACTACCGGGCCGATGCCACCATGCAATTCGGCTACGAGTCCGGCTATGACCGGGACACCATGCTGCAGCTGTTCGCCGAGCGCGGCGGCGACCCGCGCCGCCCCGGCAAGACCGACGAGCTCGACGCCCTGTTGTGGCGGGCCGAGCGGCCGGGCGAGCCCAGCTGGCCCTCACCGTTCGGCGCCGGCCGGCCCGGCTGGCACGTCGAGTGCGCGGCGATCGCGCTCAGCCGCATCGGCAGCGGCCTGGACATCCAGGGCGGCGGCAGTGACCTGATCTTTCCACACCACGAATTCACCGCCGCCCACGCCGAATGTGTCCGGGGCGAGCGACGATTCGCCCGGCACTACGTGCACGCCGGGATGATCGGCTGGGACGGGCACAAGATGTCCAAGAGCCGCGGCAACCTGGTGCTGGTGTCGGGGTTGCGCGCCCAAGGCGTCGAGTCGGCGGCCATCCGGCTGGGCCTGCTAGCGGGGCATTACCGCTCGGACCGGTTCTGGAGCCGACAAGTGCTCGACGAGGCGACCGGGCGGCTGCGGCGCGGGCGCGCCGCGACCGCTCTGCCCGCCGGCCCGGACGCCACCGACGTCATCGCCCGGGTGCGAGGATACCTGGCCGACGACCTCGATACACCGAAAGCCCTTGCTGCACTTGATGGTTGGTCGACCGACGCGCTCGAGTACGGCGGTCATGACGCCGGGACGCCGCAGCTGGTGGCCGCCGCGGTCGATGCGCTGCTCGGAGTGGACCTATAGTTGCGGCACAGGTGCCATTTGCACTGGGAACACCGTTACCGGGGGACGGGATAGCGCACGGGCGTCATGCATCGCTTCAAGGCGTGAGCTGGCCGTTGGCGCAGGTATTGTCTCCGTCCCATCCGCCCCACCAGTGACATGTCGGGATATCGCTTTCCGCATGAATGTCACACAAAACCTCACAGGTGGCTAACAAAAGTACGTAGTGAATTTACACATTCGTAAGGGGTGCTTTACGGCGCGTTTAGACAGAGCGCCTTGGTCACAGTCCCCGGAAGCGGAAGTCTCAGCAAACTTGGCAGCGTTGGGATGTTTGCTGGGATTCTTCCTCGAAGTGCTATGCACCCGCACGAAACACCTGTATATGCGGAAAACCAATTGCACAGGTGTTGAGCCGGGGTCGGGTCCAATGTATTTGCTGGAAGCGCTGGTACTGAGGTATAGTGGCCACAGACCGGGCTTTAGCAGTGTGAGGTCCGGTCTACGCGAGATTGCGTGTGGGGTGGTCGTCGATGGGTCGTTACGACGAGGTTGGCCAAGCGTTTACGGCGCTCGGAGACAACGCGGAACACCAAGGCGTCGCCTTTCAGGCGGTCCCGGGGCCGGCGAATCGATGCTCACTTGCGCTCTGGCCGGGGTTCGGCCCGGGACGTAGGGCTCTGCCTGCGGGGAAGCCCTACCGCATTTACTAGAACACGGGACGTCTGATGCAGCCTCACCAGGGCCTGGAGTTACATCGTCCAGTGCAGCGGGAAAGCGGTGAGACGTGGCCCGTGGTGGCGCGGGATATGGAGCTTCGAAGGGCGCTGGCCGCACTTGGCGACGCCGAGTTCCAGGGGGTCGCGTTAGTCGGCGACAGCGGTGTTGGCAAGTCGACGCTGGCCCGCATATTGGCAAAGACGGCCGAGTCGGCCGGGCAAACGGTGCGTTTTGTCTTGGGGACTCACACAGGTCGCGCCGTGCCGCTGGGCGCGTTTTCTCGTGCGGTGACTTTAGACGCGGTAAACGAACCGGCCATTATGCTGGCTGCCGCGCACAAAACCCTGGCGAAAAACGACAAGCTCGTCGTCGTGGTCGACGACGCGCAGCTACTCGATCCGTTGTCAGCGACACTCGTGCATCAGCTCGCGGCCAGCGGCAGGGCTCGGCTGATAGTGACGATCAGGTCGGGCGAGTCAATTCTTGACGCGGTGACGGCGTTGATGAAAGAGCGGCTGTTGGTGACGGTTCACGTCGACCCCCTCACTCGAGAGCAGGCTGAAGTGCTCGCCGGGGCGGTTCTGGGTGGTTCGGTGGAGTCCCGGCTGGTCGACGAGTTGTACGAGCGAAGCGCTGGAAACCTCCTGCTTATGCGTAGCTTGCTGAGCGCGAGTCTCGAAAAAAAGGTCTTGGTCCGCGCGGGTGACCGGTGGCAACTGCGGGGACCCCTGCGCGCGGATCGCGAACTTTGCGATCTCTTGGAGTTTCGGTTGGACACGCTTGCCCCCGAGGAGTTGGACGTCGTCGAGGTCTTGGCGACCGCGGAGGTGTTGGAGTGGGAAATCTTACGTGAGATCTGCGATACCGACGCGGCGGCGAAATTGGAGCGCGGCGGCTTGATTCAGTTGGTCGCCGACGGATCCCATACTTTGGCGCAATTGAATCACCCGGTGCTCGGTGATGTCGCAACTCGACGTGCAGGGATCGTCCGCTCCCGGCAACTCAACGGGAAACTGGCACAAGCGTTCGGCAACCACCTTGAGGAGCGGGGGCGGGACGCGAGGTCGCCCGATGTGCGGGGTCGCATTCGACTTGCGCGGTTTATGGTCCGCAGTGATCTGACGCCGGACCTCGGTGTGATCATCGCTGCGGCTGCCGACGCGGTCGCGATGTCGAATGTAGCTCTCGGTGAGGAGTTGGCGAGATTTGCGGTCGATCGCGGTGCCGGTTTGGAGGCGGTGATCGTGTTCGCGAAGGCGCTGAGTTGGCAGGGACGCGGCGACGAGGCTGAGGCCGAGCTTGCCGACGCCGATCTGGATGGTTCTACCGAGTGGCTGATCGCTCAGTGGGGCTGTCTGCGGACAGCGAATCTATTCTGGGTGTGCCGGCGCGTCGAAGCGGCCCAGCGCGTGCTGGCCGACGTGAAGAACCGTGTTACCTCAGAGGCGAGTATCCGTCTCGCCAACGCCCTTGACGTGTCAATTCGTTTCTGCCTCGGCGACGTTGCGGGAACGCTGAAGACTGGGCCGAGCTTGTGTGAGTCCGACCTGATGCCGGTTGCGACCGTGTGGGCAGCCGTCGCGACTGCGAGTGCGTTGGCGGTCGCCGGGCGATTCGCCGAAGTTTCCCGGGTTACCGAAACCGCGCTACGTGCCGCCGTGCCCTCCGGCGTTGGGCTGCAACGGTTGAACATCGGGATGGCTGAGGTCATGGGCGCGACGGCCGCCGGTGACCTTCTGGCGGCAGACCGGTTGTGCAAGCGTTACGCCGCGATGGCTGCTGGTGTGCCTCAGGCAGAGGCACACGTGCAGGCGATGCTCGGACTCCTTCGACTCGCCAGCGGGGCACTGCCATCCGCTAGCGCTGCACTCGAAGCTGCGGAATCCCCGTTACGACAAGGGTATCCGTCGCCCTGGCTGATCCTGGTGGCAGCCAGGCACGCTCAGGCGGAAGGGGCGCGGGGAGACAGCGAGGCAGCCGCCGCCGCCTTGAGCACCGCGGAGAACGCCTATGGACCGCATGTCGCGGTGTTCCTACCGGAATTGCAGCTCGCCCGGGCTTGGCAGCGGGCATCGGCAGGCGAAACGAAAGAGGCCCAAGGCAACGCAATGCAGGCGGCACATAACGCGCAAAGAGCCGGGATGTACGCCGTCGAAATGCGCGCCCTCCATACGGCTGCCCGCTTCGGCGATCGTTCGCACAGCACGCGGTTGGCGGAACTCGCCAGCATTTTGAGGACCCCGTTCGCGAACGCGGTCGCAGACCACGCGCGCGGCTTGTTCGAGCAGGACGCCGGCCTGCTGGGCGCTGCGGCACGTCGGTTCAGCGAGCTGGGCGCACAGGCTCTGGCCGCCGACGCGGCTGCGCAGGCGGCAGGCGAGCACGCGCGCCAAGGCGACCGCAACAACACATTCGAGTTGACGATTTGGGCATGCTCTGTGGCCAACAAATGCGGACTCAACACACCGGCGGTCAATAGTGTGGCGCGTCCGCTACCGCTCAGCGGCCGCGAGCGCGAGATTTCGACGCTCGTTGCGGCCGGTTTGTCCAACCGCCAGATCGCCGAAAAGCTCGTGGTCTCGGTGCGAACCGTCGAGGGACACCTTTATCGCCTCTTCGCAAAAGTCCACATCAATAATCGGGACCAGCTCATCGACCTAATGAGCCGGCAGCCAACGGGGCGAAACAGGTCGTTAATACGTTGCGACAAGGACGCTGCCGATGAGGCCCTCGACCACAAACGAGCTGACTGACTTTGTCGTGCCGGTGACTTCCCCGACACGGACGGGGCGACACGCTACTCGCGAACCCAACGGCTTAGCTGCACGCGAGCATTGTCTTGCGTCGCTACTCTATGTGCGCACGCTCACCACTCGACTTGTATTAACTCTGTCGATGCACGCGCGAAAGGCCAATACGCTCCCGCCCATGGTTTGTAAGTACGTGGAGTGGTACCGATCCTCGGTGGTAGTGGATCACGGCGTCGGATTGGGGGATTTGCAGAAGGTTAGCCCGTCGATTTCCGGGTAGCCAGCGACCAACGCTACTAAGCGTTTCCTCGTCGGCCACGAACGTGGGCGTCGTTCAAACTCTTTCGGCTCTAGATAGGGCGGCGGCAAACCCGGCATGGGTCGTCGTCTAGGACGGCGGCACTTGATTGCGACGGATGGTCGGCAGACGAGATGCCTCTGGTCTCCGGCGCCCGTGCGATCGCGATGAGAGGGCGGAGGTGCGTCAGCGGTGCAGCCGGAAAGTGGTTGGGCGTGGCCCATAGTGGGGCGCGACGTCGAATTCCGACGGGCGTTGGCGGCACTGAACAACGGCGAGTTTCAAGGGGTCGCGCTGGTCGGGGACAGTGGGGTGGGCAAGTCGACGCTGGCCCGCATGCTGGCGAAGGCAACCGCGTCCGCCGGGCGGACAGTGCGTTTCGCCTTGGGCACCCAAACGGGTCGCGCTGTGCCACTGGGCGCGTTCTCCCGCGCGGTGACGTTGGGCGTTGCGTACGAGCCAGCCATCATGCTGGCTGCAGCGCACAAGACCCTGGGTCAGGACAACAACCTGGTGGTTGTGGTCGACGACGCACAACTACTCGATCCGCTGTCCGCCACACTCGTAAATCAGCTTGCGACCAGTCGCGCTGCACGCTTAATCGTGACCATTGGTCTGGGGGAATCAGTACTTGACGCGGTGAGCGCTCTTATCAAAGAACGCTTATTGCTGAGCATCCATATCGACCCGTTCACCCGCGAGCAGACCGGGGTACTCGCCAGCGCCGTTCTCGGCGGGCCCGTCGAGGCCCGATTGACCGACGAGCTATACGAACGCAGTTCGGGGAACCTTCTGGTGCTGCGCGGTTTGCTCAGTGCCAGTCGCGACAATGGGGCATTCGCCCGCACGGACGCTGGGTGGCAACTACGAGGGCCGCTGCTCGCAGACCGCGAACTTCACGATCTCATCGAGTTCCGGCTGCGAACCCTCGCGCCCGAGGAATTGGAGGTCGTTGAGTTCCTGGCCACGGCGGAGTTACTGGAGTGGGAGGTGCTGAGGGAGATCTGTGACGCCGACGCGGCGGCGCGTCTCGAACGCCGCGGCATGATCCAGTTGTTCGCCGACCGATCACAGACGATGGCGCAGTTGAACGACCCCGTCGTCGGTGAAGTGGCACTTGAGCAGGCCGGGGTGGTGCGGTCGCGGCAACTGAACGGCACGTTGGCACAAGCTGTCCGAAGATATCTGCAAGCCGAAGGGAAGCGCGTGCGCTCACCCGACTTGCGCGGCCGGATCCGGTTGGCGCAGTTCATCATGCGAAGCGACCTTGAGCCCGATCTCGACCTGGTCATCAAGGCGGCGGCGGACGCGATAGCACTGTCGAACTCGGCACTAGGGGAAGAACTGGCCCGATTCGCTTTCGAGCGAGGGGGCGGTCTGCGCGCGGCACTTCTGCTTGCCGAGGCGCTGAGTTGGCAGGGGCGTGGCGAAGAGGCGGAAGCCATTTGCCTGGACGTCGACCTCGACGATGCTGACAGGTGGCTGGTCGCGCGGTGGGGCTGTGCGCGAGCCGCGAACCTGTTTTGGCTTTGCCGAAGTGTCGAAGCGGCCAAACGGGTGCTGGCTGAGGTAAGAGATCGCGTTGCGTCCGAGCCGAGTATCGGTCTCATTTTCGATGCGCTGGAATTGTCTTTCGCATATTTCGGCGGCGATGTTGCGCGGACGGTTGCGAAGGGGCCGGACTTGTGTGGGCCCGATGCGCCACCGGCCGCGACGATTTGGGCGGCGGCCCCGACTGCCAGTGCGTTGGCCTTAACCGGGCGACTGCGCAGTGTTCAACCCATTGTCAACGCTGGGCTGCGCGCCGCGAAGCTGTGCAAAGCGGGGCCGCAGATATTCGGCATCGGGATGGCCGAGCTTGCGGTCCCGACGGCCGCTGGGGATTATGCGGAGGCGGAGCGGGTCTGCAATCGTTACGCCTCCATGGCTGCGGGTTTACCGACAGCTGAGGCGATGGTCCAAGCGATGTTTGGGTTCACGCAGCTTGCCCGGGGCGAATTGCGAAGCGCCTGTAGCTCATTCACACAATCGATCTCGGAGCTCTCCTTTTTCCCGTCGCCCTGGCTAATGCTGGTGGCAGCGCGGCACGCACAGGCGGAAGGCGCGCGGGGAGAGAGTGAGGCAGCCGCTGCCGCTCTACGAATCGCGGAGGATGCGTACGGACCGCATATGGCGGTATTTTTGCCGGAACTCCAGCTCGCCCGCGCCTGGCATCGGGCATCCGTCGCCGACACGGCGACCGCTCAGGCCCATGCCACGCAAGCGGCACAAACTGCCCGAGCCGCCGGGCTGCACGCCTTTGAGATGAAGGCACTGCATACGGCTGTCCGCTTTGGTGATCGCGCGCACGCTGCGCGACTGGAGGAACTCGCTGGAGCGCTGAAAACTTCAATCGCGGAAGCGGTCGCCATGCACGCCCGCGGTCTCGCCCGTCATGACGGCGATCTGATCGATGCTGCGGCGCACCGGTTCGACGATCTGGGCGCCTGTGCTTTTGCCGCCGACGCGTCCGCTCAGGCGGCCAGCGAGCACGCCCGCCGAGGCGACCGCAGCAAGGAAGTCGAGTCGTCGAACTGGGCCTACCGGCTGGCCGGCCAATGTGAACTGCGGACACCCGCGCTCGAGGCCGCGGCGCGCCCGCTTCCGTTCAGCGGGCGTGAGCGCCAGATTGTGATGCTTGTGGTGGCCGGGTTGTCCAACCGTCAGATCGCAGATCGATTGGTTATCTCGGTGCGGACGGTCGAGGGACACCTCTACCGTATTTTTACCAAACTCGGCATCAACACTCGCGACCAACTTGTCCACCTTATAGGCCGGGATCCGTCCGGACGCAACGGGTTACCCGGCGATGACGACGGCCCACTGAACAACGGGCCGCACGACCGCCCCGCCGCTGGCTGAGCTTTCCGACGCGGCCATTTTCGTCGCCGACGGAAAGGCAACGACAACGCAATACGGGCGGGGCGCCGCATCACGAGCGGAATCCCTGTTGCCGTGCGCATCCGAAGCCCACAGGCGCGTTCGGCGTCCATTCATTCACCGAGCGAAACCGGGTATATACGCATCTCCGCCGATTACTAGGCGCGCCATACTCGATCTGCGCGCGTTCACCACTCGAGTCATATCAAAAGCGGCGCCGAGCCTGTCCGGCCGACCATACGCTCGCGCGCATGACATTCATTCCGAACCACGTAGCCGGTCGCTACCGCGTGACGGCGGACTACCCGGTCGCCTCCGCTAAACGCGTTGCGCCCGCCGGCCGGTGGCGGCCGACGACCTCAGCTGGGTTCGCTTCACCCGATCGAGCGGCCCTTCGCCATGCACCGCTCCCGGCTTGCCGGCGGCGCCGTTGCTCGGAGCGTGATGGTGTGACGGGAACCATCGGCGACGCAGCCGTTGTGCATGAGTTGGCACCGCAGCCAAGCACTTTGGTGCTCTTTGGTCGAACCCCGGAACGGATCGCGTCGATGGCCCGCTTGCTGGCACAGTGGCTGACCGGTGCGGGTGCCCGGGTGCGGTTGGCCGACGTCGCCCACACACTCAACCACCATCGCGCCTGGCACCCCCTCTTCGCCACCGTGTGCGCGCGCGACCATGCCCAGGCAATAGTCGGATTGACCGCATTGGCGGAAGGTCGGCCTGCGGCAGGCGTGGTAGGGCCACACGAGGGGCCCTGTGGGACCGGGACCGTGTTTGTCTATTCGGGTGAGGGTTCACAGTGGGCCGGCATGGGTCGGCAATTGCTGGCCGACGAGCCGGACTTTGCGATCGCTCTGGCCGAGCTGGAGCCGATTTTCGTTCAGCAGGTCGGCTTTTCGTTGCAGCGCGTGCTGGCTGCCGGAGAACCGGTGGTCGGGACCGAGCGGGTGCAGCCAGTACTGATGGGTCTGCAGCTGGCCCTCACCGAGTTGTGGCGGGTTTATGGGACGATTCCCCAAGCAGTGGTTGGGCATTCGATGGGTGAAGTGACGGCGGCTGTGGTGACCGGCGCGTTGAGCGTCGCCGAGGGGCTGCGGGTGATCGCAATCCGCTCGCGGTTGATGGCGAGGCTTGCCGGGCAAGGAGCGATGGCGTCGCTCCAACTCGGTGCCGCGAGCACTGCACGACTGATTGCTGACTATCCCGGTGTTGCGGTGGCAAGTTTCTCCTCGCCGCGCCAAACGGTAGTCGCCGGACCGCCGGCGCAAGTGGATGCGGTGATCGCGGCAGTACGACGAGAGAATCGGCTTGCCCGACGGCTGAGCACAGAAGTCGCCGCCAGCACGCAGCAGATGGATTCGATTGCGGCTGAGCTACGGTCGGCGCTGGCTGACATAGCACCCAAAAAGCCGATAGCGCGGTTGATCTCCACGGTGACCGATCCCTGCATCGCCCCGATTCTCGACGCCGAGTATTGGGTGGAGAATGCGCGCCGGCCGGTGGAATTCCGCAAAGCTATCACCATCGCGGGGCGTGACAATGCCACGTTTATCGAAATCAGTCCGCACCCGGTTCTCACGCACGCTGTCACCGAGACACTGGGCGGTACGCATCACCACAGCGTCGGAACACTCTGGCGCGACGGCGATGACACGGTCAGCTTCCGCACCAATGTCAATGCGACGCATAGTATTTACCCGCCCGAGACGCCGCACCCCGCGGCACCGCGTCCAGTGTTACCCACCATGCCTCCGCGGCGCACGCCCCTCTCGATCAGTGCCGCGCGGGTCGAGGACCGGCGCTGATCACGTGCAATTGCATGCCGATGCGGGGCGACGGGCCCGTTCCCTGCATTCGATCACGCTAAGACGCTATTGAAGGATCGAAGGATGCCCGGAAAGCAGCGGGTGGCCGACCACATCGTGGGGTACCTCGCGACAGTCGGAACCGACCACATCTTCGGCGTCGACGGCGCCAACATCGAGGACCTTTTCGACGCGGCATTCCTGCGCTCGGATGTCACTGCCGTGTTGGCGAAGCACGAATTCTCTGCCGCTGCGATGGCCGACGGCTACAGCCGCAGCGGCAGCGGCTTGGGTGTCGTTGCGGCGACATCCGGCGGAGGTGCGCTCAACCTTCTTCCCGGCCTTGGCGAATCGTTCGCCAGCCGCGTTCCGGTATTGGCTGTCGTGGGCCAGCCGCCGACCACGATGGATGGGCGCGGCAGCTGTGAGGACACCAGCGGTCGCAACGGGTCGCTGAACGCGGAGGCGGTGTTTTCTGCGGTTTCTGTTTTCTGCCGACGCGTGTTGACCCCTGCCGACATTGTCTCGGCATTGCCGGCCGCGGTGGCCGCGGCGCGAGCGGGCGGGCCCGCAGTGCTGTTGTTGCCCAAGGATGTTCAGAAGGCATATTTGCGGCCCAGCGCTTGCGTCAGAGGGGAAGCTGTCGAGCGGCCTCGCGCTATTGGTGACCCACATCCCATCGTGCAGGCGCTGCGCAGGGTGCACGGACCGATCACGATCATCGCGGGCGAGCAGGTGGTTCGTGAGGATGCGCGGGCGGAACTGGCGGCGCTGCGGGCGGTGCTCCGCGCGCGGGTGGCGGTTGTTCCTCATGCTAAAGACGCTGCGGGCACACCAGGTTTCGGCTGCTCGTCGGCCCTCGGCGTCACCGGCGAAATGGGCCATCCCGGTGTGGCCGAAGCGGTGGCCGGCAGCGCGTTGTGTCTGGTCGTGGGCACCCGGCTGCCAGTGACGGCGCGCGCCGGGCTCGAGGATGCGCTGACGAAGGTGCACACACTCTCGATCGGGGCGGAACCACCATATATACCGTGCACCCACGTCCACAGCGACGACCTGCGCACATCGTTGCGAACTCTGACAAGTGCCCTTATCGGCCGCGGACGGGCTGCGGGCGTTCGAGTTCCTGATGCGGTATCGCGCGGGGAGTTGAGTCCGCCGCGGTTCGACGGGCCGGGGGTACGTTACCGCGATGCCATGAACGTCCTTGATCGCGTACTGCCCGACGGTGTCGACATTGTCGTTGACGGCGGTAACACCGGCGCGGCGGCCGTCCACTACCTGCCTGTGCGGCGCATGGGCCGATTCGCCGTCGCACTGGGAATGGGCGGCATGGGGTTCAGCTTCGGGGCCGGTATCGGGATGGCGTTCGCCCGCGCGAAGGCGCAGGCGCCGTGTGGCCGCGTGGTGGTGATCGCCGGAGACGGTGCGTTTTTCATGCACGGCATGGAGGTCCACACGGCCGTGCAATACCGGCTGCCGGTGACGTTTGTGTTGTTCAACAACAATTCTCACGCGATGTGCGCGACCAGCGAGAAATTGTTCTTCGGCGACCGGCACAGATACAACCGGTTCACCGCCAGTCGGCTCGGCGCCGGTCTGGCCGCCATGTTTCCCGGTCTTGCGTCGGTCGACGTCACGGACAGGGACGGATTCGGCGCGGCTATGCGCACGGCCCTCGAGGTCGATGGCCCGTCAGTGGTGAGCGTCGAGTGTGCGGCCGAGGAGATCCCCCCGTTCGCACCGTTTCTCGAACCATTGACATCGAAAACAGTTGTCCAGAAGGGGGATTCACTCCCTCAAGGCAGCAACGGAGTTGCTGCCAACGCTCGCTGATACCGCTGCACTACTCGCACAGTTGCGCCGACATCGGCTGAACCCGTGCAGGAGGAAATTGTTGCTACCCGCAGACGAAGGCATCCCATCCCGCGGTAATTACCGCACGCCGAGTTGCGCCGAGAGATTACTCTATCCGGCCGGCCACGCCTCTCTAATCGAGCCAATTGTGGCTAGCTCGATTGCAGCGGCCATAGGCTTCCGGCTATCGGGCGTCTCGACCACTACGCTGGGGAGGATTAAGCCGTGTCCATTGTGATCATCGATAATTATGATTCGTTCACCTACAACCTCTTTCAGCTCGTCTCGAGCGTAGCCACCACTGACGTTCGAGTGATCCAAAACGATGACTATCTAACGTGGCATTCGATCGATTTTCTTGCAAGCCTCGATGCGTTGATCATCTCGCCCGGTCCGGGGCGGCCGGAGTTCGAGTCCGACTTCGGCATCAGCCGGTTAGCCCTCGGTTATGACGTTCCCCTGCTCGGTGTCTGCCTGGGGCACCAGGGGCTTTGTTACTGGGACGGAGGCGCTGTAACGACCGCGCCCGAGCCATGGCACGGGCGGATCAGCTCCATTGCGCACGACGGTAGCGGGATATTCGCCGGAATACCGTCACCTTTCCTCGCCACCCGATATCACTCCCTTATGGTGGGCGACGTGCCGGATTCCTTTCGGATCACGGCTTGCACGACGGATCGTTCTGGCAAGAAGCTCGTCATGGGCGTGGAGCACCGCACCCGTGCGCAGTGGGGTGTCCAGTTCCACCCGGAGTCAATCGCAACGCAGTATGGGCGCGAATTAGTAGACAATTTCCTGCAGTTGGCTCGTTGTCGCTCGCGTCGACGCATCTCCGTTAAGGCTTCGGGCGCACGGGCGCACGCCGAGTGTCTGGCTCTGCCCGCCGACGGTCCGACCCCGACAGGGCGGTTTCAGCTGATCAGTCGGCGACTGCTGCGGCGACCCGATTGCGAGCAACTGTACTCACAGCTTTTCGCCAACCAGGAGGGCGCATTCTGGTTGGACAGCTCCCGTGTCATCGAAGGGCTGTCGCGCTTCTCAATCCTCGGTGGATGCGGCCCGCTCGGTGAGTGGGTGACCGCGGAGGCCAATAGTGGCGTGACGGTCCGTGCTGGCAACGGCGCCATCACTCATCTTGAGCAAAGCATTTTCGACTATCTCAAACAGCAAACCGCCGAGCGGGCTGTGACTGCACTTGATAATGAATGTGACTTCGCGCTCGGGTACGTCGGCTACTTGGGATACGAGATGAAGTCCGAATGTGGCGGCGATGCCGTTCACCAATCCGACCTGCCCGATGCCGGATTCGTGTTCTGTGATCGCGCCGTGGTGGTCGACCACAACCTCGGTCAGACTTGGCTGCTGGCCCTCGCGTGCGAGGACGGCGGCGACGAGGCTCAGGCGGTGTCGTGGCTGGATGGGGCGGAACGGGCCGTGCGCGAGTCGCTCAACGGCCGGTGCGTCGAGTCGGAACACAGCTCGGCCCGGGCTTTCGTCCCCGTGATTGAACGGGAACCTCCGACCAAGTACGCCAGCAACATCAGACAATGCATGAAGGAAATCCGTGCCGGGGAGACCTACGAAGTCTGCTTGACGACAACCCTAACGGTCGACGCCACAATCGACACCCTGGAAACATATCGCGATCTTCGGCGGCGCAATCCCGTACCCTACGGCGCGCTCCTGCAGTTTCCCGCAGTTGATGTGTTGTGCGCATCTCCGGAGAGATTCGTGAAAATATCCGCCGACCGCGTGGTCGAAGCGAAACCGATCAAAGGCACTCGCCGCCGCGGCTGCACCCCCGACGAAGACGCGATGCTGGCTTACGAACTGCGCACCGCGGAAAAGGACCGGGCGGAGAACCTCATGATCCTCGATCTGCTCCGCAACGATCTGGGGCAGGTTGCCAAGGTGAATTCCGTGCATGTCCCTCGAATGTTCGCCGTCGAGACCTACGCCACGGTTCATCAGTTGGTCAGCACGATCAGAGCCCGGTTGAGGGACGACGTGTCGCCAGCTGAATGTGTGCGAGCGGTTTTCCCGGGTGGATCCATGACGGGCGCGCCCAAGCGGCGGACGATGCAAATCATCGACAGACTTGAGGGCGGCCCTCGCGGGATCTATTCCGGCGCTATCGGATACTTCTCCCTCTCGGGGGCCGTCGACCTCAACATCGTCATCCGGACGATGGTCGTCCACGATGGTCGAATCACCATCGGCACCGGCGGCGCAATAGTCGCTTTGTCCGACGCCGAGGAAGAATTGGCGGAAATACAGCTCAAAGCGCATGCCCTCGTGGAATCCATACGAGCGACGGCCCGAACCATCGCTTCCCATCCAGAGGCGGGGGACGCCGAAAAGGAGGCCCAGGAGAAGCGGCGCGTTGATGCCTAGGTTGTCCTGCACGCCGAGGCATTTCCCGGCTCAACTCACCCGGTGATAGAAACGGAGATTCGCCGTGAAAGATAATCGTATTCCAACGGCAGATGTCGGCGTCGCGATGGGGAGTTGCCGTCAGCGCCTTGATCAGCTCGATACGGCCATGATCGCGGTAATTGCGCAGCGCATGCGGTTGTGCGCAGAGATCGCGGAGCTGAAGCGCAAGGAAAACATCCCGATGATGCAACCACACCGACTGGACCACGTTCGCGCGAAGTCCATCAAGGAGGGCCGCAAGTTGGGCCTCGACAAGGCCTTCGTTGAGCGGCTTATCGATGTAATTACTCAGGAATCCTGCCGTTTGGAAGACGTGATTATCGGCGATGACGGGACTCGTAGTTAACGCTACCGCTTTCGCGGACAAAGGAGACGCCGGCTGTGTTGCTGATCGCTCTGCGAATGGTCCCAGTAGGAAGTGCCGCACGATCCGACGAAGTCGCCGACCGCGCCCATGCCTTCCGAGACCGTTGGCGGCCGTGGCCGCCACGCACCGACCGTCAGCCATCACACCCGTTGTGGCACAACACATTAACGTCATGCGTTGCCCCGACCGATGGCATCGTAGACACCGTAGCACCCGCGTTCCGGACAGCAGTTTTGCGCCATCCACTCAAAGCAAACGCCCCAATACTCGACCTGTCTGGGCTAACTACTCTACCGGTTTCAAACGTGCTGCCACGAGTTGGAAGGACCATAGGCTCCTCCGCAATAGGTAGTCCTGTCATACGAATAACGCCAGACGTGTAAGCAATTCGTTTAGCTCGAGGTGAGTGATGAAATCCGAAAGTGCAGTGCTGCAGTCAGTTTCCGAAATTGCCGTCGGTTCGGTGTTTGTGGACCTGTGCGAGCGGATCGAGGGTAGGTCGACTGCCCTACCTGTCTTCCGTGCCGGCGAGACGCTGGACGCAAGAGATCTGGTGGCCGCCGCCCGGCGGAAGGCCGCAGTTGCGCCGGACCTGACCGGCACCGTCGTCCCGATCCTGGTCGACCAGCCGCATGACGTGCTGACCGCCGTTCTGGCCGTAGCGCTGGCCGGCGGAGTGCCGTTGGTGCTCAACGGACCCCGACCGTATGAGTCCGCGGATTCGGTGCGAAACCGAGCCAACGATGTCAGCGAATCGGTCAACGCCCGATTCATCTACAACCACGGAACGTGGCAGCACGTGTCTGACCGGCCGGTGCTTGACATCGCTCAGGAAGACGTCGCCTATCTGCAGTTCAGCTCCGGAAGTACCGGCAGTCCGCGGCCTCTGCGGATCTCCAATCGCGCCGTCCGTGCGCAGTTGCGAATGATTGCAGATGCCGTGAACGTGACGCCGGATTCTGTGGGTGGGTCGTGGCTGCCGCTGTCGCACGACATGGGCCTTGTGAGCGTTCTGCTCAGCCTGTCGGTTGGCTTCCCACTGCTGTTATGGAGGCCCGAGGAGTTCATGATCGCGCCAGCGCACTGGCTCGGGCAAATGGCAGAGCACCGAGTGGGATTCTGGCCGGTCATTCCTGCCGGACTGCACATCGCCACCAAGGCGCTTCAGACGCGCGACGTGCGCCTCGACGCGTTGCGATCCGTGCTCGTCGGCGCGGACGTCATACGTCCAAAAGTATTGGCCTCCTTCGAATCTGTCGCCGGCTGCGCGCCGGGAGTGGTGCGGCCCTGCTATGGCCTCGCAGACGCGACGTTGATGGTCACCTGCGCGCCACCGGATCGGCACTGGCGCACCGTCGCAGTTCCAGGCAGCTCCGGGCAGGATGGCCGTCCGACCGAATTGATGTCCGTGGGAGCACCCGCTCGTGACACCGACGTGTGGATCGAAGTTGAAGGACAACGGGTGGGTGAGTACGTCATCGGTGATGTCGTCGTGCGGTCGGCGTCTAGGTGTTCAGGACCCTTCGGAGGCGAGGTCGTTCCGCCCTCGAGTCCGGTGCATACCGGGGACCGCGGGTTCTTGGCCGATGGCGAGCTCATCTTTACGGGCCGTACGGCCGAGGTCGTCCGGGTCGCCGGCGAGGATTTCTTGCCGACCGAGGTGGAGGAGTTCGTGATCCGGAATGGATTCTGCAAGGCGGGACGAGTTGCGGTGGTCGGTATCGACCAAGACGCAATGACTCAGATGGTCGCCGTGATCGAAGACGATTCAGCGGCTGGGGATGACGCCGCGGCAGCAAGCGTGCGTCGCGATCTGTTGCGTGCCGCAAGGCAGGCGGCGCTGCCGTTGACGGGGGTGCGATTCGCACCGAAGAACTCGCTGAGCAGGACGACAAGCGGGAAGCTGCGCAGACGCCGAATCGCCGCAGACCTGATGGAGGCAAGCAAATGACACCGATGAGCGTCTCGCGGACCGATGAACTGGTGATCGGTCATGAGGACCGACCTTTTACCGGACGACTTGGCCATGCCCCACATCAGGATTCGCCCGCAGATAGCCAGCTGTTGACTCGCGAACGAGTGGTCACCGAGGTCATTCGCGCGGTGCGCGCAATGCACACGTCCTTTTCGGAGCGCGAGGTGACGGCAGACACGAACCTCGCCCTGGACCTGGGGCTCGAGTCGGCGTCCAGAGTAGAGCTGCTGCTGGATGTACAGCGCGTACTCGACGTCGCCCTTGACGTCGGCGTAGCGGTGATGTTCGCCGAGTTGACCATCGCTCAACTTGCCGAGCTGATCGTGGCACTCCCGGGAACCAGTATGGATCGATCAAGATGACGATCGGTTTATCGGCCGCACAGGAAGCCGTATGGTTCGCGCAGAGGTTAGTCCCAGATGTGCCCAACAATATCTGCGGCCATCTCGAAATACACGGTCGGGTAGACGATCTCGCGATGGCCGCCGCTTTGCGTCACGTCTGTCGTGAGACTCAGACCCTGCGGGTGACCTTCACCGAGAGCCACGAAGGGTTAAGCCAATCACTGCATGACCCGAACACCTGGGAACCGGATTACTTCGACGTCAGCCATGCGGACAACCCGGCTTCCGCCGCCCGCGGTCTGATCGCGGAAATGACGCGCCGGGCGTTTGACTTGAGCAAGGACATGCCTTTTCGGGCTGGGCTGATCAAACAAAGCCCGTTGCGCCACTCTTTGTTCGTCGTGGCTCACCACATCGTCTGCGACGGGTTCGGGTTGCTCATCGCCGTACGCCGTATCGCAGAGGTGTACACAGCCCTCGAGTCAGGCGTCGAACCGTCGCGATCCAAGTTCTGCAGCCCGGAGGCGATCGTCAAAGAGGATCTGGACTATCGATCCTCCGCAAGCTTCATCTCCGATAAGGAGTTCTGGGAAGACTACACGCGACAGTGGCCGGAGCCGCCGGCCATCTCCGAGCGCCCGGCTTCGCCGCGGGCGTCGACTCTGCACTACAGCCTGACCATCACCGGAGACGATGCCGCCGAGCTGAGAAAAGCGGCGTCTGATATCGGCGTGTCATTTCCTCGGTTCTTGACCGCTTCGTTGGCGGGATGTCTGACGCGAGCTTCCGGCGCATCAGAGATCCCCATCCGACTCTCCTCGGCCGGCAGAATCGGCGTCGCATGGAGCACGCCGTGCTTGCTTGCGAACGGTGTTCCGGTGCGGGTAGATGTGGCGCCGGGTATGGGATTCAAGGACTTTGCGCGATCACTCGATGCAGAGATCAGCACGGTGCTCATGCATGGCCGATACCACATCTCCGGAATTCAGCGGGATACGGGCATGCTGAAAAGCCAACGGAACCGATTCGGACCCATTCTCAACGTCCTGCCGCTCTTCGGGAGCCTGGGCTTCGCGGGAAGCGGTGCATCGTTCCAGGGTGCGTCTTTCGGCGCCTGCGATGACCTTGCCATCTCGGTCTACTACGACGCACGACTGGCCGACAACGGCGACGGCGGAGAAGTTCTCGTCCAGATCGACGCGAATGGGCTCTTTTACACCGAACGGGATCTGGCCCGCTTCGGCAATCATTTAGAATCCTTCTTTCATGCCGTCACCGCCGATCCTGATCGGCCGGTCAATCTGATCGAGGTCATCGAGCCGACCGAGCGTGCACTTGTCGTGGACGAGTGGAATGACACGACCACGCCGATACCGGACGCGACCATACCGGAGCTGTTCGCCGCACAGGCAGCGCGGACGCCCGACACACTGGCGGTCGAAGACGACAACGAGGCCATCACATATCGCGAACTTGGCGCACGCGCAAGCGATCTGGCCGCGCGGTTGCTGAGGCAAGGGGCGGGGCCGGAGACCGTTATCGCCGTCGCGTTGCCGCGTTCGGTTCATCTGGTCACCGCGCTGCTGGCCGTCTCCATGACCGGCTCGGCGTATCTGCCGATCGACCCGAACTATCCCAGTGAGCGCACCGTGTACATCCTGAACGATGCCGCGGCACGGTTGCTGGTCACCGACACCGCCACTGCCGCGCTGCTGCCCGATACGGACGCCGCGCCGGTGATCCTGGACACAGAAGAGCCAGAAGAGCCACAAGAGCCAGACGGCATCGGATCTCCTCCGTGGTACGCAGCTTTCGCCTTCAGTGAAGGGGAAAGGGACGCCCTGCGGGCACGGCCGGACAATCTCGCCTACGTCATGTACACCTCCGGGTCAACCGGGCAGCCGAAAGCTGTTGCTGTCACACACCGCAACGTCGTGGCATTGTTCACGGGACTCGACCGGTGGTGCCATTTCACGAGTACCGACGTGTGGTCGTGGTGTCATTCACCGGCGTTCGATTTCTCGGTGTGGGAGTTGTGGGGGGCACTGCTGCACGGTGCGCGTGTTGTGGTGGTGCCTTGGGGAACGGTGCGATCGCCGGGGAAGCTGTGGCAACTGATCCGCGACAAGCGCATCACGGTGCTCAGTCAGACCCCGTCAGCGTTCTACGAGTTGACTCGCGCCGAGCGTGCGTGCCCTGCCGGCACAGGGCATCCCGCCTTGCGGATGGTTGTGTTCGGTGGGGAGGCGTTGGATCCGTCTCGGTTACGCGGGTGGTATCCGGATGAACGGCCGCACGCGCCGGCCTTGATCAACATGTACGGCATTACCGAAGCGACGGTGCACACGACGCATCTGGAGCTGACCAGCGAGCACGCCGAACGGGGCGCGTCCCCGGTCGGTACTCCGTTAGGGAACTGGCGGGTGTATGTGCTCGACGCGGGGCTGTGTCCCGTTCCGGTGGGTATGGCTGGTGAGCTCTACATCGCAGGCGCCGGCGTGGCCCGGGGGTATCGGGGTCGGGCGGGGCTGACCGCGGCGCGGTTCATCGCGTGCCCGTTCGGGACCGCCGGTGAGCGGATGTACCGCACCGGCGATGTGGTGCGGTGGACTGCGGATGGCTTGCTCGAGTATGTGGGCAGGGCCGATCAACAGGTCAAGATCAGGGGCTATCGCATTGAGCCGGGGGAGGTGGAGGCCGTACTGGGGGCCCACCCCCGGGTAGCGCAAGCGGTAATCATCGCCCACGCCGCGCAGGACGGAAGCGACAAGCAACTGGTGGGTTATGTCGTGGCGCGGCCAGAAAGCGTGCCTGACAATAGGATTGACGTTGACGACATGGCGGCGAAGGAGGAACTGGCGGCTGAGCTGCGCCGATTCGCGGCTGTTCGGCTGCCGGAGTTCATGGTGCCGGCGGTAGTCATGGTGCTGGAGGGGTTGCCGCTGACAGTGAACGGCAAGGTTGACCGGCGGGCGTTGCCGGCTCCAGAGTTTGTCAGCGGAGTCCCCTATCGGGCGCCGCGTGATCCGCAGGAAGCGACGCTGGCCGCACTGTTCGCCGAGGTGCTCGAGTTGCCGCGGGTCGGGATCGACGACGGATTCTTCGACCTGGGGGGTCACTCGTTGTCTGCGACACGGCTGGTGGCGCGCATCAGGTCCGATCTCGGTGTTGAAGTGCCGATCCGGGTGATATTCGACGCCCCCACCGTCGCCCAATTGGCCGAATGGATGACCACCCACGACGGCGAGCGCGTCCGGCCACCCTTGCTGCCGCGCCAGCGGCCGCCGCGAATGCCGTTGTCGTCCGCGCAGACCCGGCTGTGGTTCATTTACAAGTTCCGAGGCCCGTCAGCGACCTACAACATCCCGTTGGCGATGCGTCTGACGGGCACATTCGACTCGCCGGCGTTGACAGCGGCGATCGCAGACCTGATAGCCCGCCATGAAAGCCTTCGCACGGTCTTCGCCGAGGATGACGGCACCCCTTGGCAACGAATTTTGCCGGCCGAGGCCGTGGAGCTGCCGGTGCAGCTGAAAGAGGTTGCCGGCGAACAGGAGTTGGTCGACGCAGTCGCCGACGCCGCTCAGTACCCGTTCGACCTGGCCACTCAAATCCCGCTGCGCGCCAGTCTCTTACGGGTCTCGGCGACCGAGCACGTGCTGGTTCTGGTGCTGCACCACATCGCCGCCGACGGCGCATCGCTGATGCCACTTGGGCAGGACCTGGTCACCGCCTATGCCGCGCGACGCGGTGGGCATCGGCCGGCCTGGTTACCGCTGCCGGTCCAGTACGCCGACTACACCCTGTGGCAGCAGGAGGTGCTGGGGCGCGACGACGACCCCGATAGCGTCCTGTCGCGGCAGCTGGACTACTGGCGCAGCGAGCTGGCCGGGGTGCCGGAGCGGATTTCGTTGCCGTTCGACCGGCAGCGGCCGCCCGAGCAATCCTTCCGCGGCGAGCTGGTGCCATTCACCATTACCCCGCAGCTGCTGGAACGGATCGAGCAACGGGCCCGCGAAACCGGGACCACCGCGTCGATGATCCTGCAGGCGGCGTTGGCGGTCCTGCTCCGCAAACTCGGCGCCGGCGACGACCTGACGATCGGTGGGCCGATCGCCGGGCGCACGGACGAAGCACTGACCGATCTGGTCGGGTTGTTCGTCAACACCTGGGTATTGCGGGTTGACACCGCGGGCAATCGCCGGTTTTCGGAGCTCCTCGAGCAGGTGTCTCGGAAGGCGCTCGCCGCGTACGAGAACCAGGACGCCCCGTTCGAACGTCTCGTCGAGCTGCTCAACGTATCCCGATCCACGTCCCATAGTCCGCTGTTCCAAGTGTCGTTCGCACTGCTGAACAATCCTCTGCCCGAGGTGAACTTCTCGGGGCTGAGCATCGACACGCAGCCGGTGCATACCCACACCGCGAAATTCGACCTGTCCATCAGCCTCATCGAACTGTCGCCGTCCCCGGGCGGGATCCAGCCGATGCGGGGGACCATCGAGTACGCCACCGACCTGTTCAACCACGACACCGTCGAAAAGATTGCCGAGCACTACCTCCACATCCTCGAGGTGGTCACTGCAGATCTGGATCGGCGAATCGATTCGATCGAGATCATCGGCGCGGCCGAACGTCAGCTGGTGCTGGCGCAGTGGAATGACACCGCCAAACCAGTACCGCATGCGACGATTCCGGAGTTGTTCGCCGCGCAGGTCGCACGTACCCCGGATCTGACCGCGGTCGAAGATGAGATGCAGGCACTGAGCTTCCGCGAATTGGACGCGAGGACAAGCGCTTTGGCCGCCGAGCTGAAGGCGAAGGGCGCAGACCTGGAAACCGTCATCGCCGTCGCGTTGCCGCGCTCGGCCGCGCTGGTCACCGCTTTGTTGGCGATCCTCAAGACCGGCTCCGCCTACCTGCCGATCGACCCGAACTACTCCGGTGAGCGCACCGCCCACATCCTGGCCGATGCCGCCCCCCGGCTGCTGATCACCGACACGGCCACCGCTGCAGGGCTGCCGGACACCGATGTTCCCAGACTCATGATCGACTCGGTCGAAACCTTGATGGCCGGAGCCCTGGCCTTCGACCGTGGAATCGATTTGCGACCGGACAACCTGGCCTACGTCATGTACACATCGGGCTCGACCGGACGGCCGAAAGCCGTCGCGGTCACGCATCGCGGTGTTATCAACATGGCGCTGCACCACTGGCCGGAAGACCATGCCCGCGACCGCATTTCGGTGACCGCATCGCCGGGGTTCGACGGCTCGGTGTCTGAGACGTGGCCGGCTCTGCTTCGCGGCGGCACATTGGTGGTGTCGGAGGACCACATCAGTATGGCCGTCCTGCAAAGGCTAATCGGCCAACGGGGCGTGACGTCGGTGTTCATGCCGACTGCGCTCTTTCACCAGCTGGCCGAAGACGACTTCGATGGCCTGGACGGGGCTGAATTGCTGGAGACGGCCGGAGACGTGCTGTCGCCCGTGGCGGTAAACAGATTCCGCGCCGTCCATCCCCAGCTGGCGCTCATGAACGCGTACGGGCCGACCGAGGCCACCGTCTGGTCGACGACTTACTACGTTCCCGCGGCGAAGGGATTCGACGGCACGTCGGTGCCGATTGGCGTTCCGTTGGCCAATGTGCGGGCGTTTGTGCTGGATGCCGGGTTGTGCCCGGTCCCGCTGGGAGTGCCCGGTGAGTTGTATCTGTCCGGCGCGGGTCTGGCACGAGGTTATCGGGGCCGCGCAGGTCTGACCGCGACTCGGTTTGTTGCGTGTCCGTTCGGCGCTCCCGGGGAGCGGATGTATCGCACCGGTGACGTGGTGCGGTGGACCGCGGCAGGGGTGCTCGAGTACGTGGGACGCTCCGATGAGCAGGTCAAGATCCGCGGGTTCCGGGTGGAGCTGGGCGAGGTGGAGGCGGCGTTGACCGCCCATCCCCAAGTGGTCGAAGCTGTGGTCGCGGCGCACGCCGGCGCTGGACTCGGCGACAAGCAGTTGGTGGGTTACGTCGTAGTCAAGCCGGACTCGCGTACCGATGTCGGCCACAACGGCGAGGCCGTGGAGTTGCCGCTGCAACTGCGACGGTTCGCGGCGGACCGGTTACCGGAGTTCATGGTTCCGGCAGCGGTCATGGTGCTGGATGCGTTGCCGCTGACGGTGAACGGCAAAGTCGATCGCCGCGCGTTGCCTGCGCCGGAGTTCGTCAGCGCGCTGGCGTATCGGGCGCCGCGTAATCCGCGGGAAGGGGTGTTGGCCGCACTTTTCGCCGAGGTGCTCAAGTTGCCACGGGTCGGCATCGATGACGGGTTCTTCGACCTGGGCGGTCATTCGCTGTCTGCGACGAAATTGACGGCCCGCATTCGGGCGGAACTGGGTGTCGATGTGCCCATCCGGGCGGTTTTTGATGCCCCCACCGTGTGCGAGCTGGCCGCATGGCTGTCTCAGGATCACGCATCCGACTCTGTGGATCCGTTCGCGACAGTCTTGCCGCTTCGGATGGAGGGAAACAAGCCGCCAGTGTGGTGTGTCCACCCGGCGGGTGGGGTCGCCTGGGGTTATCGAGGGCTAACCAAATACCTTGACGACCGGCCCATCTACGGGCTTCAGGCGCGGGGCGTCGACGGCACGACGCCGTTCGCCACATCGATTCCGGCCATGGTAGATGACTACCTCGAGCACATCCTCGCCATCCAGCCGGAAGGGCCCTACTTCTTACTGGGTTGGTCCTTTGGCGGAGTGGTGGCGCACGCAATGGCGGTGGAGCTCGCCCGGCGTGGGCACGATGCCCCGGTACTCGGACTGATCGCCAGCGTTCCGAGATACGAGGACGATCCGGTATTGATGACACAGTTCTTCGAGACGGACACGCGCAGACTGATCAACGCGTGGGCAACCGAGCGCTATGGAATTTCGATCGACGATCCCGAGTACAAGACCCTGGCGGATACCGTTATCGCGTTGACCAGAAATAGCGTCGACATCCTGCAGGACTTCATATCGCCTGTCTACGAAGGTCGTTCGCTGCTGTTCATACCGACGATCCATGAACCGAGATCGCCAGAAGAGTACTTTGCGGCGTGGACACGGCACTTGCGGGGACCTATCGCTGTGCACGAGATCGAGAGCCGGCATTCGGACATGGACATGCCCGAGCCCATGGCGTTGATGGGTCGTGTGCTCGAACGCGAACTAAATGCTTGCGACCCAGAGTTCAATTTGCCCGCGACCGCACGGAGGTGAGTCATGGTCGATACACAGCACCCAGTGCACGACGCCGTGCCGGGCGGACCCGGGCTCGCGCAGATGCTCAAGTTTGGCTGGCGGCTGCAACACCGCGGAGACGCCGCGTTCGACGAGTTATTCGACCGCTACGGCGATGTCGTCTGGGTGTCGTTGCCCCCTGTGCTGTCACGGTGGTTCATGTCAGCCGGTTCCCGGATGGCCTTGGTGCGGGACCCGAAATTGATCAAGCCGTTGTTAATGGCGCCCGGGGAGGTCGTCGACGCCACGGAGCCGCACCGGATGTTGGAGGCTCTGTGGGGCGATCGGTCCCTGTTCGTTCTGGATGCGCCGTCGCACCACCGCATGCGGAAAGTGATGTTGCCGCGTCTGAGGGGTGACGCATTAGCGCAGTGGCGCGAGTTCATCGCGACGAAGGTCGAGCGTGAGGTCGAAGGATGGTTCGATCAGCCGACGGTCACCATGTATGCATGGCTGCAGGACCTTTCGCTGGAGCTGATCCTGAAGATAATGCTGTCGGTGCCGGATGACGAGATGCCACAGTGGAAGTCGGCGTGGCGGGACCTGCTCAGGACAGTGACTTCGGGACAGATCGCGGTTCGGGCCGCGCTCCGGTCGGTGGGAGCAATGCGGTTGTGGCCGCGGTACCGTCGCGAGTTGCGGCGTTGCGAGCGGCTGGTGTACGACGAGGTCGCCCGCCGTCGACGCCACCCCGACCAGGAGTACGACGACGTCGTCGACCTGTTGCTGCGGGCCGACGGTGAACCCGTGTCCGACAAAGAGATCCGCGACCAGGTTTTCGCCATCATGATAGGCGGATACGATCCTCCGGCGGCGCTCGGTAGCTGGGTGTTCGAACGGCTGGTGCGTCATCCGCAAGCGCTTGCCGCGGCGGCCGCGGAGGCCCGCGACGGCGGGGGGCAGACGACGTACCTGGACGCGGTGGTGCACGAAACGCTGCGGGTGCGCCCGCCGTTCATGTTCGTCGCGAGGCTCATTCGCGAACCGCTCACGTTGGGGGAGCATTACTTTCCCGCCGGCACGATGCTCATGGTCGTCATGTCGGCCGTGCACCGGATGCCGGAGCTTTACGACGACCCCGAATCGTTCAAACCGGAACGGTTCCTGCAGCAGCGACCGACCTTCTACGGCCACATACCTTTCGGCGGCGGCGAGCACCGCTGCCTCGGCGACCGGGTGGCAATCTTCGAAGTCACCCATGCTGTCGCCACGGTGTTACGACTGGTCGATCTCCAGGCGGTGCATCCCGAGAACGAACCGATCCGTCTCGAGTCCGGCGTTCGCGTTCCGGGCAAGCACGGCGTTGTGCGCGCCAGCCCGGCCCGGTAGACGGGGGTCGCACCGGGTTCTGCCGGGCCCTACCTACCGCGGTGTTCCCGCCAGCAAGGAACGCACCAGCGGACGGGGTCCATAAGGTCGAAGCATTGAACTTGCGGGGCGCGGCCGCACGACTTGCGGCCACCAGAACCAGCGTCCGAGAAGCGCGGCAATCGACGGCGTCATGAAGCTGCGCACCACCAATGTGTCGAACATCAGGCCCAAACCGATGGTGGTGCCTACCTGGCCGATGATGCGGAGGTCGCTGACGATCATGGACGCCATGGTGAAAGCGAATACCAAGCCTGCGGAGGTTACGACCTTGCCGGTGCCGGCCATCCCGCGGATGATGCCGGTGTTAATACCGGCCCCCAATTCTTCTTTGAACCGTGAGACCAGAAGCAGGTTGTAGTCGGAGCCAACGGCCAGCAGGACGATCACAGACATCGCGAGCACTTCCCAGTGCAGGTCGAGGCCGAGAATGTATTGCCATAGGATCACGGAAAGTCCGACGGACGCGCCCAGCGACAGTGCCACCGTGCCGACGATGACGAGGGCGGCGATAAAGCTGCGGGTGATGATGAGCATGATGATGAAGACAAGGCAGAGGGCGGCGACTCCGGCGATCATGAGGTCGTATTTGGAGCCGTCCCACAGGTCTTTGACGGTTGCTGCCGTGCCGGTGAGGTAAATGTTCGCGTCCGCCAGCGGAGTCCCCTTGAGCGCTTCTTCCGCCGCGGTCTTGATGGCGTTGATGTGAGAAACGCCTTCCAGACTCATGGGGTCGCCCCGGTGCGAGATGATCATTCGCACCGCCTTCCCGTCGGGCGACAGGAACAGGCTTTCCGCGCGCTGGAAGTCCTTGTTCTGGAAGACCTCTGGAGGAAGGTAAAAAGAGTCGTCGTTTTTCGATGCGTCGAAAGCCCTACCCATGGCAGTGGTGTTCGAACCGGCCTCGTCCATCGCACCCAGGAGCCCGGACGTTGTGCTGTACATGGAAAGCATCAGGCTGCGCATGCTCTCCATGGAGCTGATGAAAGACGGGAACTGAGCGAGCAGTTGCGGAAATAACACGTCGATTCGATCGAGATCTTTGACCAGGGCGTGAAACTGATCGCTAATCGAATCGATACCGTCCAGCGCATCGAATACCGACCTGAAAGACCAGCAGATGGGAATGTCGTAGCAGTGCTTTTCCCAGTAGAAGTAACTGCGGATCGGCCGCCAGAAGTCGTCGAAATCGGCAATGTTATCGCGTAACTTGTCTGTGACGACTTCCAAGTCTTTCGTCCTACCGACGATGCTATGAGTCGTGTCGTTGAGGGCTTGCATCAATGCGTACATGCGCCTCATCGCCGAGATTGTGTCGGCCATATTGTCAGCCTGCTTCAGCAAGTCGTTCATGCGCAGCTTCTGCAGCTGCGTGTTCTGCACTTGGCCGGCGTTTTGCATGCTGAGCAGGAACGGTATGGAAGTGTGCTCGATCGGGGTTCCCTCTGGCCGAGTTATCGTCTGCACCATGGCAATGCCCGGAACGGCGAAGACCGCCTTGGCCAACCTGTTCAAGACGAGAAAGTCCGTAGGGTTGCGCATATCGTGGTCAGTCTCGACCAGAAGAATCTCGGGCTGCATTCGCGACTCGGGAAAGTGCCGTGCCGCGGCCGCATATCCCTGATTGGCCGGAAGGTATTTGGGTATGGAAATTCGGTCGTTCAGGCTGACTCTATATCCGGGCAGGGCTAACACGCCGATCAGGGCAACAGCGCACGAGGCGGTAAGAATGGGCAGCGGCCAGCGGACGACCGCAGTACCCAGCCGTCGCCATCGCCCAACCTTGATGACCCGCTTGGGGTCGAATATGCCGAAACGGCTGCCGGCTGCGATAACCCCCGGAACCAGCGTCAGCGCCGCCGCGATGGCGACGAGCAGGCCGATTGCACAGGGCAACCCCATGGGTCGGAAAACTGGCAATCGGGCAAAGGAAAGGCAGAAAACCGCTCCGGCGATAGTCAAACCGGATGCCAAGACGACATGCGCGACGCCGCGGTAGGTGGTGTAGAAAGCCGTTTCTCGGTCCTCGCCCGCCTGACGTGCCTCTTGATACCGTCCGATGAAGAAGATCCCGTAGTCGGTGCCGGCGGCGATGCCTAGGGACACCAGCAAATTGACGGTATACGTGCTGAGGCCGACCAGTCCATGATCGCCGAGGAATGCGACGGTCCCGCGCGCCGCCAGCAACTCGACGCCGACCATCAGCAACAGCAGGATTACCGTGACGACCGAACGATAGACAAGCATCAGCGTCGTGAAGATCACTGCGAGCGTCACGATCGTGATTTTGGCGACCGCCTTATCGCCACTGTGCGACATATCGGCGGTGAGCGCTGCGGGACCGGTGACGTAAGCCTTGATTCCCGGGGGCGCCGGCGTCCGGTCCACCATCTTCCGGACGGCTTCGGCCGATTCGTTGGCCAAGGCTTGGCCCACGTTGCCGGCGAGGTTCAATTGGACGTACGCGGCCTTACCATCTGCGCTCTGCGCGCCTGCCGCCGTGAGCGGATCGCCCCAGAAGTTCTGGATGTGCTGCACATGCTTGGGGTCCTCTTGCAGCTCACGAATCAAAAGGTCGTAGTACTTGTGCGCGGCCTCGCCCAGAGGTTGCTGGCCTTCCAGGACGATGAGCGCCACGCTGTCGGAATCGGATTGCTTGAAGTCCACGCCCATGCGCTTCGCCGCCTTGACCGACGGCGCGTCCTTGGCGGTCAGCGATGCTGAATGCTCTTTCTCTACTTGTTCCAGCGAGGGAACGCCAATGGTCACGGCGACGACGATGGCCAACCAGGCCAAGATGATGAGCACCGAAAACCGATGGATCGACCGAGCGACGAGTGGTGGCCTGGTCGACGGGGGTTCGGCGAATGGGTCCCTCATGCTGCCTTCAGCAGGCAATAGGCGAGGGCGCTCGCTTGGTGCGTGACCTTTTCGGCTTTGACCACTCCGTTCACCACAATGCGGCAGCCGATGGTGTCACTGTCCCCCTGAGCCACAATGTTTCCCACCACCGCCAGAGCGTTGGTCTTCAATTTCAACGTCCATGGCAGGGTCGCTGACTGGACAAGCTGCGGGTCACCGTTGACGTCGAAATAACTGATGCTCGCCACCGTGCCCGGTGCGCCGAAAACCTCGTAGGTCAGTTCCTTGGGATCGACAGGGATGGGATCGTTCACTTTGCTGTCGGCATACGAGGGGCGCTTCTCGGAGCCGAAGACGCCGTGCAGTCGCGAGACGGTAAGTCCGCCACCGACGATCACCACGAGAATTACCAGCGGAATCCAAAGCTTCCGCAGCACACCGGAAATCGCACCGCCCCCTCGTCCCCTGCGTGGCGCCGTGGAGCGGCCGCGGCGTGCCGGCACACGCTGGCCGCGAGCAGTCGCTGTCTCGAATAAAGTGGGTGTCGCAAACCTCGTCATGCGGCATCTACTTCCCACGAGCCGCGCCGCGCGGAGCGCGGATGCGATGGATTAAGCACGCTGTGGTCTCCGGTTCGACGGGTTGATCGACTGCTTGCTGATCCGGCTTACGCGATCGTATTAGTCGGTGGAGTGGTTAGCGGCTTGCTTAATGAATGGAAAGTAGGGGCCGCCGCCGAATGGAGTGTCGTGGCCGTCAAAATCGAGTAGTGCCGGTCGGAGACTCGTTATTCGAACGCTGGAATACTCCTGTCGGCTTTCGGTAGCGTGCATTGCCTCAGCTAGACGGGACGGAGAACTAATGAGCATCAATCCGTTCGACGATGATCAGTCGGGCTTCCTCGTTCTGGTCAACGACGAGGATCAACACAGTTTGTGGCCGGCGCTCGCAGCTGTTCCGGCCGGCTGGCGGGTGGTTTACGGCGAAGCGGACCGGGCGGCGTGTCTGGACTACATCGAGCAGAACTGGACCGATATCCGCCCAAGGAGCCTGCGCGAGAGCCTTACAGAGGGCCTTGCAGAGGGCCTTACAGAGGGCCCCAGTCCCCATGCTTGACCCTTCGTGGGTCGGTTGCCCGACTTGATCACTGGGCCGGAAACTTATGCGGCGCACCGCTGCGCGCTACGGCCCTGATCCAGTGGATCCGCTCTGTGCAGCGAGCTTATCGAACACCCCTTGACAAAGCTCTGCCAGCGGAACTTGGCCGTCGCCAAGCCAATTGGCGATGGAGCTGATCGCTGAGCTCAAATTTCCGGTCGCGGCGAGTCGGCCGATCTCGGCTATGTGCTCGATCAGGTCCGCACGGACCTGTTCCGCGTATGGGTTTGACCGTTGAATGTCTTCGTAGACTTCGGGTGGTTGAGTGACCATGCGAGCCAACAACATCAGCTGCTGGCGGCACGGTGGGGGAGCCACTTCAACGACTCGCTGCCCGCTGAAGCCGGCACCCGCCAGCGTCAGCCCGTAGGCCAAGGCCGCTGCGTGAACGCCTACTTGGATGACTGCGGCCAGCCGGTCGTGTTCACCGGCATCCGCCAACTGCACCACCACCATGCCAATGTGCCGCAACAGATCCAGGAAATCGTCCTGGCGCCCCCGGCGACCGCCGGTGATCGAGAGAACGGGCCGATCCACTGGAGAAAGCGAGGGGGCGAACATCGGGTTGATGCTCAGGATCGAGGGGCCGGTCGGGCTCCAGACCGCCGGCAGCGGCGACTTGACTGAGGCCGTGTCGACAACCAGTGCACCTGTTTCTACGACCGCGATCAGCTGCGGCAGCGCGGCGACCAGCGCGTCCTCCGGCAGCGCGCAGATGACCAACTCTGCTGATGCGAGCACCGATTTCAGGCGGGGCTCGATCGGTTCGGTCGCGTCGGCGACCATTCGCGCCGCTTGGTCCGGCTCGTCGTTGTCGTTGTCGTTGACACTGTCGCGGGAATGCAGATCCACGATGGTCAGCGATTCGACGTGGTCCGAGACAACCGAACGCATCAGCTTTCCGACCCCTCCGTCTCCGAAAAGGACCGCGGGTCCGAAAGCCAGCCCCGTCAAGGGTTTTTCGGCCACGAAGTGAATGTACCAGCCCAATCGGCGGCCGCGGCAGATCCGTTGCGGCGCTACGTGGGCTCACCGCCTGATGCTGCACGGGATGGACTCGTTGATCGCAGCGGCGGTACGGTCTCGGCCATGACGTCGCTGCAGGGCAAAGTTGTCTTCATCACCGGTGGGGCTCGGGGCATCGGGGCGGAGGCGGCGCGCCGGCTGCGCAACAGGGGAGCCAAACTCGTGCTGACCGATCTCGGCGAAGCGGAACTGAAGTTGATGGCCGGCGAGCTCGGCGAGGACCGGGTGCTGACAGCCGTCGCCGACGTGCGGGACCTGCCCGCCATGCAGGCCGCGGCCGCCCAGGCAGTTGAACGCTTCGGCGGCATCGACGTCGTGGTGGCCAACGCCGGCATCGCCAGCTACGGCTCGGTGCTCCAGGTCGACCCCGAGGCGTTCAAACGGGTGCTGGACGTCAACGTGCTCGGCGTGTTCCACACCGTGCGCGCCACCTTGCCCGCGGTCATCGAGCGCCGTGGCTACGTGCTCATTGTGTCCTCGCTGGCCGCATACGCTGCCGCCCCGGGCCTGGCGCCGTACAACGCGTCCAAGGCCGGCGTCGAGATCTTCGCCAACGCGCTGCGGCTGGAGCTGGCCCACCGCGGGGTTGGCGTCGGCTCGGCGCACATGTCCTGGATCGACACCGCCCTGGTCCGCGACACCAAGGCCGACATCCCCTCGTTCGCGGAGCTGCTCGCGAGGCTGCCCTGGCCCCTGAACAAGACCACCACCGTCGACCGCTGCGCCGACGCGTTCGTCAAGGGCATCGAGGGCCGCCAGGCCCGCATCTACAGCCCGCGCTGGGTGGGCCTGTTCCGCTGGGTCAAGCCGGTGCTGTCCACGCCCGTCGGCGAAGGTCCCATTCGCAAGACGACCGCCGAGCTGCTCCCCCGGATGGACGCCGAGGTTGCCGCGCTCGGCCGGTCAACCTCTGCGTCCAACGTCGAGTTGTTGCGCGAAAATCGCGGTTCCGCGCCCGAGTAGTCGACGCTCGGCGGGAGCATCATTTGCGCCGGCGGCGCAGGTAGCGCTCGAATTCCGCCGCCAGCGCGTCGCCGTCGATCTTGCCCAGGGCCTCGTTCATGTCGACCTCGGCGTCGCCGCGCTGCTCCAGCGACTGCACGTATTCGGCCAGGTCCTCGTCCTCGGCGGCCATCTCGGTGATCGCCTGCTCCCACTCTTCGGCCTGCGCCGGCAGGTCACCCAGCGGGACCTCGATGTCGAGCACGTCTTCGACGCGGCGCAGCAGCGCCACCGTCGCCTTGGGGTTGGGCGGATTGGACACGTAATGCGGCACGGCCGCCCAGAACGTCACCGCTGGGATGCCGGCGGCGACGCAGGCGTCCTGGAACACCCCGGCGATCCCCGTCGGGCCCTCGTAGCGGGTTTCCTCGAGGCCGAAGCGCTTCGCCGACTCGGGGGAGTAGGCCGCGCCGGAAACCGGCACCGGCCGGGTGTGCGGGGTGTCGGCGAGCAGGGCCCCCAGGATCACGACGGTGTCGACATTGAGCTTGTCGGCGATGGCCAGCAACTCGGCGCAGAAGGTGCGCCAGCGCATGTTCGGCTCCACCCCGTGCATCAGCACGACGTCGCGCTCGCTGCCCGGTGGCCGGCAGTGTGTGATGCGCATCGCCGGCCACACCAGCTCCCGGGTGACGCCGTCGACCTGGCGGATGACCGGACGATTGACCTGGTAGTCGTAGTACGCCTCGTCGTCGATCTCCACGATCGGGTCGGCCTCCCAGATGGCGTCGAGGTGCTCGAGCGCGTCGCTGGCCGCGTCGCCGGCATCGTTCCAGCCCTCAAACGCCGCCACGACGACGGTGTTGTGCAGTTCGGGCAGCGCGCGGCCAGCCTGGCCACGATCCGGCAATGTCACAAAATCAGGGTACGGCTTCTTCCTCCCGCGACGATGCGGCCCTGCGGCCTGTCGGGGGACCTGCCGGGACCTGTCGACCAATGGGCCTTTTGCATAGAGCCACTATCCTTGTGGGGTGACTGCCGCTAACCGACACACTTTGGCGCAGCGGGTGGTGGTCGGCGACGGCGCGATGGGCACCCGGCTGCAGGCCGCCGAGCTCGCGTTCGACGGCTTCCGCGGCCGGAGTCGACACGGTCAAGATGAAATACGTTCGGCTGCAAACTGGTTAGGCTTGGTAACTACTACACACGTCGACACGACCCGCGAGTTCGCGGTCAAAGGCGCCGCGATCGCCGAGCGGGTCGAGTCGAGGTGGGCGTCCAGACTTCGGGTGACAACGTAGACTTTTCTGGTCGAGAGGCGTTGCAACGGTTCCGGGTTTCTGCCGGTATCCGCCACGCTCGGCAGAGTCAAGGACGCCTTCCAATACGGAAGGAACGCACGTGAACGCCTTTGCGTCGAAAACCTCAGAGTCAGACACCTTCGCGCCGAACATCCGTCCCGACCGCACCGAGGAACTGACGGCTACTCTGCGACAGCGGATCATGGTGATCGACGGCGCGATGGGCACGGCGATCCAGCGGGACCGGCCGGACGAGGCCGGCTACCGCGGCGACCGGTTCACGGAGTGGCCGACCGCTCTTCAGGGCAACAACGACCTGCTCAACCTGACGCAGCCGCAAATCATCGAGGCGATCCACCGCGAGTACCTCGAGGCGGGCGCCGACATCCTGGAGACCAACACGTTCAACGCGAACGCGATCTCGCTCTCCGACTACGACATGGCGGACCTGAGCTACGAACTGAACTATGCCGGCGCCGCCCTGGCCCGCAAGGCCGCCGACGAATTCGGCACCCCGGAGAAGCCGCGCTACGTCGCCGGCGCCATCGGGCCGACGACGCGCACCGCGTCGATCTCGCCGGACGTTAACGACCCCGGTGCCCGCAACGTCTCCTACGACCAGCTGGTCACCGCCTACCTCGAAGCCGCCAACGGCCTGGTCGACGGCGGCGTCGACCTCCTCATCATCGAGACGATCTTCGACTCGCTCAACGCCAAGGCGGCGGTGTTCGCCGTCGAGACGCTGTTCGAGGAGCGCGGACGCCGCTGGCCGGTCATCATCTCGGGCACCATCACCGACGCTTCCGGGCGGACGTTGTCCGGCCAGGTCACCGAAGCATTCTGGAACTCGATCAGGCACGCGAAGCCGATCGCCGTGGGCCTCAACTGCGCCCTGGGCGCACCGGAGATGAGACCCTACATCGCCGAGATGGCGCGGATCGCGGACACCTTCGTCTCCTGCTACCCCAACGCCGGCCTCCCCAACGCCTTCGGCGAATACGACGAGACCCCCGAGCGCCAGGCGAGCTACATCGCCGATTTCGCCGAGGCCGGCCTGGTCAACCTGGTCGGTGGTTGCTGCGGGACGGCGCCGCCGCATATCGCCGAAATCGCCAAGGTCGTCGAGGGTAAGCCGCCGCGCGAGGTGCCGGAGATTCCGGTGGCCACCCGGCTCGCCGGCCTGGAGCCGCTCAACATCACCGACGACTCCCTGTTCGTGAACATCGGTGAGCGCACCAACATCACCGGCTCCGCCCGGTTCCGCAACCTGATCAAGGCCGAGGACTACGACACCGCCCTGTCGGTCGCCCTGCAGCAGGTCGAGGTCGGTGCGCAGGTCATCGACATCAACATGGACGAGGGCATGATCGACGGCGTCGCCGCGATGGACCGGTTCACCAAGCTGATCGCGTCCGAGCCGGACATCAGCCGCGTTCCGGTGATGATCGACTCCTCCAAGTGGGAGGTCATCGAGGCGGGCCTGAAGAACGTGCAGGGCAAGCCGATCGTCAACTCGATCTCCATGAAGGAGGGCGAGGAGAAGTTCATCCGCGAGGCACGGCTGTGCCGCAAGTACGGCGCCGCGGTGGTCGTGATGGCCTTCGACGAACAGGGGCAGGCCGACAACCTGGAGCGCCGCAAGGAGATCTGCGGGCGCGCCTACCGGATCCTGACCGAAGAGGTCGGTTTCCCACCCGAGGAGATCATCTTCGACCCGAACTGCTTCGCGCTGGCGACCGGTATCGAGGAGCACGCGACCTATGGGATCGACTTCATCGAGGCCTGCGCCTGGATCAAGGAGAACCTTCCCGGGGTGCACATCTCCGGCGGCATCTCGAACGTGTCGTTCTCGTTCCGGGGCAACAACCCCGTTCGCGAGGCGATCCACGCGGTGTTCCTCTACCACGCCATCAAGGCCGGCCTGGATATGGGCATCGTCAACGCCGGCGCGCTGGTGCCCTACGACTCGATCGACCCCGAGCTGCGGGATCGCATCGAGGACGTCGTGCTGAACCGTCGGGAGGATGCGGCCGAACGTCTCCTGGAGATCGCGGAACGGTTCAACCGTTCCGAGCAGGCCGAGGACCCGGTGGCTGCGGAGTGGCGATCTCTCCCGGTCCGTGAGCGGATCACGCACGCCTTGGTCAAGGGCATCGACGCCCACGTCGATGCCGACACCGAGGAGTTGCGGGCCGAGATCGCCGCCGCGGGTGGTCGCCCGATCGAGGTGATCGAGGGCCCGCTGATGGACGGCATGAACGTCGTCGGTGACCTCTTCGGCTCGGGCAAGATGTTCCTGCCCCAGGTCGTGAAGTCGGCCCGGGTGATGAAGAAGGCCGTCGCGTACCTGCTGCCGTACATCGAGGCGGAGAAAGAAGAGTCCGGAGCTGCTGCAGGTAAGGACACCAACGGCACGATCATCATGGCGACCGTCAAGGGCGACGTCCACGACATCGGCAAGAACATCGTCGGGGTCGTCCTGCAGTGCAATAACTTCGAAGTGATCGACCTCGGGGTGATGGTGCCCGCGAGCAAGATCCTGGACGCGGCGAAGGAGCACGACGCGGACATCATCGGGCTATCCGGCCTGATCACCCCGTCGCTGGACGAGATGGTCAACTTCGCCGTCGAGATGGAACGCGAGGGGCTCGAGATCCCGCTGCTGATCGGTGGCGCGACGACGTCGCGCGCCCACACGGCCGTGAAGGTGGCGCCGCGTCGTAGCGGTCCGGTGGTGTGGGTCAAGGACGCTTCCCGCTCGGTGCCGGTCGCTGCTGCTCTTCTCGACGATAAACAACGGCCGGCCCTGCTGGAGGCCACCGAGAAGGACTACGCATCGCTACGCGAACGGCACTCTCAGAAGAACGAGCGGCCGATGCTGACGCTGGAGAAGGCCCGCGCGAACCGGACGCCGATCGAGTGGGACGGCTATACGCCGCCGGTTCCGGCACAAGGTGCGGGAGTACGGGATTTTCATGACTACGATCTCGCCGAGCTGCGCGAGTACATCGACTGGCAGCCGTTCTTCAACGCCTGGGAGATGAAGGGCAGGTTCCCCGACATCCTCAACAACCCAACCACCGGCGAGGCCGCCCGCAAGCTGTACGACGACGCCCAGGAGATGCTTGACACCCTGATCAAAGAGAAGTGGCTGACGGCCAACGGGGTGATCGGGTTCTTCCCGGCGAACGCGGTCGGCTCGGGTGTTGAAGACATCGAGGTCTACACCGACGGCACCCGTACCGAGGTGCTGACCACGTTGCACCACCTGCGCCAGCAGGGCGAGCACCGCGACGGCATCCCGAACCGCTCGCTGAGCGACTACATCGCGCCCAAGGAGACCGGTCTGGCCGACTACATCGGCGCCTTCGCGGTCACCGCAGGGCTCGGCAGCCAGGACAAGATCGCGGAGTTCAAAGCGGCCCTCGACGACTACAGCGCGATCCTGCTGGAGTCGATCGCCGACCGGCTGGCAGAGGCGTTCGCCGAGAGGATGCACGAGCGGGTTCGCAAGGAATTCTGGGGATACCAGCCTGAAGAGCAGCTGGACAACGAGGCACTCATCGGTGAGATGTACGTGGGAATCCGCCCTGCGCCCGGCTACCCGGCCTGCCCGGAGCACACCGAGAAGGTGACGCTGTGGAAGTTGATGGACGTCCGGGAGCGGACCGGCATCGAGTTGACCGAGTCGATGGCAATGTGGCCCGGTGCCGCCGTCAGCGGCTTTTACTTCTCGCACCCGCAATCGCAGTACTTCGTCGTCGGTCGGATGGCCCAGGACCAGGTCGCCGACTACGCGAAGCGCAAGGGCTGGACCCTGCAGGAAGCCGAGCGCTGGCTCGCCCCCAACCTCGGCTACAACCCGGAGGACTGAGCCCCACGCGATGGCGACCGAGGACCCGGGCCGCCGAGCGTGCGTTGCTCCTATGTCAAGGGGCGGGTTTAAGCAGCCGGTTGCATTGTTTGTTTGGGATGGTGGTCGGCT
>NZ_LZIR01000013.1 GCF_001667035.1 Mycobacterium sp. 852002-51057_SCH5723018
CGCCCTTGAGTTCTAGGGATGGTTGCAACACTTCGTGATTTGGGGAGTGTTGATGGCTGGGTATGGGCCCTTGGTATCGGTTGAGCGTCGGTTCTGGGAATTGATCGCAGCGGGGATGACCCCGACAGATGCTGGGCCGATACTCGGCGTGTCAGCAGCCCTTGCCCGGGCGTGGGTTCGGCATCGTGGCGGGGTGAATCCTCAGTTAACTGATCGGTCCGGACGGCGGCGGCCGCGGCTGAGCATCGCCGAACGGGAAATGATCATGGTCGGGGTGGCCGCCAAGAAGTCGATTCGGGCGATGGCCAAGGAGTTAGGACGACATCCTTCAACGGTGATGCGCGAAATCGCGCTCAACGGCGGAGGACGTGGGTCCACGGGCCGGTATCGACGGTTGTATCGGTTCGGGGCCAACTGCGGCGGCTGGGATGCCAGGGTGACCTATCAGGCACACCTTGCGCAGGCCCGCAGTCAGGCGCGGGCGCGCCGACCCAAAATTGGCAAGATTGGGCGCTGTGAGCCGTTGCGTGTTTTTGTCGAACAACGCCTCAACGACAAACACAGTCCTCGCCAGATTGCCGGTGTGCTGGCCCGGACGTTTCCTGATGATCCGGAGATGCGGGTGTCCCACGAAACCATTTATCGGGCCCTTTACGTGCAAGGACGCGGTGAGCTACGCCGTGAGTTGACCACGTGCCTGCGCACTGGGCGTGCGCTGCGCAAGCCGCACCGCTCGGCTTCGGCTCGGCGCACTCGTATTCCTGACATGGTCACCATCGCTGAGCGGCCCGCCGAGGTCGAAGACCGCGCGGTGCCCGGGCACTGGGAAGGCGACCTGATCGTGGGCAAAGACCAGCGTTCGCAAATCGGCACGCTCGTCGAGCGTTCCAGCGGTTTTGTCATGCTGCTACACCTGCCCGGCAGTCGTCACCCCACGGTCGTCGCCCAAGCGATGATCGAAACGATGCGCCGCCTGCCGGCAACTCTGCGACGGACGTTGACCTGGGACCAAGGCCTCGAAATGGCTCATCATGCCCACATCACCATGGCCACCGACATGCCGATCTACTTCTGCGATCCCCACTCGCCGTGGCAGCGTGGCAGCAACGAAAATACCAATGGCCTACTGCGCCAATACTTTCCCAAGGGCACCGACCTGTCAGTCTATGGAAGCGACTACCTGGACTATGTCGCAATGCAACTCAACAACCGGCCACGAGAACGCTTCGGATTCGACACACCAGCCCAAGTCCTCAACCGAGTACTGTCGAACCCGACAACAACCACTGTTGCAACTAAACCCTGAATTCACCCCG
>NZ_LZIR01000014.1 GCF_001667035.1 Mycobacterium sp. 852002-51057_SCH5723018
TTTATGACTGACCCGCACCAGATGCGGGCGATGGCGGGCCGTTTTGAGGTCCACGCTCAGACTGTTGAGGATGAGGCCCGCAAGATGTGGGCGTCGTCGATGAACATTGCCGGTGCGGGCTGGAGCGGCCAGGCGCAGGCGACTTCCTACGACACCATGGGTCAGATGAATCAGGCCTTCCGCAACATCGTGAACATGCTGCACGGGGTGCGTGACGGGCTGATCCGCGACGCTAACAACTACGAGCAGCAAGAGCAGGCTTCCCAGCAGATCCTCGGCAGCTAGCCGACTTCACACTTTCGATTCAGGAGGAGATACACATGACCATCAATTACCAGTTCGGCGATGTGGATGCCCACGGCGCCACGATTCGCGCTCAGGCCGCCTCACTGGAGTCCGAGCACCAGGCCATCGTTCGCGATGTGCTGGCTGCCGGTGACTTCTGGGGTGGCGCCGGTTCGGTGGCGTGCCAGGAGTTCATCACCCAGTTGGGTCGTAACTTCCAGGTGATCTACGAGCAGGCCAACTCCCACGGCCAGAAGGTGCAAAGCGC
>NZ_LZIR01000015.1 GCF_001667035.1 Mycobacterium sp. 852002-51057_SCH5723018
CCCAGCAGCGCCTGGCCGTGGTGAGCAAGACGATCACCGACCTGTTCGGCGCGGTGACGATCGTCAACCCGGGCGGCTCCTACACCCTGGCCACCGAGCACAGCCCCCTCCCGCTGGCGCTGCACAACGGCCTCGCGGTGCCGATCCGGGTGCGGCTACAGGTCGACGCGCCGCCCGGGTTGACGATCGTCACCGCGCCGAACAGGTCGGTGATCGTCTTGCTCACCACGGCCAGGCGCTGCTGGGCCAGCCCGTTACGGGTGTCGGGGGGCTCGGATTGGCTCAGCGCCCGCAGCATGTCCTCGCGCAGCGGCGCGGTGTACTGCACGCCGGTCAGCCCGGTGCGCTCGTCGGTGCTCAGTGCCGACGTCAGGCCCCACAGCCGGCCGACCTGCCCGGCGATGCCGGCGGTGATGTCGTTGTTGAAGCGGCCGCGCGCCGAGTCGTAGGCGGCGGGCCGATCGCCCGGCTCGTTGCGGCCCGCGGCCTCGGCGATGACCGCCGGCAGCGGCCGCGGCACCGCCAGCCCGGAACGGATGGTGGTGGCCAGCGCGGTCAGCATGACCTGCGCGTCATCGGCTTGCAGGTTCCAGGTGGCCGGCGGGACGAGCAGCTGCGTGCGCGGCGCGGCGTCGCGCTGCAGCGGGTGCCAGAAGATGGAGCCCAGGGCATCCTGGCGGCGGGCGGTGTCGGAGTCGTGCGAAAGCCGCACCGACAGCGAGGAATCCAGGTAGGTGGGGACGACCGGGTTGCTGCCCGCGCCGGCGAGCGCGGCCCCGACGGCCGGGTCGAACGGCGCCATCACCACCTGCGGAGACAGACGCCGGGGTGCGGTGTCGACACTGACGGGCGCGTCGCTGCTGGAATCCTGGGCGGACAGGTCGCCGGCGGCGATGGCGACGGTGCCGTCGTTGCCGCTGAGCAGGCTGACCGCGCGGCTGGTCAATGGGCCGTCGGGCAGCAGCGTGGCGCCGCGCGCGGAGGGCACGTCGAGGATGCGGTCGACGATGCCGCCGACGCCGTTGGTGGCGATATCGCCCAGGCCCGGGTCGTTGACGCGTTGCAGGGCATCCAGGTCGGCTTGGGCGTAGGGCAGCGGCGCCACACAGGTGTGGTGGGCCAGCGCGCGCAGCCGGTTGAGCCAGTCGGTGGCGGCGGCCTGGCCGGTCCCCGGATGAGTCGGGGCGCCGGGCAGCTGGGCCGGGGCGTCGGGGGAGTTGGACACCACGTAGCCGCCGGTCATCGCGTTGACGGTGACCAGCAGGTCGGGGTCGACGGCCAGGCACAGCGCGCGGCCGACGGCGCCGTCGGGGTCGACGTCGTGGCTGGTGGCGAACTCGGCCGCCGAGAGCAGGATGTCCAGCCGGCCGCCCTTGGCCAGCGAGGTGGCCAGGTCGTCGTCGACCAGGCGGACCGGGATGGTGCCGCCGGGCAGGCCGGGGGACAGCCGGGGTCGGTCGGCCAGCGGCCACAGCATGGTGATCCACACGGGCTTGGAGGTGTCGGGCGCGACGGCGGAGTCCAGGTCGTCGGCGCGGTCGGGTGGCACGCCGACCACGGGCAGCAGGAACCGCGCGTTGTCGAGGCGGGCGGGGGCGCCGTAGTCGGGGGTCCCGTTGACGTTGACCAGGACGGGGTAGATCCCGGGGTTGTCGACGCCCAGGGATGGCTTGGCCGGCGAGCGCAGCGGGGCCGTCAGCGTGAAGCCCGCTTGCTGGCCGCGCTGCAGTTCGGGCGCCACCGTGAGGAAGTCCGCGGCCGCCTGGTACTGGTCGGTGCTGCCGTCCAGCGACGTGCGCAGCGCCGCCGACGCGGTGACCGCCGAGGCGTGCTCGAGCCGGACCATCACGTCGCGTACGGGCCGGTCGCCGACGTTGGTCACCACCCCGCTGACCGTGACGACGGGTGGGCTGGTCGTGGTCACCACGTCCGGGGTCACCTGGTCGATGCGGACGCGGAGAAACGGGGTGTCTCCCGGCTCGCCGGTGTCCGCGCGCGGCGCCGCAGGCCCGGTGAGCACCGCGAAACCGGCCACGATGCCGACCACCGCGGCCAGGCGCAACAATCCGGTCCAGCAGAGTCGCGGCGCGATCACGGCCCCGGCCCGTGGCCGTTCTTCCGGCCCGTGACGGGCTTGTCGGAATGGCGGGTGCGCGAATGCGTTTGCGGGCGCCGCCGCGGCGAACTGGGCGGCAGCGGCGGAAGCGCGGCCGGGCCGTCGCTTTGCAGCTTGTCGATCAGCTCGTCGGCGACCTGGGCCAGGCGGCGTTCGTCGGCGTAGGCCAGCCGGGACGGCAATTCCCGCATCGGCACCCAGGCGACCTCGGCGACCTCGAGGTCCTCGTCGCACAGCTCGCCGCCCGAGAAGCGCATTAAGTAATGGTGCACGGTCTTGTGCACCCGGCGCCCGTCGGTGACAAACCAGTAGTCGATGCGTCCGAGCGCGGCCAGCACGCTGCCACGGATACCCGTCTCCTCGGCGACCTCACGGATGGCAGTCTGTTCGGCGGTCTCGCCCATCTCGATGTGGCCCTTGGGCAGCGACCACAGCATCCGCCCGCGCCGGTCGATGCGCCCGATCAGCGCCGCGACCTGCGCGTCGCGCGGCCCGTCGATCCCGTCGATGACCAGCCCCCCGGCCGATGTTTCGTGCACCGTGCGCAGCCGCTCCGGCACGCGCCGCGGCGAGCGGGATCGGCCCGGTTTGATGGCCGCCGAGTCACCGGCCGCTTGGACGTCCTTGTTGTTCTCGGTCGCAGCGGCGGCGTCACGACGCCGGCGCCGTCCTCGGCGTCGACGTGGTTTTGCTTGTTCGCCGTCCGACACCCAAGCGATAGTAGCTGGCAAGGGTCCATCTTCCTGAGATACTCGCCGCTCGCGGGGCGGGTGGGACGCGGCGTGCCGATCACCCGACCGATCCGACTACGCTGATCGAACGTGCCTGAAGCCGCCCAGGATGCCGAGCTGCTGGCCGCCGCCGCAGTCGCCCTCAATAGGCACGCCCCTGTGTTGCGGGAACTGGGCTCGATCTTCGACACCGCAGGCCACGAGCTGTACCTCGTCGGCGGTTCGGTGCGCGATGCCTTGCTGGGCAGGCTCAGTCCCGACCTGGACTTCACCACCGACGCCCGGCCCGAGCAGGTCCAAGAGTTGCTGCGGCGGTGGGCCGACTCGGTGTGGGACACGGGGATTCAATTCGGCACCGTCGGCGTCGGCAAGGCCGACTACCGCCTGGAGATCACCACCTTCCGCGCCGACGCCTACGATCAGGTGTCGCGCAAACCCGAGGTGCGTTTCGGCGAAAGCCTCGACGACGATCTCGTGCGCCGCGATTTCACCGCCAACGCGATGGCTGTGCGCATCACCCCGAGCGGTCCGGGCGAATTCCTCGATCCGCTGGGCGGTTTGGCGGCGCTGCGCGCGCGGGAGCTGGACACCCCGGCGGCACCGTCGATTTCCTTCGGCGACGACCCCTTGCGGATGCTGCGTGCAGCGCGGTTCGTGTCGCAACTCGGCTTCACCGTGGCCCCGCGGGTGCGCGAGGCGATCGAAGAGATGGCCCCGCAGCTGGAGCGGATCAGCGCCGAGCGGATCGCCGCCGAGCTGGACAAGTTGCTGGTCGGCGACGACCCGGTGGCCGGCATCGACCTGCTGGTGGAGACCGGAATGGGTGAGGTGGTGCTGCCCGAGGTGGGCGGCATGCGGATGGCCATCGACGAACACCATCAGCACAAGGACGTCTACCAACATTCGCTGACGGTGCTGCGCCAGGCCATCGCGCTGGAGGACGACGGGCCCGACCTGGTGCTGCGCTGGGCCGCGCTGCTGCACGACATCGGCAAACCCGCCACCCGGCGGCACGAGCCGGACGGCGGCGTGAGCTTCCACCACCACGAGGTGGTCGGCGCCAAGATGGCCCGAAAACGGCTGCGGGCGTTGAAGTACTCCAAACAGATGGTCGACGACGTCTCGCAGCTGGTGTATCTGCATCTGCGGTTTCACGGCTACGGCGACGGCAAGTGGACCGATTCCGCGGTGCGCCGCTATGTCACCGACGCCGGACCGCTGCTGCCTCGGCTGCACAAGCTGGTGCGCGCCGACTGCACGACCCGCAACAAGCGCCGGGCCGCCCGCCTGCAGGCCAACTACGACCGGCTCGAGGCGCGCATCGACGAGCTGGCCGCCCAGGAGGATCTGGCGCGGGTACGTCCGGATCTGGACGGCAACCAGATCATGCAGCTGCTCGGCATCCCGGCCGGCCCCGAGGTCGGGGAGGCGTGGCGCTTCTTGAAAGAACTGCGGCTGGACCGCGGGCCGTTGACCACCGAGGAAGCGACCGCCGAGCTGCTGGACTGGTGGCGGTCGCGCGGGAACCGCTAGCGGAGGCCAAGCGTCCGAGAAGGCATGGATTATTGCCTTGCTAGTGACGGTGGCCCCGCGGCCATCTGGCATGGCCAGCCGAGTTTGGATCTCGACGGTGACGGCCGGCTCGACGCGATCGGATTGGATTTCGACGGCGACGGGATGCGGGACGACGCCTTGGCGGATTTCGACGGGGACGGGTTGGCCGATCACGCTGTGCTCGACTTGGACAACGACGGCACCCCGGAGGCCTATTTCACCGATGACGGATCCGGGACGTGGGCGGTGGCCGTCGACCGGGGCGGCCAATTGCGCTGGTTTGGGCTCGATGGCGTCGAGCACACCGGCGGACCGCTGGTCGACTTCGACGGTGTGGGGCAGGCCAACGACCGGCTGCTCGACACCGACGGCAACGGTCTGGCCGACCGGGTGCTGTGCGACGGCGACGGCGGTCTGACGGGCTACGTCGACGCCGATGGCGATGGCAAGTGGGACGTCAAGCTGACCGATACCAACGGCGACGGATTGGCGGATGGGGCCAGCAATTTATGAGGCAGAGTGAATTGAAGAGCGACCGCGCGTTGGTTAGCTTTGGCGGCAATTCAGTGCGGTCGAGTCGGGAAGGAGGCGGCGATGTTCGTCGACGCTGACTTGCTGCATTCGGGGGCCGACGAGTCGCACCGCGCGGGCGGGCTTGCACGCGACGGGGCAGACCAGCTGTCGCGGGGACCGCTGCTATCGGGAATGTTCGGCGGGTTTCCCGCGGCCGACACGTTTCACGATGCGGTGACCGCCGCGCACGCTCAGCACGTCAAAAGCCTGCAGGGCCACCAACAGACGCTGACGGAAGTCGGCCGCAAGGGGCATTACGCCGCCACCGGTTTCGTCGACATGGATGACCGCAACGCCGCAGAAATGCGGGCGGTGCGATGCAGTTCCAATACATCAGCCGTCCGCATCTGATAGCCGAGGCCGGCGGCGACCCATGGGCGATTGACCAAAGCCTGCAAGCTGGACGGCCGGCGCAGATTTCCGATTTAGCGCAGGCGTTTCATGATGCCGGCCGATGCACCGCCGATTCCGCTGCGGCGTTCGGCGAGGCGCGCCGCCGTTTCGAGGCGTCCTGGAACCGGGTGGATGGTGAGCACCCCATCAACGATTCAGCCGAAGTGCAGCGCACGATCGGGTCGCTCGGGGCCCAGTCGATGGAACTGCCCAAGATCGGGGTCGGCTTGGAAAACATCGCTGCCGCGTTGGCCGAGGCGCAGCGCGCGGGCGCAGCGTCGATCTCGACTCTGGAGACCCAACTGCTTCAGATGGACTCCCTGCTCGGGCATGCGTTGGATCTTGAAAGGGATGCCGAGCTCACCGCGGAAGACCGAGCGGCGGTCGACGCGCTGATCCGCGCGCTGGAGCAGCAGGCCATCGACGACACGGTGTCGGCGCTCGACCAGCTTCGGGCGCAACGCCGCGGCTACTCGGAATTTTTGCGGAGCTCGTTGACCACTTTGCGCACCGACGGCTACGACCCCACGGCGATTCAAGGGGTGGACGCGCCGGAGCCGGCAAATGCCGAAGAGCCGGTGTTGCTCCCGGGGGCGGCAACCAGCGCCGAGGACGTCAATCGATGGTGGACGACGCTGAGCGCCGAGCAACAAAGCCGAATGATCGCCGGCCATCCGCCGGAGCTGGGCAATCTCAACGGTGTTCCCGTCGTCGTTCGCGATCGGGTCAACGAGGCGGTGATGAATGACGACCTTCGGCGGGTGCAAGTCCTCGCTGCTTCGAGAGGGGTATCTGTTAGCGACGTACTCGGCGATCCGGGAAGGTACGGGCTGACCGCGGTGGCGGTCACCCGCTACACCAATGCCCGCCGCGCGCAGCAGGGACTAGAGGCGCCGGGCGAGCAGGAACGTTCGCGCGTGTTCCTGTTGAAGTATCAGCCCGAGGCCTTCGGCGGTGAGGGCGCCGCGGCCATCGCGATCGGCAATCCCGACATCGCGGCCAACACCGCGGTCTTGGTGAAGGGTGCGGGTACCGGCGTGCGCGAGGGAACGCTCGCCAAAACCGATGGCACTCGTCTGTATCAGGAGTCGGCCCGCGCTGATTGGGGCAAGGAAACCGCGGTGGTGCTGTGGCTGGGCTACGACGCCCCCGACGGCTGGTATGACCCGGGACTGCGGGAACCGAGTTTGGCTCGCACCGGCGCACAGGCCTTGGCCGCCGACGTGAACGCCTTGGCGGTGACCCACCAAGGCGCGCCGACTCACATGACCGTGGTCGGCCACTCCTACGGATCGACCGTCGTCTCCGATGCCGTGGCGGGCTACGGCATGCGCGCGAACGACGTTGTGTTGGTCGGCTCACCGGGTACCGACCTGGCCCATTCGGCGGCCGACTTTCATCTCTCGCCTGGTGGGCACCTCTATGTCGGGGCGGCTTCGGGCGATGTGGTCACGTGGACGCCCGGTCAGGTGACCGGCCCAGGTCTCTTCGGTCCGAGCTTCGGCGGCCTCGGCGACGACCCGTCCGTCGACGGTTACGGCTCCACGCGCTTTAAAGCCGAGGTGTCGGGCCAGAATCCGGTTCTCGACCACCTGCGTTACTTCGACGAGGGGTCGGAGTCGTTGTTTAGCATCGGCGACGTAGTCTCCGGCCACGGCGACGCGTTGCAGCACGACGGCATGACCGCACGGCACCGCGGCGAATACGGCATCGGCGGATGGCTTGACCCAGAAGCCGCGCGTCCCGCGACGACGGGGCACCGTCATCGCGGGCCGGGAGGCTGAAGCGTCTCAGACTCGTGGTGGTTGCGAGCCGAGCTGGGTTCCGCGGGAAGCTTCACCTAATCCAAGAGCGGATGTACGCGGAGGTGAAACCCAGATCGCCGAAAGCTGCACGCAGGACGCGCCAGAGGCGCTGGTCTGAAGTGACATTGCCGTGTTGACGATTAGCCTTAATTGGGTGATGAATCCCCACCCGCCCCCGACGGCGCAGTGGACTCCGCCCGCTGTACCCGGCCGCCGTGCTTCGAATGGAGGCCTCGTTTTTGCGTTGGCTGTGGTCGGGCTGATCGCCCTGACCGCGCTAGTCGTTGGAATCATTAGCTTGACTCGGCCCACGGGGAGTCGGGCTAGCGCGCCCTCGATCGCAACAAGCCCTTCGCCAACCCTCGCCCCCGAGCAGATCGCCAGCGCTAAAAAGGAACTTTGCTCGGCATATCATCTCGCTGCCCACTCGGTCAATGTGGATACGCATGTGTCGGATACGGCTCTTGCGCGTATCTCATTAATAAATGGCGCGGGGATGCTCGATGCGGCGGCGGCGAATCCGTCGCTGGATGCGAATGATCGAGATGCCGCGCGGGCGTTGGCTTCAGCCTACCGCACTTCTAACGCGGTAAGCAGTGACACAGATGTTTCCTCGCCGCTGTATCAGTCGACAATTGACGAAATAACTAAAGCGAATGCTGCTATGGCGAAAATCTGTCCATAGGCAACACGGGGATAGTGCTGTCGTGTCAGCGAATTGCCTAGAATAGGACGATTGCTCGACGATTTTGGCGGTAACGCGGAATGTGGCTCTAAGGAGGGGTGCTTGTGGCCGGGGACCTGCCAGCGGGCAAGTACACGGTGGCCCTCATCGGCGCATGGTGGCCGCAGCCCTCATCGACACTTCGAGCTGGGGCTCAACATTGGAGCATGCAACAACAGCAGCAGGAACAGTATGCACAAGATTTGCATCGGCAGTGGACGGTGCTGGCTTCCGTAAACAAGGGGCATACAGCTGACGATCTGGTCGCGCGCTTCCAACAGGGTGAAAAGCAGCACCTTGATTTAGCCGAGAAATACAAGGTGAAAGCCGAGGCTTTCGAAAAAGCAGCGGATGCGATAGACAACCTGCGCGAAGGCCTCAGGGATATCGCCGATAACTATAACCAACAGATCGCCAATATCGAGAATTCCAAGGCGCCGATGGTCGTTAAGGCCGCAGAAATTGAGAAGCTAATTGCGGAGGCTAATGGGTTCTCCGCTCATAAGTCCGGCGCCGCGGTCGCGACCCTGACAGACGCTACCCAGAAGATCCTCACGGTCGAAGGCGCGGGAATGTCAGCGCAGCAGTTCATTCAAAGTCAGGGTTTAAGCACAGATGGTCCTCCGAAAGCCCCTGTCGGTGATGGCGACGCTCCTGGCGTGCATGGTGCCGGCGGTGGCGTACATGCGGGCGTCGGCCGCGCTGACGACGCGGGTTCACCGGGGCTGCATGGGCACGGTGCTGTTGCCAGCTACGCGGGAGATCGCGGCCCACCGGGTATGCAAGGCGCAGTCGGCGGCAGCGGCGGGTCGAGTCCCTCCGGCGTCCTCGGCGGTGGCGCTCCGATTCCGGCGGCCGCTGGCGGAGCGCATATCCCAGGCGCCCCTGGCTTGGGTTCGCAGCTACCGGGAAGCGGTCTCTCACCAGCTGCTGCTCTGGGTGGGGCTTCGCCGAGTCAACTGGGCAACTCATTCGCTCAGGGGATGGTGACCGGTCAGCCAGCTGCGGCCGGTGTACATAAGTTGTCGGAAGGGCTGATGAATGCGACCGGGGCTGCGTCAGCTCCCCCTCCGCAGGCGCCCGTTGTCCCACCGGTATCCGCACCGGCCATTACCAGCGGGATCGAATCCGCCGGCGCTGACCATGGCTCGTCGGCAGCGGTCTCGGGGGGATCGGGTGCTCCCGCTGCGTCGCCCGGCGGTGGAAGCGTGCCGATAGCGACCCCGATAGCAGGTGGACCGGTATCCGCCACAATGACTCCGGTGGTCGGAAACCCGGCGGGCCCATTGCCTGTCTACGGTTCAGATCTGCGGCCGCCGGTGGCCGCGGCGCCTTCGGTATCGGCGCCGACAGCGCCGGTGTCAGGGGCACCGGTAGCGCCGTCGCCGTCGACATCGCCGTCAGCCGGTAGCCCAATGATGTCTACCGTCCAGCGCACCTCGCCCGGCCAACTCGGGACAAGCCCGGGTGCGCCGGCAGGCACCGCGGCGCTGTCTGCGGCCACCGGCGCCGCGGCGGGTGACGTATCAAGCCGAGCTGCGGAACAGCAGAGGCTACAGCGCATTGTCGATGCGGTAGCTCGCCAGGCGCCGGAACTTTCCTGGGCCGCTGGCCTGCGCGACGATGGCACAACTCTCCTGGTATGCGGCATCGGGTGCGGGTGGATCCCCCCGAATGTGAAGGTTCCCGTCGGCGTGAATCGACTGTTGGAGCCGGCGCTACGGCGACCCGAGGCAAGCGTGGTCGATCTGCTAGGCACCGTCACCGCTACCGCGGTGCACAAACCACACGGGTTTATCACCAAGCCGGGACCCGATGACCCGCAGCTCACCGCTGATCGTGTCGCCCGCACTGGACCCGAGGTGGAAGAGCTTGGACCGACCCTCGTCGAAGCGGCGCGGCGCCGCGACGGGTTGCCACGCGTCGCCCAGACTTTGGCGCTGGCAGCGACCCGAGGAACAGGGGTTACCGAGAACGAGATTGAGGTGCTGCTTTCGGAGCAACGGTCTGCGTACAAGAAGGCATTAGAGGACCCTCATAACCTGTGGCCGGTGGCCGACTGGATGCTCCTGGCGGCCATCGACGCCCTGATCGAGGGCCACGAATGGCTCGCCATGTACCACATCGCGTGGTTTGAAGCGGTTTCGGCGAAGTTGAGGTGACTACCTATCGAGCGGCGCGCGACCTACGATGCGATTCACCAGGACGTGGCTCGACTGGCAGCGGGAAAGTTAGCCTGATGGCAGGCGAGAATGCGCTTACGCTGCGCTACCTACGAGGTTTGAGGTGGGATCATGACGGGTGGACCCCAAATCACGGGTGGGTCCCAAATCGCGGCGAGCCCTGAGACCTATATCGCGGCGTCTGGAGGATCACCACCCCCACAGATAACTCCGAACAGTATTCCTCCCGCAGGGACCACGCTGGCTGACGGAGGTCAGGCGGCAGTCGCGGCCGCCGGCAACCTCGGCGTCCCCGGTGACCAAGCAGCCAGCGCTCAGGCCGATGCGGACCGCCGCGCGCGTGCCGCCGATGCCGCACAGAAGTTCCCAGCCCACGAGGAAGCTTCATCGCAGCAGTTCCAGCAACTCTCACAGATGATCCCGCAGATGGCGTCGGGGATCGCAGGCGCATTGACGGGCGCGATCGGCGGCATCATGGGGCCGCTCACCCAGATGCCGCAGCAGGCGATGCAGGCAGCGGAGAGCGCTATTCAACCGCTGATGAGCGCCGCGAAAGGCGGCGGAGCGGCCGAGGCCGCGCTGACCGGGATGTCCGGAGAGGAGTCCGCCCTGGGCGGCGCCGGCACCGGTGTGGCCGGACTCGGCGGCGGCGGTGGTGGCGGCATCGGCGCCGGTGGCGGCACGACGCCGACGGGCTACATGGGTCCGCCGCCCGTACCGACGTCGTCACCGCCCACGACACCGGCGTCGGCTGTGAGGCCGACGATGGCGACCCCAACCGGTGGGACGCCGGCGCCGACAGGGCCGATGGGCATGACCGGGATGCCGATGATGCCCGCAGGAGCGATGGGAGCGGGGGCCGACGGCGGAAGCAAGGACAAGCCGACAGAGAAGCGGCTGACCGTTCCCGGCGTTCCCAACGGCCAGCCGGTCAAGGGCCGCTTGACGGTCCCGCCGAGCGTCCCTGTCACGAAGTCCACGGAGGGCAAGCCGCCCGTCGTCACAAGGCCCAATCGGAGGATTGTGATCGTCCCGTCAGACGAAGAGGCGCAGGAATAATCCAGGCCGCCAGCCGCTGAAAACCTCGATTTCCAATGGGCCTTGAATTGACATTTTGCGACTTGTCACCACCGCCAAAAAAGTGAGTAGTCGCCCCCCGCCGACGGCAGTAATGTCATAACCGTGTGGCCGGTACACAACTACGGTCGGCTCGATGGAGGGAAGCTGACCGGCGTGGATCACGTCTGTCTTCCCCAAACCCCCTGCGGCGCAGAGGCATCGGCCCTTGCCGCGGCGGGCACCGTTCCGCGCCCCGGGCCAGAAGGTGCCACTAATGGGTGAGATGCATGAGGCGCGGCCGGTCCCCGCAACGGACAAGGAGTTGGTCGATCAGGTCCTGGCCGACTTAAAGGAGAATTTCGAGAAGTGGGAGGCGGTGCTGGCCGCGCAACAGTCGGTCACTTTTACCGCTGACATCGGCGACATCTATGCGGTGTGCAATTCCGACGGGCGCCTGACCGGGCTGTCGTTGGCCCCACACGTGACGACCTCCTACACGTGCCGCGAGCTGATGGATCGACTCAATAGGGTTTTCGAGGCGCTGCGCGAGGAAGCGCAGGGCGATTTCGATCGCAACTACGGCGGGGGCGTCGTTGACTGATCCTTTTATGGCGCAGGTGGTGGCCGCCTTGTCCCGCGGCCACGGCTTGTTCGTCGGCGAGGACGCCGGTGCCGGCCTCGGTGACACACCTGTGCAGACATACGGCCGCGCCGACGGGATACGTCGAACGACCGGCCAGTTGCCCACGATCGTGGCGGCCCAGTCACACGCTTCGACGGAGCGGCTGCGACGCCTGGCCAATACCGACGGCGCCCTAGCCGCCCTCCTGGCGCGAGCGCGGGCCGAACGCGCGCACGGGCTCGTGGCAACCCGCCGCAATCTGGACGCCGCGGTGGCCGATGCGATACCGGGGGCCGATACGCCAATAGGCCGTCGGGACGCGATCGCCCGGATGGCCGGCCGGTTGCGCACACAACACGGCCACATCGTGAGCTCCCGGGCACGCGCGCGCGTCTTGACGGAGCGGTTGCGGCGCCTGCGGTACCTGCACACGCACCCACGCCGACGCGGCCCCGTCGGCACCGGGCACGCCGCGGTGCTGACCGCGATCCGGAAAGCCTTGGATATCAAGGGCATTCACGACCCCGTGGCGCGTGCCCGGTGGGAGCGCGGCATGGACTTGGTGGCGCGCCGTGAGTCGAACTACGACGCCAACGCCGTAAACGGTTGGGATGTCAATGCGGCCAGGGGCACACCGAGCAAGGGCGCCTGGCAGTTCATCGCCCCGACCTTCGCCGCCTACCACGAGCCCGGGACGTCGACGAGCATCCACGACTTGGTCGCGCAAGCGTGTGCCTTCATCAACTACGCGCGCGGCCACTATGGGGTCGCCGCCGACGCGTCGAACTTGGCCAATCGGATTCAGCAAGCGGATCCCCGCCGCGCACCCAGGGGTTATTGAGCGATGCCATTGAGTTTGTCGAACCGCGACCAGAATTCGGGCCACCTGTTTTACAACCGGCGGCTGCGCGCAGCGACGACCCGTTTCTCGGTGCGCATGAAACACGACGACCGCAAGCAGACCGCGGCCCTGGCGCTGTCGGTGGTGTTGGTTGCCATCGCTGCGGGCTGGATGGTCCTGCTCAATGTGCTCAAACCGAGTGGCGTAGTGGGAGATTCGGCGATCATCGGCGACCGCGAATCCGGTGCGATCTACGCCCGCATCGACGGCCGGTTGTATCCGGCGCTGAATTTGACCTCGGCGCGGCTGGCCACGGGCACCGCAGGGCAACCGACGTGGGTGAAACCGGCCGAGATCGCCAAGTACCCGACCGGGCCCTTGGTCGGCATTCCGGGCGCGCCGGCGGCGATGCCGGTGAACCGGGGCGCCGTGTCCGCGTGGGCGGTCTGCGACACGGCGGGCCGGCCGCGCACCGCGGATAAGCCGGTGGTGACATCGATCGCTGGCCAACTACTGGGCGGTCGGGCGACGCCGATGCCGAAGGATGCGGCGCAACTGGTGACCTTCGAAGGTGCCAGCTATGTGATCTGGGGTGGCAAACGTTCGCGGGTCGATCCCGCCGACCGGGCCGTGACGTTGAGCCTGGGACTTGACCCGGGAACCACTGTCCCCGTAGAGATCTCGCGCGCACTCTTCGACGCAATGCCCGCGACAGAGCCGCTGCGCGTGCCCAAGGTGCCCGACGCCGGCACGCCGTCGAGGTGGCTGCCGGGTTCTCAGGTGGGCGCGGTGCTGCAGGCGCAGACGGCCGGTGGCGGCAGCCAGTTCTACGTCTTGTTGCCCGACGGCGTGCAAAAGGTCGGCGGCTTCGTGGCCGATCTGCTGCGCAGCGCCAACTCGTACGGGTCGACGACGCCGCGCACGGTCACTCCCGACGTGCTCGTCAACATCCCGGAAGTAAATTCGCTTCCCGTCGACTACTACCCGACCGGTCATCTGAATTTCGTTGACTCCGGCGCGAATCCAACGACTTGCGTGAGTTGGGAGAAGGCATCGACCGACCCGCAGGCCCGGGTGGTGGTCTATAACGGCCGCGGTCTTCCGGTTCCGTCGTCCATGGATAACCGGATCGTGCGTCTCGTGCGCGACGACCGCGACCCGGCGTCCGTCGTGGCCAATCAGGTGCTGGTGTTACCGGGTGCCGCGAACTTCGTGACGTCGACAAGCGGTGTGATTACCAGCGACTCAAGGGAATCGTTGTTCTGGGTGGCCGACAACGGGGTGCGGTTCGGCATCGCCTCCGACGATTCGACGCTGCGTGCGCTTGGCCTTGATCCCGCGACGGCGGTGCAGGCGCCATGGCCGTTGCTGCGCACCTTTGCCGCCGGGCCGGCGCTGTCGCAACAAGCGGCGCTCGTGGCGCGTGACACCGTCCCGGTGCTCGGGCAGGCGGCCGTGCTCACGACGTCGGCCAAGGCGGGGGGCTAACGGATGGTCATTGGCGGAGGGCGAGAAGATGTCTAAACGAGCGTTCCCGATCAACCGGGTCAAAATCCAGCCGCCGAAACCCGTTCGGGTGGCACCGAGTGCGCCGATAGCGCTCCCGGAACGCGAGCCGCGCAACATCTGGGTAATGATCGGCGTGCCGGCGCTGATCGTCGCGCTTATCGGCACCATCGTCATGCTGTATGTCTCGGGGGTACGCAGCCTGTCGACGGGTTTTTTCCCGCTGATGGGAATCGGCGCGTTCAGTATGTTGGCGTTTTCGGGGCGACTCGGGCGCGCGCGCAAGATCACCTGGGGTGAGCTGGAAAAGGGGCGGCGCCGGTACCTTCGCGACCTGGACGTCACCCGGGACGAGATTCAGACCGCGGTGTGCGCGCAACGCAATTGGCAGCAGGCACTGCATTCCGATCCACGCGGACTGGGCGCCATCATCGGCGGCCCGCGGATGTGGGAGCGCTCGCGCAGCGATGTCGATTTCCTCGAGGTACGCCTGGGCACCGGGGTGCAGCACGCTCCGGATTCCGTGTTGTCGGTGACCTGGCCCGACATTTCCTCCGATGAGGAGCTGGAGCCCGTCACCGGGCAGGCCCTGCGCGATTTCATCTTGGAGCAGCGCAAGATTCGCGATATCGCCAAGGTGGTGAACCTGCGCTCGGCGCCCGGGTTCAGCTTCGTCGGCGAGGATCTCAACCGGGTCCGGTCGCTGATGCGCGCGATGCTCTGCTCGCTGGCGGTGTTTCACAATCCCCGCGATCTCAAGTTGATGGTGGTGACGCGCAACCCGGAGCTGTGGTCGTGGATGGTGTGGCTGCCACACAACTTGCACGACGAGCTGTTCGATGCGTGCGGGTGGCGACGGCTGGTCTTCGCCACACCCGAAGAGCTGGAGGGGACGCTAGGCGCCGAGTTGCACATGAAGGGCAAGCGCGGCCAGTGGACGCCCCCGGCGGCAGCCAGCCCGACCACCATGGGGTCGGCCCTGGAGACCGGTCAACCCGATCCCGCGGCGGGTCTGGGCCCGCACTGGGTGATCGTTGACGACAACACCGGCAGCCCTGAGGCATGGGAGAGCGTGGTCGGCCAGGTCGGCAAGGCTGGAATCACGGTGCTGCGCATCGCTTCCCGGGCCGGCATTGGAGTGGGATTCGACAGGGACCAGCTCTACGAGATGAGCGAGCGGGACACGGCGGCAGACAACGGCGCATCCAACGGATCCGTCAAGTTCAGCCGGAATGGCGACGATGCCGATGAAGGCGATGACCGTCCCGCCCCGTTACTGCGCACCGGCGGAAAGTTCTTCGCCCACGCCGACCAGCTGTCGATTCACCGGGCCTACCGGTATGCGCGCGCGATGGCGCGGTGGTCACCGACGAGCAGCAGCGAACTCGCCGATTCCACGAGCGGAGCCGCCGAGCTCCTGCGGGGGCTGGGAATCAGCGACCCCCGCGAACTGGATGTCGACCGGTTATGGGCCGAGCGGCGGGGGAGGGGCGACGAGCGGTGGTGTGAGATCCCGGTCGGCGCCAAGCCGAACGGTGAGTTGCAAAACGTCATCATCCGCGCAAAAGACTTCGGCGGCTTCGGATTCCACTCCGTGGTCATCGGTACCAGCGGCTCCGGCAAGTCGGAGTTCTTCTTGTCGTTGGTCTACGGCATCGCCCTGACGCACTCGCCGGAAGCTTTCAACGTCATCTTCGTCGACATGAAGTTCGAATCGGCGGCCCAGGACATCATGGGCATCCCTCATGTGGTGGCCGCACTGTCGAACCTCGGCAAGGACGAACGACACCTGGCCGAGCGGATGCGCAGGGTCATCGACGGCGAGATCAAACAGCGCTACGAGTTGTTTACGTCGGTGGGCGCGCGCGACGCGAATGACTACGAGGAGATCCGGTTGGCCGGGCGCGACCTGCCGCCGGTGCCCGTACTGCTCGTGATCGTCGACGAGTATCTGGAATTGTTTGCCAATCACGAGAAGTGGATCAACCTGATCATCCACATCGGTCAGGAGGGACGCGGCGCCAACGTCTTCTTCATGTTGGGTGGGCAACGCCTGGACCTGTCGTCGCTGCAGAAGGTCAAGTCCAACATCGCCTTTCGGATTGCCCTGCGGGCCGAGTCCGGCGATGACAGCCGCGAGGTGATCGGTTCGGACGCCGCCTACCATCTGCCGTCGAAAGAGAACGGTTTCGCGTTGCTCAAAGTCGGCCCGCGTGACCTCGAGCCGTTCCGCTGCTTCTATCTGTCGGCGCCGTTCGTGGTGCCGAAGAGAACGCAGGCGGTCAAGACCGTCGACATGACCTTGACCCAGCCGCGGCTCTACAACTGGCAATACCAGCCCTTGGACGAAGCCGACTCCGCGGCGTTGGAGGCGGCGTCGGCCGCGGACGCCGAACCCGACGAATTCCTCTATCACGACGATGGTTTCAAGAAGAAGAAGATCGTCGACGTGTTGCGGGAGTCACTGCATGGCGTGCCACACCGGGCGCCGCGCCGCCCGTGGTTGGAGCCACTGGAAGTCCCCGAGTCCGTCGACGCCCTGGTCGCTGGATACCGGGGCAAGCCGTGGCATGTCGACTACGGTCGCAACCCGGGGCTGATGTTCCCGGTGGGCGTCATGGACATCCCAGAAGAGTCCAGGCAGATCGTGCATGCGGTGGACGCCCTGCGCAGCAACATCATCGTGGTGGGCGCCAAGCAGCGCGGCAAGACGACGACCTTGATGACGTTGATGTGCTCTGCCGCAACGATGTACACGCCGGCGCGGGTGACCTTCTTCTGCATCGGCGGGGCCACCCTCGCGCAGGCGGCATCGCTGCCGCACGTCACCGACATCGTCTCCCCGAAGGACCACGAGGGCGTCGAACGCATCCTGAGCACGATGGATGCGCTGATCGATGCGCGCGAAGATTCGTTCCGGCGACTCAAGATTGACCTCGACGGCTTCCGCGAGCGGCGGTTCGGCGTCGGCAGCGACGGGCTGGGTGGGACCGATCCCAACGATCCGTTCGGCGACGTCTACGTCGTGGTGGACGACTACGACGATCTGTACTCGAAAGACACCGTCTTGGGTGACCGGATCATCGCGCTGAGCAGCCGCGGGCCCGAGTACGGGGTGCACGTGATGTGCAGCGCCGGGGGCTGGATTCACGGGCAGCGGCAGAGCCTGCTCCAAAACGCAACGGCACGAATCCAATTGAGGTTGGCCGACCCGAGCGAAAGCCAGATGGGACACTCGTCAATCGAGTCGCGGGAAGCGGCGCGGCGCACGCTGAACCGCCCTGGCTTCGGATTGACGGATAGCTTGCACGAGCTGCTCGTGGGTGTTCCGGCGCTGGCCGATCCCGCCACCGGCACGATTGTCGGCATCACCGAGGTCGGCGCCCGCATCGCCGAGGTCGCCGGAGTGACCAAGCACGCGAGCCTGCAGCGGCTGCCGCAGCGGGTGGCATTGAAGTCGATCGTCGAGTACGCAGCCGCAAACCCCAGCGGAGACGACCTTTCGATCGCGTTCGCCATCGGCGAGCGCCACGAGCTCGGGCCGGTTCCGCTGAAGCTGCGCGAGAGCCCGGGGCTGGTGATTTTGGGGAGGCAGGGCTGCGGTAAGACGACGGCGTTGGTCGCCATCGGTGAGGCCGTCATGAGCCGGTTCAGCCCGGAGGAGGCCCAGCTGACGCTGATTGACCCCAAGACGGCGCCGCACGGTCTGCGTGACCTGCATGCCCCGGGTTATGTGCGCGCGTACGCCTACGACCAGGACGAGATCGACGAGGTGATCACCGAGCTGGCCCAACAAGTGTTGCTGCCCCGGCTGCCTCCCAAGGGCCTGAGCCAGGAGGAGTTGCGGGCGCTCAAGCCCTGGGAGGGATGCCGGCACTTCGTCCTCATCGACGATGTCCAGGATCTGCGTCCCGATCAGGGTTACCCGGCCAAGCCACCGGTCGGTGCGGCGTTGTGGAAGTTGATGGAACGCGCCCGTCAGATCGGTTTGCATGTATTCACCACCCGCAATAGCGCGAACTGGGCGACGCTGACCATGGATCCTTGGATGCGGTTCCAGACGGCGGCAAAAGTGGGCCAGCTATTCATGGATAACGACCCAGAGAACAAGATCAACCGGTTCGTCCGTGCCCAAGCGCTTCCGCCAGGGCGTGGTCTGCTAGTCGGTGTCGACGGCGATATCGAAGGAATTTTGGTCGGGCTACCATCCGCCGTTCTTGGGCAGTAGTCCGCGCATTTCGTAATGCACGGAATTGTTGGCGGAGACGCCGCTGAAGTGAAAATGCTGATTTCAGCCCGTTAGGGAAGCAGCGCCCTGTTAGTCAAAGTGACCGGCGTTACAGAAGTGGCCTAGAGCGGTCAATGCGCTAACAGTGACAAAAGAAAGCGATGGGCCGAACGAAGGCACTAGAGGCGGAATTCGATACGGCTCGAACTGGGCCAATAAAACATGTGCACAATGAAGCAAGTGAACACACGCCTCGCCAGCACACATTAGACTTATGGATTATTCGCAGTAGACCGGACTGCGAGACGTTCGGGAGGGAAATATGTCGTGGTTTGTACAGCCTGAGGCGGTCTTGGCCTCGGCAGGCTCGGAGTCGGCGATCAGTGCCGAGACAGCGGCGGCGGCTTCGGCGGCGGCGGCGGCCTTGCTCGGCACGACGCCGATGGGCGGTGACCCTGACTCGGCGATGTTCTCGGCGGCGCTCAACGCCTGCGGCGGCTCCTATCTCGGTGTGGTCGCCGAGCACGCCGCCCAGCGTGGGCTGTTCGCGGGCACGCAGGGTGTCGCGTCCGGGGTGTACGTGGCTACCGAGGCTGCGCGCGCGGCGGCGCAAGCGCTGTAAAAGGGGACTGCGTATGGCGGATCCGGGTTGGGCTGCGCGTACGCCGGAAGACAACGATCTGCTCCTCAAGGCCGGGGTCGGGGTGGCGACCCATGTCGCCAACCAGGCGGCTTGGACCGCCTTGGGGGCCAGCCATCACGCTTCTGGCGTCGCGTCGGCAATCAACACCGTCGCGACTACGGCCAGCTGGATGGGTGCCGGGTCGGCGGCGTCGGCGGCGAACGTCACCATGCTCAACGCTTCGCTGAACGGGTTGGCCGGCTGGGTCGACGTCAAGCCGGCGGTGGTGGCGGCGGCGGTCACGGCGTACGAGACGGCGAACGCTGGCATGCGCCCTGCTCCGGAGTGCATCGGCAACCGCACCGAGTGCGCCTTCGATAACGGCATCAACCCCCTTGTTTTATGGAGTTTGACGCCGCGAATCACCTCGCTGGAGATCGAGTACTACGGGGTGATGTGGCCGAACAACTCTGCGATGGGCGCCAGCTACGGCGCAATCCTCACGACGCTGGCCGAAAGCCTGGCAATACCACCGCCGATAGCCACTATGGGCGCCTCGCCGGCGGCGCCGGCGGAGGCAGCATCGGCGGTCGGAGAGGCGGCGGCCCAAACTGCGGCCGGCGACGGGATGCGCTCGGCTTTCCAGGGCGCGCAGGCGGGCACCCAGGGCGCCGGTCAAGCGGCGTCGCGCGGCCAAGACATGGGTAGCCAGGTCAGCACGCTTATGGGGCCGGTCCAATCGATGATGGGAGCGATTCCGCAAGTGCTCCAGGCGCCGTCGCAGCTGATGCAGACGCCGATGAGCGCGATGCAGCCGCTGCAGTCGATGATGGGCATGTTCGCCAACCCCGGCGCCATGGGAATGGGCGGTGCGGCGCCTGGTATTTCGGCGGCCTCGGCGACCAGCGGACTGTCCGCGGCGGAGGCCGGGGCATCGGCCGGCGCCGGCGGTGGAGGTGCATCCTTCGGTGGCGCCGGCGTGCCCGCGAGCACCTTCACCCGGCCGGTGAGCGCCTTCGAGCCGACCACCAGCGGTCGGCCGGTGGGGCTGCGGCCCAGCGGGGCGTTGGGTGCCGACGCCGTTCGCCCACCGACGACGACGACCGCCGGTGGCAGCACCATCGGCGGTATGCCGGTTGGTCATGCGGCGGCAGGTCACCGCGACTCCCACGGCAAGTCCGAACAGCCCGCAACGGCGCGGGTTATTGATGATCGCGTGTAGTAATTGCCCTGCTCACAGGGTGAATCGACACATTTGAATAGGCCCCATACACTGCAACCCACACCCCGGATGATCAAAGTGGGGAACGGCCAGCCGGAGAAGGAGAAATAGCGTGCCCAACTCAATCGTCGTAGACGCAAGCGTGTTGCGTGCTACCAGCGACAAAATTCAGGAACACATGGAGCAGGCCATCGCGATCGCCAAGGGCTACCTCGCGAATCAGGAAAACGTGATGAGCCCCGGGACGTGGTCGGGTGCGGGCGTGGTCGCCTCGCATGCCACCGCCACCGAGGTCGCCAACGACTTGAACAAGGTCCTGACCGGAGGGACTCGCCTGGCCGAGGGGCTCAAGCAGGCCGCGGCCCTGATGGAAAATCACGAAGCCGACTCACAGGCCGCTTTTCAGGCCCTGTTCGGCGGCGGCGCCCAAAACGTTTAATCACCTCTAGACTTTCTCGAAAGGAATTTTGACCATGACGAACCCGCTAATTGCTTACAACCCTGCCGCCGTGGCGGATTTCGCCACGGACGTGGGCGCTCGTGCCGGACAGCTCGAGGCGATTCATTCCGACACCGCCAGGTTGACCAACGCGCTGCAAGAGTTTTTCGCCGGCCACGGCGCGGCGGGGTTTTTCGACGCCCAGAACCAGATGCTTTCGGGACTGCAGGGCCTCGTCGACACGGTGCGTCAGCACGGTGTGACCACCAGCCACGTGCTCGACGGCGCGATCAGCACCGACAATCACATGCGGGGCCTGTTCCTCTGAAATGCCGTTGCCCCAGGGGCACTCGCGTGCCCACTGGGGCCATCAACCCGCGGTCGGGACCGGTTGAGGTGGAACCTCGATGCTGACAACGACGGTCGACGGCCTGTGGGTGCTGCAGGCGGTGACCGGGGTGGAGCAGACCTGCCCAGAGCTCGGCCTGCGCCCACTGTTGCCGCGGCTCGATACCCCGGAGCGCGCGCTGCGCCATCCGGTCGCGGCCGAACTGAAGGCCTGCGGCGCTCTCGACGAAGCCGGCAACGTCGATCCGATGATCCGCGAATGGCTCACCGTGCTTTTGCGCCGCGACCTCGGATTGCTGCTGCACATCAACGTGCCGGGCCGCGATCCGACGCGTGCGGCCATCTGCCGGTTCGCCACATGGTGGGTGGTCCTGGAACGTCACGGCGAGCAGGTGCGGCTCTATCCGGCCGGCACCGCGAGGGACGAGGCCGCGGCCTCCGAACTCGTGGTCGGTCAGATAGAGAGGCTGTGCGGGGTCGCAGAAGTGGCGCCGCTGCGGCCGGTCACCCTCGACACCGAGCAGTTACTCGAATCCGTGCGGGACGCCGCCAGCCTGAAATCGTTTCTGCTCAACCAGCGCTTGGACGTTGACCAGCTGCACATAGTGACCATGGCCACCGATCCGGCGCGTTCGGCGTCCGCGTCGATCGTGGCGCTGCAGGCCGGTGTCGGCCCGGAAAGCACGGCCCGCCTTGCGATCGGGGAGTCGGCAGTGGCCATCGTCGATACCCCGGCCGGCCGGCTGTGCGTCGAAGGCCTGACGTCGGGCGGCCGTCGCTACCAGGTCGTCTCGCCGGGATCGCGTAGCGACATCGGCGCGGCGGTGCGGCGGCTCATTCGAAACCTGCCCGCGGGCGAGGAGTGGTACTCCTACCGCCGGGTGGTCTGATCGACCCAGTTAAACCGGCCGTTACGACCAATCTTCGTAATAACAAAGCCTAACGTACTTGTAATGCACTGCGGGGGTTAGAGATCGCGCAAACCACGTATCGCCAATCGTGTTAGCATCGAAATCGTGACCACCCCTTGGAATGACCCTAATATGTTTGACGAAGACAGGCTTGGGCGGGGGGATCCGCCAGCGGGGCGCCACCGGGATTCGGTATCGGATACGATGCGTATCACCGATTTAGCTGCCCCCCGGAAAATTCCTCCGGGATCGGGCTGGCGGAAATTCATCTACAGCATTTCGTTTCATAAGATAAATCTCGGCGAATCGCCGGGCGAGCGGCATTATCGTGAATTAAGGGAACGTATTCGCCGGCATATCCGGCGGCAATTTGTGATCACGTTGGTCTCCGGCAAGGGCGGGGTGGGCGTGTCGACGATGGCCGCGTGCATCGGTGGTGTGTTCCGGGAATGCCGCCCGACGAACGTGATTGCCATCGACGCGGTGCCGGGGTTCGGCACCCTGTCGGACCGGATCGACGAGTCGCCGCCCGGCGACTACACGGCGATCATCAACGACACCGACGTCCAAGGGTATGCAGACATCCGCGAGCACCTCGGCCAAAACGCGGTGGGGCTGGACGTGTTGGCCGGCAACCGTACCTCGGACCAGCCCAGGCCGTTGGTACCCGCGATGTTCGCCGGGGTGCTGGCGCGGTTGCGCCGAACCCACAACGTCATGGTCGTCGACACCGCCCCTGATCTTGAACACCCCGTGATGAAGACGGTGCTGGACAACACCGACACACTGGTTTTCATATCGGGGATCACCGCGGACCGGTCCCGTCCGGTGCTGCGCGCCATCGACTTCCTCAGCGCGCAGGGCTATCACGAGCTGGTTTCGCACAGCACCGTGATTATCAACCACACCGACGACGCGGTCGACAAAGACGCGTTGGCGTATCTGACCGAGCGGTTCACAAAGGTCGGAGCGACCGTGGAAGTGATGCCGTATGACCCGCACCTGGCAAAAGGCGGGATCATCGACACGGTCCACGAGTTGAAGAAGAAGTCGCGGCTGCGGCTCTTCGAAATCACCGCCGCGCTGGCCGACAAGTATGTTCCCGACGCCGGTGCCGAGAGGGCGCAACAGTGACATCGCCGCATAAGGTCGCGTTCCCGGCGCGCTGTGCGGTCAACATTTCCTACGACAAGCACCTGTGCTCGCAGGTGTTCCCTGCCGGAACCCCGGTGGAGGGATTCTTCGAGGGCATGGTCGAGCTGCTCAGCGACGATCTGAAGCGCAAGGGTTTCGACGGCGTCGTGCTGCCCCCCGGCAGCTACGAGCTGCACAAGGTCAACGGCGTGCGGCTGGACATCAACAAGAGCCTCGACGAGCTCGGCGTCCAAGACGGCGACACCCTGGTGCTGGTGCCCAGGGTCGACGGCGAGTCGTTTGAGCCGCAATACGAATCGTTGTCCACCGCGTTGGCCGCCATGGGCAAGTGGCTGGGCCGCGACGGCGGTGATCGGATGTTTGCGCCGGTGACGGCGCTGACCGCAGCGCACACGGCGATCGCGATCCTCGCCATGGCGGTCGGTGTGGTGGTGGTTCTGACGCTGCGGGAACGCACTTTCACCGACAGCCTGATCCCGGCGGCGGTTGCGGGCGCGGTTGGCGTACTTCTGGTGGTTGCGACGGTCGTGGTGTTTTGGGGCTGGCCGCAACGGCGCGACATGTTCAGCGGATTCGCTTGGCTGACAGTGCTTTTGCTGGCCACCGCAGGGGCCTGCGCGCCGCCCGGGCGGCTGGGGGCCCCGCATGGGCTGATCGGGCTCGTGGTGGTGATTCTGGGTGCCATCGCGATCAGCGTCGCGACACACAAGCGTTGGCAGACCGCTGTCGCGACGGCGGTGGTGACCATGTGTGGGATCGCCGCCGCGGTGGCCGCCGCCCGGATGTTTCGACCCGTGTCGGTGCAGGTGCTGTCGATCTGCGTGCTGTTCGGGCTACTGGTGTTGGTGCGGATGGCGCCGACGATCGCGCTCTGGGTGGCGCGGGTACGGCCACCGCACTTCGGATCGATCACGGGCCGAGATCTATTCGCGCGCCGCGAGGGCATGCCCGTCGACACGGTTTCTCCGGTCGGCGCGAACGAAACCGAAGACGAGGACGACGAACTCACCGACATCACCGCCCGCGGTGCCGCGATCGCCGCCTCGGCGCGGTTGGTCAATGCGGTGCAGGTGGGTTTGTGTGTCGGGGTGTCGGCGCTGCTGCCCGTCGCGGTGTGGGGTGTACTGGCCCCGGGGCGTCATTGGGCGTGGCTGGCGCTGTTGGTGGCAGGCCTCGTGGTTGGCATCTTCATCACGCAGGGCCGCGGATTCGCCGCCAAATACCAGGCCGTCGCGCTGGTGTGCGGGGCATGTGCCGCGGTGTGCGCAGGCGTCGTCAAGTACGCGCTGGCCGGACCACGAAACCTCGAGACCGCGCTGATCTGGCCAGTGGTGCTGATCGCGGCCTTCGCCGCATTGGGTTTGGCCGCAGCGCTTTTGGTACCTGCCACTCGGTTCAGGCCGTTGATCCGGTTGACCGTGGAGTGGCTTGAAGTGTTAGCCATGATCGTGTTGCTGCCGGCCGCTGCTGCGCTGGGAGGGCTGTTCACGTGGCTTCGCCAGTGAAACCGGCGTGCACACGGGCCGCCGCGATCATCGCAGCCCTGACCCTGATCGCATTTGCGGGAAATATCCCTGCGGCCCAAGCGATTTCACCACCCAAGGTAGACCCGGCGGCGGTGCCGCCCGACGGGCCACCGCGCCCGGACCAACCGATGCGGCGTGCCAATAGCTGCTCGGTGCCGATCACGGTGAAAGTTCCCGACGTGTCGCAGATGGCACCCGGGTTCGACCTGCTCAACATCAGCCGTGCATGGCAGTACAGCACCGGCAACGGGGTGTCCGTGGCCGTGATCGACACCGGGATTTCCCCCAATCCGCGATTGCCCACCGTTCCGGGCGGCGACTACATCATGGGCGAGGACGGGCTCTCTGATTGCGACGCGCACGGCACCGTGGTGGGTGCGATCATCGGCTCTGCGCCACAAGGGCTTTTGCCGATGCCGCGGCCGATACCGGCGACGCCGGCATTTCCTCCCCCCGCCGGGCCGCCGCCGGTCACCGGGGCCGCTCTGCCGCCGGTGGAGCTACCGCCGCCGGTGGCTCCGCCCCCGCCATCGCACGAACACCACTGCGACACCGAGCACCACGGCAAAT
>NZ_LZIR01000016.1 GCF_001667035.1 Mycobacterium sp. 852002-51057_SCH5723018
TGGCCAGCACCCATGACTCCAACACGCTGGCCATGTACGCCCGCGACACGGCCGAAGCCGCCAAATGGGGCGGCTAGCACCTCACATTCCGTAGGCATAGCGCGCCCATCCGCATCGGTTGGGCGGAAAGGCATTGCCTCCCTTTCCATCCCAGGAGCGAATGCGTGACGTGTGTGCGTCGGCGGTCGCCGCGTGGATGATTGACGCGTGACGGCGCGACCCGCAGGTTCCGGTGCGGGTGTCCGCGCGCTGACATACTGAGACGGTGGCGACGCTGAGTTTCGCGCGCAGGTTGCGCGTCGGGTCGATGGAAGTCCTGGTGGGCATCATGCTGGCCTGCGCCTTCTCGGCGACGATGCTGCGAAGTGGGGTCGCCAGTAGTGCGGCGTTGTCGACGGCGGGCACGGTGTTCTGTGGCGTGTTCGTCCAGGCGGTTCCGTTCCTCGCGCTCGGGGTGATAGTCAGCGGGTTGATCGCGGCGTTCGTGTCGCCGGAGCGGTTGGCACGCTGGTTGCCGCCCCGTCCCGCGGTGGCGGTGTTGGCCGCCGGCATCGGCGGGGCGGTGTTGCCGGGTTGTGAGTGTGGGTCCGTTCCTGTGGCGCGGCGATTGTTTGGCGAGGGAGGAGCAACGGGGGCCGCGGCTTTGGCATTCATGCTGGCCGCGCCGGCGATCAACCCGGTGGTGCTGGTGGCCACCGCGGTGGCGTTTCCCGGCGCGCCCATGATGGTTGTTGCCCGGATGGGCGCTTCACTGCTGACCGCGGTGATCATGGGTTGGGCGTGGGCGCGCTGGGGACGCGCGGAGTGGATCACCCGCCGGCTCCCGCCTTCGGGCGCTTCGACCCAATCACGATGGGTGGTGTTCGCCGAAGCGGCCCGGCACGACTTCCTTCAGGCGGCATCTTATTTGGTGTTGGGTGCCGCCGCGGCGGCGATGCTGCACGTGGTGGTACCGCAGTGGGTGTTCGCGCACCTGGCGGGCGACCTCATCCTCGGTGTGGCCGTGATGGCCGCCCTGGCGGTGGTGCTGGCGTTGTGTTCGGAGGCCGACGCCTTCGTGGCCGCCAGCATGACGATGGTGCCGCTCCTACCCCGGCTCGTGTTTCTGGTGGTGGGCCCGGCCGTCGACGTCAAACTGTTTGCGATGCAGGCGGGTATGTTCGGCCGCGCTTTCGCGGCCCGCTTCGCGCCCGCCACGCTCCTGGTGGCAATTGCAAGCGCCTGTGCCGTCGGACTGTTCGTTCTCGGTGGTAGGTAAATCGGTGGTAGGTAAATGAGTCGCGAAACCGAGAACACCGTTCTGCTCTTGGTGGGCATCAGTATCGTCCTGATCACGGCGTCCGGCACGTTCACCCGCTACGTCAAGCCCGGGCTGCTGCCCTGGCTGGCCGCGTCGGCCGTGCTGCTCATCGCCTTGGCGCTATTTGCGATCATCGGCGATATCCGCCGGGGCGGCGCGCGGACCAGTGATGACGGCCACGCGCACTCTCATAGGGTCGGCATCGTCTGGCTGCTCGTGATCCCCATCCTGCTCCTGTGCTTCGTGACGCCACCGGCGCTGCGGCCCTCGGCCGCCTCCCCATCCGTGACCGCGGTCTCCAACGACGTTCTGAATGAGGCATTTCCACCGATACCGCCGGGCGCCGCACCCGAACTGTCGCTGCCGGAGGTGCTGATGCGCGAGGCTCATGACACGACCGGCTCGCTGACGAACAGGACGATCAGCGTGACCGGCTTCGTCCTCAACGAGCCGCAGGGCGTAGATCTCGGTCGCGTCGTCATCATCTGCTGTGCCGCCGACGCGCAGCTGGCCCGCATCCATCTGCGTGGGCCGGCCGCCGCCGCGGCCGCCGGGTTACCCGACAACACATGGCTTCGTGTCGAGGGCCAAGTGATACCCGCTGCCCGGCAACCGCACTCAGTCGCGACTCCGACATTGCAGGCCACGACGGTCACTCGCATCGACGCCCCGGCCAACGCCTACGCCTACCCCCATTGATCGGATCGTTTACCTCAATTGTTTCGACTGGCGCTGCGGGTCCAAAACTCATGCCGGCCGAGTTCCCTTGGCACTGGCGTGTTTTCCCACCGCCCGAGCTCTAGCCAATCGCGCAGGGCCGCTGCCTCAGCCCTGTCGGTAATCGGGCCGACCCAATGGGATGGTCCGCAGGCCACCCGGTCATCGGTGCAAGGTTGCACCAGGGCCATGACCCCGCATCCGGTTGGGCGAGACGCGCAGGTGAGTGGACCGAGCATGCAGGCGGCGGCGACGAGCATGGCGCGTGGACAGCGTCGGATGGTGGGACGTAGTTCGTCGATGACCGAGAAGTCATCGTCGGCCGCGCAGCCGGTACAGACGATGACGGTGAACGGGCGGCGGGTGCCGCGGTGCCCGGACGTCAACGCGCCGCCTGCCCCGGGTACGGCAGTAGCGCCATTTCGCGCGCATTCTTGATCGCGGCGGCAACCTGCCGTTGTTGTTGGACGGTCAGACCGGTGACGTGACGGGAGCGGATCTTGCCGCGTTCGGAGATGAACACGCGCAGCGCGGCGGTGTCCTTGTAGTCGACCGCCTTGAGCCCGAGGCTGGCGAGCAGGTTCTTCTTGGTCGACCTGACGCCGGGCTGGGCAGCACGGCGAGCCCGCTGAGGTTTCCTGGCCATGCTCAGCGCTCCTCTCGGAAGTCGACGTGGCGGCGGACCACCGGGTCGTATTTGCGCAGCACCAGCCGGTCCGGGTCGTTGCGCCGGTTCTTGCGGGTGATGTAGGTGTAGCCGGTGCCCGCCGTGGAACGCAGCTTGACGATGGGGCGAATTTCGTTGCGCGCCATCAGATCCGCTGCCCCTCGCGGCGCAACCGCGCCACGACGGCCTCGATGCCGTCGCGGTCGATGACTTTGATGCCCTTGGCGCTGACCCGCAGCCGAATCCGGCGGCCCTCCGACGGCAGGTAGTACGTCTTGAGCTGGATGTTGGGGGACCAGCGCCGACGAGTCCGGCGATGGGAATGCGACACCGCGTTACCGAAACCCGGTGCGCGGCCGGTCACTTGGCAATGGGCGGACACTGTTGCAACCTCCTCGATCTCACGGGGCTTATTGAAAATGATTTTCGACAAGCACCGTCGAATACGGTACCGTACCGACAGCGTTGATGAAAATCATTACCGATAAGGAGACTGATGCGGTCGCCCGTCATCCTGGTCGCGGGCCAGACGGACACCGACCCGGTCGTGGGCGCACTGCTGCGCACCCCAGGGACGCTGGTCGTCGAGCACCGCTTCGACGGTCATGTGGTGCGCCGCACGATGGTGAGCCTGCAAAATGGGGTGCTGACGACAGCCGAGGCCGGGCTCGAACTCGCGCACGGGTGTGTGTCGTGCACCATCCGCAACGACCTGATGGTGTTGCTGCGTCAGCTGCACCGCCGCGACGACGTCGACCGCATCGTGGTGCACCTGGCCCCGTGGCTGGAACCCGAACCGATCTGCGCGGCCATCGACCATGTCCGAGTGCGCGTGGCGCCGGGGTACGTCGACGGACCCGCGGCCCTCGACGTGTCGATCGCCGCGGTGGTGTCCTGTGTCGATTCATCGGTGTGGCTGAGCCAGGCGCTCGGCGACGCTGAACTCGACGACGGACGTACGTGCGCCCAGGTGGTGGTCGGACAGGCAGAATTCGCCGACCTGGCCGTGCTCAACCGCCCCGATCCCTACGTGGCTGCCGCGCTGCACCGCCTGTCACCGCGTGCGCGCATCAGAGTGGGCGCAGACGGCATCGAGCACGATCTGCGCAATCTGTACCGCGATGCGCGGCGAGGCCGAAGCGACGATCCCCACGGTCCGCTGCTGGGCGGACAGCCGCCCCTGGAGTCCAGGGGTGCGATCAACCTCGTCGAGTTCAATGCCCGACGCCCCTTCCACCCGCAGCGCCTGCACGAATGTCTGGACGTGCTGCTGGACGGAGTCATCCGAACCCGGGGACGGCTGTGGCTGGCGAGCCAGCCCGATCACGCCATGTGGCTGGAATCGGCAGGCGCCGGATTGCGGGTTAGTTCGGCGGGCAAATGGGTGGCCGCCCTGACCGGAGCCGAACTGGCCGGCATCGATTCGGAACGACGCGCCTTCGCCGAACTGAGGTGGGACGACCGGCACGGCGATCGGCACACGGCGATGACCATCCTGGTGTGCGGGGCACAACCCAAGCAGATCGTCGACGCCCTCGACGGCGCGCTGCTCACCGACGACGAGTTCCGCTGCCCGCAGGACTGGATGCACTACGACGATCCGTTCGGCGACTGGCACGAAGATCCCTGCCAAGCGCCACTCGAAAACACCCAAGACACCGTTGCCCATGACACGCAGGACGGAGACCGCGCATGAAACCGGGCATTCACCCCGATTACCACCCCGTCGTCTTCCAGGACGCCACAACGGGTGCGACGTTCCTGACGCGATCGACCATCACCAGTTCGCGCACCATCGAGTGGCAGACGCCCCATGGGGTCGAGACCTACCCGCTCGTCGTCGTTGAAGTCACCTCTGATTCACACCCGTTTTGGACCGGCGGACGCCGGATCGTCGACACCGCCGGACAAGTGGAGAAATTCCGCCGCCGCTACGGCAGCCGGCAATCATCCCGACCTGAACCCGGTGCTGAAGGCACCCGCTGAGCAGCGAAGCGCCGGCGACCAGTCGCCGGGTGGGTAACCGTCCACACCGTTGTTGGCCCAATGCGATGGGCGTGGCGTCTGCCCACTGAACCGCATCGCTTGCGGTCAACGCCGATCAGCAGCCGCGGCCGCTAGGCAGACCCAGCACCGCGTTCCAGTGCGCTACCGCCGCGCAGGCGGCGGTTGGTTCGACGTCGCCGCTGATAACGGAGAGCAAGCTACGAGAGACCCCGCCGAGTCCCACCCCGCTGGCGCGCATGGCCTCTACGAGCACTTCCAGGGCCTCCTGCGCCGAGCAACGTCGGACACCCATGAGCACGCCGATCGCCAGATCGATTTCGCGTCGTGACCGGTGCTCGCCCGGCCGGTAGCCATGCGCCTGAGTCATGATCGTCCCGTCGTCGCCATGGGATCAGTGGGAGTGAACGACATCCCAGGGCGGCAGCGGATCGGGGTAACCGACCCACCGGTGCGGGCCCTCGGCCATTTCAGCGTCGGTCAGCAAGGCCGAATCCATGAGGCCCAGTACCCGCTTGCGGTCGAGCTTGACACCGATGAAAACGATTTCCTGCCCCGGCGGGAAGTCCGCGGTCGACCAGTACTGCGCCGGTTCAAGCACCAGGTTCGGTCCGGCCTGGGACCAGATCGCCGCCAGCTCGGGTCGGCTGGCGATCCAGCAGAAGCCCTTGCTGCGCAGCAACCCCTGAAGCTGATCCAGCGCCGCATTTAGACGCTGCGGGTGTAAGGGCCGCTGCGCGCGAAACGTCACGCTGTAAATGCCGTATTCCTCGGTCTCTGGCGTGTGTCCGTCGGTGACCTCCTGATCCCAGCCAGGCGATTGTGCGGCCAGGTCGGGATCGAACAGGCCGGTGTCCAGTACCTCCGACAGCTTCACCCGGCCGTGGTCGGTCGGCAGGATGTTCGCCGACGGATTCAGGCGCCGTAGCGCCGTGGCCACCGTCGCGCAGGTCTTCTCGCTGACCAGATCGGTCTTGTTGAGCAGAATGACGTCGGCGAATTCCACCTGGTCAACCAGCAGGTCGGCGATGGTGCGGACGTCGCCGTCGCCCGCGGCGAGGTCGCGGTCCGCCAGCGCCTCGCCGCGCGCAAGCTCGCCCAGAAACGTCGACGCGTCGACGACCGTCACCATGGTGTCGAGCCGCGCGACGCTGCCGAGGCTGAAGCCATTGTCGAATTCCCAGCTGAAGCTCGCGGCTACCGGCATGGGTTCGGAGATGCCCGTCGACTCGATCAGGAGGTGATCGAAGCGGCCCGCGGATGCTAGTCGAGCAACCGACTCGATGAGGTCTTCGCGCAACGTGCAGCAAATGCAGCCGTTCGTCAGCTCGACCAGCTTCTCCTCGGTGCGGTCCAGGTAGCCCGTTCCAGCGACGAGCGCGGCGTCGATGTTGACCTCACTCATGTCGTTGACGATCACCGCGACCCGTCGGCCCTCGCGGTTGGCCAGCACGTGGTTGAGCAGAGTCGTTTTTCCGGCGCCGAGGAACCCCGACAGCACGGTGACGGGGAGCAGCTGAGAGCTTCGCGAAGGCATGGCGTAATGATAATCATTTTCAATAAAGGTGCAAATGGCAGAGCGGTGCGGGATACCGCTGCGGTGCCGCCGCCACGGGCCGCCCCAATCCGTCCGGGTAGTGTCGGGAGGGTGCGTAGCGAGGGCGATACCTGGGACATCACAACGAGTGTCGGTTCGACGGCGTTGTTCGTGGCAACCGCGCGAGCGCTGGAGGCGCAGAAACCCGACCCGCTGGCCGTCGACCCCTACGCGGAGCTGTTCTGCCGCGCCGTCGGCGGTCCCGCGGCTGACGTTTTGGACGGCAAGGAACCCGACCACCCGCTGAAGACCGCCGACTTCGGCGAGCATTTCGTCAACTTTCAGGGCGCCCGCACCAAGTACTTCGACGAGTATTTCCGTCGGGCCGCCGACGCGGGCGTGCGGCAGGTGGTCATCTTGGCGGCGGGACTGGACTCGCGCGCCTATCGCTTGGACTGGCCGGCCGCGACGACGATCTTCGAGCTCGACCGTCCGCAGGTGCTGGATTTCAAGCGCGAGGTGCTCACCGGCCACGGCGCCCAACCGCGCGCCGAGCGCCGCGAGATCGCTATCGATCTTCGTGAGGATTGGCCACAAGCCTTGCGCGACAGTGGCTTTGACGCCGCTAAGCCGTCCGCGTGGATCGCCGAGGGCCTGCTGAACTACCTCCCGGCCGCCGCGCAGGAGCAACTGTTCGCCGGCGTGGACGGTCTGGCCGGCCACGGCAGCCACGTCGCCGTCGAAGACGGTGCCCCGCTGGATCCGGACGAATTCGAGGCCAAGGTCGAAGAAGAACGCGCCGCGATGGCCGAAGGTACCGAAGAGCGCCCGTTTTTCCAGTTGGTCTACAACGAGCAATGCGCGCCGGCCACCGAATGGTTCGGCCGGCGAGGCTGGACCGCCGTCGGCACTCCGCTGACCGATTACCTCCGCAAGGTCGGCCGGCCGGTTCCCGGCCCGGACACCGAAGCCGGGCCGATGATCGCCCGCAACACTCTGGTCAGCGCGACCAGGGCATGAGTTAGTCGTCCTTCGCGCCATCAGGCACCACGGCCCCCGGAAATCCCTCCGGGGGCCGTTTTGATGCGCTGCGGGAACGCCTTTGGGAATTCCGGACTAGCGTTCGCGCGGGTGAGTGGGGGGCGGTCGACGGCTGACTCGACACGCAGCGGTGAAGGCAAACGCCTTGTCGCAGTCTGGAACATGTGACGGCACGCGTGACCGACTCACTCGTCGTTCGTGCGTAGTTCCCAGGGCTGCCACCCGAGAGCAGTTGCCATGTTGCGCTGCAGCGCGACGCCGGCCGGCAGCGTGCGGTAGAAGATGCTCACCTCGGCGATCTTGCCGTCCGCGTCGAGCAGGACGAAGAATATTCCGTTGACGGCGGCGTCTCCGACCTGCAGCCGGAAGTGTGCGGCGTGGTGGGTGTCGCCGCTGAGGACCTCCGTGTAGGTGTCGTCGGACGACAGTCCATTGACGGATCGAATGGTCTCCACGACCGCCTCGCGGCCGGTCACCGGATCATCGCCGAACGGGCCGTGGATCAGCACGTCCTCGGCAAGCAAACGGGACAACGCGTCTGTGTCGACGCCTTTGTCGCCGGCCCCGTTGATGCAGTCGACGAAGGACTCCAGGGTGTCGCGATGCGGGGCGAAGGTGGTCATGATTACTCCTGTTGCAATGTCAGCGGATTGGCCGGCGCGCCCAGTTCGTCAGTCGTTCGGAAAGTAATGCCCGTTGTCCAAGTCGGCGAGCAGCTTGGGCTGGGTGGGTTCCCAGCCCAGGGTCTGGCGCGTGAGGAGGCTGGTCGCCGGGAGACTCAGCGTGACCAGGTTCGTGAGGGGCCCGAAGTATCCCGGCAGCATGAGCACATCTTCGGGCACACTCACGGTGGGCAGGCCCAGCCGGCTGCCAATGGCCTCGGCGATCTCGCGCAGCGGGATGCCCTCATCCTGAACTGCGTGCCAATACTTGCCTGCCGGACCCTTCTCCAGCGCTAGGCGGAACAAGGAGGCGGCGTCGCGGATGTGCACGGCGTTCCAGAGGTTCGTGCCGTCTCCGGGGTAGCCGGCGAAGCCCTTCTCCTTCGCGGTCGCGATCAGACCCGGGAGGAAGCCGGCACTATCGGTCGTGCTGTGCGCGATGAGCGGAAGCCGCACGATCGAAGACCGCACTCCCCGCTCGGCGAGGCCGATTACGGCGAGTTCCACGACATTGCGGACCCGCAGGGTGCCCTTGTATTCCTCGCCGCTGGGAAGGGCCGGGTCTTCCTCGGTGGCCGGCCGGCCCAGGTTCCCAGGGCCGCCGATACTGCCCGCTGCGACCAGCGGCTTTCCGGTCTCCGCCAATGCATCTCCGTAGGCGAGCATGATCGGCAGCTCGGCGGCGGCCACGGCGTCTATCCCGCCGGAGGGAAGCAGGTCCTGCCTGTGCGCGACGTGGATGACGCCGTCGGCGTTCGCGGCCGCCTCCTTGAGCCCGTCGAGATCCTCGAGGCTGCCGCGACGCACCTCGGCACCCTGCGCGGACAGGGCCGCCGCGGACGCGTCCGACCGGGCCAGGCCGGTGACCTCGTGCCCGGCGGCGATGAGCTCGGGGACGATGTGCGAACCGGCATGGCCGGTTCCGCCAGTGATGAAAACGTGCATGTGATTGCCCTTTCCAGGGTCGTTCAGTCCAGAACGGTGACGCCCAGCGCGAAGCTGGTGTTCTCGAGTGCGTGGTTCATGAGGCTTATTTCCAACAGGCCGGCGTTCTCCAGGGCCCGCGCCATGGGCAGCGGCCCGGCGTCCAGCGGGCGCAGACCCAGGCTCTCGACGAACGCTGACACGCGAGTCCTCGCCTGCGCGTCGTCACCGGCGAGGAACACGTCCAACGAGCGGCCCTCGGCCGCGGCGGCGGTCAAAACGTGGCCGAACACGGTGTTGAAGGCCTTGACCACGTGGGCGCCCGCGGGGGCGGCCTTGGCGATCTCCTGCGCGCTGGAACTGCCCTCGGGGGTGAGCAAGCCCGTCATGTCGGGGGCGACGGGGTTGGTGATGTCGATGACGATCTTGCCGCTCAGGGCGTCCCCGTACCCGCTGACCACCTCTGCCGCGCTGGTGTACGGCACGGCGAGGATGACGATGTCCCCGACCGGGGCGTTTCCGGGCGTCCCCACCGTGGCGCCGTCGAGCGCGGCGGCCAATTCGTTGGCCTTGGTCGAGTCGCGGCCGATGATCTCGACTGCGTTGCCGCCGGCAAGTGCGCGTTGGGCCAGTGCGCTGGCCATGTTCCCGACGCCGATGATGCTGATGTTGCCGTTCACGAAACACTCCCTCTTGGTTGATGACCAGATATGTTGACGCTTCAACCATAAGCGGGCTTTGGGTGAGGTGTCAACCAATCGAGGTAGTGTGGGCCGATGGAACCGACCTGGCTGAGTCCCGCCGAAGACCGCGCGTGGCGAGCCTTCGTGTTCGCGCAACGGCAGCTCGTCGCCCGCCTGAACCGAGGGCTACAGGACTCGGGCCTGTCCGGGCCCGATTACGACGTTTTGGTGGTGCTCTCGGCAATCGACAGCGACCGCATGACCGCCCGCGATCTATGCACCGCGCTGGACTGGGAGAAGAGTCGCCTCTCCCACCAGTTGCGGCGCATGCAGCAGGACGGGCTGATCAGCCGCGAACTCAACCCCGACGACGCCCGCAGCACCATGGTCCGCCTGCTGCCGGCCGGCCGCGCCGCCATCGAAAGAGCCGCACCACGACACGTAGAGGACGTCCGCCGGAACTTCATCAACCTGTTCACCCCAGCCGAGCTCGACATCCTCGCCACCCTCAACGAACGAATCATGCGCCACCTCGCCACCCGCGACGGCATCCCGGCCGAGGGCGAGGCCCTCTGACCTGCGCTGGCCACGAGCGTTCTACCTCATCAAACGCGGCTACCCCCCCGGGTCTCGACGGCCAGTAGCGTCCATCAGCGGTTCAGCTCGCGACCACCACTGCCGTCGGGATGGCGTTGTCGATGAGGACGGCGGCGATGGCGGCGGCGGTGGCGGTGGCGAACGTCTCGACAAGTGTTCGCCTGCATGGGCGTTCGTTTCGTTTCATCATTAGCGTCCGGGTGTGGCGATCGCTATCCCGAGGGCCCGGGCGGCGTCGTTGAGGCGATTGTCATAGCAGACCATGGCAGTCAACGGTGCCGTTGCTGCAGCGATTTGCACGGTGGCCAGGTGTATCGCGTCGAGCGAGCGTAACGCCGGATCCGGGTAGGCAGCTGCGGTCGCGCGGACGACCTCGTCGATTTCGAACCGATCCAGGCGGGCCAGCACTGAGGGGACCGCAGATAAGCCTTCCGGGGCGATTGCACGGACGGCTCTGGCCAGCTCGACTTCAGCCAAAGCAGATGTGATCCAAGGTGCGTCGGTGCGTTCATCGAGCCAGTCAGCTAAGGCATCGGATTCGGGCTCGATGCGGACGAGCTTGACCAACGCCGAGGTATCCAGGTAGATCACCGGCTAATAGCGCTCGTCGGCACGCAGCCGCTCCAACAGCGCGCCGGCGTCGAGACCGTCGTGAGCCGGGATCGTAGGCCGCGGCGCTGGGCCGGTCAGCGTCGCCGGTTGGACCCTGCCAGCAGTGATCAGCGCATCGAGCGGGCCCGTGGTGGCGGGGATGATTCGAGCGATCACCTGGCCGCGCTCCGTAAGGGTGATCTGTTCGCCACGCTTGACGCGGGCCACGACTTTCGCGGTCTCTTGGTTGAGCATTCGCAGAGGTACTTCACTCATAGCAACATTGTACTACATATTTGTAGTACATGCGGCGTCCGAGCTTCGTCGGCCCAGACGGGTGCGCACGATTACAACTGTCCAGGCGCTGCGTACCGCGGATAGAACAGTCCCACCGCGCCGGCGCAACCCTAAAGTATATTTGATTGATGCATCGACTAATCTCATCGCCACAACTTTATACGTCAACTAATGCAGTCAGTGCTGTAAGCGCCACTTGCTCTGTCGCAAGCGCTGTTCCGCCAGCAGCCCTCAGTCACACCGTCCAGTGCAACGGGCCCAGGTGGGGGGCTGGACACAACGTTGCGCCACCTGTCCTCTGGTGCACGACGGCGCGGGCCGCCACATCGGCGATGTTGCCGATGCCCGGGGTCTTGGATCCAGTCGCGATGTACGCCACGCGGTGGCTTCGGACCTCATCCCGTCGGCGCAGAGGGTTCCTTGACCGCCTCCACGCAAACGGTGACGTCGACGGTGTCTCCGACCATCGGCCCACCTCCGGAGAGCACGGGAGTGTCGGTCAGGACGCCGAAATCACTACGCTTCAGCTTGATCACACCTTCGAAACCGGCCACCTCACCGTGACCCATGCCGGGGCTTACGCCGAGAAACGAAAACGCCAGCGGGAGTCGTTTGGTGATTCCGCGCAGGGTGAAATCAACCACGAGTACCCAGTCGTCCTTCTCGGTACCGTGCATATCGACCGAGACGAGGGTCGCGGTGGGGAACTCCTCGGCGCCGAAGATGTCGGGTCCCCGTAGGTGCTGATCGCGGTCCGGGTTGGCGGTGTTCACCGAGCCAACCGCTATGGTGACCGCAACGCTCGGAATTCCATTCTCGGGCACCGTGATTGCACCGGAGAAGTCGTCGAACCGCCCACGTACCCTACCGACCACCAGGTGGCGAACCGAGAACGTGATGGACGAGTGGACCGGGTCGATCGTCCACCTACCGGGGATGAGATCCCGAGTGACAGTCGACGTCATGTGCGTGTTCCTTTCGAGTTCCGAGGGCAGTTCGTAGAGATTGCGCAACACCAGGGCGTTGCGGGCTTGGATGAGTACGCCACCCTCGTCGATACGTCCCAGTTCGATCGGAGCGAAGCCGAGATCGGTGCACAGTCCGGCTATCACCGCGCTCGCCGCGGGGTCGTTGCTGGCCACGAAGACAACGCGTTTTCCGAACTCGAACGGACGCTTCTCGGCAAAGTGCCTGGCGGCGGTTTGGTTGAACGACTTGACCACCGCGGCGCCGGGGAAGGCCTCGGCGTTGAAATCGGTCGACAGGCGGCCGCCGAGGATTTCCGCGGAGTTCGGCACCAGGAACGCGTTCGTCGTGTCGACGATGATCTTGCCGGACCAGTCCGCACGGCGTCGACCCAACTCGCGGACCTGAAGGAACGGTATGGCCAGGATGATCACGTCCGCATCCAGGGCTGTGTCGAGGGTGACCGGCGTGATCGAGGGGGACAGGTCGGTGACATCGATCGTCTCCGGACCTCGCGTGTTGGCAAAAAGTGCCGGGACCTGGTGGTCGGAGAACCGTTGCGCCAGAACCCCACCGATGCTGCCGGTGCCCACGACGGCGAACTGCAAAGGGCCGGTCATCGCACGACCTCCGAGGTCCGAGCGACGGCGACGAAGACCGCCAGCGCCAGGAACACGGCGTTCACAGGCCACTGCTTGTACTCTCCGCGTCGACCGTGAAACACCGCCGCACCCACCTGCAGCAGTGCGAGGCCCACGGCCGCGGCGGGCGTCAGGATGGGCGCGATGCCGGTCAGCCACGGCAGGATCAGGCCGAGAGCGCCGGCCACCTCCACGCCGCCGATGAGGTTGATCGCCGTCGCGGAGAATGCCTCGGCGGCGCCAGCCATCGCGGGGTTCTTCGCCAGGCGCTCCTTCGGCGTCAGCAGTTTCATGCCACCAGCGAAAAGATATGCGGCGGCGAGCAATCCGGACGCGATCCAAACCGCGATCTCCACGTGGGCTCCTCGAAGACGTGTATGTGGCGAACACAAGGCCGATGACCCGACCGGTCGCACCCGCGAATCTCGAATTCACGCGGACGGGCCCATTAGTTGATGCGTCAATTAACATAGCAGGCGTTAACGTGACGCGTCAACTAACGGCACACCCATCGGCTCACTCCTGCGGCGATGCAGACTGTGACGCCTCGACACCGATCGGACGCCCACCGGTGCCGCGGGATTGCCGCGACGGAGCCATTGCCGGTCAGCGGTTGACGGTTGAACTATCCTTCAGATGGAGGAGGTCCGGATGACAGTTGGGCGATCGGAAACCATCGGGTCGTCTCGGTGACGCGGCCCGAGCGCAAGCGTCGTCAACCCGAAACGGTGTGGCTCGACGACGATCAGCAGCGTGCGTGGCGTCAGCTCCTCTCGATGATGATGGAGCTTCCGGCGGCCCTGGAAAGTGATCTGCAGCGCACCGCAGGACTGACGACGTTTGAGTACCTCGTGCTGGCGAATCTCTCGGAAGCCGACGAGAAGGCGCTGCGGATGTCGGAGCTCGCCTCCAGGGCGAACTCCTCGTTATCGCGGCTGTCGCACGTGGTCAGACGCCTCGCGGACAATGGGTTGGTGGTGAAGCGGACCAGTGCCGATGACGCTAGGGCAAACGTGGTGAAGCTCACGAAGGCCGGGATGAGGAGGGTCGTCGCCGCGGCCCCCCTGCACGTCGCGAAGGTACGCGAACTGGTCGTGGAGCCGTTGACGAAGGCCGAGCTGATGAAACTGGGAAGAGCGGCCCAGGCCATCACCGACCGGATCGCCGAGTCGGGCTAGTCCCATCAGCTCCGCCCGTCGATCGTGATTCCGTCTGGTCGACGGCGCCACCAACCACTTGCTTGGGGTGCGCGCGAAGGGCTCCCGGGCGGCTGGCCGCATCCAAATCCTCGCCCTGGCAATCGAATTCGCCACAGAGGCCGACGACCTCGCTCATCGCCCGGACTGGATACACCCGGCACTGACCGAAGAGGTCGAGATCGCGCCGCGCGACCTACGGGTTGCGGGCGTGACGGATCCCGACCGCTTGCCACCCCACGTCTTCGTGCTGTTCGGCGCCACGGGCGACCTGGCCAAGTGCAAGCTGTTCCCCGGCCTGTACCGGCTGGCCGCCGCCGGACGCATGCCCGACGACTACTCCATCGTCGGCTCGGGCAGGCACTCCCCGGGTTCTGACAACGAGTTTCGCGTCGCGGTGGGCAACCGACTGCGGGAAGCTCCCAGCTGCCCCTTGGCGGACAGCGGCCTTGGCGGACAGCGGTGACCCCTTACTCCTCGTGGGTGGACAATTCCCAGGGCTTCATGCCGAGCAGGCCCGCAAGGTGGCGCTGCATCTGGACGCCGGACGGCAGCGGACGCCACCAGATGGTCACCTCGGCGATCTTGCCGTCCGTGTCGAGCAGGATGTAGTCCATCCCGTTGACCACGGTGTCTTCGACCTGGAGCCGGAAGTACGCGGCGTGGTGGGTGGCGCCGCTGAGGATCTCCTTGTAGGTGAGGTCGGCCGCGACCGTGCCGATCCCTCGCATGGCTTCTAGGACTGCCTCGCGGCCGGCGGTTGGCTCATCGCCGAGCGGGCTGTACAGCACGACGTCCTCGGCGAGGATTTCGGAGAGGGCGTCTTTGTCTGCGCCGCCGTGCATGCAGTCAACGAATGACTCCACGGTGTCGCGGTGCGGGGCGAAGGTGGTCATGGCTATTCCTCGTGTCCTTCGTGCTCGTGGTTGGTGAGATCTGATCGGTGCGCCCACCCGCCGAAACGGCGCGGCTACGCAGTGACCCGAAAAAGCAGACGACCCAACGGATTTCCGGAAATCAATAAGTCGGCATGAAAGCCGTTGTCGCTCACTAGATCACGGTGGTGCCGCCGTCGACGACCAGCTCCATGCCGTTGACGTAGCTCGAGTCGTCGGAGGCGAGGAACAGCGCGGCCGACGCGATCTCCTCAGGGCGGCCCATCTCTCGCCGCGGGATCACGGACTCGAACTGAGCCTTCATCTCCTCGTCCATCACCTCTTCCAGCATCGGGGAGGCGACCTGGCCGGGGGTCAGCACATTCACCCGGATCTTGCGATCCCGCAGCTCCGACACCCACACCCGGGCGTAGGCGGGCAGCACGGCCTTGCTTCCCGCGTACACACTCCAATTGGGGTAGCCCCGCAGCGATGCGTTCGACCCGGTCATGAAGATCGAGCCGCCGTCGTTGAACAGCGGCAGCGCCTTCTGCACCGAGAACAGCGTGCCGCGCGCGTTGAGCCAGAAGGCGTCATGGAAGTCCTCCTCGGCGATCTCACCGAGCCTGGCCTGCTTGCCCACCCCGGCGCTGGCCCACAACACGTCGATCGCGCCCTTTTCCCGCTTGACCGTGTCAAACAACCGGTCCAAGTCGCCGAGGTCGGCCGAATCGCCCTGTACACCGGTGACGTTGCGACCGATCTGCTCGACGGCCTGGTCCAGCGCCTCCTTCCGCCGGCCCGTGATGAAGACGTGCGCTCCTTCCTCAACGAACAGCTTGGCCCCGGCCAGCGCCATGCCGCTGGTCGCGCCGGTGATCACGGCAACCTTGCCATCGAGCTTTCCCACGTTCACTCCAATCGTCGAATAGGGCGTCGGGTACTATGTAAACCGATCTGAGTGCATAATCTAGCGGGCGGCGATGCGGGAGGCAAGCTATGCACACTGACCCGTACCCAACTGGGTTATTCTGGGGACGTGACGGAGTTGGAGAAGGGGCCGCGAGGGCTGCGGCGCGGCAGGGGCGCGCGAGAGCGCATCCTCGGCGCGTCGCGCCAACTGTTCCGCGATCAAGGCATCAACAGCACCGGCCTGGACCAGCTCTGCACGGTGGCCCAGGTGTCCAAGCGCACGTTCTACCAGCACTTCACCGGCAAGGACGCCCTGATCGCCGAACACCTCCGCCGCTTCGATCCCGACGTCCTGCCCGAGGTGTTCGACCGCGCCGACCTCACCCCCCGCGAACGGCTCCTCGCCGCCTTCGACATCCACGCACCCCTGTGCCCATTCATCGCCGCGGCCGTCGAAATCCCCGACCCGGGCCACCCGGCACGCGTGCACGCCCGCGACTACAAGCAGGCCTTCGCCGCGCGGCTCACCGAGACCGCCCGCGAAGCGGGCGCGACCAACCCCGAACAGCTCGGCGAACAACTGGCGCTGCTCCTGGATGGCGCTTCGGCCCGCAACCGAGTCCTCAACAGCGACACCTTCGCCACCGCCGCCGCCATCGCCGCAGTCCTCATCGACAACGCCATCCCCACGGCAGCGGCCCCGCCCGGCGCAGGAGAAAACCTGCCCGCCGGAACGGGGCCGCGTGCCGTGTCCAGCACCGAACTCAGCCGAGGTTGACGCCCAGGGAGAAGTCGAAGTTCCCCACGCCGTGGCGTGCCAGGCCGACCGTCAGCACGCCCGCGCCCTCCAGCCAGTGCGCCATGCCCAGGTCGCCGACGTCCAGCGGCCGTAGGCCGAGGCTCTCGATGAACCCCGACACGCTGGCCTTGGCATGCGCGTCATCGCCGGCCATGAACACGTCCAGCGGGCGGCCCGACGCCAGCACGTCGCGGAAGAGGGTGTTGAACGCCTTGACGACATGGGCACTGGAGGGAGCGGCCTCGGCCACCCTCTTCGCGTTGGAGGTGCCGTCGGGGATGGCCAGCCCTGTCACATCGGAGTTGAACGGGTTGGTGATGTCGACGATGACCTTGCCGCCCAGCGCGTCCCCGTACTCGCCGACGACCGGCACGGCGCTGTCGAACAGCACGGCGAGGATCACGATGTCGCCGGCCGGGGCAGCGCCCCACGTTCCGGCCGTGGCGCCGCCGCCGAGTTCCTTGGCCAAGGCCGCGGACTTGGCCGCATCGCGACCCACCACCTCGACGGCATTGCCACCCTTAACCGCCAAGCCGCCGATGGCGCTGGCCATGTTTCCCGAGCCGATGATGCTGATGCTGCTGCTCATGATGTGCTCCCTTGATCTCGACCGTTCGCTTTGTCGCGTACTTCCGGGTTCGATCCAGCGCGTCGGCGCCGACAAGCTGAGGCCCCAGTTGCTCAGGTGATGAACCCGCGCCGCCGCTATGTACACAGGTCGGCGTACTTAACGTATTGGACTGTCAGCCGGAACGCAAGCTATGCACACCGGTCGGTACCAAGCTAGGTCGACCCTGGCCATGTATGCGCCCGACACTATTTGAAAATCGTTTTCAATAGCGGTTGACTGTGGCTCATGCCGGGCCCGCTGGACCGTATTCTCTCCGGTGCCGATGACGGCGGCGCCGACCGGGGATCGCGGGCCGCCCACCTGGCGGAACTCGTGCGCACGACGCTGGTGGTCCCAGACGATGTCGCCGTCACAGTGCAGCAGCTGACCTGCCGCGAACCCGGCTGTCCTCCGGTCGAGACCGTCATCGCTGTTCTGGCGGCGCCTTCTCGACGCTGGACGCTGCACCATCCGCTGAGCGCCATTCGCGACGAGATGGTGACCCGCCTGCTCATCGACAACCCCCACGGAGGTCCACATGACAACTCTTGACGAACGGGCTGACGAACGCGTTCCCGTCACAGTGCTGACCGGCTTTCTCGGCGCCGGCAAGACGACCCTGCTGAACCGCATCCTGAGCGAGCAACACGGCCGACGAATCGCCGTGATAGAGAACGAGTTCGGCGAGGTGGGGGTGGACGACGCGCTGGTGCTCGACGCCGAGGAGGAGGTGTTCGAGATGAACAACGGCTGCATCTGCTGCACCGTGCGCGGCGACCTCATCCGGATACTCGGCGCCCTGATGCGTCGCAAGGATCGCTTCGACGCCATCCTCATCGAGACGACCGGACTGGCCGACCCGGCTCCGGTCGCGCAGACCTTCTTCATGGACGACGCACTGCGCGCGCAGCTGCGCCTGGATGCGATCGTCACCGTGGTCGACGCCAAACACATTCTCGGCCATCTCGATGAGGTCAAACCCGACGGAGTGGAAAACGAGTCCGTCGAACAGATCGCGTTCGCCGACCGAATCGTGCTCAACAAGCAAGACCTGGTAGACGCCGAAGAGGTCGCCGCGGTCACCCGCCGTATCCGCGGCATCAACGCCGCGGCGGAGGTGTTGCGAGCCGTGCGCTGCGACGTCGACCTGGGCGAGATCCTCGACGTGCACGCATTCGACCTCGACCAGATACTTTCGACGGATCCGGGCTTCCTCGACCCCGACGCCGAGCATCAACACGACGCCTCGGTGAGCAGCGTCGGCATCGACGTCGAGGGGACCGTCAACGTGGAGAAGCTCAACGAGTGGCTGGGAAAGCTCCTCACCGAACGCGGCCCCGACCTCTTCCGCAGCAAGGGCGTACTCAACTTGGCCGGTACCGACAAGCGCTATGTCTTCCAGGGCGTGCACATGTTGCACGACGGGGAGCTCGGTGCGCCCTGGCGCCCAAGTGAGTCCCGGCGTAACCGGATGATCTTCATCGGGCGCAATCTCGACCGTGCCGAACTCGACTCGAGCTTTCGCGCTTGCCTCGCCGAAGCGCCGGTCACGGCGGCCCGGTGACAATGACGCCTATGACTACCGGGAGCCCGGGCACGGAAACCCGGGAGGTGGTGTGGCAGCTCGACATCGACGAGCCCGTGTTGAGCATCGGCGTGGTAGCCGACAAGGTGATCGTCGGCGGTTCGGAGGGCAGCATTGTCGTCGCCGACACCGACGGCCGCGTCCACGTGCGTCTCGCGCTCGACGACTTTCTGCTGGCGATGGCCGCCAGCCCGGACGGCACCCGCCTTGCGGTCGGCGGCGGCCAGCGGCTCGTGGTGTTCGACCTCACCGACGGTTCGGTCGTGGCCGATCATCCCCACCAATGGTGTGGGTGCCTGGCTTGGGCGGGTAAATCCGGCGGCCTCGCGGCGAACGACGGTCGGTTGGTGCGGATATATGACCGCGACGGGCAACTGCGCTGGAGCTCGCCCTCCCTGCAGAGCACGGTCGCCGGGCTGGCCTGGATGCGCGCCGACGGCCGCCGGGTGGCGGCGGCCGCATACCAGGGCGTCAAGGTCTTCGAGCCGGACACCGATCGCGTGATCGCGCGCCTGCCCGCCCCGGGCGCGATAGCCGGGATCGCCACCGCTCCCAACGGGCGCTGGGTGGTCGGCGGCAGCCAGGACGCGACCTTGCACGGCTGGAACGTGCGGGACGGCAGCGACTTTCAGATGAGCGGTTTCCCGAAACTGGTGTCCCGCCTCGCTTTTGAAGCGTCCGGTCGCTGGATGTGCTGCGACGCCGGCGACACCATCGTCTGCTGGGACTTCTCCGGCTCCGGCCCCACCGGGCGGGAGGGCTTGCTCGCCGAGGGGCACCGCGACGACGTCACCGCGCTGGCCTGGGCACCGACCGGCGGCTCCGCCCCGACCCTGGTTTCGGGTGACGCCGCCGGGGATCTGGCGCTCTGGAGGCTCGGGCCAAGCAGTCGTCCGGGCGGCCGGATCAGTCCGTTGTGGAGGATGGCGACCGGTGACCCCGTCGGTGCAATAGCCGCCACCCGCGACGGCGTCGTTTCCGGCCACCGCTCCGGCGCGACGCGCTGCTTCAAACCCGAGCCCCGCTGAGGCTACTTGTTCGCGACCTCGCGGAAGCCGGTCGTGACCCACTTGGCCGGGCGGCTGCCGGCGACGGACTCGCGAAAGCCGGGGCTCGCCAGCCGGACGACGGCGTAGATGGCGAAGCTGATCGCGCTGATGAAAACGCTGGCTTTGACATGCGGTTTGAGCAGACCCAGTAGCAGTCCGCCGTCGGCGGCGATCAGCGCAAACCCGATCGACAAGGCGATCAGTACCGGGGTGCGGGCGGTGAGCCGGGTGGCCGCGGCAGCGGGAGTAATCGCCAGGCTAAGGACCAGCAGCGTGCCGACGATCTGCGCGGCTTCGGTGACGGTCAGCGCCAGCAGGTAGACGAACAGCAGCCCGACCAATCGGGTCGGAACTCCACGCGCGAGGGCGACGTCGGGATCGACCGAGGCGAAGAGCAGCGGGCGGTACAGCAGCGTCATCGTGGTCAGCACGCCGATCGCGACGACGATGAGGAGAGCGATCTGACTGGGGCTGACGCCGAAGAGCTGACCGAACAGGATGTTCGTTGCGGCGGTGGCGAACCCCGTGTACAGGGAAAGCAGGTACACGCCCACACCCAGCCCGAAGGCCAGGATCACCCCGATCGCGGAGTTCCGTTCGCGGGGACGATCGCCCAGCAGCCCGATGGCGGTGGCCACGACCAGCGATCCGAGTAGCGCACCCAGGACAGGGTTGTTGGCGACGAGCAGGCCGGCCGCGGCCCCGGTGAACGCCAGCTCGGCGGTGCCGTGCACCGCGAACGCGAGGTCGCGGATGATCACGAACGGGCCGATCAGGCCCGCCGTCACGGCCACCAGGGTGGCGGCGATGAGGGCGTTCTGGACGAACGTGTCGTGCAGATAGTCCCAGAGCGTCAACGTGCCAGCACCGTATCTTCTTGGTCGGCTTCCTGGTTCGCGATCCGCACCGCCTCCGGCGCGCCGACGATGATGATGCGCCCCTGTACGCGCAGCACCTCGACGGGGGTCTGGTACAACTCCGAGAGGGTGGCGCTCGTCAGCACCTCCCCAGGCGTGCCGATCGCCCAGCGGGTGCCGGCCAGGTAGAGGACCCGGTCGACAACGTTCAGGATGGGGTTGATCTCGTGGGTCACGAACACCACCGCGATGCCCGAGGCACGGCGCTGTCGGTCGAGGCTGTCGACGACCTCGGCCTGATATCTGATGTCCAGCGACAGCAACGGTTCGTCGCACAGCAATAGCTTGGGGTTCCCGACCAGGGCCTGGGCGATTCGCAGGCGCTGCTGCTCCCCTCCGGAACACCGCCCGATCGGGGCGTCGGCGAACCGGGACGCCCCGACGGCGTCGATCGCCGCCTCGACGCGGCGCCGGCGCGCCGGACTGGGCAGCCCGATTCCCCAGCGGTGGCCGTCAACCCCGAGCCGCACCAGATCGGTGCCCCGGATCGGCAGATCACGGTCGAAGCCGCGCTGCTGCGGAACGTAGCCGATCGTGTGATTGCCGCGCCGCGGCGGGGCACCGCACACCCGTGCCGATCCCGACGACAGGGCGGTCAATCCCAGCAGCACCTGGACCAGCGACGTTTTACCGCAGCCGTTGGGGCCCAGTACGGCCAGGAACTCCCCGGGTGCCACGGCGAGGTCGACGTTTTGCCATAGCTGGCGCGCCCCGTAGCCCAGCCCGGCGGCGCACAGCTCGACGAGCGGTGTCGCGGTTTTACGGTCGGCGGAAGTGGTCATCTGGCTACTTTCCCAGCGCGCCGGTGAGCTCGTTGACCTGCCGCAGTTGCCACGCCTGATAGGTGGGGTCGGTTGGCGGCAGCGTCTCGGTAACCCCGACGATCGGCACGCCGCTTTGTTGCGCCATTGTCTTCAGCGCGTCGATGGCCGGGCTGGTCACCTGCGCGTTGTACAACAGCACCTTGATCGCCTTGGTCTTCACCGCGTTGTCCATCGCCGAGTTGTCGGCGGGGCTAGGGTCGTTGCCGTCCTCGACGGCTTGAGCGAACGAGGCCGGCGTGACCAGTTTCAGCCCGGCGGCCTCCACGAGATAGCCCGGCACCCGCTCGGTGTAGCCGACCGGCGCGCCGGCGTACTTCGTTTTGATATTCGCGATCGCGGCATTGATGGGTGCCAGGCTGTCGTTGAACGTCTTAGCGTTGGCCGTAAACGCCGCCGCATCGGCCGGGTCGAGCGCGCCGAGCTGCGCGGCGATCGCCGAGCTCACCGCGGGAACCTTCGCGATGTCATACCAGATGTGCGGGTTGGCATCGGCCCCCGAAATCTGCATCAGGTCGGCCGCGGTGAGCAACTTGCGGTTCGGATTGGGCGACGCGGACATCAGCTTGCCCATGAAATCGTCGTAACCCCGACCATTGACGATAACGAGCTGGGCTTTGCTCACCGCCGCGGCGGTTTTCGCGTCGGACTCATACAAATGCGGGTCCGCGCTCGGGTCGCTGATCACCGAGGTGACGGTCACGTGATTGCCGCCGATCTGCTTGGTGATATCGCCCCAGAAGTTCTCCGCGGCTACCACGTTGACCGATTGCTGACCCGGTGCCGATGGAGATCCCGACGGTGACTTCGAACCGCAACCGGTCAACGCCAGCGCGACCGTCGACAGGATCATGGCGATCGTCACCATGTCGCGACGACAGGCTCGGACAGTCACAGCGACTCCTGATCGGCTGGTGAAGGGAAAACGATAACGATTGTCGTTAGCATAAGGGGCGAGGCGCCGTTTCGCACGCACGAAAACGCCCCGGCAGCTTGACCCCGTTCGGTGGTATTTACCGACAGCGGGCTGCAGTGGTGAGGTCGGCGACTGGCCCTGATCATCGGGTGTCAAGGCAGCGAGGGCAGGTCCCATAGAGGTCGATGTGATGGGCAACGTCGGCGTAGTGGTGTTTGTCGGTGAGCTCGCTGGTGTGCTTTTCCAGGGTGATCGGGGTGAACGCGACCGCATCACCGCAGCGTCGGCATAACAGGTAGTGGCGGTGCTCGGAGCCGGTCCGCAGGCGGTAAAGAACCTCGCCGTCCTCGGCGCGCTGCGTTTCGGCGATGCGCTCGTCGGCCAGGGCGTGCAGGATGCGATAGACGGTGGTCAGCGCAATCCGCGTCGCTCGCTGCTGACGAACCTCGAAATAGATCTGTTGGGCGCTGCGGAAATTGCTGCCCATGCCGAGCGCGTCGAGGACAGCTTGTCGTTTGGCGGTGCTTCGACGTCGCGGTCCTGCCGGTGGCGCGGTCATCGTCTGCGCTCCTTACCGTCGATCCCGATCACACTTGGTGACTCCGGCAACTGCCAGTCCGAGCGCCGAGACCCCGAGCGCAGCAGCGCTTCACCTGCTACGCCGGCAGACGTGTGGGAAAAGCGAGACACCATCACGGCGAAGACCTTTCGACGGAGGACGCCGGTGGGTAAAAATGATAATCGTTGTCAACCGCTCGGCGCGACAGTCTTACGCGATCAGCGCGGCGTGCGCGATGACCAGCGTTCCGGCCCTGGGCAGGGGCGCGCGTGTCACGGCGTCGGAGTCGCCGCGCCCGCACACGAGCATTACCGGAGTCCGCGTCGCCCTCCCCGTGTTGAAAACCGTTTTCATTGCTGTCCGGTTCACGGTACAGTTTCCGATGACGCTTGTCGAAAACCATTGTCAATAAGAGCGAGCGCCGGTCCTCCACAAATGCGTCCGGTGGTGCGCCACCGCGTCGAGCTTCGAGAGGAAGGCTGAACGCCCGATGGCCAAGAAATCCAAGATCGTCAAGAACGACAAGCGCCGCGTGATCGTGGCCCGCTACGCCGAGCGTCGCGCCGAACTCAAGGCGATCATCCGGGCTCCCTCGACAAGTCCCGACCGGCGCTTGGCCGCCCAAGCGGAGCTGGCCCGCCAGCCCCGTGACGCCAGTGCCGTGCGCATCCGCAATCGCGACGCCGTCGACGGCCGCCCGCGCGGACACCTACGCAAGTTCGGACTGTCGCGAGTAAGACTGCGGGAACTGGCCCATCAGGGACAGCTTCCCGGCATCCGTAAATCAAGCTGGTAGACGGGGCAAGACCAGGCTCACCCGGGCTTCGCCGTCCAGCCGCGCGTAGCGGCACCACCCGTACCACGCGAGCGCCCGGTAGCCCGGCTCGGCGAAGCGTTGAGCGGCCTCCGGCAGCTCGCGGGTTACTCGGGCGGCTCCGCGGCATCGCCGGCGAAGACCCCTCCCCGACGTCCCCGGCCGTCGCGCATGCAACCGAACATCGCCTTTGCAAGCATCCCAGGATGACTGGACGGTGAATCGGCTATGAGTTGGCCGCGCGCGGGAACTTTTACGCGGTGCGCGCCGACTACTAGCCGCGTGCTACTTGCGCTGCCTTAACAGCCCAGGCGGTCGCTGATTTCACCCCTGCAAGGAGTCCCGGGTATGTCGCTGCGGGTTATTTCCGCTGGATCGGTTGTGCAGGCAATGTTGTCGTATCCCGTTGCGGACGGCTGAAAATGACCGCGCCGGTGTGGATGGCTTCACCGCCAGAGGTTCATTCCGCGTTGCTGAGCAGCGGTCCCGGGCCAGGCAGCTTGCTGGCCGCCGCTGACTCGTGGAGTTCGTTGAGTGCGACCTACGCTTCGGTGGCTGACGAACTCACCGCGATCTTGGCCGCGGCGCAGGCCGGGGCATGGGAAGGGCCCACTGGCGAGCGGTACGTGACCGCACATGCGCCGTATCTCGCGTGGCTGATGCAGGCCAGCGCCAACAGCGCAGACGCGGCTGTCCAACACGAGGCCGCGGCCACCGCCTACACCGCGGCACTGGCCGCGATGCCGACCTTGCCGGAGCTGGCCGCCAATCATGCGATCCATGGGGTATTGCTGGCGACAAACTTCTTCGGCATCAACACGATTCCCATCGCCCTCAACGAGGCCGACTACGCGCGGATGTGGATCCAGGCCGCCACCACAATGGCCACGTATCAGGCGGTTTCCACCACGGCGGTCGCATCGGCGCCGCAGACAACGGCGGCGCCACAGATCCTGAACCCCGCCGACAGCTCCGACAGCAGCGACAACGGTCTTCAAGACATTGTCGACGACGATGCCGGCGACCCAACCCAGCTGAGCTGGTGGATAAATCGATTCCTCGAGGTCCCGCAAACCCTGTGGCGGGACGTGCTCGAGTTTCCACAGAATCCATCCCTGGCGATCGAGCAGGTGCAGGCCGACATTCCGGCACTGATCGCCGACGAGACCACCCACCTGGGCGAAGTTTTGAGTACGTTCCCACAATTGCAGGCGATCGCGCCGCTGGCGCTCGTTCTGCCCGCCGCCAACGTCGGATTCGTGGGCGGCTTGGCGGGCCTCAGTGGGCTGGCCGGGATTCAGCCCAACGCGGTCCCAGCCGTGGCGGCCGCACCGATGCCCCAGACGCCCGGCGCGCCGATTGCCGGCAGCGCTCCCGCCGTGAGCTCCGCCGCGGCCCCGGGCCCCGCCCCGTCCTCGGCTCCGGCTTCGGCCCCGGCGACAGCGCCGGCCACCGCACCTGCGCCCGGAGCCCCACCGCCCCCGCCCACCGCTGTCGGGGGAGCGGCCTACCCCTACCTCGTGGGCGGGCCAACCATGGGGGCCGGCACGGGAGCGAGCACCGGCGCACAGCGGAAGGCACCCGAGCCCGACATCGCCGCCGCCGCGGCGGCGGCCGGCGCGTCGGCACGGGGAAAAGAAGGGGCGCGTCGGCGCCGCCGCGCAAAGCTGCGCGGCTACGGGAACGAATTTATGGATCTGAATTTCGAGGTTGAGCCGGACTGGGGCGCCCCGGCGGGTGAGCAGTCAGCCCCGTCAACGGTCGCATCGGCACATGGGGCGGGGGCCCTGGGCTTTGCCGGCACGGCGCCCAGGGCCGCGGCGGAGGCGGCGGGTCTGGCCTCGCTGGCCGGTGACGAGTTCGGCGGCGGCCCGTCGGTCCCCATGGTCCCGGGCACCTGGAAGCCCCAACAGCGGGAGCCAGGCAAGGGCGATACCGACTAGCCACCGTTTGCTAATGACAACGATTTTCAGTAAGCTCCGCTGCTTAGCGGAACTGTTCCGGAAGGGGACCCATGGTCGAGGCGAACGCCCTGATCAACGCCATCGGGACGGCAGCCGAAGTCGTGAGGCGATGAAGCGTAAGCATCTCGACAGTTAGCTTACGCAATGCTAACTTCAGCCGCGTTAGGTTAGGGGACACTATGTACAGGAGAAGTGGCGGCCGTGGAACGCGGTGACACCGGCGTGCTAGCAGCTCAGCCTCTCAATTCTCGGGCGGACGGCAGGGTCGACGACGACGTCGTCAGCCGGTTCGCCACGTGTTGCCGCGCGCTGGGCATCGTTGTCTACGACCGCCAGCGTCCGGCCGACCTGGCCGCGGCTCGCTCCGGTTTCACCGCGCTGACCCGCATCGCCCACGACCAGTGCGACGCCTGGACCGGCCTGGCCGCTGCCGGTGACGTGTCCATCCGGGTGCTTGAGGCCGTTTCGCGCACCGCGACCACGGCGGGCGTGTTGCAGCGTCAGGTCGAATTGGCGCCGGGAGCCTTGGGCTTTCGCTACGACACCGGCCTCTACCTGCAGTTTCGCGCCACCAGCCCGGATGATTTCCACCTCGCCTACGCGGCTGCTCTGGCTGTTCTGGCTTCAACAGGGGAGACCGGACGGTTTGCCGAAGCGCACCAGATCGTCACCGCGCTCGCCGAGCGCCGCCCGAGCTGGCGTGAGGCCCGCTGGGTCGCCGTCGTCATCAACTATCGCGCCGAGCGCTGGTCGGATGTCGTCAAGCTGCTGACCCCGATCGTCAACGATTCCGATCTCGACGACGCGTTCTCGCACGCGGCCAAGATCACGATGGGCATCGCGCTGGCACGGCTGGGTATGTTCGCCCCGGCGCTGTCGTACCTCGAGGAACCCGACGGCCCGGTCGCGGTGGCGGCGGTCGACGGCGCGCTGGCCAAGGGGCTGGTGCTGCGCGCGCACGTCGACGAGGAGTCGGCAAGCGAAGTGCTGCAGGACCTGTACGCCGCCCACCCCGAGAACGAGCAGGTCGAACACGCGCTGTCCGACACCAGTTTTGGGATTGTGACCACCACCGCGGATCGCATCGCGGCACGCACCGACCCGTGGGATCCCGACACCGAGCCGCGTCCCGGCGATTTCGTCGACCCGGGAGCCCAGGAGCGCAAGCACCTGCTGCTGGCAGAGGCCGAACGCGAACTCGACGAGTTCATCGGCTTGGAACAGGTCAAGGACCAGGTCGCCCGGTTGAAGAGTGCGGTGGCCATGGAGCTGGTGCGCAAGGCGCGCGGACTCGAGGTGGCGCAGCGCACCCACCACCTGGTGTTCACCGGGCCGCCTGGCACCGGCAAGACCACCATCGCCCGCGTCATCGCGAAAATCTATTGCGGCCTAGGCCTTTTGAAGAAGGAGAACATCAGAGAGGTGCACCGTGCCGACCTGATCGGCCAGCACATAGGCGAGACCGAGGCCAAGACCAACGCTGTCATCGACAGCGCACTGGACGGGGTGCTGTTCCTCGACGAGGCCTACGCCCTGGTGGCTACCGGCGCCAAGAACGACTTCGGCCTGGTGGCCATCGACACGTTGCTGGCCCGGATGGAAAACGACCGCGATCGGCTGGTGGTGATCATCGCCGGCTACCGCGCGGATCTGGATAAGTTCCTCGACACCAACCAAGGCCTGCGCTCGCGGTTCACCCGCAGCATCGAGTTCCCGTCCTATAAGCCGGTCGAATTGATCGAGATTGCAAACTTCATGGCCCAAAAGCGCGACAGCCTTTTCGATCAGGCCGCACTCGAGGGTCTCGAGGCATTGTTCGCTCACCTGGCTTCGACGTCGAAGCCCGACTTCAATGGGATCGAACGCCGCGGCCTGGATATCGCGGGCAACGGCCGGTTTGTCCGCAACGTCGTCGAAAAGTCCGAAGAGGAACGCGAATTCCGGCTGGACCACTCCCAGCATGCCGAAACCGGCGAGTTCACCGACGAGGAGCTCATGACGATCACCGACGCGGACGTGCGCAATTCGGTTGAGCCGCTGCTGCGGGGCTTGGGCCTCGAGGTGCCGGCATGACGACGAATCATGACCAGGACGGCGAATGGGCAGGCGAACGGCGTTCGTTTTCGTCACGCACTCCTGTCAACGACAATCCCGACCAAGTGGTCTACCGCCGGGGTTTCGTCACCCGCCATCAGGTGAGCGGCTGGCGCTTCGTGATGCGCCGGATCGCCTCCGGTATCGCCCTGCACGACACCAGGATGCTCGTCGACCCCCTTCGCACCCAGTCGCGCGCGATGCTCATGGGTGTGCTCATCCTGATCACCGGCCTGACGGGCTGCTTCGTGTTCTCCCTGATCCGGCCCAGCGGGTCGGCAGGTAACAATGTGGTGCTCGCCGATCGATCGACCGATGCGCTGTATGTGCGGGTTGGCGATGATTTGCACCCGGTGCTCAACCTGACCTCGGCCCGGCTGATCGCCGGGCGCCCAGTCAACCCGACCACGGTGAAAAGCAGTGAACTGGACCGTTTTCCGCGCGGCAACCTGATCGGCATTCCCGGTGCGCCGGAGCGCATGGTTCAGAACGCCTCGCACGACGCGAACTGGACGGTATGTGACGCCGTCAGTGGGACTTCGCGCGCCGCCCACAGCACGGGTGTGACGGTGATCGGGGGCCCGCTCGATAGCAACGGCGCGCGCGCGGCCGCCGTCCACACCAACCAGGGGGTGCTGGTCGATAGCGGCACGGGCAGCTGGCTGCTCTGGGACGGCAAGCGTAGTCAGATCGACCTGGCCAACCATGCCGTCACCAACGCTTTGGGCCTGGGTGCCGACGTGCTCCCGCCGCGGCCCATCGCATTGGGGTTGTTCAATGCGATTCCCGAGGCCCCGGCACTGACGGCGCCCGCCATCCCGAACGCCGGTGCGACGCCGAACTTTTCAGTGCCGGCGCCGATCGGTGGGGTAGTCGTGTCGTATGCCGTGGACCAAAGCTCATCGGGCGCCATGCGTTATTACGCGGTGTTGCCGGACGGTTTGCAGCCCATCTCACCGGTGCTCGCCGCGATCCTGCGCAACACCAACGCCTATGGGCTGGACCAACCGCCGCGGATCGGCGCCGATCAGGTGGCCAAGCTGCCGGTGTCGCGGCTGCTGGACACTACCCGCTATCCGGACCAGCAGGTCGTCCTGATCGACGCGGCCAAAGATCCCGTCACCTGTGCGCACTGGAACAAGCCGGCCGGGGCTGCCACCAGCTCACTGAGCCTGCTGGCCGGCTCGGTGTTGCCGGTGCCGGATTCGATACACACCGTCGACCTCGTCGGCGGCGGCTCCCCGGGGATGGCCACCCGCGTCGCCCTGGCGCCGGGCAACGGCTATTTCACCCAGACCGTGGGCGGCGGTGCATCGTCACCGGGCATCGGTTCGTTGTTCTGGGTGTCTGACACCGGGGTGCGCTACGGCATCGACAACGAGGCCGAGAACGGATCTGGAGCTGCCGGGCACGGCAAAACCGTTGAGGCCCTTGGCCTAAGCGGGCCACCGGTGCCCATCCCGTGGTCGATGCTGTCGCTGTTTGCAAGCGGCCCGACACTGTCGCGTGCCGACGCGCTACTGGCGCACGACGGCCTGGCGCCGGACGCCAGACCCGGTCGCCCCGCGTCGGCCGAAGGAGGGGTCCGATGAGCCGTCTGATCTTCGAAGCTCGGCGGCGGTTGGCGCCGCCGCGCACCCGTAAAGGGGCCATCAACATCGAGGCGCCCCCCGAGCTGCCCCGGGCGATTCCGCCGTCGCTGTTGCGACGCGCGCTGCCCGTCGTGATCGTCATGCTCATCGTGGGCATGATCGTCGCGCTGTTCGCCACCGGGATGCGGGTGATCTCTCCGCAGACGCTGTTCTTCCCGTTTGTGCTGCTGTTGGCGGCCACCGCGCTGTATCGCGGCACCGGCAACAAGATGCGCACCGAAGAGGTCGACGCCGAGCGGGCCGACTACCTGCGTTATCTGTCGGTGGTCCGGGACAACATTCGGGCCCAGGCCGCCCAGCAGCGCGCCGCCGCGCAGTGGTCCCACCCCGACCCGGCGACACTCGCGACGGTGCCCGGATCCCGCCGTCAGTGGGAGCGTGACCCGCACGACCCCGATTTCCTGGTGCTGCGGGCCGGCCGTCACGAGGTGCCCCTGGACATCGCGCTGCGGGTCAACGACACCGCGGACGAGATCGACCTGGAACCGGTGTCGCACAGCGCATTACGCAGCCTGCTCGACACCCACCGCACCGTGCGGGACGTGCCGACCGGAATCGACCTGACGAAGGTCTCGCGCATCACCGTCCTGGGTGAGGCGGATGAGGTGCGGGCGGCGTTGCGGGCGTGGATCGCTCAGGCGGTGACCTGGCACGACCCGACGGTGCTCGGCGTGGCGCTGGCCAGCCCTGATCCGGAGAGCCCGGAATGGTCGTGGCTGAAATGGCTGCCGCACGTCGACATTCCCGGTGAGCTCGACGGCGTCGGCACGGCTCGCTTCCTGTCGGGCAACCCGGACGAATTGGCCACGCTGTTGGGTCCGGTGCTGCTGGACCGCCCTGCATTCACCGGCGGTCCGGCCGACGGGTTGCGGCACTTGCTGGTCGTCGTCGACGACCCCGACTATGACTTGAACGCGTCGGCCCTGGCGGTGGGCCGGGCGGGGGTTACCGTCGTGCACCGTTCCGCCACACCGCCGCACCGCGAGCAATATTCGGATCCGGAAAAGCCGATCCTGCGCATCACCGGGGGGGACGGTGGGGGCAGGCGAGCCGGCGCCATTCAGCGCTGGCAGGCCGGCGGTTGGCAACCGTACATCGACAGCGCGGATCAACTCGTTGCCGACGAGGCCGCCCATTTGGCCCGTCAGCTGTCGCGATGGGACTCCAACCCCACCCACACCGGGCTGCGCTCGGCGGCAACGCGCGGCGCCAGCTTCACCACGCTGCTGGGCATCCCGGACGCGTCGCAGCTGGACGTGCCCACGCTGTGGGCGCCGCGCCGCCGCGACGACGAGTTGCGCGTGCCGATCGGTGTCACCGCGACCGGGGAGCCGCTGATCTTCGACCTCAAGGACGAAGCCGAGGGCGGGATGGGACCGCACGGCCTGATGATCGGTATGACCGGCTCCGGTAAGTCGCAGACTCTGATGTCGATTCTGTTGTCGCTGTTGACGACTCATCCAGCGGACCGGCTGATTGTCATCTACGCCGACTTCAAGGGTGAGGCCGGCGCCGACAGCTTCCGGAATTTCCCGCAGGTTGTCGCGGTGATCTCGAACATGGCCGAGAAGAAATCGCTGGCCGACCGATTCGCCGACACGCTCCGCGGCGAGGTAGCGCGCCGCGAGGCGTTACTGCGCGAGGCCGGCCGCCGCGTTCAGGGCAGCGCGTTCAACTCGGTGGTGGAGTACGAGAACGCGATCGTAGCCGGACATGACCTGCCGCCGATCCCAACGCTGTTCGTGGTCGCCGACGAGTTCACCCTGATGCTGGCCGATTACCCGGAATACGCGGAGCTGTTCGATTATGTGGCCCGCAAGGGCCGCTCGTTCCGCATCCACATTCTGTTCGCCTCCCAGACGCTGGATGTGGGCAAGATCAAGGACATCGACAAGAACACCTCCTACCGCATCGGGTTGAAGGTGGCCAGTCCCAGCGTTTCCCGCCAGATCATCGGCGTGGACGACGCCTATCACATCGAATCGGGCAAAGAGCACAAGGGCGAGGGCTTCTTGGTGCCCGCCCCCGGCGCGACCCCGATCAAGTTCCGCAGCACCTACGTCGACGGCATTTACGACCCGCCGCGGGCGGCTAAAGCCCTTGTGATGCAATCTATTCCAGAGCCAAAGCTATTCACGGCCGGCAGGGTGGAGCCGGATCAGGCAACGGTGATATCCGCCGGCGAGGATGAGGAAACGGCCGGACCGCCGCGCAGGCTGATCGCGACCGTCGGCGACCAGCTGGCACGCTACGGGCCGCGGGCACCGGAGCTGTGGCTGCCGCCGCTCGACGAGCCGATCCCGTTGACCGCGGTGCTGGCTCGCGCCGGGGTGCCGCAACGGCAGTGGCGCTGGCCGCTCGGCGAGATCGACAAACCATTCGAGATGCGCCGCGACCCGCTGGTGTTCGACGCCACGTCGTCGGCCGGCAACATGGTCATCCACGGCGGCCCCAAGTCCGGCAAATCGACCGCGCTTCAGACATTTATGTTGTCGGCGGCGAGCCTGCATTCGCCCCGCGAGGTCACGTTCTACTGCTTGGACTACGGCGGCGGGCAGCTGCGGGCGCTGGAGGATCTGGCACACGTCGGTAGCGTCGCGTCGGCGCTGGAACCCGAACGCATCCGCCGCACCTTTGGCGAGCTGGAGCAGCTCCTGCTGTCGCGCCAGCGGCAACAAGCATTCCGTGACCGGCACGGTTCGGCCCCCGACGACGGTTTCGGCGAGGTGTTCCTGATCATCGACAACCTCTACGCGTTCGGCCGTGACAACACCGACCAGTTCAACACCCGAAACCCCTTGCTGGCCAAGGTAACCGAATTGGTCAACATCGGACTGGCGTACGGCATCCACGTGGTCATCACCACCCCGAGCTGGCTGGAGGTGCCGCTGGCGATGCGCGATGGCCTGGGGCTGCGACTCGAGCTCAAGCTGCACGATGCACGGGACAGCAATGTGCGCGTGGTTGGCGCGCTGCGCCGCCCCGCGGATGCCGTCCCGCACGACCAGCCGGGTCGTGGGTTGACCATGGCCGCCGAGCATTTCCTGTTCGCGGCCCCCGAGCTGGACCACATCGGGGCGATCAACGCCCGCTACCCGGGCGTGGCCGCGCCGCCGGTGCGGCTGCTTCCCACGAACCTCGCCCCCGAGGCGGTGGAGCCGCTCTATCGGGGCCCCGAGCAAGTGGTCATCGGCCAGCGCGAAGAGGACCTCGCACCGGTCGTCCTCGACTTCACCGACAACCCGTTGCTCATGGTGTTCGGCGACAGCAAGTCCGGTAAAACCACGCTGCTGCGCCACATCATCCGTACTGTCCGCGAGAACTCCACGGCGGACCAGGTGGCCTTCACGGTGCTGGATCGGCGGCTGCACCTCGTCGACGAGCCGCTGTTCCCCGACAACGAATACAGCGCCAACATCGACCGCATCTTCCCGGCCATGCTGGGGCTGGCCAATCTCATCGAATCGAGGCGTCCACCGGTGGGCCTATCTGCGGCCGAGTTGTCCCGCTGGACCTACCAGGGCCACACCCATTACCTGATCATCGATGACGTCGACCAGATACCGGATTCCCCGGCGATGAGCGGTCCGTACATCGGCCAGCGGCCGTGGACTCCGCTGCTCGGGCTTCTCTCCCAGGCAGGTGATTTGGGGTTGCGGGTGATCGTCACGGCGCGCGCCAGTGGGTCGGGGCACGCGCTGATGACCAGCCAGTTGCTGCGCCGCTTCAACGACTTGCAGGCGACCACGTTGATGCTTGCAGGCAATCCGCAAGACGGCGGCAAGATCCGCGGCCAACGATTCAGCCGGTTGCCTGCCGGACGGGCAGTGCTGTTGGGCGACACTGATAGTCCGACGTACGTGCAGTTGGTCAACCCGCTGGTTGGCGCAGCGGTAACAGGGGGCGCCGACGATGGTTTCGCCCACTGATGATTGACGAAATGGCAACAGTACGACAGCGAAAGGAGTGGCAATGACGTTGCGAGTGGTTCCCGAGGGTCTGGCCGCGACCAGTGCGGCCGTGGAGGCGCTGACGGCGCGGCTGGCGGCCGCGCACGCGGCGGCGGCTCCGGCGATCACCGCGGTGGTGCCGCCGGCGGCGGATCCCGTGTCGCTGCAGACGGCCGCCGGATTCAGCGCCCAGGGCCAGGAGCATGCCGCTGTCGCCGCCCAAGGCGTTGAAGAACTGGGGCGCGCCGGTGTAGGTGTGGGTCAATCCGGCGCAAGCTATCTCACGGGTGACACCGCGGCCGCCGCAACATGGGGCGCGGGCGTCTGACATATGAGCTCGCCCATCTGGATGGCTTCGCCGCCGGAAGTGCATTCGGCGTTGCTGAGCGCCGGTCCGGGACCGGGGTCGCTGTTGGCGGCCGCCGGCGCGTGGACCTCGCTCAGCACCGAATACGCTTCGGCCGCGGCCGAACTCGGTGGGCTTTTGGGGGCGACGCAAGCCGGGGCGTGGCAGGGTCCCACTGCCGAGCGGTATGTGACGGCTCACGCGCCGTATCTGGAATGGTTGCAGCAAGCCAGTGCCGACAGCGCCGGGGTGGCCGCGCAGCACGAGGTCGCGGCGACGGCATACACCACCGCCTTGGCGGCGATGCCCACCCTGGTGGAGCTGGCCGCCAACCACATCGTTCACGGCGTACTGCTGGCGACGAATTTCTTTGGGATCAACACGATTCCGATTGCCCTGAACGAGGCCGACTACGTGCGGATGTGGGTCCAGGCCGCCACCACGATGGGCGCCTACCAGGCGGTCTCCGGCGCGGCGCTGGCCTCGGCGCCGCGCACGGCCCCGGCGCCCAACATCGTGAATCACGGTGCCGGCGCGGCCGACCAATCCGGGTCGTCGCTGAACCCGTCCGACCTGTTGTCGACGTATGTGAACTTCTACCAGAACCTCATGGGCCAGCTGCAGGCGTTCATGCAGGATCCGGTCGGGTCATTGCAGCAGATGGTCGCCGCGTTCGCCACCAATCCCGCTGCGGCCCTTGTGGCCTACGGCCCGCTGCTGTTGTTCGCCGCCTACGAGGTGATCTCCCCCATCGCCACGTACGGGCCCATGCTGGCGGCCCTGCCGCTGAGCCTGAGCCTGAGCCTGGGACCGATCGCCCTGCTGCCCACCGAGATCGCGCCGATCGCGTCGCCGGTCGCGGCGGGGGTGGCAGGCGCGCCGATGCTGGCCTCAACCGCTTCCCCGACATGGCCGGTGGCCGGCCTGGCCGCGACGGTCGCGAGTCCCGCGGTGGGGGCGGGGGGGGGGGGGGGCCCCCCCCGGGGGGCGGGGCACCCGCCCCGCCCCCGCCGGCGCCGGCGCCCGCCGGGGCGCGGGGGGGGGGGG
>NZ_LZIR01000017.1 GCF_001667035.1 Mycobacterium sp. 852002-51057_SCH5723018
GGTGACGAGTCACCGGCGAGTGATGAGTCGCCGGTGGCTGATGCGGGACCGGTGGGTGATGGGGGACCGGTGGGTGGTCGGGCACCGGTCCGGTCGGGGTGTCGCTGTCCTCGACAGTCATGCGCTGCCTCCCCCGGTCGGGCCACGTCCACGCAATGCGGCCATCAATGCATCTTCGCAGTGATTTGTGTCATCGGCCCGAGACACGCGCGCTACCCGGTCACGGGCCGGGCGGCCCGCAACGAACCCGAATCCGTGTAGACGATGGGCCGATCGTATCGCCGACGCCCGACACCGGATAGCCGAATTACGACGCGCCGCCCACCAGGTTGCCGTTTTGCGGGCAGTATGCGCGAACGGAGATGGTCACGTAAGTGTCGGCATTGTCTGCGAGCGCCGGATTACTCGACCGAAATGCCGCGACTATCTGCGGCACCGTCATCCCTTGTCGGATGTCGTCGCACACAATCTTGCCGTTGTAAACGGCGGCTTCGGGATTGGCGAATGAGATGCCGTGGTCATTGAGGTCTTGTACGTATTTGTGGTCCTGATCCGGCGTGGACACGATTGGGGACGGGGCCGCGGACGGCGTGGACGGCGCCGCCGATGCCGTGGGGGCGGGCGTCGCACCGCCATTGGCTGCGGGTGGCGCCTTCGGACTTTTGGCGTCCGGGCGCAGCAGCCAGAAGGCGAGGACGATCGCGCCCGCCAGCGCGAGACCACCCAGTAGCAGCGCGCCGGCTTTGCGCCAAGTGGCGCTCCATGATTGGCGGTCGGCCGCCGGCTCGCTCGTCGCCGCATCGTCATAGTCGCGCGCGGAGGTGCGATCCACGTCGCCCGAAGACTCGTGACTGGGTACGGCAACCGTCTCGGCGCGATTGAGGGCGAAGGTTTCCTCGCCAGCCGGGCCCGGCTCAGCCATGAGGGCCATGGTAGCCACCGCAGACCTTTTCGTCTTGCCTCGGGGGCTGGGGCTGGGCCGCCGCTAGCCCACGGATGCGTCGCGTGTGGTGACGCGTTCGATCTTGTCCGGGGCCACGCCCAGCCCGCGCAGGCAGAACCGGAGCGCACGCTCGCGCACTTCTGTGCGGTTCGACCGATGTGTCGCCCAATGCCGCTGGGTGCCCGCCCATACCACGCCATGTATCGATTTCGCCGCGGTCGCCGGGACGATGTCTTCGAACACGCCGAGTTCCAGGCCGCGCTCCAGCTGCTCGGTGAGCGGCTCGAGGATTGCGCTGTATGCCGGCGCAACCACGTCGGGCGACGAGAACGCTTTGGACTGAGCCTCCAGGGAAAGGCGGCGCGCATCGAAGTCGTTGGTCTCGCCGAATGCGAGCTCGAATCGTCCGTCCATCCAGGCGACCACCGCTTCCACCGGGCAGCTCGTGTTCGCCATTTTTCCTCTGAGCCTTTCGGTTTCGCTGCGGGCCATCTCCAAAAAGACCGCGGCGACCAATTGGTCCTTCGATTCGAAATGCCGGTAGAACGCCCGCGTGCTCAGCTGGGCGCGCTCGAGGACGGTGGCGACGCTGAGGCCCCGAACCCCGTGATCGTGGACCGATCTTGACGCCGCGGCCACGATGGCGCAACGCACGTCTGGGTCGGGGGCTAGCTTGTTGCGTCGACGGGATAGCGGGCTGCTCATGAATGCCTGTCCAGAGGGGGCCGGTTGTACAGGTGTTTCATAGGTGGCTAGGTACCCAGCGGAGCGGTCGCAGGAAACACTGGGGAATTCAATTGGGTCAGGTGCAGCTGAAAAGGCGCGTTCTCAGTTAGACCCTAGCCCGCCGATGCGCTGTCCGCGGTCATCTGTTCGATTGTTTGGGGTGCGACGCCCAGCCCGCGCAGGCAGAAGCGCAGCGCCCGGTCGCGGACTTCGTCGCGGTCCCAATGATTTGTCGTCCACTGCCGCTGAGTGCCGGCCCACACGACTCCGTGTATCGACTTCGCGGCGGTCATCGGAACGATGTCTTTGAATACCCCCAGTTCCAGGCCGCGCTGAAGTTGCTCGACCAGCGGCTGGAGGATTGCGCCGTATGCGGGTGCGACCATCTCGGGCGAGGAGAACACCTTCGACTGCGTCTCCAGCGATACCTGGCGCATCTCCGCCTTGATTTCCTCGTCGAACGCGAGGTCGAGTCGTCCGTCAATCCAGGCGGCCACCGCCTCGATCGGGTTGGTGGCTTGCGCCATTTTGTCTCTCAAGCGACCCACCTCGCTCCGCGTCATCTCGAGGAAGACCGCCGCAACCAGCTGGTCCTTGGAGTCGAAGTGACGGTAGAACGCCCGCGTGCTCAGCCGCGCGCGTTCCAGGACCGCGGCGACGCTGAGCCCGCGAACCCCGTGTTCCCGAACGGATTTCGACGCGGCATCCACGATGGCGCGTCGAATGTCCGGATCTGGTTCAAGCTTTTTCCGGCGTTGCGAATGGCCGACATATGGTTGCCGCCGTGCGAGAGGATCCCCCGGTCCCGTCATAGGTAACAAAAATAACGTGCTAAGCGGGTGCTCACACTCGCTTTCGTAAAGCCGGCTGCGGTCAAAATCGTCGTGATGGGCGCACCACCGTCGTGTTCATGTTGGCGGGCGCCCCATTTCAGCGAACATGCGCTGGTGCGAGTCAAGATCAAGCTCACGCATCCTTAGCTGGGTCGGCGCGTTTTAACTGCGAGGCGACCACGTCGCCGAAACGGGTTGTCGGCAAATCAATTGCCGTGGGGTAGGGTTTGCGGACGTCCATTCTTACCCGAAAACGACGCTTTCGGTTCACCGTTTTTTCTTCTAGGCTCTCAGGTCATGTCGATCGACCGGGCCGCACTCGTTGCGGGCAGCATTCGGCTCGCGTCGGGAATCTCGTTCCTTGTGGAGCCCCTGCGGGCGAACCGGCTGTGGGGCGATCCGGACGAGCCGACGCCGACGGCACGATTGCTGCTGCGGTCGATGGGCTATCGCGATGCGCTGATCGGCGGGCTGCTCGCGGGGGCGGCGCTGCGCGGCAAGGACACCCGCGGCTGGTTCCTTGCCTCCGGAGGCGCCGACGCGGCCGACCTGCTCGGCGGGATGAGCGTCCACAGTGAGTTGAAGCACTCGCAACGCCTCATCGGGTTGGGCGGCGCTATTGTCGGTGTCGGCGTGGGGCTCTGGGGAGCGACGCGCCGCAGCGGGGGCGACGGGAAGGAGCGAGCATGCGGTTCGGGGTCCTGACGTTCGTCACCGACGAGGGCATCACCCCGGTGGAGCTGGGCGAGGGAGTCGAGCAGCGTGAGTTTTCGTCGCTGTTTTTGGCCGAGCACTCGCACATCCCGGTCGATGCCCAGACGCCGTATCCACTGGGCGGCGGCCCGATTCCGCGGAAGTACCACCGCACCCTGGATCCGTTCGTGGCGTTGACGGCCGCGGCGGTCGCGACCGAGAAGCTCGTGGTGGGCACCGGGATCGCGCTGATTCCGCAGCGGGACCCGATCCTGACCGCCAAAGAGGTGGTGTCGCTTGATCTGGTGTCGCGGGGCCGGTTTCGCTTCGGTGTCGGGGTGGGCTGGCTGCGCGAAGAAATCGCCAACCACGGCGTCGATCCGGGCGTGCGCGGACGCGTGGTCGACGAGCGGCTGGCCGCGATGATCGAGATCTGGACGCAGGAAAAGGCCGAATTCCACGGCGAATTCGTCGACTTCGACCCGATCTACAGCTGGCCCAAGCCGGCGACGAAGCCGTATCCGCCGCTGTATCTGGGTGGCGGCCCGGCGACGTTCCGGCGCATCGTCGGCCTGAACGCCGGTTGGCTCGCCATGAGCCCGTCGGCGGACAGCCTGTCGAAACAGCTCGAAAAACTGCGTGCCCTCGCCGACCACGAGGTGCCGGTGATCAACATCCACTTGGGTGAACCGACGGCCAAAGAACTTGAGGGCTATGGGAGCCTGGGGCTAGAGCAGCTTTTGGTGGAGCTGCCCACCGAGCCCCGCGACGAGACGCTTCGCCGCCTCGATGAGCTACAGACCGAGTTCGCGAAGTTGGCCTGACCGCTTCAGCCCATGCCGATGCGAATGTTCTTGAGCTGCAAAAATTCGTAGAGGCCCGCGAGGCCGCCGGTGCGGCCGAACCCGCTTCGCTTGAAGCCGCCGTACGGCCCCTGCGGCGAGATGTCGCTGAATGTGTTGATCCAAACCGAGCCCGCCTCGAGCCGGCGGGCCACGCGATGAGCCCGGGTGAGGTCGCGCGTCTGCACGAAGGCGTTCAAGCCGTACGACGTGTCGTTGGCGATGCGCACGGCTTCGGTCTCGTCGCTGAACCGCATCACGGACACGACCGGCCCGAAGGTCTCGGTTTGGGCCAGCGGGGAGGCGTTGTCGACACCGCCGAACACTGTCGGCTCGATGTAGTAACCGGCCCCCAGGTCGCCGCCCAATCGGCTTCCGCCGGTGAGCAATTCGCCGGCTCCCTTGCCGGCCGCTTGGTCGATCTCGGCCAGGATGCGGTCGGCGGCGGCCTGACTGATGACTGGTCCGAACACCACGCCGGGGTCGAGCGGGTCGCCGACCCGGGCTCCTTTGACAACGGCGAGGAACTTTTCCAGGAACGCGTCGTAGACGGATTCGTGCGCCAGCACCCGGCTCGCGCACGCGCAGCTTTGTCCCGATTGCATCAGTGGGCCCTGGTGCGCCGATAGCATCGCCGCGGCGTCCAGGTCGGCGTCGTCGAAAACGATGCTGGCCGACTTGCCGCCCAACTCGGCGACCACGGGCGTCAGGTTGGCCGCCGCGGCCTCCAGAACCTTGCGGGCGGTCGCCCCGCCGCCGGTGAAGTGAATCTTTCGGATGCCCGGGTGGCGGACCAGGGCGTCGCCGCCATAGGGCCCGGCGGGCACCACGTTGACCAGTCCGGGCGGCAGCCCGGCCGCGGTACACAGCTCGCCGAACCGCAGGGCGGCGAACGGCGCCACCTCGGACGGTTTCACCACGACGGCATTGCCCGCGGCCAACGCGGGAGCGACGCATGATCCGATGACCACCAGAGCGCCGTTCCATGGCGCGATGACGCCGACGACGCCGTAGGGTTCGCGCTCGACGAGGTTGACGTCGAACGACTCGGCCACCGGTGTGCTGATGCCGTGCGGCTTGTCGACATAGCCCGCGAAGTGGCGCAGAAACCGTTCGAGAAGGATTGCGTTGCCGGCAAACGAGATCGGGACCGCGTAGTCCTGCACGTTGAGCCGGGCCAGCTCGTCGAGGTGCTCATGCACCGCGTCGGCGAGGTCGATCAACAGATCGCGGCGCCGATCGGCGGTGAGCGACATCCATTCCCGATGGGCGCCCCAGGCCGAGGTGACCGCTTCGTCGACCTCGGTGGCACCGGCCAGCTGAACGGTCCCGTTGGGTTGACCGGTGGCGGGGTAGATGTGCTGGTGGATCGAGGTCATGGCGTTCCTTCCGCGCGCCATTCGGCCACGACCCGCTGCATTTGTTCGCCGATCACCTGCGCGAGGTGGCTGGCTTTCGGCCAGCCGTAGTAGGCGGCGAAATGCAGTGCCACCTCGTCCATCTCGTCGAACGAGACGTCGCGGCTCTTCAGCGCCGCGTAGACGTGACTCATGATCGGGATGGGTGCGTCCTGAATGGCCACGCACGCCACCGTCACCAGCCGCCGTTCCTTCATGCCCAGCCCCGGCCGTTGCCACATCTCGCCGAACACGAAGTTGAGGATCCCGGCGCCGGAGTACGGGTTGTCGCGCATCGGCGCGAACGGCAGGCAGTTGACCGCCTTGAAGCATTGCTCCCCGCTCGCCAACCGGCTCTCCGGATCGCTGGGGGTGACCAGGGGTAGCAGCGGCTCGGGCACTGGGACGGCGTGGCCGCGGTCGCGGTGGATCCGTTCCCACTGTTCGTCCACCGCCAGGTTGAACCGGGATGCCTTGGGCCAGCCGGCGTATACCGCGAAATGCAGCACTGTTTCCCGCATCTCGGTGATGGTGAGGTCGCCGCTGTTCAGCGCGGCGTACACGTGTTCCTGCAGCGGTCGCTCGGCGTCGGCGGCCGCCACACAGGGCAGCGTGACGAAACGCCGGTCCCTCCTGCTCAACGTCGGTCTTGACCAGATCTCGGCGAAGACGAAGTCGATCAGGCCGCTCGTTGTTGTGGGACTCGAATCGTCGGGCGCTGGCACCGTCATCACCTCGGCGAACTCGCGCCGTCCCCGCTGCGACCGATCCGTTTCGGCTTGCGTCATCAAACCTGCCCTCCGCGTGGATGTTTCGGGTATCAACGCAGCGTGACGCCGGCGTCGACCTTGAACTCCAGCCCGGTGACGAATCGCGATTCGTCCGACACCAGAAACAGCACCGCGTTGCTGATGTCGGTCGCTTCGGCCATGACGGTGGGCAGGGCGTTGAGGAAGATGGGGATCAGGTCGGGTCGCGCCTCGGTGAGAAGGCCCTGCAGGGTTTCCGGCCGCATTCCCGTCTCCACCCCGGTTGGGTGCACGGTGTTGACGCGAACATTCTGTGCGGCAAGTTCATTGGCCAGCGCGCGGCTCAGCCCGACGACGCCGTGTTTGGACGCCGTGTAGGGAAGGTGCAGCGGGGTGCCCTTCAACCCGGCCGAGGAACTGATGAGGATCAGGCTGCCGCCATCCTCGACGAGGTGGGGGAGGGCCGCGGCGCAGGTGTTCCACGTGCCGATGAGGTTGACGTCGACGACGGTTCGCCACTGTTGCGGTGTCGTGGTGTCCCACGTTCCGACGGTCAGCACGCCGGCGTTGGCCACCGCCGCGTCCAGGCCGCCGAGTTCGGCGACCCCGTCGTCGACCGCCGCGGCCAGCGCCGCCGCGTCGCGGATGTCGGCCACCTGGATGATCGCGCGGCGGTCGTGCTTTTCGACCAGCCGCGCCGTCTCCTCGAGGTCGGCGCGCGAGGCGAGGGGATATTCGAGCTCCGGCAGCGATTCGCAGATGTCGACGAGGATCAGGTCGGCACCCTCCTCGGCTAAGCGCACCGCGTGGCTGCGGCCCATTCCCCGCGCGGCGCCGGTCACCAATATCCGCTTGCCGGCGACGCGCCCGCTGACAGTGCTCATAGCTTGTTGCAGAAGCCGGCGTCGACGGGGAAGGTCACCCCGGTGACGTACTTGGCCCCGTCGGAGACGAGGTAGGCGATCGCGGCGCTGATGTCGTCGGGCTCCAGCAGGCCGACCGGCATCGGGTTCTGTAGGTGCGGGCCGCCGTCGGGATAGTTCTCCAGAAATTCCGTCATGGCGGGATTGACGGCCATCATGGTGTTGACCGCCGTCGGATGTACGGTATTGACCCGAATGTTCAGCGGCGCAAGGGCATTGGCGAGCGTACGCATCAGCCCTACGATGCCGTGCTTGGACGCCGCGTAGCCCAGGCCGCCGCCTTGCAGGCCGCCGAAGCCCTTGAGGCCGGCCGTGGAGCTGGTGAAGATGATCGCCCCGCCGCGGTTACCGGCGATCAGGTGCGGAATCGCCGCCCAGGCCGTGTGATACGCGCCGTCGAGGTTGACCGCCGTCGCCGCCTTCCACTGTTCGAGCTCCTCCTGGATGGTCAGCTCGCGAAACGCCACCGGAGCGATGCCCGCGTTGGCCAACACGATGTCGAGCCGCCCGAACTGTTCGACGCCGGCGTCCACGGCCGCCTTGACCTGATAGAAGTCGCGGACGTCGGCCACCGAGCCGAGCATCTTGCCGCCCTCGGCTTCCACCAGGGCGACCGTTTCGTCCAGTTCGTCGCGGCTGGCCATCGGGTAGCCGTTGGCGGCGATGTCCGCGCAGATGTCGATGCCGACGATGTTCGCGCCCTCGCGGGCCAGCCGAATCGCGTGGCTGCGGCCCTGGCCGCGCGCGACACCGGTGATGAAGGCGACCTTGCCTTCGAGTTGGCCCACCATTTCGTCATCCTTCGTCGGCATCGGCGCGGCTATGCGCCAGTAACGTCGTTACTCGGTTCGTACAGTAACATGGTTACTGTGGCTGCAGAAGGGGATCCGATCCTCGAGATCGTGGTGGAGCTGTTGGACACCCAGGGTTACGAGGCCGTCCAGCTGCGTGAGGTGGCCAGGCGCGCGCGGGTGTCGCTCGCGACGATCTACAAGCGGTATGCGACCCGCGACGAGCTCATCGTCGCCGCGCTCGAATGGTGGATGGACACCAACCGCTACGCGAAGTTGCCGGTGATGGGTGCCGGCGGCGAATCGCTGTACTCCGACCTGATGGCTGTGATGCGCACGATTTTCGAGCCTTGGGAGCGGCATCCGCTGATGCTCAGGTCGTACTTTCGCGCGCGATCGGGCCCCGGCGGTGACCGATTGATCCAGCGCGGCGTCGACGCCGTCGTGCCGGTGGCGAAATCGATTCTGGCCCAAGCTGATCCGGCTTATGCCCAGGATCTCGAGCTGATCCTGACGGGCGTTGTCTTCGGCTTTCTCGGGCGCTTTGCCCAGGGGGAGATCGAGGTCACCGAGATCGTGCCCGGCATCGAGCGGGCCGTGTTCTGGCTGACCGCGGCCTACGAGAACCGCGTGCCTGCCCGGTAGCTCAGGTGCCGCAGAACGTTTGGTAGGCGCCGAAATCCTCCGGGGCCGGACTGGCGTAGCGATCGAGCCCCGGCCGTTCTTCGTACGGGTCGGTGACGGCCTCGAGGAGCCGCCCGAGCGGATCGAGGTCGCCCGCCGTCGCCGCGGTCAACGCCTCCTCGACCAGGTGGTTGCGCGGAATGTAGATCGGGTTGGTGCGGTCCATCAGCCGGGCGTCGGGATTCAGGGCTTTCCACCGCGCCAGCCAGTCGTCGAAGCCGGCCAGGTTCATGAACATCCCGCGCGCGGGTTCGGTGTCGCCGCGGGCGGCCCGGCCGAGGTGGCGGAAGAACGAGGTGTAGTCGACGTGGCTTTCCTTCAGCAGCGCGAGCAGCTCGTCGACCAGCGGTGTGACGATCTGTGCTTCGGTATCGGCGGACAAGCCGAGTTTGGCGCGCATGCCGGCCGACCACACGGCGTCGTACCGGGGGTGGAACACGCCGAAGGACTCCTCCACGAGCGCGACGGCCTCCTCGACGTCGTCGGAAAGCAGCGGAAGGAGCGCCTCGGCGAAGCGGGCGAGGTTCCACCCCGCGATCACCGGCTGATTGCCGTAGGCGTAGCGGCCCCAGAAGTCGATCGAGCTGAACACGGTGTCGGGGTCATAGGCCTCCATGAAGGCGCACGGTCCGTAGTCGATGGTTTCGCCGGAGATCGTCATGTTGTCGGTGTTCATCACGCCGTGGACGAACCCGATCAGCATCCAGTTCGCGATCAGCGATGCCTGGACGGCGACCACCGCTTCGAACAGCGCCAGATAGGGCCGCTCGGCCTCCGCCGCGCCGGGATGGTGGCGTGCGATCGCGTGGTCGGCGAGCCGTCGAAGCAGGTCGACGTTGTTGGTGACCTTACCTAGCTGGGAGGCATATTGGAAGCTGCCCACGCGCAGGTGGCTGCTGGCCACCCGGGCGAGCACGGCACCGGGCAGCACCGCCTCGCGCTGTACCGGGCGCCCGGTGGCCACCACGGCCAGGGACCGCGTGGTGGGAATGCCGAGGACATGCATCGCCTCGCTGACGAGGTATTCGCGCAACATCGGTCCCACCGCTGCCAGGCCGTCACCCCCGCGCGCGAAGGGCGTGGCGCCCGAACCCTTCAGGTGGATGTCGCGCACGCGCCCGTCGTTGTCGAGGATTTCGCCGAGCAGCAGCGCGCGCCCGTCGCCGAGCCGCGGGACGTAGCCGCCGAACTGGTGCCCGGCGTAGGCCTGGGCCACCGGCGTGGCGCCGTCGGGGACGAGGTTGCCGGCCAGGAAACGCATCCCGTCGGGACTGCGCAGCCAGGTGCCGTCGAGGCCAAGGTCGGCGGCCACCCGCTCGTTGAGCGCGAGCAGCCGAAGCTCCGGAGCCGTCTCCGCTTGCCACGGCACGGCCATCTCGGGCAAGTCGCGGAAGAACCGGTCTTGCAAAGCGATGGTCATGTCCGGTGCAACGCTCACTTCACCGAGACTACGGAAAGTGCGTCGCTGCGCTGGCTTAGCCGATGGCTTGCTTGATCAGATCGCGAGCGCGGTCGAGCATCGAAGCGAACGGCCCGACGGCGAAATTCAGCTTGGCCGATTCGACGCCGGGATGCGGGCGGGTCGGCGCGATGGCCTCGGCGGCGCGCACGGCTGATCCCATCCGCTTGAGGTCGTCGGCGTCGAGTTCCCGCGACAGGACGGGGAATTCTTCGCTCTCCTCTTGCCGGGCGTGATCGAGCACGGCTTCGCGCAGCTTGGTGACCTGGTCGATGAACTCCTGTGAGGTGATGTCGAGCTTCTCGATCTCTGACAACAGCTCCTTGGCTTCGTGCTCTTCTTTCAGTCGCGCGTCGACGATGTCGTCGCCGGCGTCGGCCTCACGGCGCACGCGGGGATGGACGACCATCTCCTCGGCCGTTTCGTGCACGGCCAGCAATTGGCGCAATTCCAGGAACGGCTTCTCACGCGCTTGCGGATCCGACGCGTGCAGGACGTCGTCGAACATGTCCTCGATCAGGTTGTGCTGCGCTTTGAGGAACGCGACAACTTCCTGGGGCGACTGGACAATCATGTCGGCCATCGCCGATACCTCCACTAACTAGGTGAGTTCTAGGTGAGTTCAGGATGCGGGCTGTGGGCTGTGCGCCGCTTGGCAAGGCATACCCGCGCGGGCCCCCGCCAAACGCGTAAAGCGCCTGACGGGGGCCCTCGGTGAATGGATTCGGCTAGACGCCGCGCCCAGGGGTGGCGGTTGTCCCGATACCGGTGTGGGCGGCGGTGTCTCTGCGTCGCTTCAGCCCGACGAGCCCACCCAAGCCGAGCAGGCCGAGCAGGCCCCACAGCCCCGAGTTGTCGTTGTGCTGGTCATTGTTGTTGTCCGCCAACGTCGTTGTGGTCGGCGACGGCGCGGTAGCGCTCTCGACGGTGGCGTTCGCGACGCCCGCCCCACCGAACAACAACGCCCCGGTGGCGGAAACGACTGCAATGGTCCTACGCATAGGTACTCCTTGAAATTGGTTCTCCCGGTCGAATCGCAAACGCCGACCAAGAAAGAGTTAAGGACCAGTCGCCTCTAGTCCCCGCGACAAGCAACGCGGAGGGACCAAGGGCCCTAGCGCCACAAGCTACGGGCTACCCCGGGTAAAGGCGATCAAACAGTGCGATCATTTGCTGGTGGAGCAGCAGGACGCCGACCAGCGCATTGCCGAGCTGGAACGCCAGCTCGCCCAGCAGAAGCGCATCGCGGAGCTGGAACGTCAGCTGGCCGACGCGAAGGCGGCGTCCGGCGCGCCCGTCCCGGAGCCGCCTCTGATCTCGGCGGCGCAGATGGCGGCCATCGATGAGCACGCGCACCGGCTGGCGCAGGCGCTGCTGGCGAACCGCGGATGGCCACCCGGACCGTCGGTGGCACCGCTCCAGGAGGCGCTGGCGCGCGCCGTCGTCGACGCGGGTTTGACCCAGCAGCAGTACAGGGGTGTCCTCGACCGCGCGGGACTGCGCGGCGGCGGAACGATCAAGGTCGGCGGCCAGGTCGTCTATCAGCGCTGCGACCCGCACGCCCCGGTCTTCCTGGCCCCGTCCCGGCTAGGAGGCTACGCTGCCCAGGGCGCGGTCGGGCCGCCGCGGAGCAAGCTGGTCGGGGGCAACCGCGTCGGCGCGATCATCGGCGCGCTCGGCGGCGGATTCGGTCTTTGCATCGGCGGCGCGGCGGCGGTGACCGCGGTTTTTCCGGCGAGCGCGTTGTGGATGAGTCCCATCGTGTGCCGCAGCGGTTACGACCTGGGGTACAACACATCGGACTACAGCTACAAACCGGGCCAGTCGGGCACCAGCGTGAGCTTCCAATGCGTCGGCGATACCGATTACTACGAAGCCAACGACTTTGCGGTCTTCGCGCTGCAGTCTTTGCTCGCGATGCTGGTTGTGTGCGTGGTCCTGGCGATCGGCGCCCTGATATGGCGCCGATCGCACAAGCCTGGGCGAGCTGCCGCTACGGTTTAGGGAACACCAGCTAGCCCCCACGGAAATGAAGATGACGACAGACCACGCAATGCATGAACAGGTCGACGGCCACGCGCCGGATCCCGGCGACATCGGCTCACGCATCGACCCCGTGCTCGCCCGCAGTTGGCTGCTGGTCAACGGCGCGCATGTCGACCGGTTCCAGGCCGCGGCGCATTCGCGCGCCGACATCGTCGTGCTCGATATCGAGGACGCTGTCGCACCCAAGGACAAAGAAGCCGCGCGCGACAACGTCGTGCGTTGGATCAGCGCTGACAACACGGACTGGGTCCGTATCAACGGCTTCGGCACCCCCTGGTGGGCGGACGATATCGCCGCGCTCGCGGGTACCCCGGTAGGCGGGGTGATGCTGGCGATGGTCGAATCGGTCGACCACGTGACCGAGACCGCCCAGCGGCTGCCCAACGTGCCCATCGTGGCGCTGGTCGAGACGGCCCGCGGGCTGGAGCGCATCACCGAGATCGCCGCGGCCAAGGGCACGTTCCGGCTGGCCTTCGGCATCGGAGATTTCCGCCGGGACACCGGTTTTGGGGAAGATCCGACCACCCTGGCCTATGCGCGGTCACGCTTCACGATCGCCGCCAAGGCGGCCAACTTGCCCAGTGCGATCGATGGGCCGACGATCGGCTCCAACGCGTTGAAGCTCATCGAGGCCACGGCGGTGTCCATCGAGTTCGGCATGACGGGCAAGATCTGCCTGTCACCGGACCAATGCGCCGTGGTGAACGAGGGCCTGTCCCCGTCCCAGGACGAAATCTCTTGGGCCAAAGAGTTTTTCGCCGAATTCGAGCGCGACGGGGGAGAGATCCGCAACGGCTCGGACCTGCCGCGCATCGCCCGGGCCACCAAGATCCTCGAGCTGGCGCGGGCCTACGGCATCGAGGTCTCCGACTTTGACGACGAGGAACGGGTTCACTCGCCGGCGCCGACGGACACTTATCACTACTGAGCCGAGGTGAGGTCGTCGATCTAGGCGGCGTGTTTAGCCAGCGCGACGCCGATTCGTAGCTCGACGCTGCTGTACTCGATCGTGGGTGCGCGCGGCGGGGCCGCCGACCGGTAGGTTGCGCCGGTCGGTGTGGTGAATTCCGCTGTGTGCGTGTGATTTTCGTCGGTGGCGGTGGTGACTCGCCAGCCGGGCACTTCCTTGGTGTAGTTGCATCGTTCGCACGAGCCCAGGCCGTTGTCCGCGGTGGTGGTGCCGCCTTCGGCCCACGGTTGGGCGTGGTCGCGGTGCCGGATCGGCGCATCGCAGTAAGGGGTGCGACAACGTCCGTCCCGCAGCTCGATGAACGCGGCAAGCCCCCGTGGAAACAGTCGCGCCCGCGATTCCATCGTCACCAGCGCCCCGGCCCGGGGGTGCGCGTAGAGCCTGCGCAGCGTCGCCCGGGAGCGCCGGTCGGAGGCGGCGCTCGAGACCATCGAACGGGCAACGGCCGCGGGGATCGGGCCGTAGCCGCTGAGATCGGCCGGCGCGCTGCCACCGCCCAGCAGCGTTTCGTCGGTGAGCACCAGGTTGACGGCAATGGGAGTCGGGACCGCCGCCTCACGCCCGGTGACCCGCTCGACGAGCGTGTCGGCCATCACCTGTCCCCGCGACCGTCCGTCGAATCGGGTGTCCGCCTCGCGGCGCAGCGCCGCGTACACCGAGACCCCCTGGGTGACTGGCAACAGCGCGGTCACGTATGTCATGGTGTCGGGCGCCGGCCGGATGGTGACTGTGCGTTCGTCCTCGGCTTTGGCCGCTCGTTCGACGACGGCATGCGGGTCCAGCCGGTAGGCGATCGACTTGGCCGCGGCGGCTATCCGCGCATCGCCCAGGCCGTTCAGCCCGGCCGGGTCGGCGCACAGCTCGGCGTCCAGCGTGCGGCGGTCCTCGACGTCCAGGCACGCGCTCTCGCGAACAATCAGCGTGGCTCGCCACTCCGACAGCGCCCCGCATTCCAGCGCCGCGAGCGTGTGCGGCATCTCGTGCACCAGGGCTTTGGCAAAGCCAAGGTGCCGGCTGCCCCGGGCGGGCGAATCCCGCCGCGCCAGCGCGATCTCGCTGGCCACACCGCGCCCGCGCTGCGCCGCGGGCACCCCGCCGGCCGCCTCGGCGTTTCGGCGCGTCGCGTCCAAGGCGGCCGCCGCGCGCGCCTGACTCGCCGCCGCCGCGGACTTGAATCGCTCCAGCTCGGCAATGCGCTCGATCAGCGCCGATTCGCCGGCGAGAGGGTCGAACGCAAACGGTTCATCGAACATGTGTTCGAGTATAACCGGGCCCGCCGACATCGCTACGCTGACCACCATGGCCGCCAAAAGCAGGATCCGGGTGGCTCGGGTGTACGACGAGATCGATCCCGACGAGGGTCAGCGTGTCCTGGTGGATCGCATCTGGCCGCGGGGTGTTCGCAAGGACGACCCGCGGATCGGGATCTGGTGCAAGGACGTCGCGCCGTCGAAGGAACTTCGTGAGTGGTACCACCACGAGCCGGAACGGTTCGACGAATTCGCCGCGCGTTACACCGAGGAGCTGCACGACAACGCGGCGCTGGCCGAGCTGCGAAAACTGGCCAAGCGCGGCGTCGTGACCCTGGTGACGGCGACCCGCGAAGTGGACGGCAGCCACGCGGCGGTGCTGGCGCAGCTGCTTGGGTAGGCTGCCGGCTTGACATGAGCGAACCGGAAGTGATCTTGCCGCGGGAGCTGACCGACATCAGCGACGAGGTCCGCAACATACCGCCGCCACCCATGCCAGAGGTGCCCGCACCGTACGCGTTTCGGCTGGCCGAACCCGACGCCGACGCCGAGATGATCGCCGAGTGGATGAGCCGCCCTCACCTCGCCGAGGCGTGGGAATCGGTGTGGCCGGCGTCGCGCTGGCGACGTTACCTACGCGCGCAACTCGACGGCGACTATTCGCGGCCATTCGTCGCCAGCCTGGACGGGGTCGACCATGGGTACGTCGAACTGTACAGGGCGGCAAAGGATTCCATCGCCACCCGGTACGAGTGCGACCCCTACGATCTGGGCCTGCACGCTGCCATAGCGAGCCTGGACATCATGAACAAGGGAATTGCCCAGTACTTGCTGCCGCATTTCGTGGCCAGCGTGCTCAGCGCCGAGCCGCAGTGCCGCCGCATCATGTTCGACCCCGACCACCGCAACAAGATGGCGCGTCGGTTCTGCGAGGCCGGTGGCTGTGTGTTCCTCGGCGAGCACGACATGTCCAACCGGCGGATGGCGCTGTACGCATTGCCCCGAACCCCCGACGACGTGCCCAGGCTTCGGGAGGCTCAGTAGTCGTGCTGTGCCAGCGTGATGTCACCGAGCCGTTGGGTCTCGTCGAGCGACAGCGCCGCGGGAACCATCTCACTGGTCACCAGCCCATGGCGGCTTGTCACCTCGTCCACGATGTCGAAGCTGCGCGCGATCGACTCCGGTGTGTCGACGATGATGGTGGTCACCGGAACGCGCCGCGCTAACTGAAATAGCTTGTCGCCGTGCGGTTTATGGTTCCCGTGGAATCCCCAGATGCCGCGCAGCACGGTGGCGCCGCGGGCCGTCCCGGATCGCAGCAGTCGTTGGACGAGGGCGCGGTGCAGCGGCAGCCCGTCGTGCAGGGTGGCCTCGGCGGTGTAGACCATCAGCTTTTGCCACAGGGTGCGCCCTTGGTCGTCGGTGGCTGGCAGCTGTTGCGGGCGGCCGAACAGTTCGCCGTCGCGTTTGCACAACCGCACCCGTTCGACGGTCAGCAGCGGATCGGGCACCGTTGCGGCTAATTCCATTGCGGCCGTTGAGGCCTGCGAGGCCGACCCGATGGCGATGATCATCAGCGGAACGTTGACGTTGCGGCCGAAAAAGTGGGCCCGGCAGCGTGCGCCGTGCGCGGTGCCGTCGACGCCCAGAAGCACTATGGCACCGGCAAACCCGTGTCGATACAGCAGGTCGCACACCGCGTAATAGGCCGGTTTTCCGGCGATGCGCTCCCGGCGGCCCACATACACCGTGAGTTTCGCCGCGTCCCCGTTGTGACCGTCGGCCTCCCGGACCGCATCGGTGCCCAGTTGCCGGCTGACCAGTCGGGCCCTCTCCAGGGTGACCAGCCCGCGGCCGGTCATCGCGGCCACATCGTCGATCAGGGATCGGATCTTCGCCTCGACATCGACCGCGGCGACCGTTACCGCGGGGTCCTCGGACAGGCTCAACGAGATGTCGCTGCGCAGTTCGTGGCTAGGTCCGAAACTGGCGATGCCACGCAGCATTACGCTGGTCGCGACGCCGGTCGCGCCGAACAGGTCCAGCATCGTGTCGGCCAGGAACCGCTCGCCCTGGCCAACGGCGCGCTGTCGCTCGCCGAAGTAAGCGGTCAACTTCAAGAACGGTTGGTTCATATGTGCTCCGAGACCCATTGCCCGAGGAGCGCCGCCGCCATGCCCAGCACCACGCTGACGACGATATTGGCCAGCGCCGCCCATGTTTGGCGCTCCTCGCCGAGCCGCTGAGTCTCCAGCATCCAGGTCGAAAAGGTGGTGTAGGCGCCGACGAACGCGGTGCCCGCCAGCAGCGCCGCCTCCCCGTTGAGCGCCAATCCGCCAATCAGCCCGAGCAGCGCTGCGCCGCTGACGTTCACCACCAGCGTCCCGAACGGAAACGGCTGGGCCAGGCCCCGGGCCACGGTGCGATCCACCACGAACCGCAGCACCGAGCCGATGCCGCCGACGAACACCACGCCGGTCCACACCAAGACCGTCGTCGCCGTCACGGGCCTACCCGCACCCGGCGGACCATGGCGGTGGCCAGGTGGACGGCGAGCAGTCCGAGCACGATGCTGGTGACGGTGTAGCCGATCGCCAGGGCCCAATGGCCACGCTCGATCATCCTCAGCGTCTCGACCTGCATCGTGGAGAAAGTTGTTAATCCGCCGCACAATCCGGTGCCCAGCAGCGGTCGCCGATAACTCGACACCGGCAACCGCTCCAGCAGCCGGGTGGTGAAGTAACCCACGAGGAAGGCGCCGACGATGTTGACCGTAAAGGTCGACCAGGGCCAGCTCGATGGGTCGTCGACGGCCAGGGTGCTCAGGGCCGCCCGGGCCAGTGCGCCCAGCGCCCCGCCGGCGAAAACCGCGGCCAACTCGCGATAGTCGGGTTGTGCCACGGGTCGATTCCTTTCCAGCCGGTGAACGCTTCGCAGCATAGAGGGACATGCGAGTCGAGCACGCGCAGAATTGATAACCATGGCCCACCCGCGCGCCGGTCAGCCGGCCCTGCCCGAAGACCTCGTCGATCTGCCGCATCTCGTGACGGCGTATTACTCGATCCAGCCCGACCCCGACGACGTCGCTCAGCAGGTGGCGTTCGGCACGTCCGGTCACCGCGGCTCGGCGCTGGGCGGGGCGTTCAACGAGGCCCACATCCTGGCGATCACCCAGGCGATCGTCGAGTACCGCGCCGCCCACGGCACCACCGGGCCGTTGTTCATCGGCCGCGACACCCATGGGCTGTCGGAGCCGGCGTGGGTGTCGGCGCTGGAGGTGCTGGCCGCGAACGATGTCGTCACCATGATCGACTCGCGAGACCGCTACACGCCGACGCCCGCCGTCAGCAACGCGATCCTGACCTATAACCGCGGTCGCACCGAGGCGCTGGCCGACGGGATCGTGGTGACGCCGTCGCACAACCCGCCGGCCGACGGCGGGTTCAAGTACAACCCGCCCAACGGCGGGCCCGCGGACACCGACGCGACCAACGCAATCGCCAAGCGCGCCAACGAGATTCTGCGCAGCGGATCGGGGGTCAAGCGGGTGCCGCTGGCCCGCGCGCTGGGGACCGTGCAGCGGTACGACTACCTGGGCACCTACGTCGACGACCTGCCCAACGTGGTGGACATCGCCGCGATCCGTGACGCCGAGGTCCGGATCGGCGCGGACCCGCTCGGCGGCGCCAGCGTCGACTACTGGGGCGAGATCGCGCAGCGGCATGGTCTGGACCTGACCGTGGTCAACCCGCTGGTGGACGCGACGTGGCGGTTCATGACGCTCGACCACGACGGCAAGATCCGGATGGATTGCAGCTCGCCGGACGCGATGGCCTCACTGATCGCCAACCGAGACCGCTATCAGATCGCCACCGGCAACGACGCCGACTCCGACCGCCACGGCATCGTCACCCCCGACGGGGGACTGCTGAATCCGAACCACTACCTGGCGGTGGCCATCGACTACCTCTACATGCACCGGCCGTCCTGGCCGGACGGCATCGCCGTCGGCAAGACGGCTGTCAGCTCGTCGATCATCGACCGGGTGGTCGCCGGCATTGGCCGCAAACTGGTCGAGGTGCCGGTCGGTTTCAAGTGGTTCGTCGACGGCCTGATCGGCGGCACCATCGGCTTCGGCGGCGAGGAGTCGGCCGGGGCGTCGTTTTTGCGCCGCGACGGATCGGTGTGGACCACCGATAAGGACGGCGTCATCCTGGCGTTGCTGGCCTCCGAGATCCTGGCCGTCACCGGGTTGAGCCCGTCGCAGCGCTATCAGGAGCTGACCGGCGAATACGGCACCCCGTTCTACGCGCGGGTCGACGCGCCGGCCGACCGGGATCAGAAGGCCCGGCTTGCCAAGCTGTCGCCCGAGGAGGTGACGGCCACCGAGCTGGCGGGGGAGCCGATCACCGCGAAGCTGACGACCGCGCCCGGCAACGGCGCCCCGCTGGGTGGGCTGAAGGTGACGACGGCCAACGCGTGGTTTGCCGCGCGGCCGTCGGGCACCGAGGACGTCTACAAGATCTATGCCGAGTCGTTCAACGGGCCCGAGCATCTGGCCGAGGTGCAGAAGGTCGCCAGGGAAGTGGTGAATTCGGTCATCGGGTAAGCGCGTATTGCGCCACATCGGTCACACCATCGCCCGCTGGGGGGCCATAGGCGATCTTCGAATCCGCTGGCGGATGCGCTAGCGGTGCGCCCTGACCAGCGACTTTGAACCCGTCTTGCCAGTGGTGTAGCTTCGATTGGCACGACTTGGGGCTATGGCGCAGCTGGTAGCGCACCACACTGGCAGTGTGGGGGTCAGGGGTTCGAGTCCCCTTAGCTCCACCAGGCACAACAGCACCCGATTGGGTGCTCAGCGGGTCGTTTGACGACAGTTGTCACCCAGCGTCAAACGCTGGACTTCCAGATAACTAGCCCGACCGCAGTTATCCACGAACGTCATTGGCGCGGCCGGCTGCTGCATGCCGGGTCCCTGTGACCACGTTGGACCCCGTCGATTTTCAGACGCGACCACTACGGCCGCGACATATGTGCGCTCCATGCAAGCGATGGGGACTGGTTCGTCCTGCCATTCAGCGCGAGGGAACAACACGACGGCGTAGGTAAGGCTTGCCCCTGTCCCCGCGACGATGTGGAACGAGTCGCGGACATGCGCCAACCGCAGCGGCAGATCGGCCAGCCGCTGCTCAGCGATCGACCGTGCCCGGAGCACCGTGTCACTCACCACGATGCAAGTCTACGAATGAGCCCGACATGGCACCGACGTGATTGTGTGAAAGACCCTCGCCGTGGCGGCTAGCGTCCGCTGGCGCTCCCGTCCGCCACCACGGACCGGATGAGTCCTACCGGATCAAAGGCTGTGAGAACTTTCTCTACTGATACCAAGATCGAGCGGGCCGGCATTCTGATCTCGCGTCACCAGGCATGTTGCGCCAACGTGCCTCACTGAGTGCCAACACATGTGCATCGCGTGCACGACCGGCCTCGGAAGCGTTTGGGCGTGTGCTAGCCGACTTAGATTCTCTCCCAAGCGCTTTGTCACCTGGCTCGCGCTCGAATTCCCGGCACACACGAGGACACGATTTATGACATCGCCCGCAAAATCGCACCCAGTCATCTTCATTCACGGGCTGTGGATCCACTCGACTGCTTGGCAACCGTGGCTCGATCTCTTCGAGAACGACGGCTATGCGGTATCCGCGCCAGGTTGGCCTGGTGACCTGGCGACGGTCGCAGAGACGCGCTCGAACCCGGACGGGATGAACGACGTCGGTATCCAGCAGGTCATCGACCACTACGCGGGACTGATCGAGGCGCAGGGCGGGGTCAAACCCATCGTGGTAGGGCACTCCTTCGGCGGTCTCTTTGCCCAGGCGTTGCTCGCCGAAGGCCTCATTGCAGCTGCCGTTGCCATCGACCCCGCGCCCATCAAGGGAGTCAAGGCACTCCCGTTTGCGCAGATAAAGTCGGCATTCCCCGTCCTCGGCAACCCAGGCAACCGGCACCGGGCGGTGTCTCTGACGGCCAAGCAATTCTCCTACGCCTTCGGCAACACTCTGACCGAGGAGGAGTCCGACGCCCTTCACGAGGAGTTGACCATCCCCGGACCCGGTAAGCCTCTGTTCGAGGATGCGGGCGCGAACTTCTCACGTCACTCGGCGGCCAAGGTCGACACCCACGTGGCCGACCGCGGCCCGCTGCTGTTGACGTCAGGCACCGAAGACCACGTGGTGCCCTTCAAGGTCACGAAGGAAGTCGTCGCCATGTACTCAAAAAGCCCGGCCGTGACGGACTTCCATGTGTTCGAAGGACGGGGTCACTCTCTCACCATCGACAGTGGCTGGAAGGACGTCGCCCTGGTCGTACTCGAATGGTTGGCGGCCAAGGACTTTTGATGACGCCGAAGACCTCGGCGACCAACATTTCTCGGCCCGCGGCTCTGTAACGCGGCCCAAACGGATCGGAAATACTGATGCTT
>NZ_LZIR01000018.1 GCF_001667035.1 Mycobacterium sp. 852002-51057_SCH5723018
GTCGAGTCGGCGGGGCTTACCGCGGTCGCCTTCGGGCCGGACCCGCCGAGGCCTAATGCGCAGAATCCGATCCACGCGGTCACCGAAATCGTCGGGCATCTCACTCAAGCGTGCGGCCAGTGGGGCGCCACGCTGACCGACCTCGGACGAGGGGCGGACCTGCTCTTGACGGGCCGGGGCGAACAGGGGCTGGCCGCCAACGTCGCGGAGTACTACGGCATTCCGCTGGCCGGACTGCACTTCTTCCCCCAGCGGATTTTCTCGACGGGAGCGCTGTATTCCGGCATGACAAGGGAAGCCGCCAACGCCCAGCGCCGCGCCCTCGGCCTTCCCGAGGCGGACGGCGCCGCACCCGCATCGCTGGAGATCCAGGCGTACGACGAGATGTGTCTGCCGAGGCAGGCCACCGAGTGGGTGGAACAGGGGCGGCCTTTCGTGGGTGCGCTTACGCTCGGGTTGCCGACGGATGCCGACGCCGAGGTGTTGTCGTGGATCGCCGCCGGGACGCCGCCGATCTGCTTCGGCTTTGGCAGCACGCCGATCGCGTCGGCCGCGGACACCGTCGCCATGATCGCCGGGGCCTGCGCGCAACTGGGCGAGCGGGCGTTGATCTGCGGCGGTCCCAACGACTTCGGCGAGACTCCGCCTTTCGACCACGTGCTGGTGGTCGACGCGGTCAACCACGGCGCCGTCCTTCCGACGTGCCGCGCGGTCGTGCACCACGGCGGTGCAGGCACCACGGCTGCCGGACTGCGGGCGGGGATTCCCGCGCTGATCCTGTGGCTGTGGCTCGATCAGCCGGTCTGGGC
>NZ_LZIR01000019.1 GCF_001667035.1 Mycobacterium sp. 852002-51057_SCH5723018
CGGCGTGTCCGCGGCCGACAAGATCGCCGTGCTGGAGGAGTACTCCGGGCGGCTGCTGGGCGCCGACGGCGTCGACCACGTGTCGGCGGGGCTGACGGCGGTCAAGGAGCAGACCTTCTACGCCGACACCTTCGGATCGTCCATCACTCAGCAGCGGGTGCGGGTGCAGCCGTCGCTGGAGGCCGTCACGGTCGACGCCGCGGCGGGCAGCTTCGATTCGATGCGCACCCTCGCGCCCCCGATGGGGCGGGGGTGGGAGGCGCTGGTCGACGACGAGGTGTGGAACTGGGCCGACGAGCTGGCGCAGCTGCCGGTGCTGTTGGCCGAGAAGGTCAAGGCGCCCAGCGTGACCGCGGGGCCAACGGATCTGGTGATCGATCCGACCAACCTGTGGCTGACCATTCACGAATCCATCGGCCACGCAACCGAATACGACCGCGCCATCGGGTACGAGGCCGCCTATGCCGGGACGTCGTTCGCCACCCCCGACAAGCTCGGCACCATGCGCTACGGTTCGCCGCTGATGACCGTGACCGCCGACCGCACCGTCGAATTCGGTTTGGCCAGCATCGGTTACGACGACGAGGGGGTGGCCGCGCAAAGCTGGGACCTGGTGCGCGACGGGATTTTCGTCGGCTATCAGCTCGACCGGGTGTTCGCCCCGCGGCTCGGGCAGCAGCGCTCCAACGGGTGCTCGTACGCCGACTCGCCCCACCACGTGCCGATCCAGCGGATGGCCAATGTGTCGTTGCAGCCCGCGCCCGAGGAGATCAATACCGCCGAGCTGATCGGCCGCGTCGAGGACGGCATCTACATCGTCGGCGACAAGTCCTGGTCAATCGACATGCAGCGCTACAACTTTCAGTTCACCGGCCAGCGGTTCTTCCGCATCCGCGACGGCCGCCTGGACGGCCAGCTGCGCGATGTCGCCTATCAGGCCACCACCACCGACTTCTGGAATTCCATGGAAGCCGTGGGCGGCCCGTCGACCTGGCGGCTGGGCGGGGCGTTCAACTGCGGCAAGGCCCAGCCCGGCCAGGTCGCCCCGGTCAGCCACGGCTGCCCGTCGGCGTTGTTCCGCGGCGTCAACGTGCTCAACACCGTCGCCGAGGGCGTCCGATGATCACCCCTCAGCACGTCGTCAACCTGGTGTTGGAGGAGGCCGCCAAGCTGGGCGGCGCCGACGAGACCATGGTGCTGGTCACCGACAAGGTCGAGGCGACGTTGCGCTGGGCCGGCAACTCGATGACCACCAACGGAGTGTCGCTGAGCCGCAGCATCACGGTGGTCTCCGTTGTGCGGCACGGGGATACCGCACGCATCGGCACGATGGTGTCCGCGGAGGTCGACCCGCGGGTGATTCCCGGGTTGGTGGCGGCGTCCCAGGATGCGGCCCGCTCGGCTCCAGAGGCCGGTGACGCCGCGCCGCTGCTGGGCGATACCGGGGTGCCCGCCGATTGGGATGCGCCCGTCCCCGGCACCGGGCCCTTGGTGTTCGCGGACCTCGTCAATTCGTTAAGCCGCGGATTCCGCAGCGCCGACCGGCTGTACGGCTTTGCGCACCACAACGTTGCGACGACGTTCCTGGCGTCGTCGACCGGTCTGCGCCGCCGCTACACCCAGCCCACCGGCGCGGTGGAGATGAACGCCAAACGCGGCGACGCCAGCGCCTGGGCGGGCATCGGTACGGCCGACTTCACCGACGTGCCAACCGATTCGCTGCTCGAGCAGCTGTCGATGCGGCTGGGCTGGGCCGAGCGCAGCGTCGAGCTGCCCGCGGGTCGTTACGAGACGATCATGCCGCCGTCGACGGTGGCCGACATGATGCTCTACCTGGCCTGGTCGATGGTCGGCCGCGGCGCGGAGGAGGGCCGCACCGCGTTGTCGGCGCCCGGTGGTGGCACCCGGGTGGGGGAGCGGCTCACCGATCTGCCGCTGACGATGTTCTCTGATCCGATGGCGCCGGGCCTGGCGTGCACACCGTTCGTGGCGGTGAGCAGCTCGTCGGAAACGATGTCGGTGTTCGACAACGGCATGGAGATCGGCCAGGTGGACTGGATCCGCAACGGGGTGATTAACGCGCTCGCGTACCCGCGGGCCACCGCCGCGAAATTCGACGCCCCGGTCGCGGTGGGCGCCGACAACATGGTGATGACCGGCGGCGAGGCTGAACTCGCCGACATGATCGCGGCCACCGAGCGCGGCCTGCTGCTGACCACGCTGTGGTACATCCGCGAGGTCGATCCCACCACGCTGCTGCTCACCGGGCTGACCCGCGACGGCGTCTACCTCATCGAGGACGGCGAGGTGACCGCGGCGGTCAACAATTTTCGGTTCAACGAGAGTCCGCTGGACCTGCTGCGACGGGCCACTGAGGCCGGCGTCAGCGAGAAGACCCTGCCGCGGGAATGGGCTGATTGGGCCACCCGGGCGGCGATGCCGTCGCTGCGGATTCCGGACTTCCACATGTCGTCGGTGAGTCAGGCGCAATAGGCGATTGCCTTGCAGCTCACCGGGTTCTAGCGTGTGACAAATGCTGAGTGGGTTGGCGGCTGTATCTCCCAGGTCTCCCGGCTCCGGCCGTATCGCGGCCCTGATCCGCCGGGTGTGCGCGCAGACGTTGTCGCTGCCCCCGCTGCCGTCCTGCGTCGAGGTCGGCGAACCGGAGTCGGAGGCCGAGGCCGTCGTCGCCGAGTTCGCCGAGCAGTTCAGTGCCGACGTCTCGGCGATCACCGCTGAACAACGGTCGCAACTGTGGAAACAGCTGGGGGACAGCACCTTTAGCGTGGTAGTCCAGATGTACATCGCCGACTTCGTTCCGCGGGTACGGGCCGGGCTGGAGGCGCTCGGGGTCGGCTCGGAACATCTCGGCTGGGTGAATGGGCCGATCGCGTGGGAGCACGCCACCGAGCCGTCGGAGGTGGTGTTCAACGACTTCCTGCCCGCGGTTGCCCGGATGCGCGCGCTCGACCCGGTCACGTCCGAGTTGGTTCGGCTGCGCGGGGCGGCCCAGCACAACTGCCGGCTGTGCAACTCACTGCGCGAGGGGGGTGCTATGGACGCCGGCGGCTCGGAGGCGCTGTACGACGATATCGAGCGCTTCGAGGGCTCAAGTCTGTTGACCCGCCGCGCTAAAACAGCGCTGCGCTATACCGATGGGTTAATTTGGACCCCTGCGCACCTCGTCGCCGGCGTTGTCGCCGAGGTGCGCTCGGAGTTCTCCGAGGTCGAGGCCGTCGAGCTCACCTTCGACATCATGCGCAATGCCAGCAACAAGGTGGCGGTGTCGCTGGGTGCCGACGCTCCTCGCGTGGAGCACGGCACCGAGCGTTACCTGCTCGATGCCGACGGTCAGACGGTGTTCAGCTGAAGGACTGTGAAAGCCACTACAGGCGCCGCGGCCATTGCTGCGACAACGAGCGCCGCACTGGCGCGGATGTGGCGGGATGCACCGTCACCACAAACGACGCAGAAACCGTGTTCGCCGCGGTAGTGGAAACGGCACCACCCGCATTGCCCAGTTGTGGTGCGCGCTTATGACGCGGGCTGGATTGCTCAGGTGGCACCGATTGGCCAGTTTTCCATAACGCACTGCACTCGTAGAGCGGCGTCGTCTGGCTTAACTCCCATACCCACCAATTCCTGAGCGACATGGGCACGGGATTTACCCGAGTTGAGTTCCGACTCGATAAACGCAACGCCGGGCAACCAAATTCTTGCATCGACCCCCCCTGGCGGGATCTCCGCATCGCTTTTAATGCACCGCAGGTAACTGTGGGTATCAGCATGAGCAGGCACAGCCGCGCCTAGGACGGCGGCGGCCACCGCCGCAGCGATGTAGATGAACCGCATCCTTGCATCATCTACCTGCCGCCGAGGCTCGGCAATGGCATGCGGTGAGAGCCTGCCAGCTGGCAGGACCATAATTGCGTGGATTACTCCCAGGGCGCGTTGGCCGCGCTGGTGTGCCCGCGCCCGCGCGGCGGATTGTTGCCGGTCGAGGAGCACCGGCGGGCCTTCGATGAGGCGCGCAAGCAGGTCGGATCGAAGGGCTAACCTCCCACCGGCTGAGGCGTACCACGGTCTCGCTGGCCTCTCGGCGGGTGCACAACGTCAAGGTGGTCCAACGTATGCTTGGCCACGCAACAGCGGCCGTGACGTCGGAGTTGTGTGGGCATCTTCTCAATGACTACCCGCCTGGAGTCGCGGAAGCGCTGGCAAGGCCATCGGAACAACTGCGGTATCTATGTATGAAAGCGGGGAAAACGCCTAAGGGCAAGTTGCTAGACGCACTAAACTAGCAGGTGAAAGACTCGGGGGCGGTAGCTCAGTTGGTTAGAGCCGCGGACTCATAATCCGTTGGTCGCGGGTTCGAGCCCCGCCCGCCCCACTTCAGAGGCTGTTTTTCGTGCCAAGCGGGTGTGGTCCATCGTTTATTCATCGCTTATGGCCCGGTCCAGCAGCTCAGCAACCTCGGTGTGGACACGGCCCCTCGCCATATACGTGTCCTGCGTCATCGACACCTTGCTATGGCCTAGCTGGTCGGCTCCCACGCGTGGAGACAGGCCGGCGTCGTCTATCAACGTGGCAACGGTCTTGCGGAAGCTGTGCGTGGTTATCTCCGCTACGCCCAAATCGTCGCGTACCGTGCGCCAACGCTTGCCGAAATTGTTCGGGTCACGCCAGGTGCCCGCGGTTGACGCGAAAATCATGGGCAGCTCGCCTACGAACGGCCGCCCATGGCGCAGTTTTAGAGCGTCCACCGCGAACTGAGGCAGCGGAAGTGTCCGCTTACCGGCTGCACTCTTCGTGTCGTCGATGCGGCTCAATCCGTGGCCCGTCGCTCGGACGAGCTTTCCGGTGACTGCCAGCGTGCGAGCCTCAGCGTCGAAGTCGACCCATCGCAGCGCCAAGAGCTCTGACCGGCGTAGCCCCGTCGCGATCAACAATGTGATCGGGTCTGCCAGGTCGTGATCCTGGCAGTAGGCCGATGCACCCAACTTCGCCAGCAGCTCACGCAACTGCTCGCCCGTCAGCGCGGTCGCACCCTTTGGCTGTGCCTTTGACTTAATCGACTGAACATCGCGCACCGGGTTTGCACTCAAAATGCTGGCCATTACGGCAAGCTGTAGTGCACCGCGAAGGATGGTCTTGGCCTGGCGTGCCATCGTCGCCCCGTGAGCAGTGCGCATCGACCGAATGGCGGCGTCGATTCGTGCTGGTGTGGCCTCGTGCACTCGGACGGCCCCGACGAACTTGATGAGTTTCCGTGCGGCGAACTTATATGTCGAGATGGTTGCGGGGGAGCGGCCGTCTTCCGCCAACCGTTCCAGATGGTGCTCAATCAGCGCAGTGAGCGGCGTGTCAAGAGTGGTCTTGTCGGCCACGGATGGCGGTCTGAAATCCTTTAGCGCCTCAATGAGTGTATCCTCGGCCAACTTGCCATACTGGTCGAACTCATCTGCGGGACCGCGCCTCTCAACGATCCGAGTGACGCCATCTGTGCTGCGATACCTGCATCGTGCCAGCCAGGCGCCGTTGCTAAGCTTCGTGCGGTTGATCTTGCCGTGGTGCCCGATCCGCAGAGGCGGTCTACCTGCCATGATCTCTCACTCCCGCCTCGGCCATCCGCTCGTCCTCCCAGTCGAGGACATCGCTTAGCCGGTAACGGACATGGCGTCCGAACCGCGCATACTTGGGCCCAGTGCCCTTTGTGGCCCACTCGGCTGGCGTCTTGTCTGGCACGCCGAGCCGATTGGCCAGCTGCTTTCGGCTGAGCCATATTGTGTCGATTTCGCTCGTCATGAGCCTCATTAAATCTGAACCTGATTTCCGTCTACCGGGATCGATTGCCTGAGTGAATTATTCGATGCCCCCCGGGGAGCGATGACACAAGTTCCGGCGGCCTCCGCATACCGACGACCCTTGTGGCAGTAGCCGATGCAATGAAGAAAGGATACTCATCGCGGCGTTCGGTACGCGGCTATCTGATGTCTTCTCCCGGTAGACGCCGAACAAGCTCGGTTACGGTTGAGACCGTTGGTGCGACACCGACAACCGCGGCGGGTGCTTCGCCGCCATAGGGCACGTCTGGCACGGGGCGCAGATCTATTCGGAGGCAAGGTGCTTCGCCCTCGACGAGGTCAGTGCTGGACCAATTGGTAAATCGAGAACCCTGAGATGGAGCAACATTATGGCGTATTTCCGCACAGCGGATCTGGTGGAAGCGTATGGCACGCAGGCCACCTGGAGATGGTGGCGACACAGGGGAGAAGCGCCACGCTCGTTCAAACTCGGGCGGACGGTGTTCTACTACTCGGACGATGTCCAAGCATGGGTTAACTCGCAGAGGGCAGCCTCAGCGAGGGCCGGCGTCCGATGACGTACCACGTCCGCAACCCAATCAAGTGGCACGGCGAGAATCCACGCGGCCACTTCACAATCGTTCCAAACGAGCTGGCTCGCGACGCACAACTGAGTTCGCACGCCTACCGGATAGCCATCGTGATCCGCACTCACGCTGAGAGTTACGAGGTATCAATCAAGTCACTGGCCGCGATGTATCGGTGGGGCCGGGGCAGAACCGGGAAGGCCATCGAAGAACTCGTTGCCGCTCGGTGGCTCGCGAAGCGCACCTACGAGACGGTGGAAGGTAATCGCGTGTTCGATGAGTATCACGTTCATGCGTCGCGACGGTTCTCGGAGGAGGAGTCGGCGATGCTCAACAGCCGGGTAGTGATCCGGGCTCGGCCTGATCCGATTGAGAACAACCTCATGTCGCCGGCGGTGACACCCCGGTGCGCTGAAAGACATCACCTGAGTGTCTCCAACCAAGACACCAAAGAAAACCAACAAGAACACCAGTCAGAAAACAAAGAAGAAAACCAGTCAGTCGACTGCTGGATCTGCGAGGGCTCTGGATGGTTCGGCGGTGGTCCATGCGAGAATTGCTGCCCGCCCCCACCCAATCTCGTCAGGCGTATGCCGGAGGAGCAGCCGACCCCTGCGGAATCCTGTGCAGGTTGCAAGATGTTCGGCTCTCAGGGGTGCTTCGAGCACACGAGCGCGTTGATCGGGCGGCGACAACTAGCCGAGCATGAACTGGCCCTAGTCCAGGTCTAGTCCAGCGCAACATCCCAATTGCATTTGAAAAGCCGGTCACTAATTGCTCCCGGAGAGAGAAGCGCTGACTCGCAGAACGTGTCCGGGTATCGACTCAGTTGGGGGTTCCCCCCAGGCAATGTAGTGCCCACTCCATCAACAAGGTCGGACAACTCATGAACTGCAAACAAGATCATTGCGAAAGGAGGGCGCACTCACGGGGATGATGCACGACGCACTACCGCCGCTGGCGCTCTGGGCAGGCTATGGATGTGCCCATTAGGCCCTATGAGCGTTGCGAAGTGGGAGCCCACGACGTCGGTCGGTCAGCCAGTACGGCGAAAACTAGACCGAAGCGCGAGAAGCCGTTCGCGGCGGAATACGCTCTTCTGGCGGAATTGGGACTCTATCGCGACTGAGCTGGCTAGGGAGTCGTGCCCGTTTTCCCCGGCGGTCCCCTTGGCCGCAGGTACCCTACTTCGCGTTGGGCATCGTCGGTGCCTCGCTCGTTTTTGGGTGCGTACGAGGGTGGGCGCTCTCGTCGCCGCTCCACTGTCCCGCACAGCTTCGCAAGAAGCGACGATTGGCGAGTCCGTACTAGTTAGATGGGATCGATCAAGTCCCCGCTGTTGCTGACAGTTGGGATGGAAGAAGACGAGTGGACGGGAACTGGGAATGAGTCGATTGGCTTGGACTCGTTACGAGGGGAACGACATCGAGGCGGTCGTGTCCATGTTCGTCTGTCGGGAATTCCCTCACGCCTTCCGCATCCGACCCTCCCGCGGTGACGGCGGCATCGACGTATGTGTACCTGTTAGACCTGGGCACGTTGAGATCTACCAGGTGAAGAAGTTTGCGGAGAACCTGGACGCCAGTCAGCGAAGTCAGATTGTCGAATCCCACACCCGGATTCAGGACTACGCAACTACGCGGAACTGGACGATCGACAAGTGGCATCTGACCCTCCCGCTCGACCCGACAACCGAGAACACTGAGTGGTTCGAAGGACTCGAGTCATCGGGCGGTTTCCCCTGCGTTTGGGATGGCCTTGCTCGGGTTGAAGGGTGGGCAGCACGTCATCAAGACATCGTTGACTACTACTTGCGGGATGGCCGCGAGCGGTTAATGGAGGAAATTGCCCGGTTCGTAGCTCTGTCCGCAATTCCCCTAAACGGCCCGCTCGCCGCCACACCGGAGGATTTCGTCGGCCTCGAACCCGGCATGGTTCAGACCCAACTAGCCACTCTCCGCGACACTCTCAACAGGCGCGACCCGCATTTTCAGTACGACATCGCCGTTTCCCATCGACCACTAGGTCCGATACCGGATACGGGCGCCTACCCCGGCTTGGTGGCCAGCACGTCGCGCAGGGTCGGGGACAGCTTCGTGACTTTCCATGTCCTCGCCCGCTGTGCTGAGTCGCTGTGTGAGCGCCCCATTACGTTCAGCGGCACACTCGCAGCCAAGATCGGCAGCGAGGAGCACCGCGAATTCGAGGAGTTCCGAAAGTACGGCCGAGTCCCGACCGTTCCGCTCGACATTACGAACTTGTCCATGGGCTTTCCAGGCGGGCTTGGCGGCACGTTCGAGGCCGGCAAGGTCACCTTGGCGCAAGTAAACGATCGCAAGACATTCGAAAGGCGACTATCGATCCTCTCACCCACAGACGAGACGCTGGCAAAGGTCAATTTCACGATGAGCCCGCCAACAACCAACCTCGACAACACCGGAACCTACAGCCATGGAACAGATTCTGTCGGATTCCTTGGGATCGAGTTGCTTGCGACATTTCAGGATCAGGTCGACATCAGGTTGCGGTTTCACCGTGGAGATCCGACTGGCCACTTTCCGGACAAGATCGAACAATCGTTGGCGCTCGTCCAACACTTCGTTGCCCCGAATCGCTTCCGTATCGCCGCCGTGCGAGGGCGTTCGTCGGCTGTCCAAGACATCCCGCATGTGCTTAGAGATGACGCAAATGTGCAGTGGAATGATCTGTTGCTGCGGTACGTGCGGGCGTTGATCACTATTCAGCCTTGTGCCGATTTCGAACTGACAGTCCCAGACTTAGCTACAGAGGACTACCAGCACATCAAAGGCGTTTTACGTGCGGCCCGACTGATCCGCGGCGAGGTTGTGGATGTGACATGGGAAAGTATCACCTTCACACTGCACCCCGACGCTTCGCCCCCAGACGGGCTACAACAGGCGGTTCTCCCGCAGGAATTAAAGGCCACAGTCGGCGGTAGGACCATCGCACTCGGAACGGTCCTATTCACGAGCGCTGCAGTGGAGGTCACCAACATCCACACCGACAGCACCGGCGTGGTCACCGCTGACCTGGTGCCCGCACTTGGGAACAACACTGCCCAGCTGCGGTGGATGGGTGAGGCTTCGTTCGAGCTAGGGACGCATGACGACGCAAGCTAATACTGTCAGACGCTAAACGGATCTGCCCTGAGAAGCTGCCAAGCTGGCTGTCTGGTCCAGCGACCTGGTGCTCCTGGCTTTCTTCGTTTCGGAACTCGAGCGTGCTAGGCGCAATAGTCTCGAAACTAAAGTATTGAGACACATTCATCGGGACCGGTTGCACCACTGCGAATAGCAGGTCGGGTCCTCTCAAAAGTTGACTCAAAACCATCGTCTCAAATGCTTGTAAGTCCGGCTATTTTGAGACATGCTCTACCGTATGACCGCCTCTATAGCCATCGTTGGTACGCAACTCGGCTACGCGCGCGTGAGTACTCGGCATCAAACCCTCGATCAGCAGGTCGATGCACTAACGGCGGCGGGTGTTGACTCTGGACGGATCTACAGCGACAAGCTATCTGGCAGCTCGGCCCGCGAGCAGCGGGCAGGCCTTGCTTCGCTGCTCGACTACGCCCGTCCGGGTGACGCGATTGTGGTTGTAGGGATCGATCGACTAGGCCGCAATGCCACCGAGGTCATGACGACGATTCGGGAGCTGCGCGACAGGCACATTGTCCTAAGGTCTCTTCGAGAGGGGATCGACACGAGCAACGCCACAGGTCGAATGGTGGCTGGCATCCTCGCCAGCCTCGCCGAACTTGAGTTGGAGTTGGGTCAGGAACGTAGAGCCGCTGCACGCGATGCTCGACGCTCACGCGGACAATCCATCGGTCGCCCGAGGGCGCTGACGGAGGAGAAGGCCGCACTTGCACGGAGGATGCGTGCCAGTGGCGAGAACGCGGCTACCATCGCGGCGGCGCTGAGAGTGTCTCGGGCGACGATCTATCGCGTGCTGAGTGATTCGGCGAGCTGACCATCACTCGGATGGCTCCGGCTCATGCGACGGCGCAACTGACTCGCGGCAGTCCGGGTGGGATGGCCTAGCGCGCTGATTGCTCGATTGCTTCTTCAATGCCATAAGCTCCGAGGAGCACCAAGGAGTCGACAATGTCAAGCAGCGCCGACCGTGTGCCGGTGTCGTCGGTCTGTGCTAAACCGCGCAGCACAAGTTCCGTGATGTAGTGCGCGTCTCCGGCGGCGCTTGTTCTCAGATCGGCTACTTGATCCCCCAACGACTCAATGAATCGTCTTGCCGCCGCAAGGACTAGATCGTCAATGCGGTCGGTCGCGTACTGCAAAGTAATAAGCAGCTGGGGAACCGAATCGGTATATGCCGCAGAGACAATGAGAGCAGCGATCACTTCGTTGAATGCCGTGAGGGGTTCGCCGCGAAGCTGCGCTGCGACATATGACGCGGCCTGCCGCACCTCGTGCACAGGATCATTGAATAGCTGCCGAAGCGTCGCTGCGGCTGCGTCCCGGCTTGTTGTGTACTTCAACCTTTGCGCCGCGATCTGGGCAACACCAACGCGAATCTCAGACTCGGCGGCGGTGCGTGCTTTCCTTAAGAGGTCCGTGCACTCCCACTCAAATCCTGCGAGGGCGGCAATGCGGCCCCCTGCCGTCCTTACTTCCGGGACAGCGGACGCTAGCATCCGTCTAATGATCGCCCGAACGATGGGCGGGTCGTCGTTGCCGATGAAGACTAAGACCTGTTGGACGTTGTTAGTAGCTAGCAACACATCATCGGGATGAGGCCGGGCGCGGCGGCGAAACACCCGGTTTGCTAGATCCAATGCCAACTGCAGCGGCTGCTTTAGCGGGCGTGGAGCGTGGATACGTCCCCGAACGGGTGCTGCCGGAGTTGGACTGCGTGGCTCGACCAGCCGCCAAAACGCCGTTACGCCCTGCGCCCGAGCATGACGGAATGCGCCAGCCAAAACATGCGCGACACAGCTTCTGACGGCAAGAACAGGATCAACGGCGAGTCGGTCCAGGTACGGGATTACCAGTTGTGTTCTCGTGCCGTCCGCATCGCTTAGAAGAAGGTCGCCGAGCGATAGCGCGTTAGCTCCACGCGCCGAGTTCATGCCGGCCATATACAGCTGTTCGGTCTCCGACCGGTTCGATGGTGAAGTGAAAATCGAGCGATCGTTGACGGGATCAGCTGAGTTGAGTGCTCGTTCGAGGACGCGTTGCACCAAATCGATCGGAGCTGTCTCGTTGTAGCGGTCGAGGCTTGATCCTATCCACCGATCGTGCTCTGGGTCTCTTAGGTCGGCAATGTACCGGATCGCATCAAATATCGGCTCGGGATCATCCACGGCCGGACCTTCTGAAAAGCCGTTCAAGATCGCGGTTCCATATGACGGGTGGGTGTCGCTGCTCAGCCTCAAAGCGAGTCCCGCGAAACGAATGGGATCTTTCGTAGTCTCTTCGCGGAGAAGCGCCGAAAGTTCATGCGCACCTCCGGTAAACCGTGACCAATCTGTCTGGTCGTCCCGATGTCTCTCGATCGCCTGCAGCCAGTTGGTGTCTGTCATGTGTACGACTGCCTCCCTGGGAATAGGGGGAGCAATCCAGCCAGATACAACCCCAACGGGCTCTGTCGGTTGGGCCATGTCAAACCGCCTGCGGTATTCGCCCAAGCGACGACGGCCGACTTCCGACAGTCGGCCCTCGCTCAAGGCAGACAGTAAGGTGAATGCATACCAACCCGGCCTGGTGCCTTCCCACGGGAATAAAAGATCTCGGACCACGACTTCGACCCGTTCGTGAGCAGTATCACTTATTGAGTCGTTAATTGCTTGCAGAAGAAGACGCGTGGTCCACATCGAATTCTCGAGATATCCGCAGAAGAGTCGCTCTTGCGTCGCAACTAGTAACTCAGCAGCCCAGTCAGCGTAAAGACTAGGGGTACCGATGAATGCTTGATAGAGTAAAAACTGGGCGCTGTCGTATGGATGCCCAGCCAGGTCGCGAAGTACCCCTCTAATTGCTAGCGCATCCGGGGTCGTTAACCCACGCAATACGTCGACCATAGAGGATAAGAGGACCGCACTAGCCTCGTCGCTCTGGTCTAGTGCGCGGTAACGACCCGAGAATTGGCGATCGGTGGGCCATCCGACTGCCTGTTGACTCGTCACCTGCGTCGCAGTCATTACTTGAATCATGTAAGGCAAAAATGCTTCACAGAATTCCTTTGGACGTGCGATTGCTGATGCTCGAATGAGTTGTGCAAGTCCATGATCATCGAAAGTTAATGCTTCTACCCGACCGTCTTCATTGAGGTCCATCGCGCCTCTGCGCTCAATGAAATGAGCCTTCAATAACTCAAGACCCCAATCGCTGTTTTGCTCTGCGAGACGGTAAGAAATAAAACCTAACTGCCGTTGCGCGTTCGCATAGAGCCCTTCCCTAACACCGTTAAGTAGAAGGTCAAAAAGCGGGCGACTGTGTCCTATATCAGCCCTGGAGATGATATTTCCAAGCCAGTCAGCGTACCGGTCATGAACACGATAATTTGACAGCACTGCGGCGACATCATCCGGATTATCTTCGGAAGCGCCGGCCATTATGGCGATTGCGCGATTTTGTAATCGCTCGTCGCGACTTGACAGCCATCCCGCAAGGTATCCATCGGTATTTAAACGATTAAACCAGGCCGCACTTCGCAATTGCATCCAAAGCTGCAGTTCGAACTCTGGATGTACATCAGAGACAGCCATCAGTGCACGCGCCTCCGAAGAGGTTGGATCAACAACCTTTCCTATAACCGCCAGCACGCTGTGCTTGATATGGTAACGAATCCGCTGGTTACGGAGTAAATTGTCGAATTCTCGCACAAACCGGGCAGCATCGTAACTGCGCAGAAAACTTAAGATTTGCCGAACCTGGGCCCGCCGGAATAATTCTTGCTCGCCTTCTAACAGAAAAGCGACGAGAGACTGTTCGAGTGATACCCAGTACCGCGCGAATGCATAATCGAACAGTGACTCATGAAAAAACGCGATCTCGCGTTGATCTTGCACCAGAACGTGCTCTGAAATCAACACATCATAATCGTCTTGATTGAGTCGGTCCAGCGCTGCTCTGGGCACAGACAATCGTTGCCGCCGACTCACCTCTGCGGCGACAGCCTGAACGGCCTCGTCGAACACTATTGATGGTCTGCGCGCATTAATATCGCGGCGCTTACGATCCCAATAAAGATCGAAGAGAGCTCCCGCGTCTTCGAAGCGCAGAGCATTTGGTTGTTCCGATATCACTGAAAGCAGTGTTAGATTCACGGGGTACGCGAGAAGTGAACGCTGCGAGTCTGTCAGAACGGCGGAATTGAGGTGCATATTGTCAACGGCTTCATTGACTTGGATGTGCGAAAGCTTCCCTACGGTCACGGTCCGATCGGCCCGCGTTGAGAGACCGCGAATTCGATGATCATTATCTACATCGAATTTTCGACAGACCAACAGCAGCCGCATGGATGGAAAGGCGGCAGCCTCTCTCACGACATCCGCGATTGTATCGAACCTATTCGACATTCGACCCGATGCGAAGCTCACGGCATCCAACTGGTCGATGACGAGGACTGAGTCTCTGCCAGCCGCCGCGGCGCCAAGCGCACTCACCGGAGAACCCTCCAGACCTAATTGACGGCCAAGGTCGTTGGTGGAGGCAAAATCGTCGAGTCGATCAAGTCGGAAGCACAACACAGGCATGCCAGATTCACGCAAGGCAGAAACCGCCTGATGCACAACGGCGGTCTTCCCGACGCCCCCATCCCCAATCACGAATTTGAGTTGCGCACCCGTCTGGGCCGCGAGGGACAGCTCCTGGGCTTCACTACGAGCAATTATCGGTGTCAGCAAAGTAAGAGCGGTCGTGTTGAGCCAGGATGATGTCGTCTCTTGAACCGTCCGTATCAAGTTCGCGAGCCGGGATTCTTGCGTGAACTCCAGCCCATAATCTGGCAGCAAACTGATGAGGCGCTCTTTCGTTAGTTCGACCCCGAGGTTGTTGACAGCGATATCCCCAAGTCCGACGGAAGCGAGGCGGCCCCCCGCGCCAGTTAGTACAGCACCTGCGAGTGCACTGTTTACGTTGACAAGGTCGCGCTCGTCAGGCCAGCGGATATCGAACCCTCGTAGGGTTTCCCATGCTCGATCGACCGAGCCAAGAATGTCGGCTCTTGATAATTCGACGAAAGCATTCCTTAGATCGTCATTCGTGAGCCAGCCCTTTCCCTCGTAAAATGAACTGCACGAAGACGAACGGCGGGCGCGATCCGCGAGTTCTTGAAGAACTGGTGCTGGCGTCATCGATATGAAATTGAATTGCCGTCCTTGCCGCACATGTCTAGCTGCCGACTGCCAAATTCCGTGGGAGTTTATCGTGCTTACGGTCCAAGACGCTGCGTTGCCATTCTGCCTCTTCACCTGATGGACTTCAGTACGGCCGGACCGCAGCAGAAGGGTGAACTCGGCAGATTCCCCGGCTTCGTCGACGTCCTCAACGCTCACGGATTGGCCCTCGCCCCACAGGCAAAGCAAGAGGTGACGAATGGTCCAAGCGCCCTCGTATCGGTTTCCGAACTTATCCGACTCGCCGCCCCGCCTTGGGCTCATCGGCTCCTCGCATGCTTGTTGTCGTCCCCGGTGACACCTTGGGTTGGAGGCTCGCAAGCCGCTGAATGACAACGATCAGAGCGAAGCAAACCGGCCGCTTCGAGGTCCGCACGGAACAACATGGGCCTGAACCTCTCTGTTTGGTGGTTTGGTGACGTCGCCCGATTCGTCGAGGGAAGCGTATGCGCCTGCCGGATTGGTCACATCGGATTGTGAGAATTCTTAGACCGTGGTCGTCGTCTCCGTCTGGGCGGGACAGGCCTTCCTGGGAAGGCGCCGCCCAAGCTTCGACTCTGGTTCGCCGGTTATCGGAGCGGCTCTACCCATCGTTTATTTACCGATAATGACCGAGAAATTAGGGGAATCAATCGGACGTAACAGGATAGCGCGTGTGCGAAACCTATTGTGTAGCAATGTCTGACACGGAACAACCGGAACGGTCAAGATTGGCAGTCCGGTAATCCGTTGGTCGCGGGTTCGAGCCCCGCCCGCCCCACACATAATTCCCAGGTCAGAGCCTATATTTAGTCGACCACGGTAGTTTGCTCAAAACCTCAAGATCTAGGCGCTCAAGCGGCGCAACACCGAACTTGAGCAAACCATCGAAATGAACCGCCCCGGCATGTCCGGAGATTCTGACGTGCCCCGGGTCCCGGAGTCGCGCTGCTGAGCTTCAGCCCACGGGTTGGGTGGTTGAGTGAAGCAGTTCGAACTCCATCAGAGTGCGCATGCCCAGGGCAGAATGGCGGCGCTGGCGGTTGTGGTTCACTCTGGCCAATTCCTGTCATTTCACGCCCTGCATTTCGGATGGATGCAGTCACTGGTCTCGAGCCGCCGAGAGCCACGGCATCCCGGCGCTTGATCTCGTCCAAGCCGTGTGATGTGTTCAACGGTCAAGGCCCGTGGTCCACCGATAACGGCAGATAGCGCGACCTTCTGTGCCGCCACAAACCACGCGATGTGCGTTATACAAATCACACAACGTGCGTTATGCTCGGCCGGTGGCGGCGCAACTAACATTCCAGCGCGCTCGTACCGAGGAAGAAAAGCGCCAACGTGCGGAGGCCTTGGTGGAAGCCGCACGCTCGCTGGCAATGGAAACGGGCGTCGCGTCGGTCACCCTGACCGCGGTCGCCAGCCGCGCCGGAATTCACTATTCGGCGGTACGCCGCTACTTCACCTCGTACAAGGAAGTCCTGCTGCATCTGTCCGCCGAGGGCTGGGTGCGGTGGTCCAATACCGTGTCGGAGAAGCTGGCCGAGCCCGGCGCGAAGTCGCCCTCGCGCATCGCCGAGACATTGGCCGAAGCCCTGGCCGAGGACCCGTTGTTTTGCGACCTGCTTGCCAACCTGCATCTGCACCTGGAACACGAGGTGAACGCTGAGCGGGTCATCGAGGTCAGGCGGATCAGTACCGCGGCCACACTCTCGCTGGCCGATTCGATCGGGAGCGCGCTGCCCGAACTCGGGCGATCGGGCTCACTCGACATCCTGTTGGCGGCGTACTCGCTGGCGGCCACGCTGTGGCAGGTCGCGAACCCGCCGAAGCATCTGACCGATGTGTACGCCGAAGAGCCGGAAGTGGTTCCGCCCGAATGGAATCTGGACTTCGCAACCGCGCTTACCCGCCTGCTGACTGCCACGTGCGTCGGCCTCATCGCGGAATCCTCATGAACTCAGAAAGGGGGCCGGAGCGCTTGGCTTGGCGAACTGCAACCGGTGAAGACGGTCCCGAGCTCTCCGAGCGTCCGGGTCCGGAACCGACCGCGCAACCCCCCGCCGCGCCCAGCGTGCCGCCGGATACCAAGCGCCGCACCGACGCCCGGGTCAAGGAAGGCAGCCGAAGGGGGAATGCGGTGACTGAGCCAAGGACCGAACCGCTAAAGGCGCAGGGCTCCGCCGGCAGCGAGGGCAATAAGGTCGCCCCGCAGCGCGCTAGGAAAAAGGGGCTTCTGGGGCGTTACTGGCTGGTGCTTACGATCGCAGCTGTCGTCGCGCTCTCAGGATTCGTGGTGTATCGGTTGCACGGCGTCTTCGGCGTTCACCGTGGTTCTTTCGGTGGCGGCACGTCGGGCGAAGTCCTCGACCAATTCAACGCTAAGACAATCACACTCGAGGTCTGGGGCTCGCCCGGCAGCACGGCAACCATCAACTACCTCGATCAAGACTCCCACCCGCAGCAGGCCCTCAACGTGCCCTTGCCTTGGAGCAAAGTCTTGAGTTCAACGAAGCCCGGTATCCCGGCAAACCTGATCGCGCAAGGCGACGGCAGTTGGATCGCTTGCCAATTCGTCGTCAACAACCACGACGGGCGCGGTGACGTCATCAAGACTCCAAATCACTCGCCCCCCAACGAAGATGTGAATCCCTTCGTGTACTGCCTGGACAAGTCCGCATGAGCGAGGCCACCCAGGCTGCGCCGCGCGTCGACCAGCCCCTGATCCCGCCGTTCCTGCCAAGGATGATCCATCGGCTTGCGCTGCCGATCGTCCTGGTGTGGTTGGGCATCGTCTTCGTCACCAACACCATCTCGCCGCAGCTGGAAGTCGTCTCCAAAAAACACTCGGTGTCCATGAGTCCGACTGACGCGGCATCCTTTCAGTCGACGATGCGGGTCGGATCGACATTCAAAGAGTTTGATTCCGACAACTCGGCCATGATTTTGCTGGAAGGCGACAAGCCACTCGGGGCCGAAGCGCACCGCTACTACGACGAGATCGTCAGCCGCGTCGAGCAAGACAAGAAACACGTTCAGCACGTCCAGGATTTCTGGAGTGATCCGCTGACGGCGGCGGGTTCCCAGAGCCACGATCAAAAGGCCGCGTACGTCCAGGTTTACCTCGCCGGCAACATGGGCGGCGGGCTGGCGAACGAGTCCTCCGAGGCCCTCCGCAAGATCGTGGACTCGGTGCCCGCGCCGCCCGGAATCAAGGCCTACGTCACCGGGGCGGGTCCGCTGTTCGCCGACCAGTCCCACGCAGGTGAGAAGGGCGTCGCGAAGGTCACCCTCGTCACCTTTCTCGTCATTGTGCTGATGCTGCTGTTCGTCTACCGCTCGGTCATCACCATGCTGATCATGCTGGCGATGGTCTTCATCGAGCTGACCGCGGCCCGCGGTGTCGTCGCGACGCTGGGCAACTACGGCATCATGGGGCTGTCGACCTTCGCCAACAACATGCTGGTGCTTATGGCGATCGCCGCGGGAACCGACTACGCCATCTTCGTGGTCGGCCGCTACCACGAGGCCCGCGGTCTGGGCGAGACGCGTGAACAGGCCTTCTACACGATGTTTCACAGCACGGCGCACGTCGTGCTGGGGTCGGGGCTGACCATCGCCGGCGCGATGTACTGCTTGAGCTTCTGCCGGTTGCCGTATTTCGAGTCGCTGGGCGTGCCCTGTGCCGTCGGCATGCTGGTCGCGGTCCTCGCGGCGTTGACGCTCGCCCCGGCCATGCTCACGGTGGCCAGCTTCTTCAAGCTGCTCGACCCGAAGCGGAAGTTGCAGACCCAGGGATGGCGCCGGATCGGCACCGCGATCGTCCGCTGGCCCGCACCGGTTCTCGCGGTGACCATCGCGGTCGCATTGGTTGGTCTGCTCGCCCTGCCCGGTTACAAGACGGACTACGACAACCGCCATTTCCTGCCGGCGGACACCCCGGCCAATGTTGGTTATGCCGCCGCGGACCGGCACTTCGACCAGGCTCGACTCAATCCTGAGCTGTTGTTGATCGAGACCGATCACGACCTGCGCAACCCGGCCGACTTCTTGATCCTGGACAAGGTCGCCAAAGCGGTGTTCCACATCCCCGGCATCGGCCGGGTGCAGACCATCACCCGGCCGTTGGGCACGCCGCTCGACCACAGCACCCTCGGTTTCCAAATGGGTGCACAAGCCGCAGGGCGAATTCAGACCCAGCACTATCAGGAAGAGCAGGCGAACAACTTACTCAAGCAGGCGGACGAGCTGCGCAAGACGATGGCAACGCTGCATCAGCAGATGCAGGTCACCCAGGACCTCAGCAACACGACGCACGAAACCACCAAGCTCACCAGGGAAACCGTGAAGATCACCGAGGCGCTGCGCGACGACATCGCCAACTTCGACGACTTCTTCCGGCCGATCCGTAGCTACTTCTACTGGGAGAGACACTGCTACGACATTCCGGCCTGCTGGGCGATCCGGTCGATCTTCAACGCGCTCGACGGCATTGACCAGGTGACCCAGAACATCGAAAACCTCAGCGCCAACCTCGACAAGCTGGATCAGATCCAGCCCAAGCTGGTGGCGCTGATACCGCCGCAGATTGAAAGCCAACAGCACAATCTCGACACCATCATGTCGAACTACGCGACCACAATGGGTCTAAACGAGCAGGCGAAAGCGCAGTCCGACAACGCCACCGCTCAGGGCGATGCCTTCGATAAAGCGCAGAACGACGACACGTTCTACCTTCCGCCGGAGGCGTTCAAGAGCCCGGATTTCGCGCGGGGTCTCAAACAGTTCATCTCGCCCAACGGGCACGCCGTCCGGTTGATCATCTCCCATGAAGGCGACCCGGCGACTCCTGAAGGCATCAGCCGCATCGAACCGATCAAGCAGGCCGTGCACGAGGCGATCAAGGGCACGCCCTGGGAGGGCGCCAAGGTTTACCTCGGCGGTACCGCCGCGACGTATAAGGACATGCACGACGGCTCCAACATCGACCTGATGATTGCCGGAATTGCCGCAGCGACATTGATTTTCGTCATCATGCTGGTGATCACCCGAAGCGTCGTGGCGGCCGTTGTGATCGTCGGTACGGTGTTGCTGTCGCTGGGCGCCTCGTTCGGACTCTCCGTGCTCGTGTGGCAATACATCTTGGGCACCAAGTTGCACTGGATGGTGCTGGCGATGGCGATCATCCTGCTGCTGGCGGTCGGCTCGGACTACAACCTGCTGCTGATATCGCGGTTCAAGGAGGAACTCCACGCCGGGCTCAAAACCGGGACGATCCGCGCGATGGCCGGTTCGGGCTCGGTGGTGACCTCCGCCGGTCTGGTGTTCGCCGCCACCATGGCCACGTTCATGTTCAGCCCGTTGCTGGTGATGGCCCAGGTGGGTACGACGATCGCGCTCGGTCTCTTGTTCGACACCTTGATCGTGCGGTCGTTCATGACGCCGTCGCTGGCCACCTTGCTCGGGCGCTGGTTCTGGTGGCCGCAGCACGTGCGTCCACGGCCGGCCAGCACCATGCTGCGACCGTACGGACCGCGTCCCGCCGTGCGCGAGCTGATCCTCAATGACGTTGACGAGCACCCACCGGGCGGACTAGTCAAAAAGCGCTAAGTGGGTCGGGTGGGCCAGCACCCCCGACACACCCGGCACGATCCGCCAAGGATGATTGATCCCACACGTAACCGCGCCAACCACGTGCGGTTTGGTCAGAATGAAACCAGTGGATGTGATGGATCTAGCTTTCGGCGTGCTGGGGTCGCTGCAGTTGAGCGTGGGCGGCTCGCTTGTGCCGTTAGGCACGCCTAAGCAGCGGGCCGTGTTGGCGATGCTGCTGATCAACCGCAACCGCCCGGTCTCGCGGGAGTCGTTGATCAGTGCGACCTGGGAGGACTGGCCGCCGCCGGACCCGGTAGCCAGCCTGCACGCCTACGTGTCGAACCTGCGCAGGCTGCTGGGCACGGCGGGGGTCGACCCGCGCACCGTGTTGGCCAGTGCTGCGCCGGGTTACCAGCTCAGCGTGCCCGACGAAGCCTGTGATCTCGGCCGATTCATCGCAGAAAAGACAGCCGGGGTGCGGGCGGCCGCTTTGGGTCGGTCTGAGGAGGCCAGCGGCCACATGTCAGCGGCGCTGGCGCAGTGGCGTGGCCCCGTCTTGGGCGATTTGCGTGAGTTCCGGTTCGTCGAGGCATTCTCTGCCGCGCTCGTCGAGGAGAAGGTGGTCGCGCACACGGTACGCGTAGAAGCCGAAATCGCTTGCGGGCGGGCGTATTCGGTGATCGCCGAGCTGGAAGCACTCGTCTCCGAGCACCCCTACCGGGAACCGCTGTGGGCGCAGCTGATGACTGCCTACTATCTGGCTCAGCGTCAATCTGATGCCCTCGACGCCTATGGCCGGTTGAGAACGACGCTGGCGGAGGATCTGGGAATCGACCCCGGACCCATGGTACGTGGCCTGCACGATCGGATCCTGCGCCAGGAGCCGTTGGACGTCAAACAGAATGCGAGGGACAATGCCCTGGATATCGCCACCATCCTAGAGCGGCGCACCTCGGGTTCAGCGCCCTCGGAAAACTTGAAAAAAGCGCATCTTCGCGACGCTTCGGGACGATGTTATCCGCTGGACGCGGTGGCCACCGGGATCGGGCGGCTCGCCGACAACGACATCGTGCTCGACGCCCCGAAGGTCAGCCGACACCACGCGGTGATCGTCAACACCGGAACCAGCTTTGTGATCAACGATCTGCGGTCGGCAAATGGAGTGGAGGTGGCGCAGCAGCGTATTCGCGGCGCTGCCACGCTCACCGACGGTGATGTCATCTCCATCGCCGGCTACCGATTCAGCTTCGAAGTTGCAGCCGAAGAGAGACATGATCACCACCCGACGTGATGCAGCCCGCCGCCAACGCGGTGGGTCTCAGGCGGAGAGCTTTTCGAGAAATGCGGAGCCGAGCACGGCGACGGAGGTTACGACGTTGCGGCGATCGGCGTCGCAGGTCGGGCACGACTCGATGTGGCGGGCGATGCGTTTGCGCAACAGGATGGTGAACTCTCCGTTCCAGCCGGACAGGGTGGCCGCCAGCTCTGGGCATCCGTTTTGGGCGGCGCGTCGTGCCACCAGCAGCGCGCCCAACGCGCGTTCGATGGTGTCGCGCGCCCGCTGCTGAAGTTTCCTCGCGAAGTCCTGGCTGACGCCGAGGGCTTCGGCGAGGTCGGCTCCGCTCAAGCCGTGGCGGTAGGCCAGCTCCAGCACGGCGCGGTCGCGGTCGGACAATCCGCCGGCGGCCGCGGCGACCAGTTGCGCCAGTTCATTTTGGGCCGTCAGGGTAAACGGGCCGGGGCCGACGGACACGGTCTCGGGCAGCTCGTCGGTGGCGGGTTCGCGGCGGCGTTCGCGCACGATGCGCAGCGCGGCGTTGCGGGCGATGGCGTATAGCCACGGCCGCAGCTTGCCCGGGTCGCGCAACTTCCCCAATTCGACCGCCGCAGTGCAAAAGACGTCTTGCACGCAGTCGGCCGCGGCGTGGTGATCGCGCAAAAGTCCAAGGCAGTAGTTGTGGAGCCGATCGGAGTAGCGGCCATAGATTTCGGCGAACGCCGCGTGATCGCCGGCCGCGGCGGCGCTCGCCAGGTCCGCGTCACACGCGTCGCATACGTCATTGCGATCCAAAAGTGCGGTCATGCGTTGTCCCCTACATTCGCCACTCTGTCGTTCGGGCGTCGAAGTTGGCGCCGTGGATGCAAGCATCCGCCGGTTGCCTTGGCGCATTCTTGGAACTGTCCCGTCGGCCGTCGCGGGCCGGTGCCGCCGGGTGGGGACATGACGGATAAGGCCGCGCTACGAGAAGTCCAGCGTCTCGACCGTCGCGACCGCGCCTTCATGGGTCGGTCGGTTTGCGCCGCCGATGCAATACACCGTCCTGCCGACGGCGGCGACCACCTCGGCGTGGCGGGGCGTCGGCATCGGAGTCAGCGTGGTCCACTTGCCGTCGGCGATGTCGAACATGTCGGCCGCTGCGATCACCCGCGTCGGTTCCTCGCCACCGACGGCGACGATCCGGCCATCGATGAACGCGGCGCCGAAGCTTCCGTGCGGAGACGGCATGTCGGGCAGGGCAATCCACTTCCCGGACTTTGGATCGAACCGCTCGAACGCCGCGGAGTTCTTGTCTGAGGACAGGAACCGCCCGCCCAGCGCATAGAAGTAGCTGCCGTCCGACACCGCGGCCAGGTGTTCCCGCGGGGTCGGCAGGTCGGCTGCCTGCTTCCATGACTGCCCGTCGAATACCTCGGTCTGCGGGACGATCTTCTTGTCGTTCTGCCCGCCGGCGACGATGAGCTTGTCACCGACCACCGCTGCCGCCGCGGCTGCCCGAGCGTGGCCCAGGCTCGGCAGTTCCGCCCAACTGCCGCTGCGCAACACGAATACCTTGTTCGACGCTCGTGCGATGTTGTCACTCGCACCGCCGATTACGACGACCTGACCGCGATACGTCGCCGCCGTCGCGTGGTGCAGTGGGATCGGCAGTGACGGCTCCGTCTGCCATCCTCCGGTCTGCGGGTCATAGCTCTCCACCGTTTGGAGCACATCTCCCATTCCCATGCGCAGGCCACCAAAAATCCAGATCTTGTTGTCGAGCACAGTCCACGCCGGCTGCAATCTGGCGGTCGGCGCGTCCGGCAGGGACCGCCACTGCGACACCGGCTGGAGCTTGCGTGCCGCCAGCTTCAGTGCCTCCGCCGACGAGATCACCGGACTGTCGCCGACACCGGTCGATCCACCGATGGCATACACCGACTTCGCCACAGCGGCGACCGCCATGCCATGCCGCGCGGTTCCCATGTCCGGTAAGGCCGCCCACGTTTTCGTGGCCAGATCGAACACCGCCACGCTCTTGAGGACCTGCCCCGCAGCTAGGCCCCCGACGGCCACCAGCCGCCCGTCAGCGATTGCAACGCCGAGGTCGCTGCGCGCCTGCGGAAGGGCAGGCAATGACGTCCAGGTATTGGCGGCTGGGTCGTATGCCTCGACAGTCGTGACGTCCAAGTTCCCGTTGGTTCCGCCGACCGCGTACATCAGCTTGCCGTCCGACACCCCGCCCAGCATCTGCCGCGCGGTCGGTATCGCCGCGCCGAGCGTCCAGGTGTTCCCGTCGAAGATCTCGGTGGTTTTCAACAGCGCACCGTTCGCGTCTATCCCACCGGTGACGATGATGCGGTTGCCGACCACAGCGGCGGCGGCAGCGGCCCGGGGTTGCAACATGTGCGGCAGCTCCACCCAGCGACTATTCGCCAGCCGCCACATCCGGTCGGTTGCCGGCCTTTCGTTGGCGCCAGCGGCCTGCACGCCACCGAGCACCACCGGGTTCCCTTGCCACGTCACCGACATCGCATGCTCAACCGGAACCGGTAGATCGTCGCCTCCCTTCCACGTGTCGATGGCAGGGTCGTAGCCCTCGTGCCGCACGCTGACACCGCCGTTGCCATCAAGGCCACCGGAGATCCAGATCGTGCCATCGGATTGCGTCGTCGCCACCGCCGCGCGGGCGATGCGGGCGTTGGTGATCGGCTGCCACCCGGCTTGTGCCTCGGTGATGCTCGGTGCGCCCCCGCTGGCGTTGTCGGTGCCACCGCCGCTGATGTTGTCAGTGCGGCTGCCGCCGCGCGACATCACAAAGTAGACACCGCCGATCACCAACGACAACACCGCCACGGCGGCCAGAGCGACAAGCAGAATCCGTTTCTTGCCGGCGGGCCCGCGTCCGGGCACCGGCTGCGGCGGCGGCAGTTCCGATCCGGGGCCAGGCACGGCTCGCATGCTGGGATCGGTCACAGGGTTGACCGTCGATATGGCATTCGTCGGCACCTCGCCTGTACCGGCGGCCACGCCGCCGACGGGCTGCAGCGGCGGCCCAGACGTGCCTGACGGTCCGGGGCGGGGTGACGCCGAAACCGGCGGCTGGATGGTTGCGGTTGGTGCGCCCGGCGCGGTGTACGGCGGTTCAGACAGATCCGCCTCCCCGGGAGGGCGTTGGGAAACAGCCGGACTGCTCAACGGGTGCTCACCCGTCATGCTCGGAATGGCCATCGAATCCGGTGGCAACCCGTTGTGCCGCTGTGCTGCCTGCAGCTCGCGACCGAATTCCGCCGCCGACGCCTGCCGTTTTGCCGGGTCCAGCGACATCGCCCGCTCGATCACCGCGCAGACGTCGGCTGGGATTCCCCCGGGACGCATATCGGGAACCGGTGTGGTCGTGATCCGCATATAGTGCGTGATCAGATCCTCGCCGCTGTGACGCTCGTGGGCGGCGTTACCGGCGATGATGGCGTAAAGCGTGGCACCCAGCGAGTAGACGTCCGCAGCGACCGTCGGCTGACGTCCGGCCAGCACCTCGGGCGCGGTGTAGGCCATCGTGCCGGTGAAGAACCCGGTCGCCGTTTCGTACCCGCCGACGATGCGCGCGATCCCGAAGTCGGTGAGTTGCGCCTCGCCGTAGTCGGTCAAAAGCACATTCGCGGGCTTGATGTCTCGGTGCAACGTGCCGGCGTTGTGGGAGGTTTCCAGCGCCCCGCACAACTTGACACCGATCCGCAGCGCCTCAGGCCACGGGATCGGCCCAACCCGGCGCAGCCGCTGCGCCAGGGAGTCCGCGCTGTGGTACGGCATCACGATGTAGGGCCGGCCACTCGCGGTAACGCCCACCTGCAAGACGTTCACGATGTTCGGGTGGCCGGAAAGGCCCCCCATCGCGTAACCCTCCCGCAGAAAACGTTCGCGGTTGTCGTCATCGAGATCCAACGCCAGCACCTTGATGGCGACGGTTCGCCCGAGCGACGCCTGATGGCAGCGGTAAACCACGCCCGACCCGCCATGACCGATCTCGCAGGCGTCAGCGAATCCGGCGGCGGCCAACTCGGCAACGATCCCGCCCCATGCCGCGGTCGGGCCGTGATCAGTACCTTCTTCAGCCATTTGTGCCCCTGACGTTCAGTGTGAGGCGGATGACACGCAAGCACCAACACTATCGAGGAGAGGCTCACAGCTAACCGATATCGTCGGTCAACATTCGCTCAAGTTATGACTCTGAACAGCCCCACTCTATTTCGGCTGTTCAGCGCCATTTTTCGGGCATAGGCGGGCGAGCAAGGGCCAGATTTACCGGCACTTCACCGGCGCGCGGCGGGTACCCCGGCGGCTGGCAAACCCCAGCCACACCGGCTGTTCGACGGGCTGAAGCCGTTATGCGAAGAAAGACGAGACCTGCCCGACAGTGTTTCGGCTGATGGTTGACAGTTGCGCCGAGGCGGCTGCAACAAGGGTGCCATGAGTGGATGGTCCGGCACCCTTGTCAAACCGACGTGGATAAGGGCATCTAATGAATGTGCTTGTCCCACAGGCTGGTTCCGACTATCAGCTTCGAGCGGCCCCGCGCCAACCGGGACAGGCTATCAGCTCCTCCAAAATTCGTTCATGGGTTGGGCGTACATGTCGTTGGCAGTCAGGGGAACCAGAGCTCCCGGCGTAGGACTCAAGGCGTCTTCCAGAGTGGCCATCAGGCCGTATTCGTCGTAGCGGCCGGTGGCGATGAAGTGCCCGGATTGCATCCCGCCGAGTGTCACGGCGCCCTGGTTCGGGATGACGATCATCGGAACGTGGTTGCCTTGGTTACCGATGCCCAGTGACAGGTTGTTGTAGTCCTCGTCCCACGTGATGATGATCGCGTCCCTCTGCGTCGGGTCCGTCCAGGTGTTCGAGCCCTGAATGGTGGAAACCTGTTGCTGGACGAACTGGTCGCCGGCCGCGACGTTGTATTGGTGGGTCGTGAGCTGGCTGCCAAGGAAGTGGGCAATGTCAGTAGGAGAACTGACAGGGCCTTCCATGTTGTTGGCCTCGTTGGCGGCCAGCCACGCGAAATGCGGTGCGGTGATTGGGTTCTGCAGATCGGCACCCAACTGCGTCAGCGGAAGCAGGTGCGTCGGCAGGTAGGTGGGGTTGGGGTTGCCATAGACGTAGTTGAAAGTTGCAAACGGTAATTGGTCGACGCTGTAGTCCCCCGACGACACGATGGCGCCCGGGTAAGGCATGCTCTGCGCGTAGCCGGCCCACGTGACGCCCGTCTGATCCATTTCTTGCATGAGGCTGGGTGCGTTGATGGAGTTCGGGGGCGGGTTGTAGTCGATGCCGAAGTCCGATCCGCCCAGGATCCGGAAGTAGTTGGGGTCGCTGGGGTGGCCCAGCGCGTAGTAGTTGTTCGCGTATCCGTAGGTGTTGATCAGGGCGTTGATGTAGGGCGCGTTGGGGCTGCCGAGAATGTCGCCGACGCCATGGTTTTCCATGTAGATCAGGAACACATGATCCAGTTGGCCGACGTGGGACGTCGGCACGGTGAGCGGCGCCGGGGTGAGGCTGGGATCGCCGACGGTGAACGACAGGTTGTCGACGAAGGCGTCGTTGTAGTTGCCCAGGATCGGGTTGTGGTCGGCGAAGGTCGCGGTCACCACGGCTTTGGTGGTGCCCGCCGGGATCGTCCCGGAGATGTCACGCGCCTGGAACCCGGTGATTCCCAGGCGATCTAGCGCCGTGACGGGCCCGATCGACCCGCTTCCCAGAGCGACTCCGTTGGCGTTGAGGAAGGTGACCTGCACCGAGGTCGAGGACGGGTCGACAAGGTAGCCGCCCAGCATTCCACTCAGCGTGTACGGCATTGTGCCGGCGTTGATTTTGCCGGAAGCGGCGGCGAGGTTGACGGTCTGGCTGATGGTGGATGTGCCCACCGGTCCGCCGCCGGCGAAATTGTTGCCGCCGCCCAGGGGCGGGGTGCCGGGAAAGCCCAGGAAACCGGGCAGGTCCGGGAACGGGAACGAGACGGGCAACGGATAGCCGCGCGGGGTGCCGTAGGAGATCACGGTCGGGGTGCCGGTCACCGTCCAGCCCGGAATGGTCACCGAGCTGTAGCCCGACCCGGACGGGTCGGCGATTTCGAAGCCCGAGTTGACGAGCAAGTTCTGGCTCATCGGCAATCCGGGGATGCCGTTTCGGCCAAGCAGCAGCCCGCCGGTCCCCACTGTGCCGGGGCCGCCCAGCAGCGCGACGGTCGCGGCGTTGCCGCCGTTGCCGCCGTTGCCGCCGTCGCCGAGCAGGCCTGCACTGCCGCCACTCCCGCCGTCTCCGCCGCTGTAGGGCGAGGTGGGGGCGACGTCCGCGCCGGCCCCACCGGGGCCGCCATTCCCCAACAGCGCCCCGCCAGTCCCGCCGTGGCCGCCCGCCCCACCGGGGCCCGTTTGGGCGAATCCGCCGGGCCCGCCCCCCCCGCCGCCGCCGACAAACGTCGCGCTGCCGCCGACGCCGCCCGGGCCGCCGGGGACCGGTCCTGAGGTTGTTGCCGCGGTGCCGCCCGGGCCGCCGGCACCGCCGGAGCCCAGCCAGCCGGCGGTGCCGCCGGGCCCGCCCGCGCCGCCACCGCTGCTAGCCGACCCGGTTCCAAGTATCGATCCGCCGGGTCCACCGGACCCGCCGGTGCCCAACACCGTGCCGCCGGCGCCGCCGGTCCCGCCGGTCCCACCGGTGCCCTGGCTGCTGGCGCCGCCGTCGCCACCGGGCCCACCGATACCGAACAGCGGGCCGCCGCTGCCGCCGGGTCCGCCGGACCCGCCGTCGGATTGTATGGAGGCGCCGCCGACCCCGCCGGTGCCGCCGCCGGCGCCGACGAGCCCACCGAGCAATCCTCCGGCCCCGCCCGGTCCACCGGCGCCGGGCCGCAAACCACTGGTTAACTGACCTGTTAACCCACCGGTGCCGCCGACGCCGCCGGAGCCGAAGAATCCGCCGGGGCCGCCGGCCCCGCCGCTGCCGCCGTCCCCGTCGGCCCCGAAGGCGGCGCCGACTCCGCCCGCACCGCCCGGGCCGCCATTACCGAACAGCCACCCGCCACTTCCGCCCATGCCGCCGGCCCTGCCGGGGCCAGACGCCCCGAACCCGCCGGCCCCGCCGGCGCCGCCGGCGCCCAGTAACCCGGCGGGGCCACCCGGCCCGCCGGGCAGGCCGTTCGCGCCGGAGCCACCGGCCCCGCCGTCACCGAGCAGCCACCCGCCGGGCCCCCCACTCGCCCCGCTGCCCGCGGCGCCGGGAGCGCCATTGCCGATCAGCGGGCGCCCGGTCAGCGCCAGGCTGGGCGCGTTGACCACGTTGAGCGCCGCCGCCGGCAGCAACAGCCCGTTGGCGCCGTTGCCGCCCGCCGGCGTACCGAGCCCGCTGGTCCCGGCGGTCCCGCCCAGACCGAGCAGCACGGCCCTGCCGCCGTTCCCCCCGCTCCCGCCGGCGAAGCCGGCGGCGCCCTGCGCGCCCGCCCCGCCAGCGCCGCCGTTGCCGACCAACAGGGCACCGGTACCGCCAGGCCCGCCGGCCCCACCGGCCCCGGCCGACGCGAACCCGCCTGCGCCACCGGCCCCGCCGAAGCCGAATAGGCCCGCGTCACCGCCGGCCGCGCCGTGGCCGCCGGTGCCGTTGCCAAAGTTGTTGCCGCCGGCCCCGCCCGAGCCGCCGGAGCCCAGCCAACCGGCGTGGCCGCCGACCCCGCCGGGCCCACCGTTGCCGGAAAAGCTGACGCCGCCCGTGCCGCCTGGGCCGCCGTTACCGAACAGGGGGCCGGCCGCGCCGCCGGGCCCGCCGGCACCGCCGCCCCCCACGTCACCCAACCCGCCGGTGCCGCCCGCGCCGCCAGCACCGGCCAGCGAGCCGCCGGGCCCGCCTGCCCCGCCCGCACCGCCGGTGTCCCCGGCTCCGCCGACCCCGCCGGTGCCGCCGCCGGCGCCGACCAGCGCACCGAGGAGTCCGCCGGTGCCGCCGGTGCCGCCGGCTCCACCGGTCCCGGACAACGCGAACCCGCCCACTCCGCCGGCGCCGCCGGCGCCGAACAACCCACCGGCCCCGCCGGGGCCACCGGCTCCACCGGTTCCGACGGGCGCGAACCCGCCGGGCCCGCCGGCTCCGCCGGTGCCGAACAGCAACCCGCCTTGGCCGCCTGGACCGCCGGCTCCGCCGCCGCTGCCTCCGGTCCCGCCGGCCCCGCCGGTGCCGATCAACCCCGCGGACCCGCCAGCGCCGCCGTTGCCAGCAGCCGCGCCTGAGCCGCCGGCCCCGCCGTCACCGAGTAACCAGCCCCCGGCCCCGCCGTTGGCCCCGGTCCCGGGGGCACCGTTGGCGCCGTTGCCGATCAGCGGGCGCCCGGTCAGTGCCAGAGCTGGCCCGTTCATGGCGGCTAGCAGGCTTTGCTCAAGGGGCTGCAGCCCCAGGGCTTGCAGCAACGATCCGTTCACGGCCTCGGCGGTGGCGTATGAGTCCCCACCCGCGCTCAATGCCTGTACGAACTGCTCCTGGAACGCCGCCGCCTGCGCGCCGAGAGCCTGATAAGCCTGCCCATAGCTGCCGAACAACCGCGCGATCGCGCCCGACACCTCATCGGCGGCCGCCGCCTCAATTCCCGTGGTCGCCGGGGCCGCCGCCGCGGCCGCCTCCCTGATCGCCTCGGCGATTCCGGTCAAATCCGCCGACGCCGCGGCCAAAGCCTGAGGTGCTGCGATCAGCAAAGTCGACATTTGCGGCTCCCATCAGGTAAACGGGGCGGCTCGGACCGATAACTTTATTGACAGAAACCAGGAATGTGAAGACCAACACTTCTTTGTCGTCGCGCACGCCTGAGAACGGATCAGATCTGCTCGGGTTGACCGCGCCGCGGAGACGTTAATCTCTTGCCGCACAGGGCAATTACGCATTGTCGTGACATGGCGAGATCTGCCGCAGTCGCGGCGCGGAATTCCATGAATCGGCACAACCGGGAGGGCACCGGCGGCCGCCGGTGTACTTTCCGACCGTCGCGGCGGACGAACCCGAACGATCCAGTACGCGTGCGGGTGTTGGCAATGGTCAGCTCGCGGTTGTTCGACTCGCTTATGTTTGTGGGTGTGGCAGCTCGCGCCGTCCTCGTTACCCCTGTGTCGGGGCCGCTGGCCAGATTCGGGAAAGCAGGAGCGAGCGCCCTTGCTCTCTGGGCCGACCGTTCCGGAGTAAGCCTGGAGGTCATCGACGCTTACCCTTCCGCGGCATCCGCGCTACGGGCCGCCGAGGCTGGCCGGCCCGACGTGGTGTTCGGGCCCTACGGTTCGGGGCCCGCGCTCGCGGGCGTGGCCGCCAGCAAAGGGATCGTCTGGAACCACGGGGGCGCCACCGGCCGGCTGGCGCGCCCGGCGCATCCGCGTGTCGTCAACGTGTCGTCTCCCGCTTACCGCTATCTGGCCGCTGTGCTCGAAACGCTTGTGGCCGACGGTCTTGGTGAGCGGGCGAAGGTGGTAATAGTGCATGTCGACACGGGGTTCGGCCGCGAGGTGGCCGAAGGGGCGGCGATGGCTGCGCGTCGACTTGGTCTGCGGCGGCGGTCGGTCACTTTTCGGCCAGGCCGGGTGAGAGACGTGCTGGCGCACGTCCCGGCGGGCGATGTGCTGTTATCGGCCGGTTCCTTCGACGACGACGTCGCCATCGCGCAGTGGGGGAGCGAACGCCGTTGGCGTGCAGTTGGATTGGTGGCGGCGGGGGTCGATGAGCTCCGGCATGCCATCGGTGATCTCGTTGAGCGGCTTTACGGACCGTGCCAGTGGTTTAACGACGGGACAGATCATCCCGTAGACGGGCCTAACAGCAAGTGGTTCAGCCGTTGTTACAGGGACGCGAACAGTACTGAGCCGCCCTATCCGGCTGCCGCGGCCTTCGCTGCGGGTGTCGTTTGGCAGCGCTGCGTGCACGAGGCCGGCACTGTTGCATCCTTGCCGGTGCTGGCCGCGTCACAACGACTCGATACCACTACCTTGTTCGGTCGGTTTCGTGTCGACCCGGTCACCGGCGTGCAAACCGGGCATCAGATTCGCGTCGTTCAGTGGCGGGACGGTCAGCGGGTGCTGGTTGATCGGCCGCATCGTCGGACTGATGCGCAAGGCCAGCGCTGAATGGCGTGAGCACGCCTCGAGCTGGACTTCGCCGACGATGGCGGTCAGCCGGTACCCCGATGCATCAGCTGTTGGACAACGGTCTTGAACCGATTCCACCGCAGGCGACTCCCTGTCGATGGCCGACACGGTCTACTACGCCTCCGTACTGGCCAGCTTCTCTAATGCTGTGTACTGCGGAGTGAGTCCGCACTTGGAGGCTACGTTCACGATCAGCGTTGCGCCGTCAGACAATTCGGCTAACGGGGTCGGCTTGCCGTCGAGGGTGGTCAGGGCGATGTCTTGAGGTGAGGCCGATGCCGCTAACACTGCCCGCGTCGTCAAAGCGCCGAGCCCAGAGGCGCGCCGACGTGTCAAAAATCGGCGCCCGGGTATCCCAGCGGGCATATGACTACAGCTCGAACACAACCGGATCAGCGCGAACTCGACGCCATCCGCCGGATCGTAGACGCCATCTCCGAGGCGTTCACAGCCAAGATCGTCGGGCAGCGCGACCTGAGGGAGTCGTTGCTGATCGGGCTGCTCACGGGCGGCCACATCTTGCTCGAAAGCGTGCCCGGCCTGGCCAAGACCACCGCCGCCAAGGTGCTCGCCGAATCGATTCACGGCCGCTTCCATCGCATCCAGTGCACGCCCGACCTGCTGCCCAGCGACATCATCGGAACCCAGATCTATGACTCGGCGACCAACTCGTTCATCACCCAACTAGGTCCGGTGCACGCCAACATCGTGCTGCTCGACGAGATCAACCGGTCCAGTGCGAAGACCCAGAGCGCGATGCTCGAGGCGATGGAGGAGCGCCAGACCACGATCGCCGGGCAGGTGCACCCCCTCGCGGATCCGTTCCTGGTCATCGCCACCCAGAACCCCGTCGACCAGGAAGGCACCTACCCGCTGTCCGAGGCGCAGACCGACCGCTTCCTACTCAAGGAGGTCGTGCGCTACCCCTCCCCGGAGGAGGAGGTGGAAGTGATGTCGCGGATCGACGCCGGCATCTATGACAAGGGCAGGCCCACCGCACCGGTGGTCAGCCTTGACGACGTGCTGCGCCTGCAGGACGTGGTGCGCCACGTCCACATGGATCGCGCGCTGATGCTCTACGCCAGCCAACTGGTCGACGCCACCCGCCACCCCACGCGGGCGTTGCCCAAGCAGATCGCGCGTCTGATCGAGTACGGTGCCAGCCCACGGGCCACGATCGCGTTCTGCAAGGCGGCCCGGGCGCAGGCGGTGTTGTCCGGGCGTGCGCACGTGCTGCCCGAGGACATCGCGAAGCTCGCACACCGGGTGCTGCGGCACCGGCTCATCCTGGGATTCGAAGCCGCCAGCGCCGACATCACGCCCGAGGTCGTCATCGACGCCGCGCTACGGGCCGTCCGGGTGCCCTGAGGCGCCAGAAGGCCATCTTGGGCAAGCACCTCAACCGGGCGAAGGCTCATTTCGGCACCGATACCCGTGGCCTGCTCGAAGGCGGACGCTACGCGCTATTGCATACGCGCAGCATGGAATTCGATGACTTACGCCCGTATGTTCCCGGCGACGACGTCCGTGACATCGACTGGAAGGCCTCCGCGCGTTCGGGCGGCGTGCTCATCAAACGGTTCGTTTCCGAAAAGCACCACAAGATCCTGCTCGTCGCCGACGCCGGTCGCAACATGTCGGCGCTCGCCCCGAGCGGGGAGTACAAACGCGATATCGCCGCGCACATCATGGGTGCGGTGGGGTTGATCGGCCTACGGCGATCCGATCAAATCGGCACGGTTTACGGCGACCGCCGCGGCTCGGTGAATATCCCCCAGCGGCGCGGCGAGTCGCACATCGAGGGACTACTGCACCGCTGGTACCAGCACTCCACGACCGACCCCGGCCCCAGCGACGTCACCACCCAACTTGAGTACGTCGCAACGCATTACCGACACACCATGCTGATCATCGTGGTGTCCGACGAACCTGAAGTCGACGACCGGCTCAGCGCCGTGCTCGCCAGACTGAGCGGGCGCCACGACATCATGTGGGCGATGGTGTCGGATATGCCCGCGGTGGGGCCCGACAACACCGACGGGTACGACGTCGCCACCGGTCGCTTTGTCCTGAATGGAGCCGACCTCGGCCCGCGGGTCGTCGCCGCTTACCGCCGCGCCGAGCGGGATCGGCGCAATCGGCTCGATGCATTTATGACCGGTCACACGATTCCCCACGCCACTATCGCTGGCAGCAATGACATTCGGCGTGAACTCGTCCGCCTAACCGAGGTGACCGCTCGTGCCGGATGACCTGCTGCGCCATGTATTCGGTCCGCAGCCCTACTCTTCGTGGTGGCTGGTGTGGGCCCTGCTCTTGGTCCTCGCCGTCATTGGTTGGTATGCAGGCGTTTTCGTGTGGACGCTGCCGTCACATCGGTTGCGGCGGATCCCCGTCGCGCGGCGAGTGCACGCCTGGTTGATTCGCAATCGGTTTGCTCGCTGCGTGCAGGGCATCGCAGACGAGCACGACGCCGGGCGGATGTCGGCGCCGGCGGCGTGTGCGGCGATCGGTCGTACTGTGCGCAGCTTTCTGCATCAAGCGACCGGCGTGCGGGCCCAGTACCTGCACGTCGGCGCCCTGGCCGACGTGAACTTGGCCGCGGCCGCGCCGCTGCTGGCCCGCCTCGGTGACGGGCAGTTCAACGCGGAGGCACGGGTCGACGTAGCCGACATGAGCGCTCGGGCGCAGGAGTTGATCCGCTCGTGGATCTGAAGTGGTGGCCGGTCGTGGCCCTCGGATCCGCGTGCTTCGTCGCAGCCGTCGCGCTGGCCGCGTTGCTACCCATGACCGCTGCACGCAGGCGGCTGCGTCCGTTGGCCAACGTCGAACGGCTGACCCGGTTGCCTGAGTACGCGAAAGTGGCCCGGCTGCGGTCGCTGTCAACGGTTGTCACCTTGGTGGTACTGACGGTCATGTTCGGCGCCGCCACCTGGGCTGCGGCCCGTCCGACCGTGGCGAGCAAGGATTTCGACGTCGCTCACCCCGAGGACATCATGCTGTGTGTCGGACAACCGGTAACCGATCCGGCGACGGCCGACCTGTTGGACTACTTCGCGCGGCAGGCCACCACGTCCCCTCTGGGCCAACGCATCGGCCTGACATCGGTCAACCGCCGTCTGGTGCCGCTGACGCGCGACCATCAGTACGCCGCGGCGCGATTCGGCGAGTACGCCCAGGCGCGTGCGGCACAGTCGGCGTCGTTCGCCCCACCGGTGCCCTACACGGACTACGCGGCGACCGTGAACGACCTTCTGGCGCTGTGTATCTCAGGATTCCCTCCCATCGACAAGCGCGGCACGCACCGGCGCTCGGTGATCTACCTCGGACCCCCGGATCTCCGTGCCGGGGACTCGCGGGCCGCACTGTTCAACGACAATGGTGTGCGGGACCTGACCGAACGGGCCGGGGCCCAGGTCAACGTGGTCGACACGGCTCCGTCGTCCGCGAGTGGCGCATTGATCGCGCTTACCGAGCAGACCGGCGGCCGGTACCTCGTGCCGGGACCGAGATCGGTGACTGGGGCCATCAATAAGGCACTCAACGAGATTCGGGCGCACGCCCCGCCGGCGCGCAGAGCCGACGGCACCGTCGTGACAGCGGACTTCCAGGATGCGCCGGTGGTGCCGCTGGTGATCGCGTTGCTGTCGGCGGCCGTGCTCTCGGTGGCCCTATTGGTGTTGCGCCGATGACGTTTGAGCCCGTGCTGCCCTGGGCGATCCTGGCCGTCGTCGCCGGCGCGCTTGCCCTGGCCCGCCTGGTGGCGCTGTGGCGGGTACTGCTGTCGAATACGGCGGGCCGCACGCGTGGCCGAGCGGTCCTGCGGTGGAGCGGCGTGACTCTGGCGGTTTTTCTGATCATCGCTGCGACCACCCGCCCGGCGCTTCGCGGCAACGAAAACCGTTACGACGCGACGCCAGCGATCGGTGAAAACCTCAACGTGTTCGTCGTCGTCGACCGGTCGGCCGACTCGGGCGTCGAGGATTATGGTGCCGGTGAACCGCGGATCGCGGGGATTCGCGACGACATCGCCGCGTTGATCAAGCAGTACCCGGCGGCACGGTTCGCGGTCATCGGCTTCGCCTCGCGGGCCTCGCTGAATTGGCCGCTGTCCGGGGACGTCTGGAGTCTGCGCCCGACAATCGCGGCGCTGAGCTCCCAAAGTGCAGGTTCGGACGTGGACGCGAACGCGGCGGGCAATCTGCTGCGATACCAGCTGATCGAAGCGGCGCAGCAATATCCGGGTTCGCGCAACGTCGTGGTCTACTTCGGTTCCGGCGCGCCCGGGTCGCGCGCGCCGCAGGGCGACTTCGACCTCATGCGCGGATCGGTGGCCGGCGGAGCGGTGCTCGGCTACGGGCGCAGCGACGCGATCGACGAAGCCGAATTGCGGCGAATCGCAGGGCAACTCGGCGTGCACTACCTACACAGGGATCCCAGTCAGCCGCTCCGGCTGGAGCTGCCGCACGGCACCGGTACTGGGGCTGACACTGGCGAACGGAGCGAGCTGTATTGGCTACCTGCGCTGCTGGCAGCGGGGCTGTTGCTCAGCGAGATCTACCTCTCGGTGCGTGAGTTCCGACGCGGCCGCATCGCCCGACGGGACTTGACATCATGACGCGCGGACCGGCGCGGTTGCGGCTGCGGCGGCGGCTGCTGATCTACTCAGCCCCGCTGACCGTCGTCGCGCTGGTGGTCATCATCAAACTGCTTTCCGTTGTGGTGGCGGGCAATTCGGCTGCCTCGGCATTCGCGCGCGGTGACGGGAACGCGGTGCGAGCCGATGCGGCGGTCCTCGGCGTGGCCAACGTGGTGGAACCGGCGAGGGCGCCCTTCGCCGCGGGCGCCGCCGCCGTGCTCGACGGCCGGCTCGGCGATGCCGACACCTACTTCTCCGCCGCCCTTGCCCGCACGGACGCCACCCAATCCTGCCCGGTGCGAGTCAATCTCGAGCTGGTCCGCGAAACTCAGGGCGACCGGTCCGCGGCGGCAGGAGACCGCGCACGCGCCGAGGAACGTTATGCGAGCGCGGTGGCCATCGTCGACGCCGCGCCGCATACCTGCTTCTTCGGCAACAACGACCCGGATCCGCAGCGGCGGTCCATCCGCCATGACGCCGCGAACCGGTTGGCGGCCAAGAGGGCCGCTCTAAATGCCCCGCCACCAGCGGTGCTACCGCCCCCACCGCCAC
>NZ_LZIR01000020.1 GCF_001667035.1 Mycobacterium sp. 852002-51057_SCH5723018
CGACTCGGTGGTGCCGCAGTCGTTGTGGCGGCATGTCCCGATCGCGGTCTCGCTGCTGTCGCTGGTGCTGCTGACCACCGCGATGGCGGGCCCGACGTCCGACATCCGGATCCCGTTGAACCGTGCGGTCGTCATGCTGGTCATCGACATGTCGAACTCCATGCGGGCCACCGATGTCGAGCCCAACCGGCTCAAAGCGGCCGAGCAGGCGGCCAGCCAGTTCGCCAGCCAGCTGACGCCCGGCATCAACCTCGGGCTGGTCGGGTTCGCCGGGACGCCCTACCTGCTGGTGCCACCGACGCCGCAGCACCAGGCGACGCTGGAAGCGCTCAAGAAACTGGAGTTCGGCGACGGCACGGCCACCGGTGAGGCCATCTTCACCGCCCTGCACGCGGTCAGCGCCACGGCCGTCGCCGGGGGCGACACCCCGCCGCCCGCGCGGATCGTGCTTTTGTCCGACGGCGGCGAGAACAAGCCGACCAATCCCAGCGATCCGCAGGGCGCCTACACCGCCGCCCGGCTGGCCAAGGCCGAGGAGGTGCAGATCTCGACGATCTCCTTCGGCACGCCCTACGGCACCGTCGAGTACGAGGGCGCCACCATTCCGGTGCCCGTCGACGACCAGACGCTGCAGGAAATCACCAAGATCACCGACGGCCAGGCGTTTCACGCTGACAGCCTGGAGTCGCTCGAGGGCGTCTATTCCACGCTGCAGCGCCAGATCGGCTACGAGACCGTGAAGGGCGACGCCAGCCTCGCCTGGATGCTGCTGGGCGCGGTGCTGCTGGCCGGCGCCGTCCTGGCCGGTGAGTTCCTGAACCGCAGGCTGCCCGCCTGAGCGTTCAGGTCGGCAGGCGCCGGTTGATCAGCAGGGCCAGCGCCGCGGCGATCAGGGCGGCGACGACGCCCAGGCGCAGCCAGCCGGCGCTGCCGGGACCGGGCACCGTGCGATACCCGATGTCGTTCTCTATGGCGTTGTAGCTCTTGTTGAGCTCGCTGAGGTTCGTGGCGGTGTAGGACTGCCCGCCCGACAGCCGCGCGATCGTCTTCATCTGGTCCGTCGAGACGGGGACGGCGACCCGCTGCCCGTTCATCTCGATCTCGCCGCCCTGGAAGCCGG
>NZ_LZIR01000021.1 GCF_001667035.1 Mycobacterium sp. 852002-51057_SCH5723018
GCAAGACGTGTGATGAGCAGTCCAGTTGTTGGCGGATCAGACTTCCCCATGAGGAGGCGGCGAAGTTCGACGCGGCGCTGGCGTCGCATCGTGAGGCGCTGGTGGCCCAGTGGAAGCAGGATCACGGCGATGGGGAGCGCGCCTCAGAGCAGCGCCCGCCGTTGCCGGGCACTGTGGAGGCGTTTTTGCGCTTGGTGGAGGCGGGCTGGGATGCCGAGGTGGCTCGTCGGCCGCACGGGGCTCAGACCACGGTGGTGGTGCATGTCGATGTGGAGCGGCGCGCTGCGGCGTTGCATCTGGGTCCGCTGCTCAGCGAGGCCGCACGCCAATACCTGACGTGTGATGCCACGTGTGAGGTCTGGTTTGAACGCGACGGCGAGGTGATCGGTGCTGGGCGCGCGACGCGGGTGATCAACCGGCGGCTGCGGCGCGCGCTCGAGCATCGCCATCGCACGTGCGCGGTGCCCGGTTGTGGTGCCAGCCGTGGTCTGCACGCCCACCACATCCGGCATTGGGAAGACGGCGGCCCCACGGAGTTGTTCAACCTGGTGTTGGTGTGTCCGTATCACCATCGGTTGCACCACCGGGGCCTCATCACCATCGCCGGATGCGGCGACGATCTGATTGTCACCGACAGCGCCGGTCGACGGCTGGGCGCGGGATCGCTCGCGCGTCCGCCCAACCTTGCCCCGCCGGCTGTTCCCCCGTGGCCCGGGCCCACCGGCGAGCGCGCCGACTGGTGGTGGTATGAACCGTTCCAGCCGCAGCCACCACCGACAAACAACTAGGTCGGTTATCCAGCCAAACGGGTTGAGGCATAGAGAAATTCGTGATATCCCCGCTGACCTACGCACTAATTTGAGCCAGTCGGGCTACACGAGGACTTCTGCAGCACTTGGGGTCTTAGTTTTCAAACGCAGTGCGTCGCAGATCGGTGCTTTCAAACGTGATTGGGGAGGAGGCGCCGGATAAAGTGACCGAACTCCTCTTTCGTGGCTCGTAGAACGCAACGCCGGACTTCTGCAGGGCAGCGGTTGGCGACAGTCGGCCAAGGTCGAATTCGATGGGCAAGGTCTTGGCCCCGCCCAGTCTGACGAACGGCTTCCATGTGGCCACGAGCCGGCAGTGCGCGGGTTCGCCACCCGATGGCGAGGACGCTGAGCGCTTCGGCGATCTTGCGCCTGGCGACGTTGACGCCCGAGCGGTAATGCAAGCCGCCAACGGTCATGGCCGACGCCCCTCGAGGGTGATTTCGACGCGGTCCCGGCGGGCTGCGGCGCTGCGACGATTTTCGTCCGCTACATGGTAGCGCTGCCGGAGCGTCGACGATATCGACTGTGCACCATAAACGTTGCGGCCCGTTCATTTCTGCGCGCGCAGCCGCACCATCCGCGTCGTCGAAGTCTCGTCCAGCTCAACGACATCGGAGCGCGAACGCAGGAAATCGCTGAAAGACCGGAAACCCAAAGACTTCTCGCTGAACGACGGATCCATCCGCTTCATCTGCGCCTTGACCGCGGAGTTGTGCAGCCAGTCGACGTCGTCTTTCTCCAGGCCGATCTGCAGCGCGCGGGTCAGCAGCGCGGTGGCGGCGGCCTGCGGGTCTGGTGTCTCCGGCTCCTCGGGTTCGGCGGCCTTGGTGCGGCCCGTCCGTCGCTTCGGCGGGGCCGACTCCGCGCCGGCCGGCGCCGGTTCGGGCTCGAACACCGGAACACCCGGCAGCGCGTCGTAGATGACGAACTCGTCGCAGGCGGCCGCCAGCGCCCGGCTCGACGCACCGGCCACCCCGATGCCGACCACATACCGGCCCAGCCGCTTGCAGCGCTGCGCCAACGGAATGTAGTCGGAATCGCCCGCCACGATCACCACGTGGGTCAGGTCGGGTAGCCGGAACATGTCCTCGACCGTGTCGACGGCCAGCCGGATGTCGGCGCCGTTCTTGCCATAGGCCGCCGCCGGGAACAGCTGCACCAGATCCACCGCGCGGGCCACCAGCTGGCCACGGTAGCCGGCGTTGACGTCCGCCGACCAGTCCGCATAGGCGCGGGTAAGCACCAGCGTTCCGAAGGACGACGCGAAGTCGAGGACCGCGCCGACGTCGACGATGGCTCGGGCCTGCCGGTCCGGATACTTGTCCAGCCCCTTGGCCTTGTCGCGCTGGAACGAGTTCCGCCCGTTCATCTGGTCGTACCGCGAGATCACGATGTTGTCGAAGTCGAGGTAGACCGCCACGCGCGGCGCAATTGGTTCGGTCATGCGCTCAATCTTCTCTGATGCCAATCCGGATCGTCACCGGGCTCGCATCGCGCGTCGTCCCATCCCAGCGGCGGCGACCACCATGCCGAACGGAATCCTGCGTCCTTACCCGCGAAAACCTTTGCCTTGCAGTAGGGCTGGCGCGGGCGCCGGTTCTGGCTGGCGCCTGAACGACGTTCGAGTAGGATCCATAACATCGGCGGTCTGTCGCGCGCGACCATCTCGAGATTGCGTCATCGTCGACTCGAATGATTTGGCCGGTTCGCGGCCAAAGGACGGGAGCGTCGCATGACGCTACAACGAGGCGCCGGCTGGAAACAAACACCGCCTGAGAACACGCCGCGCCTGCGCCTGAAGCCCAAAGCGCCCGACACCAGCGGGTATGTGGACGGGGCCTGGTGGCCGCACGGCAACGACCTCGTCATGGAGCTCCCGGATCTGCTGGCGGTGCTGTCCGTGCGACTCGGCGCGATTGACCGGGTGATCTACAACCTCAACGAATGGGCGACGGCCCCGAAGAAACTGCGGATCGACCGACACGTGGTGCGACTCGCCGGCTATTACCGGCAGCCGGTCAACACGGTCGAACTCCGCGGCGCGAGCGGCAAACAAGTCGTCCTGCTGGTGATACCACCGGGGACCGAGCCGGACCGCGCGCACGAAGCGCTGATGGCAGCGTCGAAGCGAGACGATGCCACGACGACCGACGGCCTGCTTGCGCCGGAGACGCCCGTCTAGGAGCCCGCAGCGGAGCGGCGGTCGTCGATGAGCGCAAGAATTTCGCAAGGATTTGGCGAAAATCCGGCAAGCGGTTTGCGGCAATCTGCAAACCATGACGCCACACGGAATTGGGTGCGCACCAAGGATACTCATCGTGGTAGCGACGGCCGGGCTGATGGCCGGCGCCCTCCTGACGGCTAGCCCCGCACACGCCGAGGTGACGGCACAGCCGGCGGTGACCCACGTCTACCCGCTGCGGCCGCCGCCCGCCCTGCAGTCCGACCCCAAGTCGGAAGTCCAAGAGCTGCTGCGGCAGATCTCCGAACTGGACGACCAGTGGGACGGGCTCACCCCGGCGCAGCGCAATCAGCGCATTGCCGGGCTGCAGCAGCAGGTCACCATCGTGCAGAACGACGTCAACAATCTGCCACCGGATCAGCGGCCCGAGGTGCAGGGGATGCTGGGGGTGGCGATTATCAGGCTGACTGACATCCTGCGAAAGGAGCGGTGGCCCGCCGGTTAGCTTCAGCTCGCGGCCGGGCTGGGCACCTTCAGGCCGTCGCGCGCGCCAAGGTTGGTGGCCGCGGTGACGATCGCCCGTTCGATCTGGCGCAGCGCGTGCACCGCGGTGAGGAATCGCCGGGTGTCGGGTCGCGGTTCGCCGTCGCGGTCTCGATGTCGCGCCTGGCACTCGGCGGCGTCGAGCTCGTCGGTTGCGGAGTTGATCGTCACCCCGGCGTCACCGTCGATGATGGCGAGCAACGCGTCGATGTTGCGTCGGGTCTGCGCGGCGGCCGCCATGAAGGCGCTGGCCAGCTCTTCCGCCCCCGCCGGGTCCTGGTACTGCTCGCTGCTGCGAGCCAAGCTGCGGCCGTAACGATCGCAGGCGCTGAAGATCCGCAAGCCCCGTCGAATGCTTCGCCGGCTGGCCAGGCCGGCGACCCCCGCCAACAGCGGCTTGGCGCTGACGCGGAACTGCTGCAGCGCCCGGTCCAGTTGCCGCGCCTGCTCGGTCGGGCTGCCGGTCTCGTCACCGCCGAACATGGTGGCGGTCGAGATCTCGATCAGCTCGGACAGGGTGGTCAAGAAGGTGCGGGTGTCGCGCTGGATGGTCGTTCGGGTGTTGGTCGGCAGCACGAGGATGGCCACGGCCACGCCGATGACGGCACCGATCGCGGTCTCTTCGATCCGCAGCATCAGCACCCCGAACGAGAACTGGCCGAGCAGGCCGTACAGCAACGCCAGCGTCGTGGTGATCCAGAAGGTCATCAGGCTGTAGGTGACCGTCATGAAATAGAAGGCGCAGAACAGGCATACGAAGATCGCGACGAGCGAGGCCGTCTTGTTGCCGGTGAACAGGGTCGCCACGAGCACCCCGCACGGCACTCCGAGCAGGGTGCCGAGCAGGCGCTGCCACCCCTTGGTCAAGGTCTCGCCCCACGAGTTGGTGCCGGCGAAGATCACGAATGCCGCGATCACCGCCCAATACCACCGCGCCGGGGACACCAGCTCGCCGGTCACGATGGCCAACGATGCGGCGACCGACACCTGGATGGCTTGCCGGGTCGTCGGCCGCAGGCCTTCGCCCTGTTGCTCGCCCCCGGCGTCCGACCCGTCGGATGCCGCCGGTGGGGTGTCGGCCACCGGCACCGCGACGGGTGTTCCGGCGGCGGCGCCCTCGACGATCGCGCGGACCTCCGCGGTCGCCGCCGCGGCGTCGATGATCGCCAGGGCGAGCCGGCGCACCGCCGTTTGGCCCTCCTCGGTGGTGGCGGTCGACGGCCGGTCGAGAATCCGTTGCGCCTGGCTGGCGGCCAGCCGCAGCCCGCCGGCGTCCGGAAGGCGGATCGCCCGCGCCAGCTGTGTCAGCGCCCCGACGAGTTCGGCGCGCGTGGCGGGCACGATGGCACCCGGTGTTTCCGCGGCGATGGCCGCCGCCCGCCGGCCCGCGGTGGCGACCCATTCGATGGCGAGCTCGGCGTCGAACAGCCATGGGGACAGTTGTCCGCTGGTCACCCCCGGCCAGAGGATGGCGGGGTCGGCCTTGTCTTCGATCTGGCTTTGCACCATCAGCGCGGTCTCGTTGAGCCGGATGGCGCGGGCCCGCATGTGGCGGCGTCGCCGCTCGTCGAGGCGGCCCGTGCGCACGGCGTCGGCGGCGGTGTCGACGACGATGGCCATGCGTGCCCGCAGCGCGCGAACGGTGGCGCCCAGCACGCGTTCGGGATGGTCGGGCAGCACGTAGGCGGACATGACGAACGTGCACACCGTGCCGACCAGCAACGCCGCCAGCATCCACGGCAACTCCGAAACGCTGGCCCGCAGGTACAGGGTGAAGAAATAGGACATGAACGCGACCATGCCCAGCGCCCTTCCGCGCGGCCCGAAGCGGCGGGCGTACACCGCGGCGAACACGATCACCACGAAGATGGCGTCGCTGGCGATCGCGTGCGGTGCCAGCAGCGAGGCGAGGGTGATGGACACCGCGCCGGGCAGGGGCAGCAGCGCCATCGTGGTCCGCTGCCGGCGCGGATCCGGCTCGTTGACCGATCGGGCCGCGACCATGGTGATCACGACGCCCAAAAGCGCCACGGTCAGCGGCTGGTGCGCCAGCCTGGTCACGACGAACATGATCAGCAGGGAACAGCCCAGCGCGGTCGTCGTCCGAGTGGCCATCCGCAGCCGCAGCAGCCCGGGATCCGAGCCGATCCACCAGTTTCGGGCGCGTTCGTACAGCGCCATCATCGACGCCTTGAGCACCTCGGCGGCCGCCACCCGTGACCCCCTCTTCCGCTGGACGATCTTCCCATCGTGCCCTTCTCGCCTAGGCTCGGCGCACCGGCCAAGCTAGTGTTCGACGTCGTGACAGCGCCGACGCGGGCAACGCTGGCCGATGGCCGCGAGATTCTGTTCTTCGCGTTGCCCGGCCAGTGTCCGGCGCCGGTCCCGGACCGCAGGCCGCTGCCCGGGCGTGACCCCGACCAGTCGCAGCTGCGGTATGACCGGTCGACGGGGCAGTGGGTGATCGTTGCGGCGCTGCGCCAGGACCGCACCTACAAGCCGCCCGCCGACCAGTGCCCGCTCTGTCCCGGCCCGACCGGGCTGACCAGCGAGGTGCCCGCCGTCGATTACGACGTGGTGGTCTTCGAGAATCGATTTCCGAGCCTGTACGGCGCGGGTGAACTGCCACCCGTGGGTTCCGGTGCCGACTTTGTGTCCGCCCCGGGCTTCGGCCGCTGCGAGGTGATCTGCTTTTCCAGCGACCACTCCGGGTCGTTCGCGGATTTGAAGCCGGCGCACGCCCGCCTGGTCGTCGAGGCGTGGCGGCATCGCACCGCGGACCTGATGGCCGCGTCCGGTGTCGAGCAGGTGTTCTGCTTCGAAAACCGCGGCGAGGAAATTGGGGTGACGCTGACGCATCCGCACGGCCAGATCTACGGCTACCCTTATCTGACGCCGCGCACGGCAGCGATGCTGGGCCAGGCGCGCGAGCATCGAAGTCGCCACGGCGGCAACCTCTTTGCCGACCTGCTGGCGCGCGAGGTCGCCGACGGCGCCCGCGTGATCGCGCGGACCGAGCTGTTCACGGCCTTCGTGCCGTTCGCGGCGCGGTGGCCGGTGGAGGTGCACATCTACCCGAACAGGTTCGTGCACAATCTGATCGAACTTCGCGACGACGAACTGGACGGGTTCGCGGAGATCTATCTCGACGTGCTTGGACGGTTCGACCGGATGTATTCGGCTCCGTTACCGTACATTTCGGCGCTGCACCAGTTCGCCCCCACCGGCGCCCAGGCCGACGGCTACTTCCACGTCGAGTTGATGTCGATCCGGCGCAGCGCAACCAAGCTCAAGTATTTGGCGGCGTCGGAATCGGCGATGGACGCGTTTATCAGCGACGTCACGCCCGAAAGCGTGGCCCGGCGATTGCGAGAACTCTCATGACCGTCCGGTACTCAGCTCCGGGGCGAATCAACCTGATCGGCGAACACACCGACTACAACCTGGGTTTCGCGCTGCCGATCGCGCTGCCGCAGCGCACCGTGGTCGCCTTTACCCCCGACGGCGGCGACGCGATCACCGTGTACAGCACGCGCGCGCACGACGCGGTGCGGTTTCCGCTCGGCACCGTTCCCGGCCAGGTGACCGGCTGGGCCGCCTATGTGGCCGGGGTGGTGTGGGCGCTGGGCCAAACCGGCCAGCCGGTGCCCGGCGGCACCATGTCGATCACCAGCGACGTGGAGATGGGGTCGGGGCTGTCCTCCTCGGCCGCGCTGGAATGCGCGGTACTGGGCGCGATCGCGGCGGCCTCCGGAATGCGCATCGACGCAAAAGAGCAGGCGCGGCTGGCCCAGCGGGCCGAAAACGAGTATGTCGGCGCCCCAACGGGATTGCTCGACCAGCTGGCAGCGCTGTTCGGGGAACGGTCGACGGCTCTGCTGATCGACTTCCGCGAGCTCAGCGTCGTGCCGGTGGCGTTCGACCCCGAAGCTAGCGGCATCGTGCTGCTGCTGATCGACTCCCGGGCCCGCCATCAGCACGCCGGCGGCGAGTACGCAGCGCGCCGCAAATCGTGTGAGCGCGCGGCCGCCGATTTGCAGGCGTCATCGTTGCGTGACGTCTGGGATCGCGGTCGCGCGGAGATGGACGCGGTCGCCAGCACCATCGATGCCCGCCGCGCCCGCCATGTTCTCACCGAAAACGGCAGGGTACTGGATTTCGTTGCCGCATTGCGCGATTCGGACTTTGTTGAAGCCGGTCACATCTTGACCGCGTCACACGTTTCCATGCGCGACGATTTCGAAATCACCACCGAGCACCTCGACCTGATCGTCGATACCGCGGTGCGTGCCGGCGCCCTGGGCGCACGGATGACAGGCGGCGGCTTCGGCGGCTGTGTGATCGCGTTGGTTCCGGACAGTCGGGCGGACGCCGTCGTGGAAACGGTACGACGCACGGTGCTCGCCGCGGGTCATCCCCGGCCGATCATCACCCCCACCCGCGCGGGCGCGGGCGCGGGACCGGTGGGGTGAACGAGCCCGCCGGCTACGTCGAAGTTCGGGCATACGCCGAACTCAACGACTTCCTGCCGGCCGAGTCACGGGGTGTGACGGTGCGCCGTCCGTTCCGGGGTCACCAGACGGTCAAGGACGTGCTGGAGGCGATGGGCATTCCGCATACCGAGGTCGACCTCATCCTGGTAAACGGGGATTCGCGGGGATTCGGCCACCGCCCGAGCGCCGGCGACCGCATCGCCGCCTACCCGATGTTCGAGGCGCTGGACGTCGGGTCGACGGCCGGGCTGCGGCCGGTTCCTCTCCGCGACCCGCGGTTCGTCGTGGACGTGAACCTGGGCCGGCTCGCCCGGCTACTTCGATTGCTCGGCTTTGACGTGTGGTGGTCAAGTGGCGCGGAGGACGTGACCCTGGCCGGCATCAGCCTGGACCAGCAGCGGATCCTGTTGACCCGCGACCGGGGCCTGTTGAAGCGCCGCGCCATCACCCACGGCCTGTTCGTGCACTCACAAAACCCCGAGGAGCAGACCGTCGAGGTGATCAAACGCCTGGACCTGCGTGAGCGGTTGGCGCCGTTCACGCGGTGCGTGCGGTGCAACGGCGCGTTGGCGGCGGTCGACAAACGGCAGGTGCTGAACCAGCTGGAGCCGTTGACCCGCCAGCACTACGAGGAGTTCAGCCGCTGCACCGAGTGCGGGCGGATCTATTGGGCGGGGTCACACCACGCCAGGCTGGTCGGTCTCGTCGAGAGACTCCGCAATCAACTGTGATCGAATGGGGCACAACCAATTTCGCGCAGCGTCCTACTGCGCCGGGGTCAACCGGACGGCCCCGAGGTGCAACCGGTCGACGGCCTCGGCGAACTCGTCGCGGGTGGGTATCCGCTGGTCGCGGAACTTCAACCCGATCATGCGCTGCGCGCGCTGCGCGCCGTAGGATTCCACGCAGCGGTGGTACAGCTCGGACACGACGGCGCGGTCGCGGATGAGCTCGCCGCGCATAGCGGTGGTCTTGCCGTCGTAGACCACCTGCGCGGGCGCGCCGCCGCGAAAGTTCTGCTTCCAGGGCGCCCCGGTGAGCGCATAAAGCTCATTGTCGACGACGTGCGCGCTCACCGGAATTGTGAACGGTCGCCCCGTCTTTCGCCCGGTGAAGCTCACCACCATCAGCTGCTTGCGCGCCGGGCCGGCGAGCGGGGTGCGCAGCAGGAACCCCAACACCGGGTTGACGATGCGTAGGAGGGCCGAGGGCGGGTGCCCGACGTCGATTGCGTGCGACTGTTCTGCCATCACAACACCGTAAGGCCAAGCGGGCGCCGCGGCCTAGCGTTTTCCCGCCGCGGCGCCCGAAGGACACGGGGAGTTAAGGGGTGATCGTTGTCTGGTCGTCGATGATGTTGGCGGCGTCCATCAGCGGACCCTCGTCGCTCTGCAGCGAGTCGGCGTTGAGCTGGAGCACGAAGACCGCGCCCTGGCTGGGGATCACGACCGTCTTCTGCGCCACGGTCCGCGTGTTGCCGTCCCTCTGGTACGTGCCCTTGATCTGCCAGGCCTGGAATCCGCCGAGCGTGGAAGCGCGGCCGTTACCCGAACCCTGGTAGCCGGGCAGGCCGAGGATCTCGTTGGGGGCGTACTGGATGAGCTTCGCCTGGTCGACGTCACCGGTGAGCTTCGAGTACAGCGCCGAGATGGTCGGCGGATCCGCCGGATTCGAGGGCTGGGAGAAGACGATGCCGCCATACGACGTCTTGGAGTTCTGGTTGAGCTGCCAACCCGCGGGCACCGGCAGATCGACGTTCGGACCGGGATCCCCGTGGCGGATGGGAGTTTCGGTGATGTGGCTGTCGCGGATGTAGTCGGCGATCGTGGGCCCGGCCTGCGCGCCGGGTGTCGCACTGGTGGTCGACACCGTCGTCGAGGTGGACGTCGATGTGGAGGTGGATGTCGAGGTCGAAGGCGATGTCTTGTTGTCGGAGCCGCAACCCGCCAGCGCCAAACCGAGCGCCACGGTAATGGTTGCTGCCGTAAAGTGTTTCATCAATCAAATCTCCCGAAGATGGGGCCGGTGCCAGCGCCAGCGACGCCGGATTGAGACTAGCCCACGCCGATGCCAAATGTTGCTAGCAGAACCCCGGAAGCCGTCGGATCGTCCGAAACGCCGCGCGGAGTTACGGTCATGCAGTAAGAGACAGCTATGCGGTCGCGAAGGGTCCCCATCGCGGTGCCCGCGGAGTACTACCTGGTGTCCTTGACCACCGCTATCGGCGAAAGCGTCCGGCGGTCAGTGGTTTTGGTCGTCGTCGCGCCCCGCCCCACGAGTCCTGACCCGTCAGATCATCTCGTTCTCCGTCAGCCACCGCATCACCGGCCAGCCGGCGAACACGGGCAGCCAGCAGGTCAGCACCCGATACAGCAGGACCGACGGCACCCCGACGGCCGCGGGCACACCGAAGGCCGCCAGACCACCGATCAGCGCGGCCTCGACGGCGCCCACACCACCGGGTGTCGGCGCGGCCGAGGCCAACGTGCCGCCGACCATCGTTACCACCGTGCACGTGACGAAGGTCGCGCCGCCGCCGAAGGCTTCCACGCTGGACCACAGCGCCAAGGCGGCGCCGAGAGTCGTTCCGGCGCAGCCGAGTACGATCAGCCCCAATCGTTTCGGTTCGCGGGCGACCTGCAGGAGGTCGCCGGATACCTCTTTTAGCCTCGGGCGCAGGTCCGTCGCCAGCCAGCGCCGCAGCCTGGGCACGAACAGAAATGCGCCGACGATGCCCAGCGCCACACCCGCGATCAGGTACAGGACGGTGGCATCCGGGACGAAGTGCTTGAGGTCCATCGAGGCGCCCGCGACGGTACTGAACAAGATCAGCAGCACAAGGTGCATGATCACTTGTACGGATTGCTGCAGCGCCACCGCAGTGGTGGCTCGCACCGCGGACAGCCCTCCCCCCTTCTGCAAGTATCGAGTGCTGAGCGCGAGCCCGCCCACCCCGGCCGGCGTGGTCGTAGCGGCAAAAGTGTTGGCGGCCTGGGCGATTGATAGCCTCCAGAAGCTCACCGATTCGTCGGCGCTCGCCCACAACGCCGCCGCCGCGCCCACATATGTGAGCGCCGATATCACTAGGCCCAGCAGTGCCCACCACCAGTTCGCCCTGCTCAATTGAGCAAAGAAGGTAGGCACGGTGCTGATGAACGGATACGCGACGTAGACCAGCGCGACGAGCAGCACCAGTTGGATGAGCTGCCTGCGGGTGAACCGGGTGATCGTTTCCGTCTTGATCTGATCGGCACCGGTTTGCCGCTTCACCTCCGCGCGAGTGCCGGAGATGACGGCACCGGCATCGGTGATGGACTTCCGAACCGATTTGCGCACCGCCGATTTCGTGAGGCGGCGGGAGGCGGTCAGGACGGTGTCTTTGCCGAACGCCTCGATCGCGGCGGTCACCGCGGACTCCGCGTCATACAGCGCCGACGTGGTCACCAGGAGCTGGGCGATGTCGGATTGGAGTTGGGTGTCGGTGGCGCCGTACTCGGCGCTGCCGAAGCCGCCGAACAGCACCCTGCCGTCGTCGACCGTGATGGCGTGGACGCGCAGGTCGCCGTGGGAGATCTGGTGGTCGTTGAGGATTCGCAGCGATTCCCACGCGCAGCCGACCGGCGTCGTCGCCGCGCATTGATCGAGAGGAGTCCCCCGAATAGGCTTGTGCGAGTACAACATCCATCCCCGCTCCAGGGGCGCGACGGCGATCGTCGACGTATTGGCCAGGCCCAGGTCACCGACGGCGATGGCCATCAGCGCGCGATGCTCGACGACGCGGCGCATCGACGCCACCAGGGGCGCGGTCTCCCTGGCCCGCAGCCGAAGCTTCCGCCACACCTGAAGCAATGCGCCGCCGCTGCGCTGATGCGGGCCGTACAACTCGATCAGGGCCTCGTCGGGGGCCGAATCGGAATCCGCGCACGCGGCCGACAGAACGAGCGGCCCGGGCCCGGCGGGCCGGACCACCTGCAACCGGGAAACCAGGCATCCGCGCTTGCCCAGCGCGCGCACCGCGCCATCCAGCGGCACCTCGAGCGCGGGAGTGCCGACGACCAGGACCACGAGCGCGCCGACGAACCAGCCCACCGCGAGGCCGAGCAAGGAGCGCGCCGGGACTATCGCGCTGATGAACAGGTGGATCGGCACGAAGGCCAGCAGCAGCGCCCACCACCAGTGCCGCCAGCGCGCGGGCAGCCATGGGCCCGACACGGTCAGCACCGCCGCGAGCATCGCGATCCACCGCGGGTCGTCCAGGATCTGAGCCAACAGAGTTTGCGGCCGATCCGTCAGGTCGAAATGCCATCGGGGCGCCGCGAAACCGTTGCCGCCGATCGAGAGCGGAAACACCGCCAAGACCCCGGCGGCCGCGTAGGCGCCGAGCAGCTTCCATTGCCGGGCGACGATCAGACCGATGAGGATCGCGAACGGCAGCGCCAGTATCAAGATGCCGTACACCAGGTACACGAGATCGGACTGGGTGGGGGTCAGCACCCCGACGATCTCCGATATCGACCGCTCCAGCGCGACCCACTGGGGGCGGGTGATCAGCGAACCGGCGATCACGATCGCGAAGAACACCACGGACGCGGCGAGCCGCAGGATGTCGTTGGTCCGCCGGGTCAGCGGTTGCAGCAAGTTGCCCGAAACGCTGATTTCGCGCCCGTCGACTCGCATGGCGATCCTTTTTCAGATCCTTCCGATCGGGCCGCGCCGTCGGCGGGCCCGCCGACAACTTAACCGGATACCTCCGGGACAGTGTGGGAGAACCTGTCGGACAGCTAGTTCACATGCGGCGCGCGTAGGGTCGGCGAGATAGTGGTAGGTAGTCGTGCTAGCGAATTGGAGGACATGGGCGTGGCGAGGACGGACAACGACACCTGGGACATCACCGAGAGCGTGGGGGCGACGGCGCTGGGCGTCGCGGCGGCCCGCGCCGCGGAGACCGAGAGCGAAAACCCGCTGATCAGCGATCCGTTCGCGCGGGTCTTCCTCGACGCCGCCGGCGACGGCATGTGGAACTGGTTCGCGGCCCCCGACCTGCCCGCCGAGATCGCCGAGGCCGAACCCGACCTGCAGCCGCGGATGCGCGGAATGGTCGACTACATGGCCGCGCGGACGTCGTTTTTCGACCAGTTCTTTTTGGACGCCACCCGGGCGGGCGTGACCCAGGTGGTCATCCTGGCGGCCGGCTTGGACTCGCGGGCGTGGCGGCTGCCCTGGCCCGACGGCACGACGGTGTACGAGCTCGACCAGCCCCGGGTGCTGGAATTCAAGTCCGCGACGTTGCGCGAAGCCGGCGCCGAGCCCACCTGCAACCTGGTGCACGTCCCGGTCGACCTGCGCCACGACTGGCCGGCCGCCTTGCGGGAGGCGGGTTTTGACGCGTCGGCGCCGAGCGCCTGGTCGGCCGAGGGGCTGTTGCCGTTTCTGCCGGCGGCCGCTCAGGAGCTGCTCTTCGAGCGTGTTCATGCGCTCGGGACGGCCGGCAGCCGAATCGCCGTCGAGGCCCCGGGCCCGGGCTTCATGGACCCGGCCGCCCAGGACAGGCAGCGCCAGACCATGCAGCGGGTGCGCGACCTGATGGCCAGGCTGGAGCCCGAACGCGACATCCCCGACGTCCAGGACCTGTGGTACTTCGAGGAACGCGAGGACGTCGGTGACTGGCTGCGTCGCCACGGCTGGGCGGTGACGGTAACGCCGGCCGAGGAGCTGATGGCCCGCTACGACCGCAGGCCCCCGGAAGGCATCGAGGACGCCGCCCCGCGGTCCTTGTTCGTGGCGGCGGAGCGGACCGAGAGGAACTGAGCCCGGAATGAGCAACGCCAGAACCGATGACGACACCTGGGAGATCACCGAGAGCGTGGGCGCGACCGCGCTGGGCGTGGCGTCGGCTCGCGCCGTGGAAACCGAGAGCGAGAACCCGCTGATCCGCGACCCGTTCGCGCGGGTTTTCCTCGACGCCGCCGGCGACGGCCTGTGGAATTGGTACTCCGCGTCGCAGCTGCCCGCCGAGGTCCTCGACGCCGAACCGAGCCTGCAATTGCAGATGAAGGCGATGGTCGGCTATATGGCTTGCCGCACAGCCTTTTTCGACCAGTTCTTCCTGGATGCGACGGATGCGGGCATCCGCCAGGCGGTGATCCTGGCGTCGGGTCTGGACTCGCGGGCGTGGCGGCTGGCCTGGCCGGATGGCGTCACCGTGTACGAGCTCGACCAGCCACGGGTGTTGGAATTCAAATCGTCGACGTTGGCCGAGCACGGGGCTGAGCCCGCCTGCAACCGGATCGCCGTCCCGATCGACCTGCGTCAGGATTGGCCGACGGCGTTGCGGCAGGCGGGTTTTGACGCAAAAGCGCCCAGCGCCTGGTCGGCGGAGGGCCTGATGCCGTATCTGCCGGCCGCGGCCCAAGACCTGCTGTTCGAACGTATTCACGGGCTGACCGTGTCGGGTAGCCGGGTGGCCGTGGAGGCCCTGGGGCAAAGTTTTGTCGACCCCGAGTTTCGCGCCAAGCGGCGCGAGCGGATGGCGAGGATCCGCGCGGTGGTGGCCAAACTGGACCCGCAACGGGAGATCCCCAATAACGAGGAATTGTTTTACTTCGAGGAGCGCGAAGATGTCGGTGACTGGTTCGGCCGCCACGGCTGGGACGTGTCGGTCACGCCGTCCGACGAGCTGATGGCCGGCTACGGTCGCAAAGCGCCCCAAGAGATCCAGGACCAGGTCCCGGGGAACCTGTTCGTCGCCGCCCAGCGGTCCTAGCTCCGTTCCTCGCCGCGGCCGGCGTGCGCACGCCACTTTCGATATCCACGTCGCGCGCCAAACGCGCCGATGATCGCGCTCACGCACCACACCGCTATCGCCGAGTAGGCCAGCGTCGACGACCGATTCGCGATCGAGGCGCCCAGCGCGGTGTAGGCGAATGCTCGCGGGGCCGAACCGATGAACGAACCGATCGCCATCTGCAACAGCGGAACTCCGAAAGCACCGAACGCATAGGAGGCGAGGGCGTCCGACAGCCCGGGAACGAAACGCTGCCCGACGACCGCCCACAGTCCGCCGCGCTCGATCAGCGCATCGATGCGGTCCGCGCGTTCCGCCCCGAGCAGGGCCCGCGCGCTGTCCCGGCCGGCCCGACGGCCGATGCGGCTCGCGACGATGGCGGTACCCACCGCCGCGCCCAGCGTCACGAAGATGCCGAGTACCGGGCCGAACAGCAGGCCGCTGCCCGCGGCCAGGAGCGAGCCCGGCACGAACAACGCGCCGAGGGCGGCCGACACCACGACGTAGGCCAGCGGCGCCGCCGGACCGGTGGCCGAGATCGCGTGTCGGACCGCCCCGAGATCGATGACCCTCGCGATGGCGACGAGGTAGAACACCACGAGCAGCAGGGCGGCGAACACGACGAGCCGCGCGATGTGGCGTCGTCGCGAAGGCGGTGGCTCCGGTGACGCCGGTGAGGCCGGTGAGGAATTGTCGACCATGCTCACATGAGTCCCGCGTGGGAGCCACCACTCGATCCGCGAAGGCGATAGCGCATGCGATAGCGCAATTGAAAGTCGCCTATCCCGTGCGAGCGGGGACGGTAATCGAGCCCGGCACGAACGGCGATTCCCACCTAGCGCTTCATCATTCGCGCCACGACCGGCAAGGCCAGCGGCGTCGGCACGAACCGGGTCGACCCCAGCGCGAGCCGCACATGCGGTCCCCCCGGCACGACGGACCCGCGGCCATGGTCGGCGGCCTTGAGCGCGTCGGCGACCACCCGTTCGGCGGATACCCGGGCGAACGCCGGTAGCCGGGTCACCATGTAATCGGCGTCGTTGGTGGCCTGGAATTCCGTCGGCACCGGACCCGGGCAAACGGCGGTGACCGTCACACCCGTTCCGGCGACCTCGGCGTTCACCGCCTCCGACAACCACAGCACGTACGCCTTGGCCGCGGCGTAGCCGGCGTTGTACGGCGCCGGCTGGAATCCCGACACCGACGACAAGTTGATGATCGCGCCGCGACCGCGATCGGCCATGCCGGGCAAGTAGCGCAGCATCAGGTCCGCCACCGCCTCGACGTCGACGCGCAGCATCTGCAGTTCCTTGTCGCGACCCTCGGCGCCGAACTTCGTGTAGATGCCCAGCCCCGCGTTGTTCACCAGCAGATCGACGTGCGCGCCCAGCTCCTCGATCCGTGCGGCCAGCCGGTCGCGGTCCTCGGCAATCGCGAGATCGGTGCCGACCGCGACGGCATGCTCGTCCCCGCCCAGTTCGGCGCACAACTCGTGTAGTCGGTCCTCCCGGCGGGCGGTCACGACGATGCGGTAACCGCGGGCGACGAGTTGGCGCGCGAATTGTTCGCCGATGCCCGACGAGGCGCCGGTGACCAGGGCGACCGAACCCGCAGATGGTGGGGGAAGTGTCATGTGTTGAGCCTAGTCGCCCCACGTCCCGGTGCCTGGCGACGATGCCTGCAACCGCAGCCGCAGCCCGCTCGCCCGCGCCGCTCGCCGCCCGATCGCGGCCCGCACCGAGGCCTCGGAACCGACGACCCGGACCTTGCCCTTCGCCCGCGTCACCGCCGTGTAGAACAGCTCCCGGGTCAGCAACCGCGAATCCTGCGGCGGCACAAGCACGGTGACCTCGTCGGCCTGGCTGCCCTGGCTCTTGTGAATCGTCATGGCGTGCATGGTCTCGATGTCGGCCAGGCGGCTGGTCGCGAAGTCAAGCGGTCCGGCGGCGCCGCCGATGAACGCCCGCAAACCCTCGGCGTCGGCGACCGCGACGCCGGTGTCGCCGTTGTAGACGCGCAGGCCGTAGTCGTTGGCCGTCACCAGCAGCGGGCGCCCGGCGTACCACGGTGACCACGCCGGCTGGCCCGTCTCTTCGGCCAGCCACCGCTGCACCTGCTGGTTCCAGTACTGCACCCCGAACGGGCCGCGCCGGTGCGCGCACAGCAGCCGGTGTTCGTCGAGTGTGGCCAGCGCGGTCTCCACGGCGCCGGCGATCGCCGCCTCCCGCAGCCGCAACGCGTGCGGCAGCAGGATCGCGCGCAGCGGCGCCGAGCCGTCGGCACCGTCCCCGAGCTCGACAAACTCGACGTCCTCATCACCCGAGCGGAGCTGCGCCACAACGTGATCCGCGTCGCCGGCCCGGATCGCCTCGGCCAGGGCCCCGATCGTCTGGCCGAACCGGTGCGATGTTCGCAGCGCCGCGACCCGCACATCGTCGCGGGCGGACAGGCCGTCGACGAGATCCGCCAGCACCGCGCCGGCTTCCACCGAAGCCAACTGGTCGGCATCCCCGACCAGGATCAGCCGGGCATCCGGACGCACCGCCTCCAGCAGCCGGGCCATCATCGTCAGCGACACCATGGACGTTTCGTCGACGACGATCACGTCGTGCGGGAGGCGGTTGCCCCGGTGGTGGCGAAACCGCACTGAACTGTCCGGACGGCTGCCGAGCAGCCGGTGCAGCGTAACCGCTTGCAGGCCCGAAAGTCGTTCGCGGTCAACAACTTCGAGCTTGCCTACTTCGGCCGCCACGGCCTCGGTCAACCGGGCCGCGGCCTTGCCGGTGGGCGCGGCCATCGCGATCCGCAGGCGGGTCGCGCCGGAACGGTCCGCGTGTTCGGCGAGTAGTGCCAGCAGCCGTGCCACCGTGGTGGTCTTGCCGGTACCCGGGCCCCCCGTCAGCACGGTGACCGCTTGTGACACCGCGATTTCGGCGGCCGCCCGCTGCTCCTCGTAGTGTGGCGGCGGGAAAAGCCGCGCCAACCCGGACACGTTAGGCAGCGCCGCGGGAACCGACAGGGTGAGTAGGTCGGCGCAGACTTGCTCTTCCTCTCGCCAGTACCGGTCGAGGTACAGCAGCCGGTCGTCGTACAGGTGCAAGACGGGTGGATCGCCCAGTAACCGGCTGGCGCGCAACGCCGCCAGCCAGCCACCCGGGTCGGGCCAGGGCAGCTCCGGGACGCCGGCGTCGTCGGCCACCGTCGTCAGGTCGACACACACCGACCCGCCGCGCAATGCCCTGGCCGCGAGCGCCACCGCCAGCGCGACGCTGTGATCGGTTTCCTCGGCCAGCGCTGTAACGCGTTGCGCGACATGCACGTCGGAGGATTCCAGCACGCCGGCTTCGTTGAAGCGTCGTAAGGCATCACCTGCGCGGTAGGCGATCCGCCAGTCCAGGGGGTCTTCTATGTCGCCGATGCTCATGCCCGGCCCTCGTCCAGCAGGTCGGACACCGCGGTCACCATCGAGACCGGCGGCAGCCAGCTGAACACTCCGCAGGGATGCCCGTCGACCGTCGGGGTTTGCGGCCCGCACATGCCTCGCACGAACAGGTACAACACACCGCCCAGGTGCTGCGAGGGCTGGTAGCCGGGTTGCCGCCACCGCAGGAAACGATGCAGCACAACGGTATACAGCAACGCCTGCAACGGATAGTCGGAGTGCAGCATCGCTTCGGTCAGCCGGTGCAAACCGTAGTCGGCCGCGGTGGCGCCGAGCATGTTGGTCTTGTAGTCGACCACCGCGTAGCGCTGCCGGGGCAGGCGCAGCACCACGTCGACCGAGCCGGACAGGTAACCGCGCAGCGACTGGCCGCCGAGCGAATCCGACATCAACCGGTCGCTGTAGCCGGCCAATGGGTCGTCGACGGACAGGTGCTCACGAACAAGCGCCCCGACATCCGCGAGCCGAAGTTGCGGGACCGAACCCCGGATGTCGCCTCCCGCCAAGGGAATTTCGAAGTCCAACTCCCGCAACCGATCCCGCAGACCGATCCGGCGTAAGGTCAGCCCCTCCGCCAGCGGGCCCAGCGACGTGTCGTGCATGGGCAGCAACGCCGAGGCCACGGTGGTGGGCTCGGCGTCCACGGGCCACCAGGCCGAGTGCCTGCGCACGTGGGCTTCCAGTTCGGCCGCGAGATCGGCGGCGAAGGGATCCGCGGTTTCGAGCACCGCGTGCACGAGCGATCCGAACGTCGCGCCGGCGGGCAAGCCCGACATGGGAGAAACGACGTCGGCGCCCGCGGGGGGCGCGTCCGGTGTGACGGCCACCGCGGCGCCGTCGATCTCGTCGTCGCGGGCCGACATCTCCGGTTCACTGCTGACACCGGAGTCATAGGACTCCTCCGCGCTGCGCACCAACGCCGAATACGATGTTCGCCGCCACGCGGTGTCGATCGACCGGTGGAAGTGCCGCACCGCAAGCTCGGTGGACGGGGCCGGGCGGTGCACCGCCGGGGCGTCCACCACCGACGCTTCTTCGATCGCCGGGCCGCCGGCGGCCTCCCACGCGCGAAGGCAGGCCAATGCGTCCTCGTCCGAGATCGTCCGCGGCACACAGCTATCCGGGACCTCGGCCTGTCCCAGACGCCGGCCCCGCAGCAGCCGGGACAGCCCTCCGTTCGGCTCGTCCTTGGCGGGTGCCCACCACGCCACCACCTGCGACTGCGCCCGGGTCAGGGCGACGTACGTGAGCCGGATGTCGTTGCGCGCCGCCTCGGCGCGGCTGAACGCCTCGATGGTCCTGCGGTCGGCGCCCCCCGGGCCGCCGACGTCCAGGCAGCGAACGCCGTCCTCGTCGTGGTAGAGCGGAATGTCGTCGATGAAGACGTGCCGATTGAAGGCGAACGGCAAGTAGACGATCGGGAACTGTAACCCCTTGGCGCCCCACACCGTCAGGATCTGCACGGCCGCGGCGTCACTGTCGATGCGGCGGCTGCGTTCGGGTGCCCCGGCGCGCTCCTCGCATTGCCGACGCAACCAGTCGCGCAGGGCGGGCAGCGTCAACCGTTCCCGATGGGCCACGGCGTGCAGCAGCTGAGCGATGTGGGCCAGGTCGGTCATGGTGCGTTCACCAGCCTGCTCGGCAAGCACCCGCCTCCCCACGCCGGCCAGTTGCGCGGCCTCGAACACCGCGGCGGGTCCGCGGTTTCGCAACTCATCGGACCACTCCCGCAGCGTGGCAGCGACCTCGTCGGTGAGGTCGTCTCCGCCCGCGGCCAGGTCGCCGGCCGTCTTGCCGAAGAACACCGTGGCGGCGGCGGCGCGCACCAGCCCGGCGCGGTGGGTCTGGTCGAACGCGTCCAGCAGGAACAGCCAATCCTTGGCCGCTTCGGCCGCGAATACGTCGCCGTCGCCGGTGTAGACCGCGGGAATCCCGGCTTGCGTCAACGCGGTTTGACACGCCCGCGCGTCCTTGCCGGATTCGACGATGACCGCGATATCACCGGCGCGCACCCGGTTGCCGTCGAAGGTGGCGTCGCTGGCCAGCAGGGCGCCGACGTCGGCGGCGAGGTCGGCCGGGATGTGGCGACGCAGCTGGTCGATCGAAATGGTCCGGTCCTGCTGGCAACCGAAGGCGGCGCGGCCGACCACCCGGAGCCGAAACGGCTGATTGTGCGGCGCATTGCGCAGCCGGTGGCCCGCCACGTGCGCCTCGATGTCGCGCACCACGATGTCGGGGTCGCCCAGCGCGGCCCCGCGCAACAGCGTTTGCAGGCTGTCGACGAGCACCTTGTCGCTGCGCCAATTCACGCTCAGCGTGCGGCGCTCGCCGGCCGTTTGGGCCGCCCGCAGATAGGTGTAGATGTCGCCGCCGCGAAAACCGTAGATCGCCTGCTTGGGGTCGCCGATCAACACCAGCCTGGAATGGCCGTTGAAGGCGCGATCGATGACCTCCCATTGAATGGGATCGGTGTCCTGGAATTCGTCGATCATCACGATCGACCAGCGGCGGCGCATCCGGTCGGCGGCAGCCGAATCCGCGGAACCCGGACGGCTTTTCAAAGCGCCGGCCAGGCGATTGAGCAGGTCGTTGTAGCTGAAGATGCCGAGCCGGCGCTTGCGCAGCTCGAGTTGGTCCAGCACGTCGGTGGCGAAACGCAGTCGCACCCCGGCAATGGCCTGCGGGTCCGGGTCGCGCAGTCGCAGCTGCGCGCAGGGGTCCTCGACGATCGCACGGGCCAGCGCCAGCGCATCGCGGTGGCTGAGGGCCACCTCGTCGCGCTGCGATCCGAAGTGCGCAAGATACAGGTCGTCGACGATCTGGCCGACCAGATCGTCGAGGCTTTCCACCAGCGTGGCGTCGGTGTCCGTATCACCGGCAACCCCAAGCGATTTGAGCACCAGGTGACAGAACTGGTGCGTGGTGCAGATGGTGGCGGCGTCGAAGTCCGAGAGCGCGTCGCGCAGCCGCGCGCATCGCTCGCCGCGCTCGGCGTCGGTGCCGGCCGTCAGGTGGGTGAGCAGATCGGTAGCCCTGTCGGACAGCGAACCTTCCAGTGCGGCAACGGCTTCCACGATCTGGCAGCGGACCCTTTCCCGCAGTTCCCGGCTGGCCGCCTTGCTGAAGGTGATCAGCAGCATTTCGTCGAGCTTGCCGACGCCGTCGGAGATGAAGCGGGTCACGAGGCCGGCCAGTGCGAACGTCTTGCCGGTGCCCGCGCTGGCCTCCAGCACCGTCGTGGACCCCGGCGCGGGCAACGGGCCGAGCAGGTCGAAGCGCTCCATCAGACCAGCTCCCGGGCCGAGCGTTCGGAGCGCAGCAGCGGCCCCCACAGCCGGGCCGCCAACGCGCCGAGGCGCGTGCCTTCACCGGCAACCTCTTCGCCCGCGCGCGGCGGTCCCAGCAGGACGTCGAGCCGAGCCCTTGTGCCCCAGACCCTTTCGTTTGCCGGCTCGGCATTCTCACCGCGGAAGTTGTTCTGCGAGTTCCACCGATATCCCGCGGCCCTGAGCGGGTCCCTGTCCGAATTGCGGGCGTCCGCCCAGGCGAACGATGTCCGCAGCGGCAGTGGTAGCGGCTCCCGGCGACCGGCGTCGTACAGCCGCACCAGCTCACGCAGCGTCTCGAGGGAGTCCGGTGGCGGACCGAGCAGGCGGCGCTCGATCCGATCGTTTCGCCGGGCGCGCCCGATGCACAATGCGCTCCAGTCACGACGCGAATCGCTTGCCTTCAACGCCAGCAGCGGGATCCACGATTCCAGCAGGTGCTTGCCGCCGAGCTTGGAGTAGGTGACCGACACGGTGCGGGCGCCGAAGACGGGTGTCACCGTGCCGGTGAGCCGCCGCGCGCCGTCCAGCGGCAGGTCGACGTCGTAAGCGGAGGGCGCACCGCGGCGGTGCCGCAGCGCCTCGGCGGCCAGTTCGGCGGCCTGGCCGCGGATTTCCCTGGCTTTGCGCCAGCCCAGCTGCCCCGGGGGCAAGGTCCCTCGGCGCCATTCGGCTTCGGCCGCCTTGCCAGGATCCAAGCCGCGCAACATGTCTCGCAGCATCCGGTCGCCGACCGACCACTCTTCGAGGTTGTCGATCTCGACGGGCATCTCGTCTTTGATCTCGTCGATCTCCCAGGGCAACGTGTAGTCCAGCGCGCGGAAGAACCCCTTGACCGGGTCACGCAGGAAGGCCAGCAAGTCGGCGAGCACGACGTCGTCGGGTGCCGGTCGGGGGAGCGGATCGGTGAAGAAGCGCGGCCGCGGGTGCCGGTCACCGGCGGCGGCCCGGGCCGCGACCAGGGCGGTCGGATCGAAGGTGAACGGCTGGCCCGGCAGCAGCTCGCCCGGCGTGACATTGCGAATGTCGAACGGCTGCAACGGGTGCTCGATCAGCACCCGGTCTCGCACCGGCGCCGGTGTGGTCTGATCGAGCGCGTCGAGCAGTTCGGCCAGCGGCACCGACGGCGGCCGCGGGTGTCCGGTGTGCTCGTCGGCGCCGGTATAGGTGATGACCAACGTCTCGGTGGCCGCGCATACCGCGTCGAGCAGCAATTGCCGGTCCTCGGAACGGATGTCGCGCTCGCCGGTCATCGGCCCGCGGGAAAGGGCGTCGTCGCCGTCCGGCAGCGCGGACCGCGGAAACACGCCGTCGTCGAGCCCGACCAGGCACACCACCCGGTGCGGGACCGAGCGCATCGGCACCATCGTGCACACGGTCAAGGTTCCGGTCCGGAAGTTGGCCCGGGTCGGACGCCCGGCGAGGCGCTCGGCCAGCAATGCCCGTACGTCGGACAGCCGCAGCCGGGCGGCGGCGCGAAATTCGGCCTGCGCCAGTATGGTTGCGAACTCGCGGCGCAATTGTCCCGATTGCCACGCGTCGGCGGCGTCCACCTGGGTCAATGCCGCGACACCGTCGGTGAGCGCATCGATCCACTCGGCCAGCGGGCGGATTCCGTCGAGCGAGTCGACCGCCGACTGCAGCCGGTCGACGTACTCGGCCAGCCGCCCCGCCAGCTCCACCCGGTTGCTGCCGACGTCGTCCAGGGGAAGCGCGGTCGCCAGCCACGCCTGCGAGTCGTCGGACATCGCGACCCCGGTCAGGATCCGGTCCAGGCCGAAACGCCAGGTGTTTCCCACGATGTGGTCGAGTCCGTATGGCTTGCGGTGCCGGGTGTCGAAGCTCCAGCGGATACCGGAGTCGCGCACCCACGCGGCGATCGTGTCGAGGTCGTCGTCGGTGAATTTGAAGCGGGTCCGCACCGGCGCGGCCTGGGCCAGGTTGAGGACCTGGGTTGCGGTCGCGCGGCTGCCGGCGATGCCGAGCAGCTCCCCGGCCACCCCGAGGAGGGGGTTGGTCTGGGTGAGGGCTCGGTCGGCCAGCCGCACTCGCAGCCGGTGCGCGGGGTGGTTGGGGCCGGGGAGTTCGCCCAGGCCGAAGTCGGCGACGATCAGCGGCGCGCAGCTCTCGATGTCGGGGCACATCACCACGATGTCGCGCGGTTCAAGCGTGGGATCGTCCGCCAACAGCCCGAGCAGTACTTCACGCAGCACGTCGATCTGCCGGGCAGTGCCGTGGCAGGCGTGCACCCGAACCGATCGGTCGTCGGCGGCCAGGGCCCGGTCGTCGGGCCGCACCGCGTTGGCGGCGATATCGGATTGCAGCCAGCCCAGTAATGTCTCGGGTTGCGTTTCCGCGCCGAGGTATTCGTCTGTGGCGCGGGCCGAGGGCAACACGGTTTGCAGCTCGCGAAGGTCGCGGCCCAGTGTCTGCAGCAGCGGGTGGCGGACTCGGCGCCGGCTGGTGTCGTCGGTTCGCCGCACCGGGCCGCGCAGATCGGCGAGCCGCCGCCACAGTTCGTCGCTGGGGTGCGGCAGCCACAGGTGCAGGTCGTGGTGCGCGGCCAGCGCGTCGAGCAGCTCGATGTCGGTGGCAGGCAGCCGCGTGTGGCCGAACAGCGACAGCCGCGCCGGCAGGTCGACCGGCCCCTCCCGCAACCGCGCGACGGTCTTCTGGTGGCGGACGTGCGGGGGATCGGCCTCGACCCGCGCAGCCAGCGCGCGCCACAGTTCCGGCTGCCAGGCCAGGTCGGTGTCGAGGCCCTTCGCGTTGCCGTCCAGCCAGTCGATGAGCAGTTGCGGACGCTGCCGGGCGTAAGAGGCGAACAGCCCGGCCAGCCGGCGCGCCACGGCATACCGGCGCCCTTTGCGCAGCTCCGCCTCCTCGCCGGTGTGGAAGTGGCCCAGATGGGTTGCCAGCGTTCGGCACCACGGCTGGTCGAGGCCGGCATCGATCACCTCGAGCAGCGGCCAGGTCATCGCCTCGGGCGACCACGGGTCCTCGTCGACCGTCCCGGTGATCGCAGAAATCTCGGCGATCAACGATCCCGGGCTGCGGAAAGCCACCCCCGCGCAGACCCCGTCGCCCATGCCGGGCCGCGGACCCAGCACGTGCGAAAGCCGCTGACTGAGCCAGCGTTCCACGCCGCGCGCCGGCACCAGCACCAGCTCCTCGACGAACGGGTCGGGCAGCGGGGCGGCCAGCAGGGCGCCGAGACCGTCGGCGAGCAGGTCGGTGCGTTCGGCACGGTGAAGATGAAGCGCCATCGAGCGCCACCCTAGAGCTTGGCACCGACGACGTGGCCGGTTGACGCGGACAAAATGCTCAGCGGCCCGACGCCAGCCGTTGGTGGCGATGTAACGGCTGGTTACCGCTGGGTGCCGGATGCTGTGGGCGTACCGAGAGGGCGGGAGGCGGCCATGACCATCGCGACGATCGCACCCGGTGCCATCACCGAGCGACGCGACACCGGGGCGATCGAGGTGACGTTCTCGGGGCGGTTCGGTCTTGGCATCTACCGGTGGGCTTACCTGCCGTTCGAGGTGCCGCCGGGCGTGCGGCGAATCCGGGTCGCCGCGGTCCACGAGGACTTCGCCGCGGGATTTGCCCGAAACGTGTTGGATCTGGGCGTCTTTGGCCCCGCCGGCCACGACCCGGGCAACGCCGCGGGCTTCCGAGGCTGGTCGGGCGGCGCCCGAGACGGCTTCGTCATCTCCAGCAGCCATGCCACCCCGGGCTATCTGGCGGGCCCCATCGACCCGGGTTCCTGGGCCGTGGCCCTCGGCCCGGTGGTTCTGAGCCCGTGGGGGATGGCCTGGCGGGTGCGCGTCACCCTGGAACGCGGCGAGCCCGACCCCGAACCGGATCTGCCCGCCGCGCAGGCCGGCCCGGTGATCGCGCCGCCGGCCGCACCGATCGGGAGCCCGCGCTGGTTCCGCGGGGATCTGCATCTGCACACCGTGCACTCCGACGGCGAGCGCGATCCCGCCGAGCTGGTGTCGGCCGCGCGGGCCGCGGGGCTGGACTTCATCGTCTCCACCGAGCACAACACCAACTCCGCGAACCGGGTGTGGGCGGCCTGTCGCACCGGATCGCTGTTGGTGATTCCCGGCGAGGAGGTCACCACCCGGCACGGACACTGGCTCGCCGTCGGCCTGCCCCCGCACGCCTGGGTCGACTGGCGATACGGGCCGCGTGACGGGCTGTTCCCGCGCTTCGCCGCCGAGGTCCGCGAAGCCGGTGGCCTGGTGGTCGCCGCCCATCCCGCCGTGCCGCTGCCGGGATCGGCGTGGGAGTTCGGTTTCGCCCACGTCGAGGCGCTCGAGGTGTGGAATGGCCGGTGGAACGTCGACGACGAAGTCTCCCTTCGCATTTGGCAACGCATGCTGCGGCGCGGCAGGCGCATCGTGGCGGTCGGCGGCAGCGACTCGCACGGCGAACATCAGCCGGTCGGCGCGCCGCAGACGGCCGTGCACGCGCGTGAACTGTCCATGCCGGCGATCGTCGACGGGCTGCGCCGCGGTCGCTCCTACATCGTCCGATCACGCGAGGTCGCGTGCGAGCTGACCGCTACCTGCCCGGGCGGAAGCGGCGGTCCCGGGGAGGCATTGCCGGTGCGGCCCGGGGCGCCGGTGACGGTCACCGCCGTGATCGCCGGGGCCGCCGGCACAACCGCCGCCCTGATCACGGCGACGGGCTGCGCCGGGCGGACGGCGGTGAGTGCGGCGCGGGCCCGGTTGCGCTGGGAGCTCGACGCCGCGTCGGCGCGCTTTGTGCGGCTGGAGGTACGCGAGCGGGGAAGGCTCGGCGCGATGGTCGCGTTGACAAATCCCGTATGGCTAGCCTGAACCGGACCGGAGGGGAACGACATGCAAGCTTGGGACGCGATCTGTGCGCGGCGCAACGTCCGGCAATACACGGACGAGCCGGTGTCCGACGACGACCTGAACCGCATCGCCGAGGCGGGCTGGCGGGCCCCGTCGGCCAAGAACCGGCAGCCGTGGGACTTTGTCGTCGTCACCGACCGGACCCAGCTGCAGGAGTTGTCCACCGTCTGGCAGGGGGCGGGTCACATCGCGTCGGCCCCCGCCGCGATCGCGCTGGTTGTGCCGGTGCCACCCGACCAGCGCAGGCTGGTCACCGACACCTACGACATCGGCCAGGCCACGATGGCGATGATGATCGCGGCCGCCGACCGCGGGATCGGAACCGGCCATTCGTCGGTGGGAGACCAGGAGAAGGCACGCGCCATCCTGGGCGTGCCCGACGACCACCAGGTGGCGTTCCTGCTCGGCATCGGCTATCCCGCCGATCGCCCGCTCACCCCGGTCCGCAAGCCCGATCGGCGGCCCTTTCCCGAGGTCGTGCATCACGGGCGTTGGTGATCCACACCGCGAAAACCGTTCGGCGCCTGGCGCAGCCGTAAGCTCGTTGTCGTGCATGATCACCGGGGCGACTACGGCATCGACGGATCCTTCAAGACCGTCTCGGCGCGCGGACAGGCCATAGGCGTCGTCGCCCAAGCCGCCGCCCTGGCCGTGTGGGCGGCGATCAGCTGGGCGCGCGGCAGGCGGATGGCCGCCGCGCTGGGCGGCGCATCGGCCGCCGGGATGATCTCGATGATGACGTGGTACATCTACGCGACGCGCTCGGGCAAGTTCGTCGTGTGGGACCGGGTTCTCGATGACCTCCGCCTGCGGGGCGACGAAACGGTGCTGGATCTCGGGTGCGGACGCGGCGCGGTGTTGACGGCAGTGGCCAAGCGGCTGCCGCGCGGCCGGGCGATCGGCGTCGATCTGTGGCATGCCGACCAGACCGACAACTCGCAGGAGGCCACGCTGGCCAACGCGGCTCTGGAAAACGTCGCCGACCGCATCGAGGTCCGCACCGCCGACATGACCGCCCTGCCGCTGCCCGACGAGAGCGTGGACGTGGTCGTCAGCAGCCTGGCCATCCACAACATTCCGGCCCGCGCCGGCCGCCGCCAGGCCCTCGACGAAGCGGCTCGCGTGCTGCGCCCGGGCGGCCGGCTGGCCATCGCCGATCTCTGGGAGACCCGTCAGCACGCCGAGCGCCTGCGCGAACTCGGTTGGCGAAACGTCAAGCGCCGCAACCTCGGATGGCGCATGTGGTACGGCGGGCCGTGGATCTCCACGCGCCTGGTCACCGCCACGAAACCGGGGTGAGCGGCGCCGACGCTCGTGTATGCAATCTACCGGCTACAGGGCATGCTTGACCCATGAACAGAAACGAACTCACCGAGCAGATCGTGGTGTCGCGCCTGACCAAGAGGCTGACCTGGCAGGAGCTGGCCGACGCGATCGACAGGCCGGTGCTGTGGACCACGTCGGCACTGCTGGGCCAGCACCCGATACCCGCCGAACTAGGCAAGAGCCTGGTCGAAATGCTCGACCTCGACGAGTCAGCGGTGGCCGTGCTGGCAGCACCTCCCATGCGCGGCGGCCTGCCCACCGCCGTGCCGACCGACCCGACCATCTACCGCTTCTACGAAGCCCTGCAGGTGTACGGCGGCGCGATCAAGGAAATGATCCACGAGCAGTTCGGCGACGGCATCATGAGCGCGATCAACTTCAGCGTCGACCTGCACAAGAAACCGCACCCGTCCGGCGACCGCGTGGTGGTCACGTTCGACGGGAAATTCCTTCCCTACCAATGGGTTTCGGCTGACGATTGACCCATGCCGGTACGACCCAACAATCCACTCCGCCACCCCTTCCGGGTAGCCCGGGCCCCGAAGCCGCGATCCGAGGGACGCTTCTACCTGCCCAACGGCCGACGGCTGGGCTTCGCCGAATACGGCGATCCGGCCGGCGAGGTGGTGCTGTGGTTCCACGGCACCCCCGGCGGCCGGCGGCAGTTCCCGCTGCTCGGCCGGCGTGCCGCCGATAACCTCGGCCTGCGCGTCGTCGCGGTGGAGCGGCCCGGGACGCACCTGTCCGACCCGCACCGGTACGAGACGGTGGCGCAGTGGGCCACCGACATGGCCTGGGTGGCCGATGCGCTGGGCGCCGAACGGCTCGCGGTCATCGGCCTCTCGGGCGGCGGCCCTTACGCGCTGGCGTGCGGCGCGATGCCGCCGCTCGCCGGCCGGGTCGCCGCGGTGGGCGTACTGGGTGGGGTCGTCCCGACGGTGGGGCCCGAATCCTGCGCGATCGGCATCATCGACCTGGCCCGGCGCTTCGCCCCGGTGTGGTCGCGCCTGCGCTGGCCGTTGTCGGCGCTGGTGTCTTCTCTGGTACTGCCGATTCTGCCCTTTGGGCACTACGCCTATCTGGCCTACGCCGCTACCACGAAGGAGGGCGATCGGCGAGTCTTCGCCGACCCCGAGATGGAGCCGATGTTCCTCGACGACATCGTCCTCGTTTCCGGGGGGCGCTTTTGGGCCGTCGTCGACGACATCCGGCTGTTCGGGCGCGACTGGGGGTTCCGGTTGGCCGACGTGCAGGTGCCGGTGCGCTGGTGGCACGGCGACGCCGATCCCATCGTGCCCCTGGAAGCCGCCCAGTGCGCGGCGTCGCACCTGGCCAACGCCGAGCTGATCCTGCGGCCCCAAGAAAGCCATCTGGGCGGCTTCGCGGCCGCCGACGAGGTCCTCGGCTACGTCCGCCGGTTTCTCTGAGACGCCACCGCCGGGCGCGCCCGCCAGGGTGGAGTGACTGCACCCCGCGTACATGTCACACTTGCGACGAGGAGGCGAGCAACGCGGTGGCCAGGTCTTTTACCGGCCACCGCGTTCGTCGTTTCAGTTCATCAGCCCGCAGGCGGCCAGGTGACCTCAGAGCCCGAACTCGGCTTCGATCCCGTCGATTCCGGCGCGGATGGCCTTCAGCGCGTCGGCGCGGGCGCGCAGCTTGGTTGCGGCGTGGGCTTGCTGGTGCAGGCCGGCGAATTCGCGCGCGGCCTCCTCGGCGCGGCTGACCACCATCTCGGGCAACACGATCTCGTCGACAAAGCCGGCGGCGAGGGCGGTTTCACCGAAGAACGTCTTGGCCAGGCCGGCGGCTTGCTGGTACGCCGACCGGGTCAGCCGCAGCTTCATGATCTCCAGGGCCGCATACGGGATGGTCATGCCGATCGCGACCTCGTTGGCCTGAATGTTGTACGCGTGGGCCGCCACCCGGTGGTCGCCGGACGACAGCAAAAACGCGCCCATCGCGATGGCATGACCGGTGCAGGCCATCACCACCGGCTTGGGATAGGACAGCAGCCGATACGCCAGCTCGAAGCCGCCCCGGAGCATGTCGATCGCGGGCTGCGCCTCGCCCGAGGTCAGGATCTTCAGGTCGAACCCGCCGCTGAACACCCGCTCGTTGCCGGTGATCACCAGCGCTCCGACGTTGTCGCTGTCGGCCCGGTCGATCGCCTCGGTGAGGGCATGCTGCATCGTCGGGCCCAGCGCGTTGACTTTGCCGTCGTCCATCCGGATGACCGCGATGGAATCGTTGTGGCTGTAGAGGACCGGGCCACTCATGGGTTGCTCCTTCGATCTACGTCAGACGTGCTGGCCGCGGTGCTTGCCGAGATCGGCTTCGGCGTTGCCCCAGCGCACGCTGACGTCGGTGGGCGCGTCGAGCAGCCGGGTGCGCCACCGGTCCTGCGTTTCCTGGACGGCGCCGTTGATCCGTTCGATCTCCCTGCGGAACACGTCGGGGCGTGTTTCCTTGCTGGCGTAGTGGAAGTAGGTGAGCAGGCCGCGCAGTAGTTCCAGCTTCTGCTTTTCCCGCTTGGCCAGGTCGTGGGTGGTCATCAAATCGATGCGCTGGACCGGCGGCAGGGCATCCCAGTCCAGCACCACGTTGGTCTGCAGCTGAGCCCGCTCGCGCTGCCAGAACCGCCAACCGCGCGGCGTCTCGGGGCGGTCGTAGTAGATCAAGGACCCCGTGAAGCGGGACTCGATCCCGGTCCCGATTTCGGCGCGGTCGAGCGCCGAATCCCACACCATGCGCCATTCCTGACCGGGCGCAAGCACAGGCAACTCGCGAGGCAGCTGCAGTTCGACGACGTCGGCGTAGCCGTCGGCGGCATTTTCGTATTCGGCCACCGTCGGCGGATTCGGAAATGCGAACCGGACGTCATAGGCCGCGGTCTGTCCGAAATTCCTGACCACCAGCTCGATCACGTGCCAGTCGGCCGGATGCGGCTCCATGAACATCGCGACGTGGGGCCGTACCCGCTCGCCGGCCGCCCGCCGATTGAGCTTGAGCTGCCGGTTCGCGAGCAGCAGCGCCACGATACCCAGCAAAATCGCCGCCCAGGCCGCCCACGCCAACCAGGTGCTGGGCCCCACATTGGTGACTCCGTGCCAGCCGCTCTGGACCCACCCCATGGAATCCACCCTTCCGCTATATCACAGTGCTCTTTGGCCGGATATTTCGCTGGACCGATAGTAGAGGCGTTCGTCGCGCATTGCCGACCGCGTAATCGAGACGCACAAAATGGTCGCGAGTTGCGCCGGTGTCGCTTAACCGCCCATCAACATTCGCCACTGATCAAGATCGGCGGCCCGATACACGTAGTTGGAGCGCTTGACCTCCGATAGCGAGGCGCTCGGCTCGGCTGAATACCAGTGCCCCGGAAACACTGTCGGGTCCCCAGGAAGCGCGGCGAGCCGCTGCAGACTGCGGTACATCTCATCGGAATCGCCGCCGGGAAAGTCGGTGCGCCCGCAGCCGTCCAGGAACAACGTGTCGCCGGCGACCAGGCGGCCGTCGAGCAGAAAGCACTGGCTGCCCGGGGTGTGGCCCGGGGTGTGCAGCAGCTCGATCTCGATATCCCCGACGCTGACCTTGTCGTGGCTCTCGTGGGCGGTGAGGTCGCCGAGGCCGATCCCGGTGACTCGCGAAACCCAAAGGGCCTCATGGGTATTGACGTGCACCGGTACCGGTGCACGGTCCAGCAGCTCGGCCAGGCCCTTCAGCTCGAAGCCCATCATGGCCCCGCCCACGTGGTCGGGGTGGTGGTGGGTCACCAACACCCCGGACAGGCGCATGCCGTCGGCCTCGAGCGCGTCGAGCAGGTCGCCTGCGGCGTACGCGGGGTCGACCACCAGGCAGTCCCGGGTCTCACGGTCGCCGATCAGGTAGGCGAAGTTGCGCATCTGCGTCGCGATCATGTCGCCGGCGGCGAAATCGCGACCCGAGAGCAGTTGACGGAAGTACAGCCGGTCTTCTGACACGTGACCAGACTATTGACTCGTCAGGGCGACTTCGTATTCGGGCGCGCTTTGCCGGAAATGGGTCGTCATCGATCCGTTGGCGTTATCGGCAGTGGGTATTGTTGGCGCATGAAGAAGAAGGTCGAGATCGAAATCGACGACGAGTTGGTCCAAGAGGCGATACGTCGGTTCCATCTGGCTGACACGCGGGAGGCCGTCCATCTCGCGTTGCGGACCTTGCTCGGCGAGGCAGGCGCGGAGGATGCGCAGGGCGACGAGTACGACGAGTTCAGCGACCTCAGCGCGTGGCAACCCCACCGCGGTGGCGACGGCGAGTGATTGTTCGACCGCCGCAAAATCTTTCAATAGTTCATTCAAGCTCATTCAAGCTCTTGCCAGCTCTAGCCCGCTCGAGTCCCGAGTTGCTGGTTTGGTGACGTTGCGCGCCAGGCTGTACCCTTTTTTAGGCCCGCGGCACGACTGTCGCTTGGGTGAACGGCCCCCTTAGCTCAGTCGGTAGAGCGTTTCCATGGTAAGGAAAAGGTCAACGGTTCGATTCCGTTAGGGGGCTCGGCGGACGCCGAGCAGGCTGGCGGCGCGTAGCAGAGGCGATGTAGCTCAGTCGGTTAGAGCGAACGACTCATAATCGTTAGGTCGCCGGTTCGAGTCCGGCCATCGCTACAACACAACAACGTCTCGCGGCGATGAGACCGCGAGAAAGAACTGAGAGAGAAACGTCATGGCTTCCAGTACGGACGTGCGGCCAAAGATCACCTTGGCGTGCGAGGTGTGCAAGCACCGCAACTACATCACCAAGAAGAACCGGCGCAACGACCCCGACCGGCTGGAGCTGAAGAAGTTCTGCCCGAACTGCGGCAAGCACCAGGCGCACCGCGAGACCCGGTAGGCCGACCCGTCAACGTTGCTGAGATCGACCCAAGACGCGACCAGGTAGGTTCTAGACCCGTGCCGTTGACCAAAGACATCGTCGGGATGCACTATCGCTACCCCGACCATTACGAGGTGGAGCGGGAAAAGATCCGCGAGCACGCGGTGGCCGTGAAGAACGATGACGCCTCGTTCCTCGACGACGATGCGGCGGCCGAACTCGGCTACAAGGGGCTGCCGGCCCCGCTGACCTTCATCTGCGTGTTCGGGTACAAGGCGCAGTCGGCGTTCTTCAAGCACGCCAACATCGCGGTCAGCGACGCACAGATCGTCCAGGTCGACCAGGTGCTGAAATTCGTGAAGCCGATCGTGGCGGGGGACAGGCTCTACTGCGACGTCTGGGTGGACTCGATGCGCGAGGCGCACGGCACCCAGATCATCGTGACCAAGAACATCATTACCAACGAAGCTGGTGAGATTGTGCAGGAGACCTATACGACCCTGGCGGGCCGTGCCGGTGAGGATGGAGAAGAGGGATTTTCTAATGCCACTGCGTGAGTTCAGTTCGGTGAAGGTGGGTGACCAGCTTCCGGAGAAGATCTACCCCCTGACGCGCCAGGATCTGGTGAACTACGCGGGGGTTTCCGGTGACTTGAACCCGATCCACTGGGACGACGAGATCGCCAAGGTTGTCGGGCTGGACACCGCGATCGCCCACGGCATGCTGACCATGGGCATCGGGGGCGGCTACGTCACCTCGTGGGTCGGTGACCCGGGCGCGGTCACCGAGTACAACGTGCGGTTCACCGCCGTGGTGCCGGTGCCCAACGACGGCAAGGGCGCCGAGCTCGTCTTCAACGGCCGGGTGAAGTCGGTGGATCCGGAGAGCAAGTCGGTGACGATCGCGCTCACCGCCACCACCGGTGGCAAGAAGATCTTCGGCCGGGCCACCGCGTCGGCGAAATTGGCATAGTTCTATGGCCCTCAAGACCGATATCCGCGGGATGATCTGGCGGTACCCGGACTACTTCGAAGTGGGCCGTGAGCAGCTGCGTGCGTTCGCGCAGTCCATCAAGTGCGACCACCCGGCCTACTTCGACGAGGACGCTGCCGGCGAACTGGGATATGACGCGATAATCGCGCCGCTCACCTTTGCGAGCATTCTCGCGAAACTGGTCCAAATCGACTTCTTCCAGAATGTCGATGTCGGCATGGAGACCATGCAGATCGTCCAGGTCGACCAGAGGTTCCTGTTCTACAAGCCCGTGTTGGCCGGCGACAAGCTGTGGGCCCGGATGGACATCCACTCGGTGGACGAGCGCTTCGGCGCCGACATCGTCGTCACCAAGAACATTTGCCACAACGACCGCGGCGAGCTGGTGCTCGAGGCCTACACCACGCTGATGGGGCAGAAAGGCGAGGAGTCCGCCAGACTCAAGTGGGACAAGGATTCCGGACAGGTCGTCAGAACCGCGTAATTGGTATCTGGCACCTGCCCCGATGTACACTCGGACCTCGGGGTTTTCCCAGCCATCAGCGCGCTTTCCGTGAGTCGAACAATCGGGAGGCGCGCGTGTCATGTAAGCCCCGGCAGGTAAGCGCAGGTTGGCCTGCCAACCGCGAAGGGGCGTAGCTCAACTGGCAGAGCAGCGGTCTCCAAAACCGCAGGTTGCAGGTTCAAGTCCTGTCGCCCCTGCCGACGCGACGTCCGACGACGATGCAGGCCGGGACGGCCTGAGGAGGAGTCGGACAATCGTTGGACGTCCGACGACGATGCAGGCCGGGACGGCCTGAGGAGGAGTCGGACACTCGTTGTCCGTGCCATGGTGGACACTGGAAGAAAGTGCCCATCACCGTGGGGCGGCTCGCGGGACATTAGCAAACAAAGGAGCATGCGGTGAGCGACGAAGGCCCGGACATCGGTGCCGCCAACGACCCCGCACGCGACGGCGGCGACACCGAGGACGGCCGCGGCAGCGGTCGTACGGCCGTGGTGACCAAGCCTGTGACGCCGCAACGGCCCACCGGCAAGAGGTCGCGGCAACGGGTGGCCGATGCCGACGAGGTCGATGCCGAGTCGACGGACGAGGTTGAGGCCGCCGAGGAAGACAAGGCCAAGAGGCGCGCCTCGAAGGCTGACAAGGCCAAGAAAGCCAAGAAGCCGAAGAAAGCCGGGGACCGGCCGGCCAACCCGTTCGTATTCGTCTACAGCTACCTCAAGCAGGTCGTTGCGGAGATGCGGAAGGTGATCTGGCCGAACCGCAAGCAGATGCTCACCTATACCTCGGTGGTGCTGGCGTTTCTGGCCTTCATGGTGGCGCTGGTGGGCCTGGCGGACTTCGGCCTGACCAAGCTGGTGCTGCTGGTGTTCGGCTGAGCTTGAAAGTGACACCGCTTTTGAGAGTGACAGAGAGGACTCAAAACCGTGACTACCTTCGACGGTGACACGTCCGCGGGTGAAGCGGTCGACCTGAAAGAGGCTGCCGAGCCCACGGAGGCTCCAGAGACCGCAGAGGCCTCAGCGGCCCCAGCAGCCCCAGAGACCGCAGCGGCTCCAGAAACCCCGGAGAGCTCGGAGGGTACGGAGCCGGCCGAGGAGGTCGACCCTGCCGCCGCGCTGAAGGCCGACCTGCGCAGCAAGCCCGGCGACTGGTACGTCATCCACTCCTACGCCGGCTACGAGAACAAGGTCAAAGCCAACCTGGAAACCCGCGTGCAAAACCTTGACGTCGGCGACTACATCTTCCAGGTGGAGGTGCCCACCGAAGAGGTCACCGAGATCAAGAACGGCCAGCGCAAGCAGGTCAACCGCAAGGTGCTGCCCGGCTACATCCTGGTGCGCATGGATCTCACCGACGACTCGTGGGCGGCCGTGCGCAACACGCCCGGGGTGACCGGGTTCGTCGGCGCGACGTCGCGCCCGTCGGCCCTCTCGCTCGACGACGTGGTGAAGTTCCTGCTGCCGCGGGGCGCGACGAAGAAGGCCGCCAAGGGCGCGGCCAGCACCGCCGCGGTCGCCGAGGCGGGCGGGCTGGAACGCCCTGCCGTCGAGGTCGACTACGAGGTCGGCGAATCGGTGACGGTCATGGACGGGCCGTTTGCCACGTTGCCGGCCACCATCAGCGAGGTCAACGGCGAACAGCAGAAGCTCAAGGTGCTGGTGTCGATCTTCGGCCGCGAAACCCCCGTCGAACTCACCTTTAGCCAAGTCTCCAAGATTTAGCTCGGTGACGATGCGGGGCGCCTAGCGCCCCGACGAGGAACCGGCAATCCAACATCGCCCAGGAAGGAACACCGACAACATCATGGCCCCGAAGAAGAAAGTCGTTGGGCTGATCAAGCTGCAGATCCAGGCCGGGCAGGCAAACCCCGCCCCGCCGGTCGGGCCCGCGCTCGGCCAGCACGGCGTCAACATCATGGAGTTCTGCAAGGCGTACAACGCCGCCACGGAAAACCAGCGCGGTCAGGTCATCCCGGTGGAGATCACCGTCTACGAGGACCGCAGCTTCACCTTCGCGCTGAAGACCCCGCCCGCCGCCAAGCTGCTGTTGAAGGCCGCCGGCGTCGGCAAGGGCTCCCCCGAGCCGCACAAGACCAAGGTGGCCAAGGTCAGCTGGGATCAGGTTCGCGAGATCGCCGAGACCAAGAAGTCCGACCTCAACGCCAACGACATCGACGCCGCCGCCAAGATCATCGCCGGCACCGCCCGGTCGATGGGCATCACCGTCGAGTAACAATTCACTCAGCGTGGGAGGGCCAGCTTCGGCCCGACAAATACCGACAACCACGACCCAACACCAGATTGGATAGTCAATGAGCAAGAACAGCAAGGCATACCGCGCCGCCGCCGAGAAGGTGGACCGCAACAGCCTGTACAGCCCGCTGGAGGCGGCCAAGCTCGCCAAGGAAACGTCGTCGGCCAAGCAGGACGCGACCGTCGAGGTGGCGATCCGCCTCGGCGTCGACCCGCGCAAGGCGGACCAGATGGTGCGCGGCACGGTCAACCTGCCGCACGGCACCGGTAAGACGGCGCGGGTCGCGGTGTTCGCGGTCGGCGACAAGGCGGATGCCGCGGTCGCCGCGGGGGCTGATGTTGTCGGCAGCGACGACCTGATCGAGAAGATCCAGGGCGGATTTTTGGACTTCGACGCGGCGATCGCCACCCCCGACCAGATGGCCAAGGTGGGTCGCATCGCCCGCATCCTGGGTCCGCGCGGGCTGATGCCAAACCCCAAGACCGGCACCGTGACCCCCGATGTCGCCAAGGCCGTCGCCGACATCAAGGGCGGCAAGATCAACTTCCGCGTCGACAAGCAGGCCAACCTGCACTTCGTCATCGGCAAGGCGTCGTTCGACGAGAAGAGCCTGGCCGAGAACTACGGCGCCGCTATCGACGAGGTGCTGCGGGTCAAGCCGTCGTCGTCAAAGGGCCGTTACCTGAAGAAGATCACCGTGTCGACGACCACGGGTCCGGGCATTCCGGTGGACCCGGCGATCACCCGCAACTTCGCCGAGGCCTAACCTCCGGCGCGGTCCCGGCACGGTGCTGATGTGGCCGGTGTGACAGTCGCGCAGCGCTACCCGCCGCACTCCGCAATGCGCCGCCGCAAAAAGTCGCGGCCGGGCTCAGAACCGTTGGCCTCCAACGCCTTTCGGTACCAGCTGAGGGCTTCGGCGGGCCGTCCGGCGCGCCGCAGCAGATCGGCGCGGACCGTCTCGACCAAATTGGTGCGACTCAGCCGGGGATCGTGCGCCACGGCGTCCAGGGCGGCCAGGCCGGCGTCCGGCCCGTCGCGGAAACCGACCGCCAGCGCGCGGTTGGCGCGCACCACCGGGGAATCGGTCAGCCGCAGCAACCGGTCGTAGGCCGCGCAGATCGCGGACCAATCCGTCTGCTCCCAGGATGGCGCCGTCGCGTGCAACGCGGCGATCACCGCCTGCGGCAGGTACGGGCCCGGCGACCCCCGCGCCCGCCGCAACCGGTCCAGCCCGCGGGCGATGCGGCCGCGGTCCCACCGCCGGCGGTCCTGCTCCTCGAGCGGCACCAGCCCCCCGGCATCGTCCACCCGGGTCGCGCGCCGCGAATCGTGCAGCAGCATCAGCGCGGCCAGCGCGTGGGCCTCCGGCTCGTCTGGCATCAGCGCGCACAGCTCGCCGGCCAGCCGGACCCCTTCGTCGCACAGCTCGTCGCGAATCGCCGACGGGCCGGCCGTGGACCAATAGCCCTCGGTGAAGACCGAGTAGATGCAGCTGAGCACGTGCGGCGTGCGCTCGGGCAGCAGCTCGGCGGGCGGCACCCGCAGCGGGATGTTGGCGTGCCGAACCTTGTTCTTGGCGCGCGTAATTCGCTGCCCCACGGCCGCCTCGGTCTGCAGCAGCGCGCGGGCGATCTCGCCGACGGTCAACCCGGACACCAGCCGCAGGGTGAGCGCCAGCTGCGACTGCCGGTCGAGCGCCGGGTGCGCGCAGGTGAACATCATCCGCAGCTCGTCGTCGACGACCGGATGCGGGTCGGTGCGATCGGTGCGGGCTCGAATCTCGTCCACCACAGCCGCCAATTCCTTTCCCGGGCGCACCGATTCGCGGCGCAGCCGATCCCGGGCGCGGTTGCGTGCGACGGTCAGCAGCCAACCGCCGGGATGATCGGGCAGCCCGTCGCCGGGCCAGGTGCGAAGCGCCTCGGCGCAGGCCTCCTGGACGGCGTCCTCGGCGACGGTGAGGTCGCCGGACCACCGCGCGAGCGCGGCGACGGCCGGTCCCCACTCCCGCCGGAAGACGCCGTCCAGGTCGGCCATTCGCGGGGCTACAGTCCCGAGAGGCCAGCCAGCTGCCGCAGCTCCACGGCCGACGCGGGGATCATCGACGCGATCTTGACCGCCTCGTCGCGGTCGGCGGCGCCAAGCACGTAGAAGCCGTTGGCCACTTCGGCGCCTTCCGCGTACGGTCCGTCGGTGAGGAGGGCCTCGCCGTCGCGCACCCGCACCGTCGTCGCCGTGGACCGATCGTGCAGTGCGGACCCGCCGACAATGTGATTGCCTGCGGCAGCGGCGAATTCACCGTGCCGAGCCGCCACGGCCTCCCACTCCGGTGTGCCCGGCGTGTGTGCGGACGCGGGTGGTTCCAGCAGCAGCGCCAGCCAGTCGTTGCCGGTGGTCGTGCGGGACGGCTCGAGCGAGTGGACGGTCGGCCACACCTCCACGGCGCCGTGCTGGGCGACCGGGACGCCGCGGGCCAGGGCCAGCGCCTCATCGAGATTCTCGGCCTCGAACACGTAGTAGCCGCAGGCCACCTCGGCGGCCTCGGCGAACGGGCCGTCGGTGACCACCGGCGCGTCGGGGCCACCGGTGATGCGGACGGCCGTCGCCGCGGGCGACAAGGCATCGCCGGCGCGGATCGCCGACCCCGCCTTGGAGTGGAACTCTTCAAAGGCCGCCATGATGGCGCCGTATTCGTCGGGCGTGCGCTCTTGTTCCCTGCTGATCAACAAGGCGAAGTACTGCATTTGTCGTCACCTCCGATAGTGAGCGAAACCCTGTGTTCCACTCTCTACCTACTCGACGAACGACGCAGCGGCTAATCCGACAACGCGCCAAGAAAACTAAGCGGCGGCGCCCGGCTTGAGGTAGGTCACCAGCATGACGTCGAGCATCTCGTCGGTGAAGTAGTGCTCGCAGCCGCGCAGGTACTTCATGTAGCGGTCGTAGACCTCTTCCGAGGTGACCTCGATGGCCTTTTCCCGGTTGGACTCCAGCGCATCGCCCCAGATATGCAGCGTCTTGATGTAGTGCGGGCGCAGCGAAAGGGGTTCTGGCACTACGAAACCGGCCTTCTCGCCGTGCTCGACCATCATCTCGGTGGAGGGCAGCCGGCCACCCGGGAAGATCTCGGTGATGATGAACTTGATGAAGCGCGCGGTTTCGAAGCTCAGCTTCTTGCCGCGGGCGGCCATGTCGAACGGGTGATAGCCCACGCTGCTCTGAATCGTCATCCGGCCGTCGTCGGGCATGATGTCGAAACACCGCTTGAAGAAGTCGTCGTAGTTCTCGTGCCCGAAGTGCTCGAAGGCCTCGATCGACACGATCCGGTCGACGGGCTCGTTGAAGTCCTCCCAGCCGTGCAGCCGCACGTCACGTGAGCGGGTGGTGTCGAGCGCCCCCAGCACCTGCTCGCAACGGGCGTGCTGGTTCTTCGACAAGGTCAGCCCGATAACGTTGACGTCGAACCGCTCGACGGCGCGCCTCATCGTGGTGCCCCAGCCGCAGCCGATGTCCAGCAGCGTCATGCCGGGCTTGAGGCCCAGCGTGTCCAAGTGCAGGTCGATCTTGGCGTACTGCGCCCCTTCGAGCGTCAGATCCGGCGGCTCGAAGTACGCGCAGCTGTAGATTCTGCTCGGGTCCTGGAACAGGGCGAAGAAATCGTCGGAGACGTCGTAGTGCGCCTGAATGTCTTCGAAGCGCGTCCGCGTCTTCGTCGGGCTCGGTTGATCAGCCATTTTCTTCTTGTTCTCCTGGATGAATTCTGGGCGTAAGAACGATACCGAAGCTCACTTTTGCAAGGTGAATTGATTGCAGTCGATGTAACCCATCCGGAACGCCTTGGCCGAGCCGATCAGATACTTCATGTAGCGCTCGTAGACCTCTTCGGACTGGATCGCGACGGCCTCCTCCTTGCGGGCCTCCAGCGCGTCGGCCCAGAAATCCAGGGTCTTGGCGAAGTCCAGCTGCAGTGACTGGCGGCGGGTCACCGTGAAACCGACCTTTTCCGAGTGCTCCTCGACGGTTTCGATCATCGGTAGCCGGCCGCCGGGGAAGATCTCGGTCACGATGAACCGGATGAACTTGGCCATCTCCATCGTCAGGGGGATGCCCCGCTCCATGACCTGCTTGACGTGCAACCCCGTGATCGCGTGGAGCAGCATCACACCGTTGGCCGGCAGGGCTTCGTAGGTGAACTTGAAGAAATCGTCGTAGCGGTGAAAGCCGAAGTGCTCCAACGCCTCGATGACGACGATGCGGTCCACCGGTTCGCTGAACTCCGCCCAGTCGCGCAGCAGCACCCGGCGCGAGCGGTCGCTGTCCACCCCATCGAGGACCTGCTGGCAGTAGGCGTGCTGGTTCTTCGACAGCGTCAGCCCGACGACGTTGACGTCGTATTTCTCGACCGCGCGCTTCATCACCGACCCCCAGCCGCAGCCGACGTCGAGCAGGGTCATCCCCGGCTCCAGTCCCAGCTTGTCCAGGGTGAGGTCGATCTTGGCGACCTGCGCCTCGTGCAGGGTCATCCCGTCGCGCGGAAAGTACGCGCAGCTGTAGGTGCGGGTGGGGTCGACGAACAGGCCAAAGAACTCGTCCGACAGGTCGTAATGCGCCCTGACGTTGTCGGAGTTGGACCGCATACGCGTGGCGCCCACTAGATTTTCAGACATAGGTCCTCCCGACTACACAGACACCTTTAACCAGGTGAGCCGTCCCCGGCACCCTACACGCGGCGGGGCACATCCCTTGCATTTAAGATCGCACGCCCCCGGGTTTTTCCAGGGTGAACTGGTTGACGTCGATGTACCCGATCCGGAAGGCGCCGGCGCAGCCGGTCAGGTACTTCACGTAGCGCTCGTAGACCTCTTCGGACTGGATCGCGATGGCCTCGTCCTTGTGGGCCTGCAGCGCCGCCGCCCACAGGTCCAGGGTCCTGGCGTAATGCGGCTGCAACGACTGGCGACGGGTCAAGGTGAACCCCGCCCTCGCCGAGCGCTCCTGCACCATCTCGATCGACGGCAACCGCCCGCCCGGGAAGATCTCGGTGACGATGAACTTGATGAAGCGGGCCATCTCGAACGTCAGCGGTATGCCCCGCTCGACGCACTGCGGGCCCGTCAGCCCGGTGATCGTGTGCAGCAGCATCACGCCATCAGCGGGCAGGATGTTGTGGGCCATCTTGAAGAAGTCGTCGTAGCGATCGTGGCCGAAGTGCTCGAACGCGCCGATCGACACGATGCGGTCGACGGGCTCGTCGAACTGTTCCCAGCCGGCCAGCAGCACTCGCTTGCGGCGCGGGCCGCCCATCTCGTCGAACGACTTCTGCACGTGGGCGGCCTGGTTCTTCGACAGCGTCAGGCCGACGACGTCGACGTCGTATTTCTCGATGGCCCGCCGCATGGTGGCGCCCCAGCCGCAGCCGACGTCGAGCAGAGTCATACCGGGCTGCAACCCCAGCTTGCCCAGCGCCAGGTCGATCTTGGCGAGCTGCGCCTCTTCCAGCGTCATGTCGTCGCGCTCGAAGTAGGCGCAGCTGTAGGTCTGGGTGGGATCCAGAAACAGCCGGAAGAAGTCGTCGGACAGGTCGTAGTGCGCCTGCACATCGTCGAAATGCGGCGTCAGATTCTTGCCCACGGCGCTCTGTCCCTCCCTCCGGCCGTGCCGGCCCCCCGGTCAGCTCACTTGACGAGGGTGAATTGCGCGACGTTGATCAGGCCGCGCCGGAACCGGTCCGCGCACCCCGTCAGGTAGTGCATGAAGTTGTCATACACCTCTTCGGACTGGATGGCGATGGCGCGATCCCGATTCGCCGCCAAGTTGGCCGCCCAGGTGTCGAGCGTCTTCGCGTAGTGCGGCTGCAGCACCTGGGTGTCCTCGAGGGAGAACCCGGCGGCCTTGGCGTTGTCGACGATATCGGGCTCCGACGGCAGCTCGCCGCCCGGGAATATCGACTCGCGCAGGAACTTCAGGAAGCGCAGGTCGCTCATCGTCAGCGCGATGCCCTGCGCGTGCAGCCACCGTCGGTCGTAGGTGAACAGGCTGTGCAACAGCATCCGGCCGCCGCCGGGAAGCATGTCGTATGAGCGTTCGAAGAACGCGCCGTACCGCTCCTTGTGGAAGGCGTCGAACGCCTCGAAGGAGACGATCCGGTCCACCTTCTCGTCGAATTCTTCCCAGCCCTGCAGCCGCGCCTCGGCGCGCCGCTTCGTCGGGATCGCGGCCAGCCTCGCCTTGCTGCGCTCGCAATGGTTGTGGGACAGGGTGATTCCGATGACGTTGACGTCGTACTTCTCCACCGCGCGGACCAGCGCCCCGCCCCAGCCGCACCCGACGTCGAGCACGGTCATCCCCGGCTCGAGGTTCAGCTTGTCCAGCGCCAGGTCCAATTTGGCGAGTTGCGCCTCTTCGAGGGTCATGTCGTCACGCTCGAAGTAGGCGCAGGTATAGACCCAGGTCGGGTCAAGGAACAGACCGAAAAACTCGTCCGAAATGTCGTACGCCGCTTGCGAGTCTTCGTAGTAAGGTCTCAGCTCGGCCATTATTAGACACCCTCCTAACGCCAACCGTACAACCTTTGGGTTGATTCTTTCGAGCGACCTGGCCCGTACGTCAGCTGGATTCGGCGAAGTTGCTAGTCAGCACCCCGATCACCTGGTCCCAAAGCTGCTGTGGCAGATCATGACCCATTCCGTCGAATAACACCAATCGAGCGCCGTCGATTGCCCGTGCCACCGCGCGACCCCCGGAGGGCCGCATCAGCTTGTCGGCCCGGCCGTGCACAACCACGGTCGGGGCGACGATCTTTCGGTCATAGCGCACCAGGCTGCCGCTGGCCATCACGGCGCTGAAGTGCCGGGCGACGCCCCAGGGGTAATGGCTGCGTTGGTAGCTCTCGACGGCCTCGGCGCGGACCTGCTCCTCGGGCGCGCGGTACCGCGGGCTGCCGATGATCTTGGTGACGCGAACGACGTTGTCGACGATCACTTCGAGGGGCGAACCGGGCGGCGGGCCCTTGAGGACGGCCAGCAGGGCGCGCGGCGCGGGCGGCGGCAGGAACCTGCGGTTGTTGCTGGAGAAGATGACCGCCAGCGACTTCGTCCGCTCACCGAAGCGTGCGGCGAAGATCTGGGCGATCATGCCGCCCATCGATGCCCCGACGATGTGGGCACGCTCGATGCCCAGGTGATCCAGCACGGCGGCGGCGTCGTCGGCCATGTCTTCCAGCGCATAGGGGGCCTCGGCGGGCAGCCCGAACCAGAACCGAAGCAGCCGCGGAATCAGCGCCTGGCTGGACTTTGGTGGTTCGGTCTTGCTGGAGAGCCCGACGTCGCGGTTGTCGTAGCGGATGACGCGCAGGCCCCGGCCGACCAGCTTCTCGCAGAAACCGGTGCGCCACACCAGCAGCTGCGCGCCCAGCCCCATGATCAGCAGGACGGGCGGGTCGTCGACGTCACCCATGTCTTCGTAGTAGAGCTTCAGGTCGCCCGAAATTGCAGCGCCGGTGCGGATCTCCATCAGACTTCTACGTCGGTCTGGTGCTCCCGGCTGACCTCGACCATGAAGTTGGCGAAGTACCCCGTCAGCTGCGGGTCGGACATCATCTGCCACTTCGGTGCCAGCAGCTTCATGTACCGCTCGACGTAGAGGAACTGCTTGCCGATCAGCACCAGTTCGCGGGGCAGCTTGACGTCGTAGGCGTCGGCCAGCGCCGACAGCTGCCGCCCGATGTCGGCATAGGACATGTCGCCCAGCGACTTCATGGTCAGCGGGGTGGCGAAGCTTTCCAGGTCCTTGGCGGCCTGGGCCTCCGGCTTCATGGTGCCGACGGCGCCCATCAGCACGACGATCTTGCCGGCCGCGGCGTGGTCCTTCTTGACCAGCAGCGCGTACACCAGCTCGCGCAGCAGCCAGCGGGTGCGGGGATCGATGCGGCCCATGATGCCGAAGTCGAAGAACACGATGCGGCCCTCGTCGTCGACGTAGAGGTTGCCGGCGTGCAGGTCGCCGTGGAACAGCCCGTGCCGCAGCCCGCCCTCGAAGACACTGAACAGCAGCGCCTTGACCAGCTCGGTGCCGTCGAACCCGGCTTTGCGGATGGCGGCCACGTCGTCGATGCGGACGCCGTGCACCCGCTCCATCGTCAGAACCCGCTCTCCGGTGAAGTCCCAATGCACGTGCGGCACCCGGATGTTCTTGCCCAGCGGTGAGGAGTGCAGGTGGGCTACCCACGCCTCCATCGACTGCGCCTCCAGGCGAAAGTCCAACTCCTCGGCCAGGTTGTCGGAGAAGTCGGCAACCACATCCTGCGCCGAAAGCCGGCGGCCCAGCTTGGCCAGTTCGACGGCCTGGGCGAAGCGCTTGAGGATCTGCAGGTCGGCGGCGACCCGCCGCCGGATGCCCGGCCGCTGGATCTTGACGACGACCTCCTCGCCGCTGTGCAGGGTCGCGTAGTGCACCTGCGCGATGGACGCCGACGCGAACGGCGTCTCGTCCCACTTGGCGAACAGCTCGGACGGGTCGCCGCCGAGCTCCTCGACGAACAGCTCGTGGATCTCGGTCGCGTCGGCGGGGGGCACCCGGTCGAGCAGGCCGCGGAATTCGCGCGACAGCGACTCGCCGAACGCGCCGGGGCTGGACGCGATGATCTGGCCGAACTTCACGTACGTCGGCCCCAGGTCGGCGAAGGTCTGCGGGAGCTGCTTGATCACCTTCTGCTGCAACGGCCCCTTGGCCGGCAGCTTGGCGAGAACGCGAGCGGCGGTGCGCGTGACTTGCCAACCGGTGGCCGCCATCCGGGCCGCTTCGACCGGTAGCGGCACCCGGTCGAGCTTGGCCACCTCGCGGTGCTTGGTAGAAGTCATGACAGCAGTCTGCCAAATCGGCGGTGTCAAGTCCCAATTGCTGTGAGGGCGCTCACCGGGATCCCGCGACCGCGAAGTTCTCGGTGAGGGCCTCGAGCACCGGCCGCCAGACCGGTTCCGGAAGGTCGTGGCCCATCCCGTCGACCACGATGTATCGCGCGCCGGGGATGGCCGCGGCGACCGCCCGCCCGTTGCGCGGCCGCACCATCGGGTCGGCCGAACCGTGCAGCACCACGGTCGGCGCCGCGATCGCCCTGCTGTAACGGAGCAGGCTGCCGGTGCCCAGCACGGCGTCGAACTGGCGCAACATGCCCTGCGGGTAGCTGCAGCGCTCCGCGAGTCGCCGCACCCGCTCGCGCAGCTCGGCGTCGGACGGCAGGAAGTTCGGACCGTTGAATACCGCGACGTTGCGCACCTCGGAGGCCAGCTTCTCCTCGGCCGCGGCGTCTTGGGCCGGCGCATCGAGCGCGAGCTTGATGACGCGCCACGCCGGCAACGCGGAAAACGGCTTGCCGGTGGTGGACATGATGATGCCCACCGAGGCCACCCGCTGCGGCTCGATCGCCGCCAGGATCTGCGCGATCATGCCGCCCAGCGACGCGCCCACCACATGGGCCCGGTCGATGCGCAGGTGGTCGAGCAACGCCACCGCGTCGGCGGTCATGTCGATCAGGGTGTAGGGCACCGCGCTGGGCCTGCCCAACCAGTAGCGGCCGATCCGCCGATAGACGGGGCCGCGGGCGCGCAGGCCGTGCATCTTGCCCGACAGCCCGGTGTCGCGGTGGTCGAAGCGGATGACGCGGTAGCCGGCGTCGACGAGGCGCGCGCAGAAGCCGTCGGGCCACATCGGCAGCTGGGCGCCCAGGCCCATGATGAGCAGCGCGGGCGGGGCCGCCGGGTCGCCCAGGTCCTCGTAGTAGAGCTCGACGGCACCCTGCGCCGTCTCGTGGCGGGCGACGCCGTTACGCGTCAGCACGCTTCTGCTGAGGCTGCTGAGGTGCCCAGGGCGTCACCCACCCTTCGATCGTCCAGCCCTCCCGGGCGGCGATCAACTCGTACATGGTGGCGCCGTCGATCGTTTCCCGGACGATGTCGGCGTGACCGGCGTGGCGGGCCAGCTCGTTGATCACATGCAGGATCACCCAGCGCACCGACCAGGCCTCCTGGTTCTTGGGAAACCAAGGGATGTCCTGCGGGACGGGCACCGCGGCGTCGAGGTCGGCGGTTTCGGTCAGCCTCAGCGATTCGGCGTTCTGGGCTTCGAACGCCCGCAGCAGCCCATCGAGCGTCTCGTCGGTCCGCATCACGTGTTGTTCGCCGAACTGCTTGGCGATCTCCTCGAACGGCCGCGGGTCCTTCGGCGGCGCATCCGGCGCGGCGGCGACGCGCGCCATCCAGGTGCGTTGCATGGCGGTGGCGTGCTTGATCAACCCGCCGACCGACAGCGCGCTCGCCGACGGGGTGGCGCGAGCCTGTTCGTCGGTGAGGCCGTACGAGACGGCGAAATAGGCGCTTTGGTGGTAGGCCAGGTACTCGCGCAGCGCGCTGCGTTCGTCGGTCACGGGTGGGGCGAGCGCGGGCATTTCTCAATCCTCCTGGGTGAGGGTTGGGCGGTGGAGCCGGTGATGGAGGTACAGGTCTCGCAGGCAGGCGATTTCGGCACCATGGTGGATCGCTTCGCGATTGATGTGCAAGACCAGCTCGATCAGCGGGTGCTCGGCGTACTGCCCCTCGGCCGGGCCGCAGCGGCGTGTCAGGTCGGTGTCCGACAGCGACCGCACACCGCTGATCCACGCGGAGTAGGCCTCGTCGAGTTGCCGCACGGCGGTGGCGGCGTCGGTGGCGTAGGGCCAACTCTGGTAGCTGGCGGGCGGTCCGCCGAAATGGTGGTGGCTGCGCACGGCGAACACGCCGACGATGACGTGGGCCATGCGCCAGGCGATGGTGGTGAACGGCGTCGGGACGGGTGCTGGGAACGCGAAGTCCACCGACCCGTCCGGATGCACGGTCCAGCAGTTGGGCACCGGCTGCCAGAAGTATTCGTCGTCGGACAGGCCCTCCAAGCGGGGGCGCAGGTGCGCGCGCCAGTGCCAGTCGAGCTGGTCGGCCAGCTGCATGGTTAGGTTCGGCATGGCGCCGAGCTTGCCACCAAGCACTGACAGGCGTCCCTACGCGACGGCTTTGTCGCGGCCGGAGGCCGCCGTAAAGTTCGGGAATGCAAGTGCTTTCGGCGGAGTCGACCGAGCTGTTCGTCGGGCCCCCCGAAGCGCCGCTGCAGCTGGCGCGCGTCACGGTCACCGGGTGCGCCGCGCCGACCCCGATCCGCGTCGACGGCGACGGGCTGGGCGGGGAGGTCGTTGAGGTCCCGGTCGCGGCGGGCCCACAGGTCGTCGAGGTCCCGGTCGCGGTGGACCGTCCGGTGGTCGGTGAGCGGCGGGCGGCGCGGGTGCGTGCCGGTCGCGCCGACACGGCGTTCGAGTTCGCCTTCGAATTCACCGTCGCCGAGCCGGGCTGGACGATGTTCATGGTCAGTCACTTTCACTACGACCCGGTCTGGTGGAACACGCAGGGTGCCTACACCAGCGAATGGGCCGAAGACCCGCCGGGGCGGCAGGCCAACGGCTTCGCGCTGGTGCACGCGCATCTGGAAATGGCACGCCGCGAGCCCGAGTACAAGTTCGTGCTGGCCGAGGTGGACTACCTCAAGCCGTACTGGGACACGCACCCCGAGGACCGCGCCGACCTGCGCCGGTTTGTCGCCGAGGGCCGGCTGGAGGTGATGGGCGGCACCTACAACGAACCCAACACCAACCTCACCAGCCCGGAAACTACCATTCGAAACCTGGTGCACGGCATGGGATTTCAGCGTGAGGTGCTGGGAGCCGAGCCGGCCACCGCGTGGCAGCTCGACGTGTTCGGCCACGACCCGCAGTTCCCCGGGATGGCCGCCGACGCCGGCCTGACGTCGAGTTCGTGGGCCCGCGGGCCGTTTCACCAGTGGGGTCCGGCCCATAGCGAAGGGGTCGACCGCATGCAGTTCCGCAGCGAGTTCGAGTGGATCGCGCCCTCGGGCCGCGGCCTGCTGACCCACTACATGCCTGCGCACTACGGTGCGGGCTGGGGGATGGACGAGTCAGCCTCGCTCGGGGAGGCCGAGCAGGCGACCTACCGGCTGTTCCGTCAGCTCAAGAGCGTCGCCCTGACCCGTAACGTGTTGCTGCCCGTCGGCACCGATTACACGCCGCCCAACAAGTGGGTCACCGCGATCCACCGCGACTGGGCCGCGCGCTACGCATGGCCGCGATTCGTGTGCGGGCTGCCGCGGGAGTTCTTCGCCGCGGTGCGCGCCGAGCTGGCGCAACGCGGGTGCGACCCGTCGCCGCAGACCCGCGACATGAACCCGATCTACACCGGCAAGGACGTCTCCTACATCGACACCAAACAGGCCAACCGGGCCGCTGAGAACACCGTGCTCACCGCCGAGCGCTTCGCCGTGTTCGCCGCGCTGCTCACCGGCGCCGGCTATCCGCACGCCGCGCTCGCCAAGGCCTGGGTGCAGCTGGCCTATGGCGCGCACCACGACGCCATCACCGGCTCGGAGTCCGACCAGGTCTACCTCGACCTGCTCACCGGGTGGCGCGACGCGTGGGAGATGGGCCGCGCGGCCCGCGACAACTCCCTGGAATCGCTGTCCCGCGCGATCGACGGTGACGTGATCGTCTGGAACCCGCTGGCGCAGCGGCGCACCGACGTGGTCACCGCCCGCCTCGACCCGCCGCTGGGGTCGGGGGTCCGGGTGCTCGATCCCGACGGCGCTGAGCACCCCGCACACGTCGAGCACGGCGGGCGGTCGGTCACCTGGCTGGCACGCGACGTGCCGTCGCTGGGCTGGCGGGCCTACCGGCTGGTCCCCGACGCCGAAGCGCGCGGCTGGGAACCCGTGCCCGGGACGGCGATCGGCAACGAGCACTACCGGCTGGCCGTCGACCCGGACCGCGGCGGAGCGGTGGCGTCGCTGGAACACGGCGGCCGGCAGCTGATCGCGCGGGGCCGGGTGGGCAACGAGCTCGCCGTCTACGAGGAACACCCGGCGCACCCGACGCAGGGGGAGGGCCCGTGGCACCTGCTGCCCAAGGGGCCGGTGGTGTGCTCGTCGGAATTGCCGGCGCGGGTTCGGGCGTATCGCGGCCCGCTCGGTCAGCGCCTGGTCGTGCAGGGCCGGATCGGCCGGGTATTGCGCTACACCCAGACCCTGACCCTGTGGCGCGGCGTGGCGCGGGTGGACTGCCGCACCGCCATCGACGAGTTCACCGGGGAGGACCGCCTGGTGCGGCTGCGGTGGCCATGCCCGGTACCGGGCGCCATGCCGGTCAGCGAGGTGGGCGACGCCGTCGTCGGGCGCGGATTCGCGTTGCTGCACCCCACCCCCGGTGGCGACCGTTCGGTGGACACCGCGCGGCACCCGTGGACGCTGGACAACCCGGCCTATGGCTGGTTCGGTCTGTCCTCGGCGGTGCGGGTGCGCATCGGCAACCCCCCGGCCACCGGCGTGCGGGCGGTGTCGGTGGCCGAGGTGGTGTCGCCGGCCGAGGCGTTGTCCGGGCCGCTGGCGCGCGGGCTGATGGTCGGGCTGGTCCGCGCGGGTGTCACAGCCACCTGCAGCGGCGCCGACGGGCCGCGCTACGGCCACCTCGCCGTCGACTCCAACCTGCCCGATGTGCGCATCGCGCTTGGCGGGCCGTCGCGCAATTCGTTCACCAAAGACGTGTTGGCGCAAGCCGATTCGGAATACGCCGACGAGCTCGAGCGGCAGCTGGGCGAAACCGGCCGGGCCCGGGTCTGGGTGCCGGCCGCGACACCGTTGGCGGCCGCCTGGGTGCCCGGGGCCGACCTGCGCGCGCCGCTGGCGCTGCCGGTCCTGGTGATCGACGGCCGCGACGAGGACGGCCTGGCCGCGGAGATCGCGTCGGTGGTCGACGAGCTGGCGGCCGCCGAGATCGGCGTCACCCAGCGGGCGCCGTCGGGCGTCGGCCCCTTCGAAGGCCGCACCGTCGCGCTGCTCAACCGCGGGGTGCCCAGCTTCGCCGTCGAAACCGACGGCACCCTGCACACGGCCCTGATGCGGTCCTGCACCGGCTGGCCGTCGGGCATCTGGATCGACGACCCGCGCCGCACCGCGCCCGACGGCTCCAACTTCGGGCTTCAGCACTGGACGCACCCGTTCGACTACGCGCTGGTGTGCGCCGACGGCGATTGGCGGCACGCCGAGATCCCCTCCCGCAGCGCGCAATTCGCCCAGCCGCTGCTCGCCGTGCGCCCCGGGGAGCGGCGCGGCCAGCTGCCCGGGGTTGGATCGCTGCTGCGCGTCGAGCCCGCCGGCGCGGTACAGCTGGCGGCCCTCAAGGCCGCCGGCAATCCGCTGGCCGCGGGCAGCGCCCGGCCGGTCGACCCCCACGCGGTGGCCCTGCGGTTGGTGGAGACGAGCGGCGCGGGCGCCCGCGTGTCCGTCGGGTCCGAGCACGCCGACGTCGGCGGACTGCAGCTCGCCGACCTGCTGGAAAACGCGCTGGCCAAACCCATGGGCGCGACTCGATCGGTCGACCTGCACGGCTATCAGGTGGCCACCGTGCTGGCCCGCCTCGAAACACCCGGTGCGCCTATGGGTTTGGTCGATCTGGCGCCGAACGCAGAGGCCGCGCAACCGCTCTACGCCCGCTACTGGCTGCACAACCGTGGACCCGCACCGCTCGGGGGGCTGCCGGCCGTCGCCCACCTGCACCCCCAGCGGGCGACCGGCGAGCCGGGCGGCCGGGCGGTGTTGCGACTCACCGCGGCCAGCGACTGCAGCGACGCCACCCTGAGCGGCGAGGTGACCGTGGTGTGTCCCGCGGCGTGGTCCGCCACGCCGGGGAAGCTGCCCTTCACGCTGCGCAGCGGCGAGCACCGCGAGGCCGACGTGGTCGTGACGATCCCGGCTCGCACGCCGCCCGGGCTGTACCCCGTCCGCGCGCAGCTCTGTGTCACCGGCAATGACGTCCCGGCGGCCTGGCGCCAGGTGGTCGAGGACGTGTGCGTCGTCGAGGTCGGGGCCGCCGGCGGGGCGGAGCTGGTCCGCCTTGTCGACGGTCCCGGCGCCGTCGAGGTTGCCGCGGGCGAGGCGGCCCGGCTGACGCTCACGGTCGGCAGCGACGCCCACGCCGACCTGTCGCTCGAGGCGCATCTCATCAGCCCGTGGGGCACCTGGGAGTGGATCGGCCCGGCCGCACAGGGCGCCGTCCTGCCCGCCCGCGGCACGGCCGAACTCGGCTTCGACGTGACCCCGCGGGCGTGGCAGGACCCCGGCCAGTGGTGGGCCCTGGTCCGGGTCGGGTGCGCCGGCCGGTTGCTCTACTCGCCCGCGGTGAGGGTGACGGTGACATGAGCGTCGAGTTGGTGGCAACCGTCGCCGGCGAACCGGTTTGGCTCGGTGAGGTCGACGCGGCCGAGGCGCGGCTGCGCGCCGGCCCGGGCGCGGGCGGGCTGCCGGCGGCCGGCACCCGCGAGGGCCGGCAACTGCGGCGCTGGCTCACCCAACTGATCGTGACGCAGCGGGTGGTCACCGCGGAGGCGGCCGCGCGCGGCCTGACCGGACGCGACGCGCCGGGCGAGGCCGAGCTGCTGCCCGACGCGACTGCGCGGCTGGAGATCGGCAGCGTCGCCGCCGCCGCGCTGGCGGACCCGCGGTCGCGGGCGCTGTTCGTCGACGTCACCGCGACGGTTCAGCCCAGCGACGACGACGTGGCCGGCTACCACGCCCGCAACCCGCTGCGGTTCGCCGCGCCGCGCCGCGGCCGCGACGGCTGGCGCGTGCCCGCGCACGCCGGCCCGCCGCTGGAAGAGGTGCGCCCCGCGATCGCCGGCCACCTGCGCGGCGCCGCCCGCCGGCGTGCCTTCCGGGTGTGGCTGGACGCGCGCCGGGCCGCGCTCGTCGAACTCGCACCCGGCTACGAGCATCCCGGCGACCCGCGCCAGCCCGACAACACCCACCGGCACTGATCCCCATGCTCACCCTTGCCCTGGACATCGGCGGCACGAAGATCGCCGCCGCCCTGGCCGATCCCGCCGGCGCGCTGGTGCACACCGCCATCCGGCCCACCCCGCCCGGGGCCGCGGCCGAGGAGGTATGGGCCGCCGTCGCCGCGACGATCGCCGGCTGCTTGCGCGCGGCCGGCGGGCCGGTCGCCGCGGTCGGCGTCGCGTCGGCCGGCCCCATCGACCTGCCCGCCGGACGCGTCAGCCCGATCAACATCAAAGGCTGGCAACGCTTCCCGCTGCGCGACCGGATCGCGGCCATGATTCCAGGGGTGCCCGGCGCGCCGGTGCGGCTGGCCGGCGACGGCGTGTGCATGGCGCTCGGTGAGCACTGGCTCGGCGCGGGCCGCGGGGCGCGCTTCATGCTCGGCATGGTCGTGTCCACCGGCGTGGGCGGCGGGCTGGTGCTCGACGGCGCCCCGTACACCGGGCGGACCGGCAACGCCGGTCACGTCGGTCACGTGGTGGTCGAACAGGACGGGCAGCCGTGCACCTGTGGCGGCCACGGCTGCGTCGAAACGGTCGCGGCCGGCCCGTGGCTGGTTCGCTGGGCGCGCGCCAACGGCTGGGCCGCGCCGCCCGGGGCCGGCGCGCGGGACCTGGCCGCCGCGGCGGCGGCCGGCGACCCGGCGGCACAGCGCGCCTTCGGCAGGGGCGCCCGTGCGCTCGCGGCCATGATCGCCTCGGTGGCGGCGGTGTGCGACATCGACCTCGTCGTCCTCGGCGGTGGCGTCGCCAACTCCGGGCCGCTGCTCTTCGGCCCGCTGCGTGAGGCGCTGGGCGAGTACGCGGGACTGGACTTCCTGGCCGGCCTGCGGGTGGCGCCGGCCGAGCTGGGTGGCCGGGCCGGCCTGGTCGGCGCGGCCCGGCTGGCGGGGCTGGCCGGACCGGCCCAGCCGCCTCGTTTTGGCTGATCCCGGCGGACCACGCTATTCTGGGTCGCGATCCACCGAAGACCGTCGGTCACCGAGAAATCGGTTGAAGGTCCGGGAGCATCCCGGCGGCCCACGCAGGAGGACGAGGCATTACGCCGGCTCGCGCCGGCGCATCTTGACGCCCCGGCCGCTTCCTGCGCCGGGGCGTTCGTCGTTCCTCCGGTGGTCGCAGACGAGACGTCGCACGACTTTCACAACAGGAGGTATGCATGGCCCGGGCTGACAAGGCCACCGCCGTTGCAGACATCACCGAGCAGTTCAAGGAGTCGACGGCCACCCTGATCACCGAGTACCGCGGTTTGACGGTGGCCCACCTGGCCGAGCTGCGCCGGTCGCTGGCGGGGTCGGCGACCTACACGGTGGCCAAGAACACGCTGATCAAGCGCGCCGCCTCGGACGCCGGGATCGAGGGGCTCGACGAGCTGTTCGCCGGCCCGACGGCGATCGCGTTCGTCCAGGGTGAGCCGGTCGACGCCGCCAAGGCCATCAAGACCTTCGCCAAGGAGAACAAGGCGCTGGTCATCAAGGGCGGCTACATGGACGGCCACCCGTTGACGGTGGCCGAGGTGGAACGCATCGCGGACCTCGAGTCGCGCGAGGTGCTGCTGGCCAAGCTGGCCGGTGCCATGAAGGGCAACCTCGCCAAGGCGGCCGGCCTGTTCAACGCGCCCGCCTCGCAGGTCGCCCGGCTGGCGGCCGCGCTGCAGGAAAAGAAGGCCGCTCAAGCAGGCTCCGAAGCCCCGGCCCCGGCCCCGGCCGAAGAAGCTGCCGCACCAGCCGAGGCGGCACCCGCCGAGACCCCGGCCGAAGCCGAATAAACCCCACACCCAAACCAGGAAGGACCCACACCATGGCAAAGATGTCTACCGACGACCTGCTCGACGCGTTCAAGGAAATGACGCTGCTGGAGCTCTCGGACTTCGTCAAGAAGTTCGAGGAGACCTTCGAGGTCACCGCGGCCGCCCCGGTCGCGGTCGCCGCCGCCGGCCCGGCCGCCGGTGGCGCCCCCGCCGAGGCCGCCGAGGAGCAGTCGGAGTTCGACGTCATCCTCGAGGCCGCCGGCGACAAGAAGATCGGCGTGATCAAGGTGGTCCGCGAGATCGTCTCCGGCCTGGGCCTCAAGGAGGCCAAGGACCTGGTCGACAGCGCGCCCAAGCCGCTGCTGGAAAAGGTCGCCAAGGAGGCCGCCGACGAGGCCAAGACCAAGCTCGAGGCCGCCGGCGCCACCGTCACCGTCAAGTAAGTCAACTCACGCCAAACCCCCGGGACCCAAGGTCCCGGGGGGTTTGGCATGCTCAGGGCGCGCGGAATGCCGAGCGTTGCGACTGCGCCACCCGCTCGGGTGAGTCTCCCAGCGCCACAAGGAAGTTCAAGGTCATCGAGGCAAGCACCGGCGCGACGGCGGCTCCGTCGTCGCCGTAGAAGCCGGCCAGCTCGAGCATCACGAACCCGTGTATCAGCGCCCAGAACTGGGCCGCCGTCGCCACGGTCGCCCGGTCGTCCGGCGATTGCGCGCCGATCCGCCCCGCCAGCATGGACCGCTGCACGGCGCGCACCACATGCGCGAAGCTGGGAATGCGCTGCTCGATCTCGGTGACCGTCAGGGTCAAGACATTGCCCGCGGGTGCGTTGATGCCGTGGGCGCTGGTGCTGCCGAACATCAGCCGATACATGTGCGGACGCTCGATGGCGTAGCGCCGGTAGGCCGCACCGATGGCGAACAGGTCGGCGACCGGGTCGTCGGTCTCGGGCACCGTCAGCGCGGCGTCGAACTGCCGCAGGCCCTCCTCGGCGACCTCCGCGATGAGTCCCCGCATGCCGCCGAAATGGGTGTACAGCGCCATCGTGGAGGTGCCGGCCGCGCCGGCCACCCGGCGGGTCTGCAGCGCGTCGGGGCCATGCTCGTCGAGCAGGCCGACGGCGGCGTGCAGCATCTCGTCGCGGACACTGCGCACGCCGGGCCGGGTCTCCGAAGTCATCCTTGCCATCTTCCCATCACGGGCGTACCGTTCTCATAACGGTGAAATAACAATGTTATAGGAGCTCAGCAATGACGTCCACGCAGACCGTCCAATCCCGCAATCCGTACCTCGAGGGGTTTTTGGCGCCGGTCGGGGCCGAGGTGACAGCGACCGATCTCGAGGTCACCGGGCACATCCCCGAGCACCTCGACGGGCGCTACCTGCGCAACGGGCCCAACCCGGCCGAAGAGGTCGACCCGGCCACCTATCACTGGTTCAGCGGCGACGGGATGGTGCACGGGGTCGCGCTGCGCGACGGCAACGCCCGCTGGTACCGCAACCGCTGGGTGCGCAGCCTGTCGGTGTGCAACACCCTCGGCGACGCGGCGCCACGCCGGCGCGACCCGCGGGCCGGCATGCTGTCGCTGGGCGCCAACACCAACGCGCTGACCCACGCCGGGCGCACCCTGGCTCTGGTCGAGGGCGGCGTGGCCAGCTACGAGCTGACCGAGGAGCTCGACACCGTCGGAACGTGCGACTTCGACGGCACGCTGGCCGGCGGCTACACCGCCCATCCGCACCGTGACCCGCGCACCGGCGAGTTGCACGCGGTGTCCTACTCGTTCGCGCGCGGGCGGACCGTGCAGTACTCGGTGATCGACACCCAGGGCCGGGCCCGTCGGACGGTCGACATCGAGGTGTCCGGGTCGCCGATGATGCACGACTTCTCGCTGACCGACAAATATGTGGTGATCTACGACCTGCCCGTGACGTTCGACCCGGTGCAGGTCGTGCCGGCGAGCGTGCCCGGCTGGCTGGGCGCCCCGGCCCGGCTGGCGCTGCGGTCGCTGATCGGGCGCGTCCGGGTGCCCGGCCCGATCAGCGCGATGATGAACCGCAACCCGAGGCACACGGACCGGATGCCGTATGCGTGGAATCCCGACTACCCGGCGCGCATCGGCGTCATGCCGCGCGAAGGCCGCGGGAGCAACGCGGGCAAGGATGACGTCCGCTGGTTCGACATCGAACCCTGCTACGTCTACCACCCGCTCAACGCCTACTCGGAGATGCGAGGCGGGGCAGAGGTTTTGGTGCTCGACGTGATCCGGTATTCGCGGATGTTCGACCGCGACCGGCGCGGGCCCGGCGACACCCCACCCACGCTGGACCGCTGGACCGTCAACCTGGCCACCGGCGCCGTGACCACCGAATGCCGCGACGACCGGCCGCAGGAATTCCCCCGGATTGACGAAACCCTGCTGGGCGGGCGGCATCGCTACGGCTACACGGTGGGCTTCGGATACCTCGCCGACGGGGCGGCCCACCCGTCAACTGCGCTGTACAAGCACGACTACGCGACCGGGTCGCGCGAAGTCGCCCACCTCGATCCCGACATCTTGATCGGCGAGATGTCCTTCGTCCCCAACCCGGCGCGCGGCCCGCGGGACACCGCCGAAGACGACGGCGTCCTGATGGGCTACGGCTACCACCGCGGCCGCGACGAAGGCCAGCTGCTGCTGCTGGACGCCCGCACCCTCGAGCCGATGGCCACCGTGCACCTGCCGCAGCGGGTCCCGATGGGCTTTCACGGCAGCTGGGCGCCGGCTGGCTAACACGTGGCTTACACGCGAGTGCAATAGCGCGGACGCGGCCGGGCGCGGGCCGATCTCAGCTCGGCCAATTTTTACCGGCGGCGCCGCCCAACCCTGATGCGCGCCCACGACCGTGCGCTACAGTGACTCATGCCACACAAAAGGGCAGGTGGCGGGCACGAGCGTCGACGGAAGGATTCCCCATGGGCGTCGCTATCGAGGTGAGGGGGCTCACCAAGTCGTTCGGTCCCTCGAGGATTTGGGAAGACGTCACGTTGGATGTCCCGCCCGGGGAGGTCAGCGTCCTGCTGGGGCCGTCGGGTACCGGCAAATCGGTGTTCCTGAAGTCTCTCATCGGCCTGCTGCGGCCGGAACGCGGCTCGATCTTGATCGACGGCACCGACATCCTGCAATGCTCGGCCAAGGAGCTGTACGAGATCCGCACGCTGTTCGGCGTGATGTTCCAGGACGGCGCGCTGTTCGGTTCGATGAACCTGTTCGACAACGCGGCGTTCCCGCTGCGCGAGCACACCAAGAAGAAGGAAGGCGAGATCCGTGACATCGTCATGGAGAAGCTGTCCCTGGTGGGCTTGGGCGGCGACGAGAAGAAGTTCCCCGGCGAGATCTCCGGCGGTATGCGCAAGCGCGCCAGCCTGGCCCGCGCCCTGGTGATGGATCCGGAGATCATCCTCTGCGACGAGCCCGACTCGGGTCTGGACCCCGTCCGCACCGCCTACCTGAGCCAGCTGATCCTCGACATCAACGCCCAGATCGACGCCACCGTCCTGATCGTGACGCACAACATCAACATCGCCCGCACCGTGCCGGACAACATCGGCATGCTGTTCCGGCGCAAGCTGGTCATGTTCGGCCCGCGCGAGGTGCTGCTGACCAGCGATGAGCCGGTGGTGCGGCAATTCCTCAACGGCCGCCGCATCGGGCCGATCGGCATGTCCGAGGAAAAGGACGAGGCGACCATGGCCGAAGAGCAGGCCGCGCTCGAGGCGGGCCAGCACGCCGGCGGTGTCGAGGAAATCGAGGGGGTGCCGCCGCAGATCGTGGCGTCGCCCGGGATGCCGGAGCGCAAGGCCGTCGGGCGCCGCCAGGCACGGGTTCGCGAGATCCTGCACACGCTGCCCAAGAAGGCGCAGTCGGCGATCCTCGACGACCTCGAGGGCACCCACAAATACAAGGCAAGCGAGTTCGGCAGCTCGTAGCGCGCCGAGGCGGACCCGGAAGCAGCCGTGACCCGAGAATTTTGCGATAACTTGGCGCAACTTGCCGCCCCGCCCCCTTGACGACAGGGCCTAAACGGGTCAGTCTGTTGGGCAGCATGTACCCACGGGAAGGCCGAGATGCCAGCCAGCGCCGCTCTCCCTGGGCCTGTTGTTGTGGGTAGTTGAGGAATGCGCGGTCCTGCGCTATTGTTGGACGTTGCGCTGGCTACTTCCTGCCCACCTCACCCGCCACTCGACACCGTGGTCTTAGCCTGAGCCCCCTTTTTTGGCTCAGCTAATTAGTTGCGTGCGTGAGATCCGGACAGATCGTTCGCCGGCCTAAACCACAAATTGTTGCGGCGAACTGGCCGGTGTTACCGGTTCCCGTGAGTCGCACGAGGTGCTGGAAGGATGCATCTTGGCAGATTCCCGCCAGAGCAAGACGGATCGCCCACAAAGTCCCAACAACTCCGTGCCAGGAGCACCTAACCGAGTTTCTTTCGCCAAGCTCCGTGAACCGCTTGAGGTTCCGGGGCTTCTTGACGTGCAAACTGACTCGTTTGAGTGGCTGATCGGCTCGCCGCGCTGGCGCGAGGTCGCCGCCGCACGCGGAGATGTCCACCCGATGGGCGGGCTGGAAGAGGTGCTCTACGAGCTCTCCCCGATCGAGGACTTCTCGGGGTCCATGTCGCTGTCCTTCTCGGACCCGCGCTTTGACGAGGTCAAGGCGCCGGTCGACGAGTGCAAAGACAAGGACATGACGTACGCGGCCCCGCTGTTCGTCACGGCCGAGTTCATCAACAACAACACCGGCGAGATCAAGAGCCAGACGGTGTTCATGGGCGACTTCCCGATGATGACCGAGAAGGGCACCTTCATCATCAACGGGACCGAGCGCGTGGTCGTCAGCCAGCTGGTGCGTTCGCCCGGCGTGTACTTCGACGAGACCATCGACAAGTCCACCGAGAAGACGCTGCACAGCGTCAAGGTGATCCCCAGCCGCGGCGCGTGGCTGGAGTTCGACGTCGACAAGCGCGACACCGTCGGCGTGCGCATCGACCGCAAGCGCCGCCAGCCGGTGACCGTCCTGCTCAAGGCGCTGGGCTGGACCGCCGAGCAGATCAGCGAGCGCTTCGGGTTCTCCGAGATCATGATGTCGACGCTGGAGAAGGACAACACCGCCGGCACCGACGAGGCGCTGCTGGACATCTACCGCAAGCTGCGTCCGGGCGAGCCGCCGACCAAGGAGTCCGCGCAGACCCTGCTGGAGAACCTGTTCTTCAAGGAGAAGCGCTACGACCTGGCCCGGGTGGGCCGCTACAAGGTCAATAAGAAGCTGGGGTTGCACGCGGGCGAGCCGATCACGTCGTCGACGCTGACCGAAGAGGACGTCGTCGCCACCATCGAGTACCTGGTGCGCCTGCACGAGGGCCAGGCGACGATGACGGTTCCCGGCGGCGTCGAGGTGCCGGTGGAGACCGACGACATCGACCACTTCGGCAACCGCCGCCTGCGCACCGTTGGTGAGCTGATCCAGAACCAGATCCGGGTCGGCATGTCCAGGATGGAGCGCGTCGTCCGGGAGCGGATGACCACCCAGGACGTCGAGGCGATCACGCCGCAGACGTTGATCAACATCCGGCCGGTCGTCGCCGCGATCAAGGAGTTCTTCGGCACCAGCCAGCTCTCCCAGTTCATGGACCAGAACAACCCGCTGTCGGGGCTCACCCACAAGCGCCGGCTCTCGGCGCTGGGCCCCGGCGGTCTGTCGCGTGAGCGCGCCGGGCTGGAGGTCCGCGACGTGCACCCGTCGCACTACGGCCGGATGTGCCCGATCGAGACCCCGGAGGGTCCCAACATCGGCCTGATCGGCTCGCTGTCGGTGTACGCCCGGGTCAATCCGTTCGGGTTCATCGAGACGCCGTACCGCAAGGTGGTCGACGGGGTGGTCAGCGACGAGATCGTCTACCTGACCGCCGACGAGGAGGACCGCCACGTCGTGGCGCAGGCCAACTCGCCGATCGACGAGAACGGCCGGTTCGTCGAGCCGCGCGTTCTGGTGCGCCGCAAGGCGGGCGAGGTCGAGTACGTGCCCTCGTCCGAGGTGGACTACATGGACGTCTCGCCGCGCCAGATGGTGTCGGTGGCCACGGCCATGATCCCGTTCCTCGAGCATGACGACGCCAACCGTGCCCTGATGGGCGCCAACATGCAGCGCCAGGCCGTTCCGCTGGTGCGCAGCGAGGCGCCGCTGGTGGGCACCGGTATGGAGCTGCGCGCGGCCATCGACGCCGGCGACGTCGTCGTCGCGCAGAAGTCCGGGGTGATCGAGGAGGTCTCCGCCGACTACATCACCGTGATGGCCGACGACGGCACCCGGCACACCTACCGGATGCGCAAGTTCGCCCGTTCCAACCACGGCACCTGCGCCAACCAGTCGCCGATCGTCGACGCGGGCGACCGCGTTGAGGCCGGCCAGGTCATCGCCGACGGCCCGTGCACCGAAAACGGCGAGATGGCGCTGGGCAAGAACCTGCTCGTGGCGATCATGCCGTGGGAGGGCCACAACTACGAGGACGCGATCATCCTCTCCAACCGCCTGGTCGAAGAGGACGTGCTCACCTCGATCCACATCGAGGAGCACGAGATCGACGCCCGTGATACCAAGCTGGGCGCCGAGGAGATCACCCGGGACATCCCGAACGTCTCCGACGAGGTGCTGGCCGACCTGGACGAGCGTGGCATCGTGCGGATCGGCGCCGAGGTGCGCGACGGCGACATCCTGGTCGGCAAGGTCACCCCGAAGGGTGAGACCGAGCTGACCCCGGAGGAGCGGCTGCTGCGTGCGATCTTCGGCGAGAAGGCCCGCGAGGTCCGCGACACCTCGCTGAAGGTGCCGCACGGCGAGTCCGGCAAGGTCATCGGCATCCGGGTGTTCTCCCGCGAGGACGACGACGAGCTGCCGGCCGGTGTCAACGAGCTGGTCCGCGTCTACGTGGCCCAGAAGCGCAAGATCTCCGACGGTGACAAGCTGGCCGGACGGCACGGCAACAAGGGCGTCATCGGCAAGATCCTGGCGGTCGAGGACATGCCGTTCATGCCGGACGGCACCCCGGTGGACATCATCCTGAACACCCACGGTGTGCCGCGACGGATGAACATCGGCCAGATCCTGGAGACCCACCTCGGGTGGGTGGCCAAGGCCGGCTGGAAGATCGACACCGCGGGCGGCGTGCCCGGCTGGGCGGCCAAGCTGCCCGAAGACCTGCTGCACGCCGAACCCGACGCCATCGTGTCGACGCCGGTGTTCGACGGTGCCCAGGAGGCCGAGCTGCAGGGGCTGCTGTCGGCGACGCTGCCCAACCGCGATGGCGAGGTGCTGGTCGACGGCGACGGCAAGGCGGTGCTCTTCGACGGCCGCAGCGGTGAGCCGTTCCCGTACCCGGTGACCGTTGGCTACATGTACATCATGAAGCTGCACCACCTGGTGGACGACAAGATCCACGCCCGCTCCACCGGCCCGTACTCGATGATCACCCAGCAGCCGCTGGGCGGTAAGGCGCAGTTCGGTGGCCAGCGGTTCGGTGAGATGGAGTGCTGGGCCATGCAGGCCTACGGCGCCGCCTACACGCTGCAGGAGCTCTTGACCATCAAGTCCGACGACACCGTCGGCCGGGTCAAGGTGTACGAGGCGATCGTCAAGGGCGAGAACATCCCCGAGCCGGGCATCCCCGAGTCGTTCAAGGTGCTGCTCAAGGAGCTGCAGTCGCTCTGCCTCAACGTCGAGGTGTTGTCGAGTGACGGTGCGGCCATCGAGCTGCGCGAGGGCGAGGACGAGGACCTTGAGCGGGCGGCGGCCAACTTGGGAATCAACTTGTCCCGCAACGAATCCGCGTCTGTTGAGGACCTGGCTTAACCAACATTTCTTTTAGTTACTAAACCCGCAAGGGGAAAGGGAGTTACGTGCTCGACGTCAACTTCTTCGATGAACTCCGCATTGGCCTGGCCACCGCGGAGGACATCAGGCAATGGTCTTACGGCGAAGTCAAGAAGCCGGAGACAATCAACTACCGCACGCTCAAGCCAGAGAAGGACGGCCTGTTCTGCGAGAAGATCTTCGGACCTACTCGCGACTGGGAGTGCTACTGCGGCAAGTACAAGCGCGTCCGCTTCAAGGGCATCATCTGTGAGCGGTGCGGTGTCGAGGTGACCCGCGCCAAGGTGCGACGCGAGCGGATGGGCCACATCGAGCTCGCCGCGCCCGTCACGCACATCTGGTACTTCAAGGGTGTGCCGTCGCGGTTGGGGTACCTGCTCGACCTGGCGCCGAAGGACCTCGAAAAGATCATCTACTTCGCCGCGTACGTGATCACCGCGGTCGACGACGAGATGCGGCACAACGAGCTGTCGACGCTCGAGGCCGAAATGATGGTGGAGCGCAAGGGCATTGAGGACCAGCGCGACTCCGAGCTGGAGGCCCGCGCGCAGAAGCTGGAGGCCGACCTGGCCGAGCTGGAGGCCGAGGGCGCGAAAGCCGATGCGCGGCGCAAGGTGCGGGACGGCGGCGAGCGCGAGATGCGCCAGCTCCGCGACCGCGCGCAGCGTGAGCTGGACCGGCTCGAGGAAATCTGGAGCACCTTCACCAAGCTGGCCCCCAAGCAGCTGATCGTCGATGAGACCCTCTACCGCGAGCTCATCGACCGCTACGGCGAGTACTTCACCGGCGCGATGGGCGCGGAGTCGATCCAGAAGCTGATCGAGAACTTCGACATCGACGCCGAGGCCGACTCGCTGCGCGAGGTGATCCGAAGCGGCAAGGGGCAGAAGAAGCTTCGCGCGCTGAAGCGGCTCAAGGTGGTTGCCGCGTTCCAGCAGTCGGGCAACTCCCCGATGGGCATGGTGCTGGACGCGGTCCCGGTGATCCCGCCGGAGCTGCGCCCGATGGTGCAGCTCGACGGTGGCCGGTTCGCCACGTCCGACCTCAACGACCTCTACCGCCGCGTGATCAACCGCAACAACCGGCTCAAGAGACTGATCGACCTCGGCGCTCCCGAGATCATCGTGAACAACGAAAAGCGGATGCTGCAGGAGTCCGTCGACGCGCTGTTCGACAACGGCCGCCGGGGCCGCCCGGTCACCGGGCCGGGCAACCGTCCGCTGAAGTCGCTCTCCGATCTGCTCAAGGGCAAGCAGGGCCGGTTCCGCCAGAACCTGCTCGGTAAGCGTGTCGACTACTCCGGCCGTTCGGTCATCGTGGTCGGCCCGCAGCTCAAGCTGCACCAGTGCGGCCTGCCCAAGCTGATGGCGCTGGAACTGTTCAAGCCGTTCGTGATGAAGCGGCTGGTCGACCTCAACCACGCGCAGAACATCAAGAGCGCCAAGCGCATGGTGGAGCGCCAGCGTCCGCAGGTGTGGGACGTGCTCGAAGAGGTGATCGCCGAGCACCCGGTGCTGCTGAACCGCGCGCCGACACTGCACCGGTTGGGTATCCAGGCCTTCGAGCCAATGCTGGTGGAAGGCAAGGCGATTCAGCTGCACCCGTTGGTGTGTGAGGCGTTCAACGCCGACTTCGACGGTGACCAGATGGCCGTCCACCTGCCGCTCTCCGCGGAGGCACAGGCCGAGGCCCGCATCCTGATGTTGTCTTCCAACAACATCCTGTCGCCGGCCTCCGGCCGCCCCTTGGCCATGCCGCGGCTGGACATGGTGACCGGGCTGTACTTCCTGACCACCGAGGTCTCCGGCGACAAGGGCGAGTACTCACCGGCCGGGCAGGACACCCCGGAGGCTGGGGTGTACTCGTCGCCGGCCGAGGCGATCATGGCCGCCGACCGCGGCGTGCTGTCGGTGCGGGCCAAGATCAAGGTGCGGTTGACGCAGCTGCGTCCGCCCGCCGAGCTCGAGGCCGGGCTGTTCGGGACCAACGGCTGGCAGCCGGGGGACGCCTGGATGGCCGAGACCACGCTGGGCCGGGTGTTGTTCAACGAGCTGCTGCCGCTGGGCTATCCGTTCGTGAACAAGCAGATGCACAAGAAGGTGCAGGCCGCCATCATCAACGACCTGGCCGAGCGCTACCCGATGATCGTGGTCGCCCAGACCGTCGACAAGCTCAAGGACGCCGGCTTCTACTGGGCGACCCGCAGCGGCGTCACGGTCTCCATGGCCGACGTGCTTGTTCCGCCGCGCAAGAAGGAGATCCTCGACCACTACGAGGAGCGGGCCGAAAAGGTTGAAAAGCAGTTCCAGCGAGGTGCTTTGAACCACGACGAGCGCAACGAGGCGCTGGTGGAGATCTGGAAGGAAGCCACCGACGAGGTGGGTCAGGCGCTGCGGGAGCACTACCCCGCCGACAACCCGATCATCACGATCGTCGACTCGGGTGCCACGGGTAACTTCACCCAGACCCGAACGCTGGCCGGCATGAAGGGCCTGGTGACCAACCCGAAGGGTGAGTTCATCCCGCGTCCGGTCAAGTCGTCGTTCCGCGAGGGCCTGACGGTGCTGGAGTACTTCATCAACACCCACGGCGCCCGAAAGGGCTTGGCGGACACCGCTTTGCGTACCGCCGACTCGGGGTACCTGACCCGTCGTCTGGTGGACGTGAGCCAGGACGTCATCGTCCGCGAGCACGACTGCCAGACCGAGCGCGGCATCGTCGTCGAACTGGCCGAGCGCCAGCCGGACGGCACGCTGATCCGCGACCCGTACATCGAAACCTCGGCGTACGCGCGGACTTTGGGCGCCGACGCGGTCGACGAGGCCGGTAACGTCGTCGTCGCCCGTGGCGAAGACCTTGGTGACCCGTCGATCGAGGCCTTGCTGGCGGCGGGCATCACGCAGATCAAGGTGCGCTCGGTGCTGACCTGTACCACCGGCACCGGGGTCTGCGCGACCTGCTACGGGCGCTCGATGGCCACCGGCAAGCTGGTGGACATCGGCGAGGCCGTCGGCATCGTGGCGGCGCAGTCCATCGGTGAGCCCGGCACGCAGCTGACCATGCGTACCTTCCACCAGGGTGGTGTCGGTGAGGACATCACCGGCGGTCTGCCGCGCGTGCAGGAGCTGTTCGAGGCGCGGGTGCCGCGAGGCAAGGCGCCGATCGCCGACGTCACCGGGCGGGTTCAGCTCGAGGACGGTGAGCGCTTCTACAAGATCACCATCGTTCCGGACGACGGTGGCGAGGAGGTCGTGTACGACAAGCTGTCGAAGCGGCAACGGCTGCGGGTGTTCAAGCACGAGGACGGCTCCGAGCGGGTGCTGTCCAACGGCGACCACGTCGAGGTGGGCCAGCAGCTGATGGAAGGCTCCGCCGACCCGCACGAGGTGCTCCGCGTGCAGGGCCCCCGCGAGGTGCAGATCCACCTGGTCCGAGAGGTCCAGGAGGTCTACCGGGCTCAGGGTGTGTCGATCCACGACAAGCACATCGAGGTGATCGTTCGCCAGATGCTGCGCCGCGTCACCATCATCGACTCGGGCGCGACGGAGTTCCTGCCCGGCTCGCTGATCGACCGTGCGGAGTTCGAGGCGGAGAACCGCCGGGTGGTGGCCGAGGGCACCGAGCCCGCCGCAGGCCGCCCGGTGCTGATGGGTATCACGAAGGCGTCGCTGGCCACCGACTCGTGGCTGAGTGCGGCGTCGTTCCAGGAAACCACGCGAGTGCTGACCGATGCGGCGATCAACTGCCGCAGCGACAAGCTCAACGGTTTGAAGGAAAATGTGATCATCGGAAAGCTGATCCCGGCCGGTACCGGCATCAACCGCTACCGCAACATCCAGGTGCAGCCGACCGAGGAGGCCCGCGCCGCGGCGTACACGATCCCGTCCTACGAGGATCACTACTACAGCCCGGACTTCGGCCAAGCCACCGGTGCCGCGGTGCCGCTGGACGACTACGGCTACAGCGACTACCGGTAGTCAGTGCTGCGAAAAGCCCCGGGTTTGCGCCCGGGGCTTTTTCGTGCGCGCCGTACATTCGCCACATCGGCACGAGAAGTGCGTGGCTTGCTTCTCAGCGAAATTCCGGTTGTGCTTGAGACAAGGAGGTGGGAAGCGATGAGCGAACCAGGCGGCGTCGGGACCAGTGCTGAGTCCGCGGAGGAGCGGTTGGTCTACGACCGCGAGGTGTTCATCAATTTCCGCAACCAGACCTATCAGTGGGTGAGCATCAAACTATTCGCGTTGCCAGCCGACACCGATGACCATGAGGTGTTGGCGTTGTTGATCCACCACGTCCGCTATCGCGACAGCTACGGCGGTACCGGCGACAACGACATGGAGAGCATTCATGGGCCGTATTGGTTGTATGCCATTACGCCGGATGTGTTTTCGCCCGTGTCTGGGCCCGATGCCGAAGCGCTGATCCGCACCTGGGCCGAGTACGCGGCACCGCTGCCGGACGGTCCCCGCGAAGAGATGGAGCGGGAGTTGTATCCGCGGATCCGCAGCGCCACCGGCCGGTATCAGTTGCCGGACTTACGCGACATCGCCCAACACGAGTGGGGTAGCTCCGTGGGCTCGCTGACGGGATTCTTCGAGTATGTCTTGATCGACCGCCGCGCCGGCAGTGTGGCACTGGTCGTTGCCAGCGATGACTAGGCGATGCCGCACTCTTTGACGATTGCGGCAATGAAGCCTTGGTACACCGCATCGCTGAGCCGGGCGATGTCCTCGGTCAGCCGAGCCCGGCACGCGGTCTCGACGAACAGGCTGTGCACAATCAGGCGGCTCGCGTGCGGCTGTTCCGAACCGCTCACATAGTGGCTCTGCTGGATCCATACGCTTCGGTCGCCGATGACCGCGGCGCCGGTGCTGCGTATCGCGGCCGTCCGTTGGATCCGAGGAACGGGCAGCACCTTGACGGCGATACCGGCGGCGTTGAGACCGCGCAGCATGCGATCGGCGTTGTGAAACACGTCGTAGAAGACCGGCCAGCCGGTGTAGCCGAAGACGCTAATGGTTTCAGCGGCCTCCCATTCGCCGTTACCCCGCGGTCCGTGCACCGCAATTCGCGCCACCGGCGGTTCCGGCTGGTCGGGGAGCACGAGCCGTTGCCAGCCCGTCGGAATGCTCAACCCCTCCAGCCATCCCGGTAGGTCTGCGGCGGACAAGGCGGCCACATCCTCGATGTCTTCGTCCTCGGTCAGTACATCGACGAGTGAGGACGCTGGCAGGGGCTGCCAGCGCTGTGACGGAGTCGATGCGCTCATGGCACGGCCGCCTCACCCCCCTGCCCGCCTCCGCAGAGGATCGTCCACACCAGAACCCCGCCAACGACTACCCAGCCGAACATTGCCTTACCTCCCTCACTGAGATCGTGGCCCACCTCCGGCAGCCACGACTGGCCGCTCGGAGGTGGCGGCGCCGGGTGTGACGCCGGTGCGTCCGGCCGGTCCCACCCAAACACCGGCGGTGGCTTTGCCGGGCTGACAACGAATCCCGGCGGCGACGGATTCTGCAACCACGGCGGTAGGTGCGTTGGGTCGGGGAATTGCGTGGGCGGCAGCGAAGTCGGAAGCGGACGACCGGCAGCTGGCGGCGCAGGTGCCACCGGAGGGTGATTGAGCACGGGGGGCAGCTCAGGCGGGTCATCGACGAACGGCAACGGCAAGTGCACCTTCGGGTTCTTTCCGGACCCGGGTGTAACCACTTCGATGGTCGGTCCGCCCGATTCGCTGTCGGGCCGCAGATTGATCTCGGTGCCGTCATCCAGGAGTCTCCGCGCAGTATCGCCTCGCGGCGGCAAATCATGAGCGCCTTCAGTAAGCCAGTCCCAGAAGTCTTTTATCTGGTTAGGAGTCTCCAATTGCCGAACAGGAGCATTTCTGCCTTTGGGCAGCTGCCGCAACGCATTTCGGACGTCTTCCAACGTCCGGGGGGACGGTAGTTTCTTCCACGGTGGCTCTGCACCCGGATCGGGCGGTGGCGCTGGGTCCTGCTTGAACGTGTGGTTGTCGACGGCTTGGATTTTCGGTGGCGGCGGGGTCGTGCTCGGGTTCTGCGGAAAGGTGTCGCGGACTCCGGCCATGGCTACGGTGACTTTGCCGGCGACCTGCTGATCGGCGGCGAGCAGTTGGGCCGCGCGTTGGCGGATATCGGCGGCCAAAGCCTGTGCCTGGGCCTGCCGGGCCGCCCGCTGCGCAGCCGAACCGCCGCGCGAGCCGTCGGTGACCGTGAGGTCTTCTCCCACAACAAATCCCGCGGTATGGGCATCCTCGACCGCGTAGCGCGCCCGGGAACGGGCCGCATACAGATCCGAGGCGCCGCTGCGGGCCACCTTGGCCGCCGCCTGCAGTTGGTCGGCCACCGCGCTGGTGGTCAGCATGTCGGCGTGGGTGGCGGTGCGCAGCGCCTCGGCGCCGCGGCCGTGCCAATCGACCGACAGCGCGTCGCGCCACACCTGGTTGGCCACGCCGTAGCTGCGCGCGCCCACGTCCTCCCAGTGGTCGGCCGCCTCCGTGAGGTGGTCGGTGGGCCACGCCACCAGCTGCGAGAGGCCGGGAATACCTGCGACCGCGGACATCGCTAGACGCCGGTCGCCGAGGCGGCCACGGCGGCCATCGATTTGGCCGCATCCGCTTCGTTGGCCAGGTAGCCGGCTTCGGCTTGGCCGACGTGGGTTGCGTGCGTGCCGACCCGGGTCGCCAGCGCCGCGGTGAACGACGTGACGTCGGTATGCGCGGCGGTGACCGCCGCGGCGCTGGCCTGAAACGACAAACCGACCCCCGCCGGAACCTCCGTCTCGGTCAGTTCGCCCACCGACGCGGCCCACCGGCCGGCCATCTCCTGCACAGCAGCGGTGTCCACACGCAACAGCTGCATGACCGAAAGTGTATTCGTCCCGTCGCGCAGCGAAAGTCAGTTGGGCGCTCGCAGTCACATCCGCCACATCCGTACCGCCGGAGCACCACGACCCAATCCGCGAAACCGCTGGCGCATGTGCTAGACGATTCGGGAGTCGCCTATCGGTCTGCACGCGGCGCCATTCCGGCGCGTCACAACCCCTCACTAGACTGGCCACCGTGCTCATCGGTTCGCACGTCCACAGCGACGATCCCCTGGCCGCCGCCCAGGCAGACGGCGCCGACGCGGTGCAGTTCTTCCTCGGCAACCCGCAGAGCTGGAAGAAGCCGAAGCCGCGCGACGACGCCGAGACGCTGAAGGCGTCGAGCATGCCGCTGTACGTCCACGCGCCGTATCTCATCAACGTGGCTTCGGCCAACAACCGCATCCGCATCCCGTCGCGCAAGATCCTGCAGGACACCTGCGATGCGGCCTCGGCGATCAACGCGACGGCGGTGATCGTGCACGGCGGCCACGCCGACGACAACGACATGGAGGCCGGCTTCGAGCGCTGGGTGAAGGCGCTGGACTACCTGCAAACCGAGGTGCAGGTGTATCTGGAAAACACCGCCGGCGGCGACCATGCGATGGCCCGCCACTTCGACACCATCGGCAGGTTGTGGGACCGTATCGGCGACAAGGGAATTGGCTTCTGCCTGGACACCTGCCACGCGTGGGCCGCGGGTGAGGAGCTGATCGACGCCGTCGAGCGGATCAAGGCACTGACCGGCCGCATCGACCTGGTGCACTGCAACGACTCGCGGGATGCCGCGGGCTCGGGCGCGGACCGGCACGCCAACTTCGGCACCGGTCAGATCGATCCCGAACTGCTCGTCGCGGTGGTCAAGGCCGCCGATGCGCCCGTCATCTGCGAAACGGCCGACGAGGGCCGCAAGGACGACATCGCGTTCCTGCGGGAAAACACCGGCGGCTGAATCTCGGGCCCATGCTCGGCCGGCTGGCAGCGCTTCTCGGGGCATTTCTCCTGGTCGTGGGTTGCGCGCGGACGCCGCCGACGGGCTTCGTGAACGGCACCAGCGTCCACCACCTCAAAGTCGGCTCGCTCGACCGCAGCTATCGGCTGTACAAGCCCGCCGGCATGCCCGCGTCGGCCCCGCTCGTCGTGATGATGCACGGTGCCTCGGGGAGCGCCAGGCAAGCCGAAAGAGACTACAACTGGGACGGATTGGCCGACGCGGGCAAATTCGTCGTCGCCTACCCGGATGGCCTCGGCCGAACCTGGAACGTCGACGGGGAAACCTGCTGCGGCCGGTCCGGACGAGAAGGCGTCGATGACATCGGCTTCATCAGCGCAGCCGTCGCTGACATCGTCAAGAACCTCGGCATCAATCCCGCCAAGGTATATGCCACCGGCATGAGCAATGGCGGCATCATGTCCTACACGCTGGCGTGCACCACCGGCATCTTCGCCGCGATCGGGCCGGTTGCGGGCACGCAGCTGAACCCGTGCCCCACCCCGCGTCCTATGTCGGTCATGCACATTCACGGCACCGCGGATCGGCTTGTGCCCTACGGCGGCGGGCAGGGCTACAGCGTCATCAACGGTCCTTCCGTTCCCGACGTTAATGCGTTCTGGCGCACCGTTGATCGATGCGGCGCGCCGTACGCCACGACCAATGGCCCGGTAACCACTTCGGCCGCGGGATGCGCCGACAACCGGGGAGTCGTGCTCGTCACGATCGACCAGGGGGGCCACGAATGGCCGGACTTCGCGACCCAAGACCTGTGGGAATTCTTCGCCGTGCACCCACGCTGACCGACGCGCGTTACACCTCTTGTGCGATTGTCGAAAAAATGTAACATGGTGGCATGCCCGAGACCCATGTCGTCACCAACCAGGTTCCGCCGCTGGAGAACTACAACCCCGCCACCTCCGCGGTGCTCGTCGAGGCCCTGATCCGCGAGGGCGGGCAATGGGGCCTGGAAGAGGTGAACGACTTTGGGGCGCTTGCCGGTAGCCGCGAGGCGCAGCGCTGGGGAGAGCTCGCCGACCGCAACCGGCCCATCCTGCACACCCACGACCGCTGCGGGCACCGCGTCGACGAGGTGGAGTACGACCCCGCCTACCACCAGCTGATGCGTGCGGCGATCGGCCACGGCCTGCACGCCGCGCCGTGGGCGGACGAGCGTCCCGGCGCCCATGTGGTGCGGGCCGCCAAGATGTCGGTCTGGAACGTCGAGCCGGGACACACCTGCCCGGTCTCGATGACCTACGCCGTCGTCCCCGCGCTGCGCTACAACCCGGAACTGGCGGCGGTTTACGAGCCGTTGCTGACGAGTCGCGAGTACGACCCGGAGCTACGGCCTGCCACCACCAAGGCCGGCATCACCGCCGGCATGTCGATGACCGAGAAGCAGGGCGGCTCCGACGTGCGGGCCGGCACCACCCAGGCCACCCCCAACGCCGATGGCACCTACAGCCTGACCGGGCACAAATGGTTCACGTCGGCGCCGATGTGCGACATCTTCCTGGTGCTGGCGCAGGCACCGGGCGGGCTGTCGTGCTTCCTGCTGCCGCGGGTGCTGCCGGACGGCACCCGCAACCGGATGTTGTTGCAGCGCCTCAAGGACAAGCTCGGCAACCGCGCCAACGCCTCCAGCGAGGTCGAATACGACGGCGCCACCGCGTGGCTGGTGGGGGAGGAGGGTCGCGGCGTCCCGACCATCATCGAGATGGTCAACCTGACCCGCCTGGACTGCACGCTGGGCAGCGCCACCAGCATGCGCACCGGCCTGACCCGCGCGATCCACCATGCGCAGCACCGAAAGGCGTTCGGCGCCTACCTGATCGACCAGCCGCTGATGCGCAACGTGCTCGCGGATCTGGCCGTCGAGGCCGAGGCCGCCACGATCGTCGCGATGCGGATGGCCGGCGCCACCGACAGGGCCGTGCGCGGGGACCAGACCGAGGCGCTGCTGCGCCGCATCGGCCTGGCGGCCGGCAAGTACTGGGTGTGCAAGCGCGCCACCCCGCACGCCGCCGAGGCGCTGGAATGCCTGGGCGGCAACGGCTATGTCGAAGACTCCGGGATGCCGCGGCTGTTCCGCGAGGCGCCGCTGATGGGCATCTGGGAGGGGTCGGGCAACGTCAGCGCGCTGGACACCTTGCGCGCCATGGCAACTCGCCCCGAATGCGTCGAGGTGCTGTTCAAGGAGCTCACCGAGAGCGCGGGCCAGGACGCGCGGCTGGACGCCCACGTCGAGGAGCTGCGCGACCAGCTGAACGACCTAGACTCCATCGCCTACCGCGCCCGCAAGGTCGCCGAGGACATCTGCCTGGCGCTGCAGGGCTCGCTGCTGGTGCGGCACGGGCATCCCGCCGTCGCCGAGGCGTTCCTGACGACCCGGCTCGACGGCCGATGGGGCGGCGCGTTCGGCACCATGCCCGACGGTCTGGATCTGGCGCCGATTCTCGAGCGTGCTCTAGTTAAGGGATGACGCGCGCCGGCGACGATGCAGAGCGCAGCGATGAGAAGGAGCGGCGCCGTTGACTCACGCCATCAGGCCGGTCGACTTCGACAACCTGAAAACCATGACCTACGAGGTCACCGACCGGGTCGCGCGGATCACGTTCAACCGCCCGGAAAAGGGCAACGCGATCGTGGCCGACACCCCGCTGGAGCTCTCGGCGCTGGTGGAGCGCGCCGACCTCGATCCCGACGTGCACGTCATCCTGGTCTCCGGGCGCGGCGCGGGTTTCTGCGCGGGCTTCGACCTGAGCGCCTACGCCGACCGCACCGGTTCGGCCGGCGGCACGGGCGCGTATCAGGGCACCGTGCTGGACGGCAAGACGCAGGCGGTCAACCACCTGCCCAATCAGCCGTGGGACCCGATGATCGACTACCAGATGATGAGCCGGTTCGTGCGGGGCTTCTCCAGCCTGATGCACGCCGACAAGCCGACGGTGGTCAAGATCCACGGCTACTGCGTGGCCGGCGGCACCGACATCGCGCTGCACGCCGACCAGGTGATCGCCGCCGCCGACGCCAAGATCGGCTACCCGCCCAGCCGGGTGTGGGGCGTCCCGGCGGCGGGCCTGTGGGCGCACCGGCTCGGCGATCAGCGCGCCAAACGCCTGCTGCTCACCGGCGATTGCATCACCGGCGCGCAGGCGGCCGAGTGGGGCCTGGCGGTCGAGGCGCCGGACCCGGAGGACCTCGACGAGCGCACCGAGCGGCTGGTAGCGCGGATCGCCGCGATGCCCGTCAACCAGCTGATCATGGTCAAGCTCGCGCTGAATTCCGCGCTGCTGCAACAGGGTGTGGCCACCAGCAGGATGGTCAGCACCGTGTTCGACGGCGTCGCCCGGCACACCCCGGAGGGCCACGCCTTCGTCGCCGACGCCACCGAGCACGGCTTCCGGGAGGCCGTGCGGCATCGCGACGAGCCCTTCGGTGACCACGGCCGCCGGGCGTCGCAGGTCTAAGCGGGTGTAGGCATGCCGAACATGACGGCCCGGTCGGTGGTGCTCAGCGTGCTGCTCGGGGCCCACCCCGCCTGGGCGACCGCCAGCGAATTGATCAGGCTGACCGCCGATTTCGGAATCAAGGAATCGACGCTGCGCGTCGCGCTGACCCGCATGGTCAGCGCCGGCGACCTGATCCGCTCGGCCGACGGCTACCGGCTCTCGGATCGGCTGCTGGCCCGCCAGCGCCGCCAGGACGACGCCATCGACCCGCGAACCCGGGCGTGGCACGGAGACTGGGTGGTGCTGATCGTCACCAGTGTGGGCACCGACGCCCGCACCCGGGCGGCACTGCGGACGACCTTGCACGACAAGCGCTTTGGCGAGCTGCGCGAGGGCGTGTGGATGCGGCCCGACAACCTCGAGGAGTCCCTGGATCCCGACGTGGCCGCCCGCGTACGGGTCCTGAAGGGGCGCGACGACGCGCCCGCCCAACTGGCGGCCGACCTGTGGGACCTGCCGGCATGGGCCGAAGCCGGCCACCGGCTGCTCGACGAGATGGCCACCGCCGCAGACGTTCCCGGTCGGTTCATGGTGGCCGCGGCGATGGTGCGCCACCTACTCACCGACCCCATGCTGCCGGCCGAGCTGCTGCCCGCCGATTGGCCAGGCGCCCGGCTGCGCGCCGCGTATCACGCCTTCGCCACCAAACTGCTCGAACGACGCGACGTGGCGGACCAAAAAGATGGGACCCAACTCCTGGAGGCGACATGAGAAACCCGGTGCGTGTGGAGCGCAATGGCGCGGTGACCACGGTGATCCTGAACCGACCGGAGGCGCGCAACGCGGTCAACGGCCCGACGGCCGCCGCCCTGTACGCGGCATTCGAGGAATTCGACCGCGACGACGCCGCATCGGTCGCCGTGCTGTGGGGCGACGGCGGAACCTTTTGCGCCGGAGCCGATTTGAAGGCCTTCGGCACGCCCGACGCCAATACCGTGCACCGGACGGGTCCCGGACCGATGGGCCCGTCGCGGATGGTGCTGTCCAAACCGGTGATCGCCGCGGTCAGCGGTTACGCGGTTGCCGGGGGCCTGGAGTTGGCCCTTTGGTGCGACCTGCGGGTGGCCGAGGAGGACGCTGTGTTCGGGGTGTTCTGCCGCCGCTGGGGCGTACCGCTCATCGACGGCGGCACGGTGCGGCTGCCCCGGCTGATCGGGCAGAGCCGCGCAATGGACATGATCCTCACCGGGCGCGGCGTGGCGGCCGATGAAGCGCTGGCCATCGGGCTGGCCAATCGGGTCGTGCCCCGAGGCCAGGCCCGGCGAGCCGCCGAGGAACTGGCGGCCCGCCTCGCGGCGCTGCCGCAGCAGTGCATGCGGTCGGATCGGCTGTCGGCCCTGCACCAGTGGGGCCTGCCGGAATCGGACGCGATCGACTTCGAATTCGCCAGCATCGCAAGGGTTGCCGCCGAGGCGGCGGAGGGAGCCGGGCGGTTCGCCGCAGGCGCCGGGCGGCACGGCGCGCCGACGAACTAGGCCCGCGCGTCAGCCCTTGTTGATCGCGTTGCCAGACCCGAGGTTGTCGACCTTGGGTGCGCCGTCCTTGTAGGTGAGGGTGTTGTTGAACCCGACCACGGTGATGCGGGTGTCGACCTTGTCGAAGGTGATCTTGTTGTTGGCCCCGCCGACGTTCACCGTCGCGCACGTGCCGGTGACCGTCAGTGTGTTATTCGACCCGGCCACGTTCAGCGACTTGCCGTTGGCGCAATCGAGGGTGGCCGTCGTGCCCATCGACCCGTAGTTCAGCGTGTTGCCGATCTCGACGGACGCGGTGGTGCTCGCGCCACTCGTGCTGCTCGGCGCGGCCGCGCCGCTCGTGGTGGTGGTCCCACTCTTCGTCGTGGTGGCCGTGGTGCCACCGGGCGGGTTGGCCGTCGAACTGCAGGCCGCCAACACCAAGGCCGCGACGGCGGGCGCCAGCGCGAACGCGGCCAGCCGGGACGAGCGGTCAGTGAACAAGTCGCGCATCGATCCTCGATTCTCCCTCGGTCAGCCGGGCACCTGCTGGAGCCGGTTGGTCATGCCTAGTTCGCGGCCGCGGTCCCAGATGATCGGCGTACCGCTGCGGTAGAACACGGTCTGATCCCAGCCGTAGACGGTGATGTCGTGCGTGACCGAGTCGGCGACGACGGTGTTGCCCGAGCCCATCACCGTCACCGCCCAGCAGTTGCCCAGCGCGGTAATGTTGTTGGCCGTCCCGTTGACGAGCAGCGTGGAATCGTTGCAGTCCAGCGTCCGCTCGACGCCTTGCCCGACGACGTGGGTGTCGCCGTTCTTGGCGTGCGCGGCCGGAGCCGGCGCGGCGGCGCTAGCAGCGACGGCGATGACACAGGCAGCCAGCGATCCGACGGCGGTTGTCCAGTTCACGGCGCGCCCCCTCACGACGGGTGAATCTGCTCGAATCAGCCTGGGATGAGACCTGGAATGAGAGTACGTGCATTTGCCCGCTCGATGGCAGGGGTATTTCGATCACCGAATCGCTGCCCGCGATCGCGCGCTCGATTCGCCCCTCCTGTCAACTAGAGTCATTAGTTGACCCACCCGATCAGTGAAGGGCGAATCGCCATGGCAGCTCCAGAACCGCCGCCGGCGGCTGGGCGCCAGCGCACCGGGAAATCCGGCTCCCGCCCGGCCAAGCTGAGCCGCGAAGGGATCGTCGACGGCGCACTGACCTTCCTGGATCGGGAGGGCTGGGACTCACTGACCATCAACGCGCTCGCCACGCAGCTTGGCACCAAGGGGCCGTCGCTGTACAACCACGTGGACAGCCTCGAGGACCTGCGCCGCGCGGTGCGGATCCGGGTGATCGACGACATCATCACGATGCTGAACCGGGTCGGCGAGGGGCGCGCCCGCGACGACGCCGTGCTCGTCATGGCCGGCGCCTACCGCAGCTACGCGCATCACCACCCCGGCCGGTACTCGGCGTTCACCCGGATGCCGCTAGGCGGTGACGACCCCGAGTACGCCGCCGCGACCCGGGGGGCGGCCGCACCGGTGATCTCCGTGCTGGGCTCCTACGGTCTGGGCGGCGAGGAGGCGTTCCACGCCGCGCTGGAATTCTGGTCCGCCCTGCACGGGTTCGTGCTGCTGGAGATGACCGGTGTCATGGACGACATCGACACCGACGCGCTGTTCTCCGACATGGTGCTGCGGCTGGCTCGGGGTCTGGAGGGTCTTGACCGGCGCACGCTTTGACCTGCGAGACCGGCGCCGGGTATCGTGGTAGCTCGTGCCTGGCGGCTTGCGGCGCCTGACGTAAGGAAGCGGATGCCGGGCTAATTCGCATGTCCACGACGCATCGGATCAAAATCCGATGCTGAGCGCTTGCGACACACCCGGCCGCGGGGTAGGCGAGTGATCCCGAGCCGGGGCCAAAACTGCAGTACACAGACGTAAACAGCTGAGCCAGAACAACACAGAAAGCCGGTAGATGCCAACCATTCAGCAGCTGGTCCGCAAGGGTCGCCGGGACAAGATCGGCAAGGTCAAGACCGCGGCTCTCAAGGGCAGCCCGCAGCGCCGTGGCGTATGCACCCGCGTGTACACCACCACCCCGAAGAAGCCGAACTCGGCGCTTCGGAAGGTTGCGCGCGTGAAGCTGACGAGCCAGGTCGAGGTCACGGCATACATCCCCGGCGAGGGCCACAACCTGCAGGAGCACTCGATGGTGCTGGTGCGTGGTGGCCGAGTCAAGGACCTGCCCGGTGTGCGGTACAAGATCATCCGCGGTTCGCTCGACACGCAGGGCGTCAAGAACCGCAAGCAGGCTCGCAGCCGTTACGGCGCCAAGAAGGAGAAGAGCTAATGCCGCGCAAGGGGCCCGCGCCCAAGCGTCCGCTGGTCAACGACCCCGTCTACGGGTCGCAGTTGGTCACCCAGCTGGTGAACAAGGTTCTGCTCAAGGGGAAGAAATCGCTCGCCGAGCGCATTGTTTATGGTGCGCTTGAGCAGGCCCGGGAAAAGACAGGAACCGATCCGGTCATCACGCTCAAGCGTGCTCTCGACAACGTCAAGCCCGCCCTGGAGGTGCGCAGCCGCCGTGTCGGTGGAGCGACCTACCAGGTGCCCGTCGAGGTGCGTCCGGACCGGTCCACCACGCTGGCGCTGCGTTGGCTTGTCGGCTTCTCGCGGCAACGCCGGGAAAAGACCATGATCGAGCGGCTGGCAAACGAGCTCCTGGATGCCAGCAACGGCCTGGGGGCCTCCGTCAAGCGGCGTGAGGACACCCACAAGATGGCCGAGGCAAACCGCGCGTTCGCGCACTATCGCTGGTAATAGCCCGGCAGCGTTGCCGGAGGCGAGAGCGGCCGCGAATTAACTACGTAATCGAAAGAGTGGGAAGACTTCTGTGGCACAGAAGGACGTGCTGACCGACCTGACCAAGGTCCGCAATATCGGCATCATGGCGCACATCGATGCCGGCAAGACGACGACGACCGAGCGCATCCTCTACTACACCGGCATCAGCTACAAGATCGGTGAGGTGCACGACGGCGCCGCCACCATGGACTGGATGGAGCAGGAGCAGGAGCGGGGGATCACCATCACCTCCGCGGCCACCACCTGCTTCTGGAACGGCAACCAGATCAACATCATCGACACCCCCGGACACGTCGACTTCACCGTCGAGGTGGAGCGCAGCCTGCGCGTGCTCGACGGCGCAGTCGCGGTCTTCGACGGCAAGGAGGGCGTCGAGCCGCAGTCCGAGCAGGTCTGGCGGCAGGCCGACAAGTACGACGTCCCGCGGATCTGCTTCGTCAACAAGATGGACAAGATCGGCGCCGATTTCTACTTCTCGGTGCGGACGATGGAGGAGCGCCTGGGCGCCCACGTCATCCCGATCCAGCTGCCCGTCGGCTCCGAGGGCGACTTCGAAGGCGTCGTCGACCTCGTCGAGATGAAGGCGAAGGTGTGGCGCGGCGAGACCAAGCTCGGCGAGACCTACGACACCATCGACATTCCCGAGGACCTTCAGGAGAAGGCCGACGAGTACCGCACCAAGCTGCTCGAGGCGGTCGCCGAGACCGACGAGACGCTGCTGGAAAAGTACTTCGGGGGCGAGGAACTTTCGGTCGAGGAGATCAAGGGCGCGCTGCGCAAGCTCACGATCAGTTCCGAGGCCTACCTGGTGCTGTGCGGCAGCGCGTTCAAGAACAAGGGCGTGCAGCCCATGCTTGACGCCGTGATCGACTACCTGCCCTCGCCGCTGGACGTGCCGCCCGCCGTGGGCCACGCCCCCGGCAAGGAGGACCAGGAGGTCACGCGCAAGCCGTCGACCGACGAACCCTTCTCGGCGCTGGCGTTCAAGGTCGCGACTCACCCGTTCTTCGGCAAGCTGACCTACGTCCGGGTGTACTCGGGCAAGGTCGACTCGGGCAGCCAGGTCATCAATGCCACCAAGGGCAAGAAGGAGCGGCTGGGCAAGCTGTTCCAGATGCACTCCAACAAGGAGAACCCGGTGGAGACGGCCAGCGCCGGCCACATCTACGCGGTGATCGGCCTCAAGGACACCACCACCGGTGACACCCTGAGCGACCCGAACCAGCAGATCGTGCTCGAGTCGATGACCTTCCCGGACCCGGTGATCGAGGTGGCCATCGAGCCGAAGACGAAGAGCGACCAGGAAAAGCTGAGCCTGTCGATCCAGAAGCTCGCCGAGGAGGACCCCACCTTCAAGGTGCACCAGGACGTGGAGACCGGCCAGACCGTGATCGGCGGCATGGGCGAGCTGCACCTGGACATCCTGGTGGATCGGATGCGCCGCGAGTTCAAGGTCGAGGCCAACGTCGGCAAGCCGCAGGTCGCCTACAAGGAGACCATCAAGCGGAAAGTGGAGAAGGTCGAGTTCACCCACAAGAAGCAGACCGGCGGTTCCGGCCAGTTCGCGAAGGTGCTCATCAGCCTGGAGCCGTTCACCGGCGAAGACGGGGCGACCTACGAGTTCGAGAACAAGGTCACCGGTGGGCGCATCCCGCGCGAGTACATCCCGTCGGTGGACGCCGGCGCGCAGGACGCCATGCAGTACGGCGTGCTGGCCGGCTACCCGCTGGTCAATTTGAAGGTCACGCTGCTCGACGGGGCCTTCCACGAGGTCGACTCGTCGGAAATGGCGTTCAAGATCGCCGGTTCCCAGGTGCTGAAAAAGGCTGCCGCGCAAGCGCAGCCGGTGATCCTGGAACCGATCATGGCCGTCGAGGTCACCACGCCCGAGGACTACATGGGCGATGTGATCGGCGACCTGAACTCCCGCCGTGGCCAGATCCAGGCCATGGAGGAGCGCGCTGGTGCGCGCGTCGTGAAGGCGCATGTGCCGCTCTCGGAGATGTTCGGCTACGTCGGCGACCTGCGGTCGAAGACCCAAGGCCGGGCGAACTACTCCATGGTGTTCGACTCGTACGCCGAAGTTCCGGCCAACGTGTCGAAGGAGATCATCGCGAAGGCGACGGGCCAGTGACATCGGCCGTACGAGTAAGCTGGCCCGGTTAACACCGCGGCACAACCAAAGAAATCAAACTGCTTAACAAAGCACCAACAAGTCGGAGGACACAAAAGTGGCGAAGGCGAAGTTCCAGCGGACCAAGCCCCACGTCAACATCGGGACCATCGGTCACGTTGACCACGGCAAGACCACACTGACCGCGGCTATCACCAAGGTCCTGCATGACAAGTATCCGGACCTGAACGAGTCGAAGGCGTTCGACCAGATCGACAACGCCCCCGAGGAGCGTCAGCGCGGTATCACCATCAACATCGCGCACGTCGAGTACCAGACCGACAAGCGGCACTACGCGCACGTCGACGCCCCTGGTCACGCCGACTACATCAAGAACATGATCACCGGCGCGGCCCAGATGGACGGCGCCATCCTGGTGGTCGCCGCGACCGACGGCCCGATGCCGCAGACCCGCGAGCACGTGCTGCTGGCCCGCCAGGTCGGGGTGCCCTACATCCTGGTCGCGTTGAACAAGGCCGACGCCGTGGACGACGAGGAACTGCTCGAGCTCGTCGAGCTGGAGGTCCGCGAGCTGCTGGCCGCCCAGGAGTTCGACGAGGACGCCCCGGTGGTGCGGGTCTCCGCGCTCAAGGCGCTCGAGGGCGACGCCAAGTGGGTCGAGTCCGTCGAGGAGCTGATGAACGCGGTCGACGAGTCGATCCCGGACCCGGTCCGCGAGACCGACAAGCCGTTCCTGATGCCCGTCGAGGACGTCTTCACCATCACCGGCCGCGGCACCGTGGTCACCGGTCGTGTGGAGCGCGGCGTGATCAACGTGAACGAGGAAGTCGAGATCGTCGGCATCAAGCCGACCAGCACCAAGACGACCGTCACCGGTGTGGAGATGTTCCGCAAGCTGCTCGACCAGGGCCAGGCCGGCGACAACGTGGGGCTGCTGCTGCGCGGTATCAAGCGCGAGGACGTCGAGCGCGGGCAGGTCGTCACCAAGCCCGGCACCACCACGCCGCACACCGAGTTCGAGGGCCAGGTCTACATCCTGTCCAAGGACGAGGGCGGCCGGCACACGCCGTTCTTCAACAACTACCGTCCGCAGTTCTACTTCCGCACCACCGACGTGACCGGTGTGGTGACGCTGCCGGAGGGCACCGAAATGGTGATGCCCGGTGACAACACCAACATCTCGGTGAAGCTGATCCAGCCCGTCGCCATGGACGAGGGGCTGCGCTTCGCGATCCGCGAGGGTGGCCGCACCGTCGGCGCCGGCCGGGTCGTCAAGATCATCAAGTAGTCCGTTCGACGCGGAGCCCCCCCCCCCCAAACGGGGGGGGGGGGGGGCGGCATCCCGGGGGGGGGCGGGGGGGCATAGCCGCCAGCGGGAGCGGTGGGGGCCCAATGGAGG